>NZ_DASWNM010000067.1:0-97019 GCF_036399255.1 Longimicrobium sp.
CAGGAGCGGACAGGTCTTCCGGGCGGGCGGCGCTACGTTCGGCGCTCGCCGGCGATGGCCATCGGGTTGAGCGACCACGTCTGGTCGTGGACCGAATTCCTCACCCTGTCGGTCTATCACTGAACAATGGGGCTGCTACCAGAAGTGCGTCGGTGCGGGCAAAATTTAGCCCGAGTTATGCCGCGCCAGCATCCACAGGGCGGCGCGCTGCATCAGCACCAGGGCCGCCGTGATCGCCACCGCAAGGCCAAACAGCGCCACATTGCTCTCGTCGCCCGCGCGCAGCGAGAAGCTGAGCGCCGTGGAAACGGCCGGCGGGTGCACCGCGTCGCTCACGATCATCAGCAGAATGGTGAGCACCATGGCCAGCGCGCCCGCGTCGTAGCCGGGGCCCAGCACCGTGAACGTCGCCAGCCCGATCAGCGCGGCGGAGATCTGCGAGATCACCAGCGTGCGCACCCGGTTGGTGCCGTGCTCCGGGTCCATGTAGATCAGGAACGCGCTGGAGGCCAGCGACGCGAACAGCAGCCGCTGCTCGCTCAGCGTCTCCACCAGGTACAGCACCAGCAGCACCGTCGCCGTGGGGAGCGCCGCCAGCATCAGCTCGCCGCGCAGGTGCAGCCGCTGCCGGATCACGCGCGTCACCCGCTCCCCGGGCCGCAGGCTCGCTTTCTCCGTCCCCATATCCCCGCTCCCCATTCACATGTAAGCGAGTCAGGGAAGAAGCCCGGCCAACCCGCCGCATACCTGGAAAAGATTGATCGTACAGAGGGACAGAGTCAGACAGAGGAAACGAGATCATGCTTCCACTCGCTTTCTCTGTTTGACTCTGTTCCTCTGTACCCCAACCCATCGTCAGCCGGATGAATGCTGATGTCATCCGCCGGAATCGCGCGGCGGCCGGCGCACGCTGTCCCGCCGCGCACTGTCACCCGCGGAGCGGCGCGCGGTGCCGGGGCGGCGCGTGATGTCTTCCACGTTGTCGTCCAGCTCGCGGTCGATCAGCTTGTGCAGCGGATCGATCCCCGCCCGGCGCGGCCACTCGTTCACCACGATGCGAAAGGTGCGCTGCCGCCCGTCGTAGCGAACCTTCTGAAGCCAGATCGGCTCCTCCTTGTCCGCGCCGAACACCCCGATCTCCACCAGGTCGTCCATCGCCACCGGCGTCTCGTCGCCCAGCGGCCCCGCGCGCACCTTGCGGCCCGTCACCGTCACCTCCACCTGGTAGCGCCCGTTCCCCAGGTCCGTCCCCTCCGCGCGCGTGGCGCGCAGGTCCCACAGCGTCACCGTCTCGAACAGGTCCTCGATCACCGGCCGCAGCGAATCGGGCGTGGCCGCGCGCAGGTGGCGCAGCAGGTCCTGCGACGTGGGGTAGCGCCCGCGCATCCCCCGCGCCTCGTCCAGGAAGGCCCGCAGCGCGCCGTTCACCCGCTCCTCGCCCACCCAGTCGCGCAGCGCGTACATCGCCAGCGCGCCCTTGTTGTAGTGGATGTACTGCTGGTTCTCCACCAGGGCCAGCGGCATCTCGGCCCGCCGCTCCGTCGTGCGGCCGTCCAGATAGCCGTCCAGCTCGTGCCGCAGGAACCGGCCGATCTTGCCGCGCCCGTACTCCTTTTCCATCACCATCAGCGCCCCGTACTCCGACAGCGTCTCGCTCAGCATGGCGCCGCCCTGCACGTCGGCCGGCACCAGCTGGTGCCCCCACCACTGGTGCGCCACCTCGTGCGCCGTCACGAAGAACGGGTAGTCGATGTCGTCCGCCTCGACGTCCGCGATGAAGCCGATCCCCTCGCTGTACGGAATGGTCCCCGCGAACGACTGGGCAAAGTCGCCGTAGCGCGGAAACTCCACGATGCGCACCTGCCGGTGGGGATACGGGCCGTACCAGCGCGTGTAGTAGTCCAGCGACTCCTTCACCGCCCTGGTCATCCGGTCCAGGTTGTACTCGTGGCCGGGGTGGTGAAAGATCTCGATCTGCACCCCGTTCCACCGGTCGCGCTTTACCGCGTACCGGGCGCTCAGGAACGAGTAGAAGTTCAGCATCGGCACGTCCATCACGTACCGGAAAAAGCGCCGGTCCCCGCGCCGCCACTCGCGGTCCAGCCGCCCCGGCGCGATCGCCGTCTGGTCCGCGGAGGTGGACACCGTCGCCTGGAAGCGGATCCAGTCCGCGTCGCGCGCCACGAAGTTGCGGGTGCGCCCCACCGGGTCGTCGATCGGCCGCACCCGCGGGCGCGTCGCCAGGCCGTGGCGCTCGCGCGCGCCCTCGTCCTCCAGCTCGCCCTCGGCGTTGTAGCCGATCCCCGGCAGGTACTGGTTGTTGAAGAAGGTGCCGTTCTCCACCACCGGAAAGAACGACGGCTCGTCCTCGAACCCGCGCGTCTCGTGCGCCACGTCGAAGCGCATCTCCGTGCTGTCCCCTGGCGCCAGCGGGCGCGCCAGGCGAAAGGCGTAGTATCCCTTCTCCCGGTCCGCGATGATGCGCCGCGCCGGCACCCCGAAGTCCATCCGCCGGATGCGCAGCGTGTTCAGCAGGTCCACGTGCACCTGGTCGATGGGGCGCCCCGAGCGGTTCACCAGCCGGTAGGTGCCGCGGATGCGCAGGTCGCGGCGCTCCGGGTAGATGTCCACGTCCAGCGTGACCGCGGTGATGCGGGGCTGCGGCAGCGACTCGTAGCGCTTGTAGCGCTTCTCGTACTCCGCCGTGATCCGCTCCTCCTCGTCCCCGCTCTTCCACTCGTTCAGCTCCACCGTGTTGTACACGATGAAGCCGCCCGTCCCCAGCACCAGCGCCACCGCCAGCGCCGTGGCCGCCAGCGCGGGACGCCCGAAGCGCGCACGGGCGAGCCGCATGCGCCACCGGCCGCCCGTTTCCATCCCCCGCATCCAGAACAGGTTGCTCAGCACCGCCAGCAGGATGGCGACGCCCGCCCAGAACAGCATGTACCAGCCCCACGGCCGCACCGTGTGCCCGTAGCCGTTCATGTCGCTGTAGAACGTCTCGGGGGTGGACGAGTAGTGGAACAGGTTGTGGGTGAGCCCGGCCAGGTACAGGAGCGGCGTGGAGACGTAGAACAGGATGACGATCAGGTGCCCCACGTACTTGTGGTTCACCAGCGACTGCACGGCGACGGCGAGGACCACGAGGAGCGCGAACATCGGCAGGTACAGGCCAAACAGCTCGCGCACGTACAGCCAGGGCTGAAAGCGAAAGTAGCCGCGCGCCGCCTGGATCAGCATCCCCGTGGCCATCGACACCGCCAGCAGCACCGCCACCATGGCGATCAGCGCAACCGTCTTGGAGGCGAACGGGATCCACGTCGGCACCGGCAGCGAGTCGTGGATCTGCGAGGCGCCCGACTCGCGCTCTTCCCACACCAGCTCGCCGGCGTAGATGGTGATGATGATGAGCAGGAAGAGCACGAACGATCCCGCCAGCATCTCCAGCACCTGGTAGGTGACCGGGTACGTCTCCGTCCCGTAGATGGTCCCCAGCTCCGTGGCGAAGATCAGGATGAACGCCACGCACAGCCCCGCCAGAATCCAGAACCACACGCCCCGGAAGATGCGCCGCATCCCGTCCCGCGTCATCGTCGCCAGCTGCGCCCATCGGGCGTTCCCGCCGAACGAGCGGCGCGGCTGCGGCAGCGTGAGCCTCGCCGCCAGCGACGGCGCCTCCTCGCCCGCGTCCAGCGGCCGGCGCCCCGCGTCCTCGCGCGCGAACTGCGCAAAGCGGAACCGGGTAATGCCGTACGCCAGGATCGCCGCGCCCACCGCCAGCCAGAGCGCGCGGTTGGCCAGCAGCGCCGTGGTCAGCGGAAGCGCCAGTGAGTTCTGCTCGGCCACCGTCCAGTAGCGGGTGGACCAGTTGAGCGGCGCCTGCCCAAAGGGGTCCGACAGGTGCGTCGCCCAGTCCGCGTCCAGCGCGCTGGTGAACAGGCGCGACACCGTCCACGCCAGCAGCAGCACCATCCCGCCCACCTGGTTGGCCAGCACCCGCCGGGTCAGCGCCGCCAGGGCCAGGAACAGCGCCGCCGTCAGCAGCACGTTGGGGATCACGATCAGCGCGAACGGCGCCGCGTACGCGTCCAGGCGAAAGGGGCCAATGCGGTCCGCGTCCACGAAGGGCATCGCCGCCCCCGCCATGGCGCCCAGCGGGATGGCGAGAAAGACGAGCAGGTTTACGAGCACCGCGCCCAGGTAGCGCCCGCCCAGGTACGGCGCCTTGCCCACCGGCGTGGTAAAGAACAGCGGGTGGATCCCCGCCTCGAAGTCGCGGTGCACCGCCCGCCCCGCCAGCGCGCTGGTGATGGGGACGGAAAGGATGGACATCACCACGATCAGGTTGGCCACCGGCCGGGGCGCGTTGGCCAGCTGCACCCGCGACCCCAGGTCGAACTCCGGCCACGTCCCCGCCATGGCCGCCATCATGATGAAGGTCAGGGCGAACAGCAGCCCGAAGTACACCCAGGTGCTGATGCGCCGCAGCTCGCCGCGCACCTCGAACCGGGCGATGCTCCACAGCGTCTTCATCGCGCCTCCGGACGGCGGAACCGCGCCCACGGATCCTCCGCCGGCGGCGCCGCGTCATCCTCCGTCGACGGCGGCGGAGGAACCTCGGCAGGGTCCGCGGCCTCCGCGTGGAACGGCAGCGGGGGCGGCTCCACAGCGTCCCGCCCGCCGATGCCGATCCCCTGCATCACCGTGAAGTAGACGTCCTTCAGGTCCGGCTCCACCGGCTGAAAGCTGTCGTCCGGCGGCGCGTCGCCGTGCACGTGCACCACCGTGCGCCCGCCCACCAGCGTGGTGCTGATGACGCGGTGCGCGTCTTCGAACGCCTTCAGCTCGTCGCGCGGCACCTCGCGGCGCCACACCTGGCCGCGCAGGGCATCCACCGCCGCCTGCGGCTCCGCCTCCAGCAGAATCTCGCCGCTGCGGATGATGGCCATCCGCTGGCACAGGTCGCTCACGTCCTCCACGATGTGCGTGGACAGGATGACCACCGCGTTCTCGCCCAGCTCGCTCAGCAGGTTCAGAAAGCGCGCGCGCTCCGCCGGGTCCAGCCCCGCCGTGGGCTCGTCCACGATGATCAGCCGCGGGTTGCCGATCAGCGCCACCGCGATCCCGAACCGCTGCCGCATTCCGCCGCTGAAGGTGCCCAGCCTCCGGCTGCGCGCGTCCCACAGGTTGGTCTGCCGCAGCAGCGAGTGCACCGTGTCGCGCCGCTCGCCGCCCTCCGTGACCCCCTTGAGCACCGCGAAGTGGTCCAGCAGCTCCTCCGCCGTGGCGCGCGGGTACAGCCCGAACTCCTGCGGCAGGTAGCCCAGGGTGCGGCGCACCGCCTCCTTGTCGCGCAGCACGTCGATGCCGCCCAGCCGCACCTCCCCCGCGTCCGCCTCCTGCAGCGTGGCAAGGATGCGCATCAGCGTGCTCTTTCCCGCCCCGTTGGGCCCCAGCAGCCCGAACATCCCCGGCGCGATGGCGAGCGATACGTCCTTCAGCGCGTGCACGCCGTTGGGATACGTCTTGGACAGGCGTTCGATCTTCAGTTCCACGGCGGCGTCTGCGAAAGGATCAGGGAATCAGAAAAGGGATGAGGCCGTACAGCAGGTCCCGCGGCGCGCCCTCGAACACCACGCCCGCCATCAGCGTGCGCACGGGCTGGCTTTTTACCCGCAGCATCTGGCTGCCGCCGTACGGCGGATACGCGTACGCGTTGGCCGTGCCGAACGCGCCGGAAACGTACAGGTGAAGCCCGTGGCTGCCGCCGGTGCGGTAGGCGATGGACGGCGCCCAGTAGCGCGGCTCCAATTCGTCAGGGCCGTCGTGCGGCTCGTCGGGGAACAGGCCGTAGTCCGTCTGCCGCCGCGCCATCCACACGAAGCCCTGGGTGGTGTAGAACCCGGAGCCGTCGCTGGCGCGCATGCGCCCGGCCTGCACGTACGGCATCACGTGCGCGCCGCCCAGCAGCACGCCCGCGCCCACGTCCAGCGGCGTGTAGCGCGTGGGCGCCTGCACGTACAGGTCCAGCTCCGACGAGATCAGGTTGACGGACGCGTTCACGCCCAGCTGAAAGCCGGGCCGGGTGCCGGTGGCCGGCCGTCCGGTGTGGATGCCCAGCGCCCCCTGCGGCAGCAGGTCCAGGCTGCACGCCGAGTCGCACGGCGGAACCCCGGCGCCCGCCGTGACCACCACGTGGGTGCCGCCCAGCACGGCCGGCCCGTGCGTCACCATCGGCGCGCACGCCGCGCACGCCAGGGCCAGCAGCGAAAGGAGGGTGCGCGGCCAGGGGCCGCCGATGCGTGGTTGCAAAGGGTGAGGATGGGTGGAACGTGGATGCGGCGCCGGACGGCGCAGGCACGACTTCGCCCGACGGTGGCGTCGGAACGTCGTCCGCCAGCGGCGGAATGTCACTCGGGAGCAGGCGCGGGAGAGGATACCGCCGCGGGGGCGGGGACGCCTGGCCCCGCCGCGGGCGGAAGGGGGCGCGACCGGCGCACCGGCTGCACGTCGAAGACCATCCCCATCATCACCACCCTCACCGGCTGGCGCATGGTCTGAAGACCCGGCTCTTCCAGGCGGGAAACCTTTGCCCTGGCGGTTCCGAACGCGCCCGACACGTAGAAGTGCACGCCATACCGGCCGCGGGTGCGATAGGCAACGGTGGGGGCCCAGTAGCGGGGCGTCACCCGCTCCGAGGTGATGCCCGTCCCGCTCCACCGGGAGGGCCGCGGCGACAGGAGGGCGAATCCCTGCGTGGTGTACCAGCCGGCGCCGTCCGGTCTCATGCGCCCTGCCTGCACGTACGGCATCACGTGCGCCGGGCTCAGCAGAACGCCCGTGCCTGCGTCGAACGGCGTAAAGCCGGTGGGCACCTGCGTGTACAGGTCCACATCCGACGACACCCACCCGGTGGATTCCGTCACCTTCGACAACACCCACCCGGCAGATCCCGTCACCCCTACGCTCCAGCCGGGCGCGGAAGCGGACGCCGCGTGGCCGTAGCGAACGCCGACCCCCTGCTGCGGAGTCAGGCTGGTATCGCAGTCCGGGCGCTCGCAGAGCTGCCTCCCGCCACCCGCGGTGCCGTAGAACGTGAGTCCCTCCTCCACCCGCGGGCCGTGGGTGACGATGGGGGCGCACGCCGGGGTGCACGCGGCGGCCAGCAGCGTGAGAAGGGTGCGCGGCGACAGGCGCTGGATGTGGGGTGTCAACGCGGTTGTGGCAGCGTGGAGGTGGAAGAGGGCGGCAGGTTTTGCGCGGAGGATCCCCGGCTACGCGCGCCGTCCCGACACCAGCACCATCGTCGTGGTCGCAAAGAAGGTCCCCGCCTCGCCCAGCGCACGCCAGCTCTCGTCCAGCCGGCGCACCTCGTCCGCCGTCATCGCGCCCGCGCGCACCGCCTGCTCCGCGGCCACGTCCATCCGCGAAAGCAGGCGCCAGAGCGCGTAGTCCGTCACGTGCAGCGGCAGCACGTCCACGGCCACCTCCGCCAGCCCCGCGCGAATCGCCATCCCGTACAGCCGCCGCCCCGAGTATCCGTTGGCCAGGCACAGCTCCGTCAGCACGCGCGCCATCCGCCGCTCCAGCTCCACCTCCGGCGTGTCGACCGAGCGCGTCCCCCAGTCCGTGTCCATCAGCGCCACCCGTCCCCCCGGCCGCACCACCCGCACCATCTCGGCGGCCGCGCGCTCCGGCTCGGCCAGGTGCAGGAACAGCCGCTCGCTCCGCGCCCCGTCGAACACCCCGTCGTCGAACGGCAGCGCCGTGGCGTCGCCCCGGTGGTGCTCCACGTACCCGTCCACCCCCGCGGCCGCCGCGCGCCGGTCGGCCTCGGCCACCATCTCCGCGTCGTGGTCGATCCCCACCACCCGCCCCGACGGCCCCACCAGCGCCGCCAGCGGCAGCGTGTCGGTGCCGGGGCCGCACCCCACGTCCAGCACACGCGCGCCGGGCGAAAGGTGCAGCCGCGCGTAGCTGCGCTGCTTGCCGTCCGCCGCCAGCCGCGCCGCCGCGTCCAGGTAGGCGGGGTCCACGTACCCGGTGCCGTGCGTCACGTGTCCAGGGGGGTCAGGGAAGACGCAAAGGCGCGGATCTCGGCCGCCACCCGGTCGCGCGCCGTCAGAAAGAAGTAGTGCCCGCCGTCGATGCGCACCACCCGCGCGCCCGGCGCCTCGCGAACGAAGCGCGCCTCGGAAGCGCGCCGCCACGGCTCGCGCACCGTGCGCAGGTACGCCTCCGCGCGCTCGCGGTCCGCGCCCTCCATCGGCTGCAGCCAGCCGAACTGCGTCCGCAGCGACTCCGCCGCCACCAGCGCCAGCGCCGGGCAGCGCAGCTGCGCGTAGGGCGTGGGATGCACCGTGGCGTCGTCCAGCAGCCCCATGACCAGTTCCGACCGCCACGACGCCATGTCCGTCCAGGCGTGCGCCTTGAGGTCCGCCTCCAGCGCGTCGCACCAGAAGCCCGGCACGTAGCGCGTCATCCACGCGCGCGTCGCGTCCCGGTCGCCAAAGTCCGGGCGCGGCGGGGGCGGAAAGGGGTTCCGCATCATCACCTCGCCCCAGCGCCCGTAGTCGTGCAGCGCGTCCAGGTACACGATCCCCCGCACCCGCCCCGGGCTGCGCACCGCCAGCCGCGTGGCCACCGTCCCCCCCAGCGAGTGCGCGACGACGATCGCGCGCTCCACCTGCAGCCCGTCCAGCACCGCCCGCAGGTCGTCCGCAAAGCCCTCCAGCGTGTAGTCGCCGGTGGGCGTGGCGGACTGTCCGTGGCCGCGCGGGGTAAAGGCGATCACGCGAAAGTCGCCCGCCAGCGCCGGCGCCAGCTCGCGGAAGACGTGCGCGCTCTGCCCCAGCCCGGGAACCAGCACCAGCGCCGGGCCGGCCGATTCCCAGCGGAGCACGTGCAGCCGCACGCCGTCCCGCGACACGAACCCGCCCGCCGGCCGGTCGCTCACCGGGGCGTTGCGCTGGATGGGGATGGACGCGACGGCCGCCGCGCGCCGCTCACCCGCCGGCGGGGCCCTCCAGCATCGGAACCCGGACCCCCTCCCGCCGCGCCGTCTCGATGGCCTCGTCGTACCCCGCGTCCGCGTGGCGAATGACGCCCATCCCCGGGTCGTTGGTCAGCACGCGCTCCAGCCGCTCGCGCATCTCGGGCGTTCCGTCCGCCACGATCACCTGCCCCGCGTGCAGCGAGTTGCCGATCCCCACCCCGCCGCCGTGGTGAAAGCTGACCCACGACGCGCCGCTGGCCACGTTCACCAGCGCGTTCAGGATCGGCCAGTCGGCGATGGCGTCGCTGCCGTCCTTCATCGCCTCCGTCTCGCGGAACGGCGACGCCACCGACCCCGTGTCCAGGTGGTCGCGCCCGATCACGATCGGCGCCTTCAGCTCGCCCGACGCCACCAAGTCGTTCAGCGCCACGCCAAAGCGCGCCCGCGCCCCCTGCCCCAGCCAGCAGATGCGCGACGGCAGCCCCTGGAACGCCACCTTCTCCTGCGCCTGGGTAATCCAGCGCCGCAGGTGCTCGTCCTCCGGAAACAGCTCCAGCGCCAGCGCGTCCGTGCGGTGGATGTCGGCCGGGTCGCCGCTGAGCGCCACCCAGCGGAACGGCCCCTTCCCCTCGCAGAACAGCGGACGCACGTACGCCGGCACGAAGCCGGGAAAGGCGAACGCGTCCGCGTACCCCGCGTCCTGCGCCTGCCCGCGCAGGTTGTTGCCGTAGTCGAAGGTCACAGCGCCGCGGCGCTGCATCTCGACCATCGCCTCGCAGTGCGTGCGCATGCTCTCCATCGACCGCCGCTGGTACTCCGCGGGGTCGGACTGCCGCAGCGCGTCCGCCTCCTCCGTCGTGAGGCCGGCGGGGACGTAGCCGTTCAGCGCGTCGTGCGCGCTGGTCTGGTCGGTCACCACGTCCGGCGTCACCCCGCGCCGCACCAGCTCCGGCAGCACCTCCGCGCAGTTGCCGACGAGGCCCACGGACAGCGCCTCGCCCCGGTTGCGCGCGTCCATCATCCAGCCCAGCGCCTCGTCCAGGTCGTGCGTCATCCGGTCGCAGTAGCGCGTCTGGATGCGCCGCTCGATGCGCCACGGCTCCACCTCGACGCACAGCACCGCGCCCTCGTTCATCGTCACCGCCAGCGGCTGCGCGCCGCCCATCCCGCCCATCCCGCCCGTCAGCGTCCACGTTCCCCGCAGCGAGCCGCCAAAGTGCTGCCGCGCCACCGCACCGAACGTCTCGTACGTCCCCTGCAGAATCCCCTGCGTGCCGATGTAGATCCAGCTTCCGGCCGTCATCTGGCCGTACATCGTCAGCCCCTGCCGCTCCAGCTCGCGGAACGTCTCCCAGTTCGCCCAGCGCGGGACCAGGTTGCTGTTGGCGATCAGCACGCGCGGCGCGTGGCGGTGCGTGCGGAACACGCCCACCGGCTTTCCGGACTGGACGAGCATCGTCTCGTCGTCGGCCAGCGTGCGCAGCGTGCGCACCATGGCGTCGAACGCCTCCCACGACCGCGCCGCGCGCCCCGTGCCGCCGTAGACCACCAGGTCTTCGGGGCGCTCGGCCACGTCGGGGTCCAGGTTGTTCATCAGCATGCGCAGCGCGGCCTCCTGCTGCCAGCCGCGGCAGGAAAGCTCGTTCCCGTGCGGCGCGCGCACGGTGCGTGGTTCGGCGAGAGTGGCGGTGGTCATGTGCGTGCGTTCAGATTGGAAACGGATGAACTATAACGTCGGGTCACATTTCGTCCGTCCGTGATGACAATGCCCGGCGCAGCCGCGGCGAGCGGTCGTTCGCAGGTGCAGGAGGTACGGATGTCGATCACCTCTCGGGCTACTCCAGATCGGCCAGCAACTCGCTGATCGCAAATTCGAGCACCGGTCCACCCTCGGCCGGCTGCCAACGCACGCGGTCCGCGACTATCTCTGGCTGATCCGCATCCTCCTGCAGCCGATAGACTTCGATTCGAGCCCGGAAGGGATCAACGATCCAGTACTCTGGCACTCCATAGCGCGCATAGCACTCGCGCTTATACCGCGGTCGCGGGTTTCGGTGAACTTCGACAGCACCTCGACAACGAGCTGGGCGAGGGGTCCGGGGCTCTCCGTGCGGGCATACGGCGCCCGCTGGCCCGGGAAGACAGCGATATCGGGTACCAGATAATCGGCGTCGGCGAACACCAGCGGCGGCCGAAAGAGCACCCTTCCCACACGCTCCCGTTTGGCGAATGCGCTCAACTCGATGAACACGCACGCGCTCAGATCCTGGTGAGCCGGCGAGAGCCAAGGCGTCAGGTACAGCCCACCGTTGATGATCTCGAACTTTCCATGCTCGTCCAGGAGCCAGTCGGAATCCGTGTAGCTCCACCCGGATTGCGCAGCCATCCCGTTGTTCATCGCCCGGCTCCTGCAGCGCCTGTTCGACGGATCCGACGCTCATTCAGTTCGTGAACCGCGGCTTTGTGTAATCGTTCGCGGGCCGGAACAGGTGCCGCACGTCGATCACGAGTTCTGGACCGCCGAGTGTGGGACGGTAGCGGAGTGCGTCATCCTCCACCGCCGCCCGCCTCAGTTCGCCGACAACCAGGCGGTACACCTCCACCTGCTTCTCGTCCGCGTCCACAATCCAGTACTCGGGCACTCCATAGCCGGCATACCGCTCGCGCTTGATTCCGCGATCACGGCGCTCCGTGCTGTCGGACAGGATCTCCACGATCAGATCGGGCGTGCCCACCACTCCACGTTCGTCGAGCACTGCATCCGCGTTCTCCGCGCGAACGAAGACCAGATCCGGCTCCACGTAGTCGCCGTTCGCGAAGATCACGTCGATGGGCGCGGCGTAGACTTCGCCGGCCTCGTGCTCCTGGCAAAAGGCCTCGAGCAGGTGGACAAGGCGGGCGGATACCTTCTGATGAAAACGGCCGGGTGCTGGCGTCACGTACAGTTCTCCGGCGATGACTTCGTAGCGATTGCCATCATCGGGGAGACGGGCGAACTCCGCGTACGTCCATTCGCGGACTGCCGGCTGTGTGCTCATCGTCTCTCCCTCCGTGAAGTTGCCGGGCTGTGGGCGGGCCCCGTACTCAAGATCACCAGATCCGTGTTCACTTACAAGCGGCTCGCCGGGTAACCGGCGTAGCGCTACAGATCAACCAGAGCGCCCTCGCGCACCAGCGCGGCGGCGGCTTCGATGTCGGGCGCCAGGGCGCGGTCGGCGTCCAGGTGGCCGATCCGCTCGCGAAACTTGTCGTAGGCGCGCTCCACGCCGCGCCCCGGGCGCAGCGGCTTGCGAAACTCCAGCGCCTGCGCGGCGCACAGCAGCTCGATGGCCAGCACCGCCTCGGTGTTGCGCAGCACGCGCCGCGCCTTGATAGCGCCGTGCCCACCCATCGACACGTGGTCTTCCTTGTTGGCGCCCGTGGGAATGCTGTCCACGCTGGCGGGGTGGCACAGCACCTTGTTCTCGCTCACCAGCGCCGCCGCGGTGATCTGCGCGATCATGAAGCCGCTGCACACGCCCGGGTCGCGCGTCAGGAACGCCGGCAGGTCGCCCGACAGGTCGGGGTTCACCAGCCGCTCCGTACGCCGCTCCGAGATGGAGGCCAGGTCCGCCAGCGCGATGGCCAGCAGGTCCAGCACCTGCGCGACCGGCTGCCCATGGAAGTTGCCGCCGCTGATCACCAGCCCGTTCTCGCCCTCGTCGGGAAAAATGAGCGGGTTGTCGGTGGCGCTGTTGGCCTCGCACTCCAGCACCTGGCGAACGTACGCCAGTGCGTTGCGCGCGGCCCCGTGCACCTGCGGCATGCAGCGGATGGAGTACGCGTCCTGCACCCGCGGATCGCCGTGGCGGTGGCTCTCGCGGATCTCGCTGTCGGCCAGCAGGTCGCGCAGGCGCTGGGCGCTGGCGGCCTGGCCGGGGTGCGGGCGGGCGCGCATGATGGCGGGATGGAACGCGTCCGGCGTCCCCATCAGCCCCTCCAGCGACATCGCCCCCGCGATGTCGGCCGCCTCCACCACCCGCTCCGCGCCCCGCAGCAGCAGCGCGCCGATGCCGGCCATGAACTGGGTGCCGTTGTTGAGCGCCAGCCCCTCCTTGGCCTGCAGCCGCACCGGCTCCAGCCCCGCGCGCCGCATCGCCTCCGCCCCCGGCAGCACCTCCCCGCCCACCTCCGCCTCCCCCTCGCCGACGAGCACCAGCGCCAGGTGCGACAGCGGCGCCAGGTCGCCCGACGCGCCCACCGAGCCCTGCTCGGGGATCACCGGATGCACGCCGCGGTTCAGCATGTCCAGCAGCCGCTGCACCACGCCGGGGCGAATGCCCGAGAAGCCCTTGGCCAGCACGTTGGCGCGCAGCAGCATCATCGCGCGCGTCTCCGCGCGGCTGAGCGGCGGGCCAAAGCCGCAGGCGTGGCTGCGGATCAGGTTGATCTGCAGCTCCTCCAGCCGGTCCGCGGGAATCGGCGTCTCGGCCAGGCGCCCGAAGCCCGTGGTGACGCCGTAGACCGTGGCGCCCTCCGCCAGCGCGCGCTCCACCACGTCGCGCGAGCGCTGCATGCGCGCCTCCACGCCCTCGGCGAACGCCACCTGCGTTTCCGGATCGGTGGCGACGCGCTCCACGTCCTCCAGCGAAAGGTTGTCTCCGTCGATCAGGATCCGGTCGGACATGGGCCTCGGGCGCGCGTTGGGAGGGGGTGGAAGTAGCGAAAAATAGAAGCCCGCGGCGGTGGGGACAACCGGCGGGCGGGTGAAGGGGTGATGGGGTGAACGGGTGAGCGGGTGAGCGGGTGAGCGGGTGAGCGGGTGAGCGGGTGAGCGGGCCGGATCGGCGGATGAGGGGACGGTGGATGGAATCCGCCCCCACACAACCCGTGACTTCTTGAGGGGGTGTTGCTCAACCCTCACACTCACAACGAAGCGGTGACTTCCTGAGGGAGCGCACCACGGGTAACCAGAAGCTACACGACCGCCTGCGCGCGACCGAAGGATCTCGTCCGCCTTCACGAAGGCGCTGGCCTCCGGGCGCGGAAGCCGGCCCCCCGGTTGTGCCGGCGAGATCCTTCGGTCGGCGCCATGACTGTTGGGTGCCCGGAGATGAGGAGCGGCGCCTCCCCCAGGAAGTCAATTCGGGGCGAGGTTTAGCAACGCCCTTTGAGGGAGCACCGCCCTGCACTTTCTGCTACCGAGACGCCGGCGCGCGACCGAAGGACCTCCTCTCCGGCGCGCCGGCGCTGTTCGACGCGCCGGTGATCCGGCGGCAACAAAGCCCCGCGCAGTTTGCGGGGCTTCCCGCTGTCGTTGCGGCGAGTTCACTCGCTCTCGTGGCGGATCGGGATCTACTTTCCTCCCGACGCCCCTGCCACGTACGAGCCCATGCGCAGCTCATCCAGCACCGAAGGCCGCGACGGCTTCCATCCCAGTCCCGCCGCGCGTTCCGCCGCCACCTGCTGGTCCAGCGCCAGCGCGTCCGCGTACGCGTCCAGCACCTCGCGCGCCTCGTCCAGCGGCCACGCCTCCGCCGTCGCGCCGTTCGCCTGCGCCGCCGCCTCCGCGACGTCGCGGACGGGGAGCGAGGGGCCGGCGGCGGCGTTCAGGATCGTCCCGGCGGGCGCGTCCAGCGCGAGGACGTACAGGTCCGCCAGGTCGTCCACGTGCACGAAGGGCCAGCGCTGCGTTCCATCGCCCACGTAGCGCACCACGCCCTTCCGCCGCGCGGACGAGACGAACGTGCCCGGCGTTCCGCGGCCGCGGCCGTAGACCACCGCCGGGCGCAGCACCACCGAGCGGATCCCCCACGCCGCCGCGTCGCGCATCGTCGCCTCCACCTCCGCGCGCCACGCGACCAGGGGCGAAGGATCCAGCGGCGCATCCTCATCCGCCACCGCGTCCCCCGTGTTCCCCAGCACCCACACACCGCTGGTGTAGATGAAGGGCTTTCCGGTGCCCTCCACCGCGTTCAGCATGGCGCGGACGGCGGCGGTGTCCACCTCCGCCTGGTCCGCCTTTCCCGTCGCGCCCAGGTGGATGACCGCGTCCGCCGCCCGCGCCGCGCGGGCGAGAACGGTCAGCTCCGTCAGCGACCCGTCCACCGCCTCCGCCCCGCCGAACGCCAGCTTCTCCGCCGCGCCGGGCGACCGGGCAAGGCCGCGCACCTCGTGCCCCGCCCCCCGCAGCGCCTGCACCACCGCCGTCCCGATGTACCCCGTCGCGCCCGTCACGAAGACGATCATCCGCCCCTCCTCCCATCCACAAGGTGAGCAGACAGCGATACGTGCTCATCATCCTCCGCGCAACCAGCAACGGCTCCGGATCACATGGAGCCACCGGAATCGCTTTGGAATGTGTTTAAGAATTCCTGCGCTCGCGCCCGTATGTCATTTCGAAGGAGGCGCCACACCGCACCATCGGCTCGCACGAAATCCGGCGCGCCGACTGAGAAATCTACTGTCTGCCGCTGGTGCCCCGCCGCACCGCTCCGGCACTGGCCCTGTCCGCCCGTGTCGCAGCCGCAAGGGAAGCACGGGCTACCGCGTCTGCCCTCCAGCAATCCGACAGGGGATTCCTCGGCCCTGCAACCTCTGGTGTGAAGGCAGGCTACGGCGTGGCCGGGCCTCGGAATGACAGCGCTAGCAGATCTGCCTGGATGCGCAGCGTCGGATTCTTGAGCACGCTCTTAGTCCTTTCCCCTCGCACCACACGAACTCCGTTGACTCCGTGTGAGGCCATCTTTTCCGAAGCCTGGGAGTGTGTTCAACAATCGGCTTGTTAATCGAAGCACGTTGACTTCCTGAGAGAGCGCACACCGGGAACCTTAACCCACGTAATCACTTGCGCGCGATCGAAGGATCTACTCTCGGCCACGCCGGGGCTGGCTTCCGAGTTTCGATCCGGCCCACTCGTGATGCCAGCGAGATCCTTCGGTCGGCGCCAAGTCTTTCGCGGCAGCACGTTCAGAGCGGCGCCTCCCTCAGGAAGACAGAGCTCCGGGTGCATTCTTGAACGCCCTGAGGGCGAGAAAAAGCGGAGGCCGCCGAAGCAGCCTCCGCTTTTCATCCCCCCGATCCAGCCGCCAGCAATCAGCGGCGGCTGATGTTCAGCCGGGGCTCGTTCGGGACCGTCTGGTAGGCCCAGTCGAAGATCAGCAGGTCCTTGCCGTTCTGGTCCGTGCCCAGCATGGTGGCCCGCAGCACCGCGAAGTGCGGCTGGCCGTCGGCGCCGGTCACGCGGAAGACGTAGCTGAACTCCGCCTTCACCGGGATGGACGCCGTGGTGTACCCCGCCGTGGGCGCCACGCGGGCCGCCACGCACCCCGCGTCGGCGCCGGGGCCGCAGGCCAGGGCCGTGGTGGCGCCCCACTCCGTTACCTGCGTGCCGTTCAGCGGAACGATGCGCCACCCCGCCGCGCTGCTCTCCAGCCGCCAGTGCGCGCTGGTGGAGTTCCCCGGCACGATGGGGTTGTCCGACTCGTTGGCCTGGAAGCGGAAGCCGCTGCCCGCCGCGCTGTCGGCAAAGGCGTACACCAGCTCACCCGCGAAGTCGGGGCGCGGAATGCCGGCCACCTCGGCGCTCAGGTTGCTGTAGTGGCCCATGGTGTCGACCGTGGCGATGCGGTAGGCGAACTCGGAGCCGTTCTCCGCCCGCTCGTCCAGGAACCCGGTGCCGTCCGTCTGCCCCACCGAGTACTCCGCGTCCGTGTCGTCCACGCGCGTCAGGTAGACGACGTAGCGCGAGACGTTGTCGCCGTTGGAGCTGTTGGGGCTCCAGCGCAGGTACATGGCGTCGTCCAGCCCCACGCTCTGCAGGGCCGTGGGCGCGCCCGGGCGCTGGTTGGCGGGCACGCGCACCACGTCGCGGAAGTCCGACTCCGTCTCCTGGTCCGAGGTCTCGTCGTACGCCGAGACGTAGTACTCGTAGTCGGTGCCGTAGGCCACGTTGCGGTCGGTGTACACGCAGCCGAAGTCGGTGCACGAGGTGACGGTGGCGATCAGGGTAAAGCTGGCCGCCGAGGCCTGCTTGCCGTACACGCGGAACACCTCGTTGTCCCAGTCGCTGGGCGGAAGCCAGGTCACCTGCACGCTGGGGTAGCCGAAGGGCTGGTTGTTCTCGAACCCTTCCAGCACCCAGGCGTAGCTGGCGAACAGGTCCGTGGGCTGGCCGGGCTCCTCGCCCGGGTTCACGATGACGTCGGGATCGTTGTCACAGGCCGCGGCCAGCAGCAGGCCCGCCACGGCAAGGTACTTTCTGGCGATGGTCTTCATGGGAGGGGTCTTTCAACGCGAGTGGTGCGGATGCGAACTGCTCCGGCCATCCCCAGGGCAATGCGCGTTCCGGCCGGGGACGCATCGGGGCACAAATCCAACTCATTTCACCACAATCACTTGCCCGCTCGTGCCCCGTTCCGCCCCCTCCGCGGGTGTCTCGCAGGTACGGCGAACCTCCGTCACCCGCAGGGGACACAGGGGATTGGGCGGAGATGATTTGGGGATGATGGAGACCATTTGGTTGATGGGGAAATGCGTCGCGATCGTCGGCCGGGTTCTCGGGATGAGGATGATGTGTCGCGATTTCGGCGGGCATCCTCCCGGGCGGGTGAACCCGCGGCTGGAAATGCGGGAAGCCCCGCAAACGGCGCGGGGCTTCGTTGCCGCGGCTCCATGCCGCGATGGCCAGGGTCGTCGCGGCGGAGAGCAGGTCCTTCGGTCGCGCGCCGGGTTCCGGGTTCGGGAAGGCGCGGTGCGGCGCTCCCTCAGGAAGCCACGGTGGTGCGCGGGTGGATGAAAGATGGAGGGTGGAAGATCACGAGCGGCCGAAGCCCCGTTCGGCGAGCGCAAGCGAGCCGAGACGGGGCTTCTGGCATTTCCAGCCCCGGGTTTCAACCCGGGGTATGGCGATGTGCGACGGAATCCGGAGGGCGACGCCCCCCCGTTCACCCGTTCACCCGTTCACCCGTTCACCCGTTCACCCGTTCACCCGTTCACCCGTTCACCCCTTCACCCGTTCACCCCTTCACCCGTTCACCCCTTCACCCGTTCACCCCTTCACGGGCTGTTGTCCGTCGGCGTCGGCCGGTCCGCGCCCAGGTTCTGCCGGCTGTAGTCGGCCTTCAGGTCCGGCAGGTCCTGCAGGTGCACGGAAAAGGAGAACGACGTGTTGCCGTTGGGCGCGCGGATGAAGTCGAAGTTGGCCTGCCAGCGGTACAGGTCGCGCTTGAAGTTGAGCACGTGCGTGCCGAACTCGTTGCGCGAGATGGAATAGTCCGTGTACCAGCTCACCGCCCAGTTGCGGGTGGGAAAAAAGGACACGTTCCCCGACACCTGCTGGTTGCCCCCGTCCGCCACCGCCGGCAGCCCCGCCGCCTGCGACCGCGTGCGGCGCAGCGAATAGCTCAGCGACACGTTCCACGCGCCGGTCGCCCCGCCGCCGCCGCCCGAGCTCATCGGGATCCCCGTGGCCGTCTGCGCGCCCGGCGGCTCGGCCGTGGGCATCCCCTCTTCCGCCGGCGTCTGCCCGCGCTCGGTGCGCCGCTCGCCCTCGTCCGCGCGGCTGAAGCCCAGCCAGCGGAACAGCGCCGAGCTGGCGCCAAAGCTGAACGACGTCTGCACGCCCGTCAGAAAGGGCGAGAACCGCCGCGGCCCGCTTCCCACCAGGCCGGGCGTGTCGCCCCGCTCCTCCCGGAACAGGTCGTGGGACACCGTGAAGTTGAGCCCGCCCAGCAGGTCCGAGCGAATGGTGTTGGTGATGTCTTCGGTGGTGAACCGGCGCCCCGACACCTCCACCGGGACGAAGCTGTACACCAGCGACGAGGTGTTGACGGCCAGCAGCGTCACCTTTTCCGACTGCTCCGGCCCCGCCCCGCCCGGTCCGCCCGTCTCGCCGCCCACCGTGTCGGCCGCGGTGGTGTCGCGCAGCGTGGTCTGGCCGGGGATCTGCTCCGCGCGCGCCGTGTCGGTCTGCGCGCCGGGGTTGGCGGCCTCGGGCGACTGCGGGTTGCCGGTGCCCGCCGTCTCCTCGGCCCGCTCGGCGCCGGTGCGGCTGCGCGGCGCGCGCACCTTGGCCTCGAAGGTCTGGTCAAGCCCAAAGGTGAGCTGGTTCACCTGCCGGCCGCCCGCGACGCCGAACACCGCCGCCTGCAGCGCCGTCTGCCGCACCTGGGGCGTGTAGACGTAGCTCAGCGAGGGCGACACGTGGTGGCGCAACGCCTCGTACGCCCCAAAGCCGGGAAAAAAGCCGAACAGCTCCGTGCGCAGCCCCGCGCCGAAGTTCACGCGCATGGGCGCGGCCACGAAGCCGCCGTAGCGCTGCAGGTCGACCGGGGCCGGCGCCGCGCCGCCCGCGAACGCCGTGTCGCGCCGCAGCACCTGCTGCCCCACGCTGATGCTGGGCGTGAGCCGCGTGGCGCCGATGAAGCGGAACTCGTACCCCGTCGACGCCGCCCAGTCCAGCTGCTCGGTGCCGTAGCCGGGAAGCAGGCCCAGCCGGTCCAGCGCCGCGCCCTCCGCCGCCGAGGCGCTGTCGATGGCCGCCAGCTCCGTGCGGCGCTGGCGGGTGTAGCGCGTGTTCCCCGCGATGCTGATGGGGCCGAAGCGCAGGCCGCCGGTGAGCGCCGCGTCCGCGTTCTGCTGCCCCTGCTCGCGCCGCCGCAGCGCGTCGCCCGGCGACACGCGGTCGGCGTTGCCGTCCAGGTTCAGGGTGAGCGACGCGTCGTTGTACCAGCGCGGCTCGGCCCCCTCGCGCGTGGCGAACAGGGTGATGGTCTCGGGGTTGATGGCCAGCCGCGTGCGCAGGTTGTTGTCGCCCGTGGCGATGGACTGCCGCAGCTCGCCGCCGGAGCTGATGCTCCCCCAGTCCGTGCGCCGGGTAAACGACAGCGTGGAGCTCACGTCCGACGTCTGCCGGAACGGGTTCACCGCGCGGTCGCGCTCGAACTGCGTGCTGCTGGTGTAGTTGAGCGCCGTGGTGATGTCGGTGCGCTCGTTGGGCTTCCAGCTGCCGTTGCCGAACAGGTTGAACTGGTCGGCGTCCTCGTCGCGCCAGAAGCGCTGCAGCGACGCGCTGCCCGAGAGGAAGCGCCGCGCCCAGTTGAACTGGTACCCCAGGTCCAGCCCGATCCACGACTGGCTGCGCCAGTTGAGCGCCGCCTGCGCGCCCATGTACTCGTTGATGGCCCAGTAGTACCCCACGTTGCCGATCTGCCGCCCCGTGCCGCGCGTGCCCCGCCCGCGCTGGTCGGTGCGCACCAGGTCGTTGATCTCGAACTCGGGGATCAGGAATCCGCTGCGCCGCCCGCGCCCCAGGTCCTGCACGATGAAGGGAAGCACGAAGACCGGCACGCCGCGGAACACCAGGTACGCCGGCCGCCCCACCAGCACCCGGTTCTTGATCACCTTCAGCCGGTCGGCGCGAAAGTAGTACGCCGGCTCGGGGCGGTCGTCGGAGGTAAAGGTGCCGCCGGTGGCGTACACCCGCTCGCCCTGCTCCTCGGTGGTGACGTTGCCCTGCACGAACCAGGTGGCGCCCTCCGTCACCGTCGTCCGCGCGTTCTGCACGCTGGCCCGGCGGTTCCCCAGGTCGTAGAAGATGACGTCGCCCTCGATGTCCTGCCCCTCGCCCGTGACGCGCGGGTCGCCGTACACCTCGATGAACTCGCTGCGCTCGCGGTACACGATGCTGTCGGCCGCCTCGATCTTGTCGGTGCCGCGGGTGACCACGGGGCTGCCGCGCAGGCGCAGGGTGCGCTCGGCGTTGTCGAACTGCGCGCTGTCGCCCTGGTACTCCACCGGCTGGTAGCCGGGGAGCCGCAGCAGCTGGTCGTACACGCTGTCCTGCACCTCGGGGCGCGCCGCCGCGCCGCTGTCGCGCGGCACGGTGTCGCGCGTGGTCCCCTGCGGGCGCGGGCGGGTGGGCGCCGGGCGCTCCTCCACCGGCCGGCCGCGCGTGGGGCGCACCTGCGCCGCGGCGGGAACGGCGAAGAGCGCCGCCAGGGCGGCGAGCACGAGTGCGGCCCGCACGCGGCCGCGAACGCTGGACTGCACGGTGGAGCCCGTGTGTGAAAGGTCCTTCATCGATCGCATCCTCACGCCTGCGCCCCCGCCGCGGCTTCGGCCACCCGGCGGCGGCGCGTGACGACGCGGGAAAGGATGATGCTGAGCTCGTACAGCAGCACCAGCGGCGCCATCATCATGATGGTCACCGTGATGACGTCGCCGGGGGTCAGCACGGCGGCCAGGATGGTGATGCCCGCGACGGCATGGCGGCGCTTGCTGGCCAGGAACTCGGGGGTCACCAGCCCCAGCGCCGACAGGATCAGGATCACCACCGGCAGCTCGAAGACGATGCCGAACGCCAGCAGCAGCCGCGTCACCATGGCCATGTACGGCCCGATGACGATGGACTGCTCCAGGAACTCCGTCTGGAACCCCATGGTGAACTTGAGCGTCATGGGAAGCACGATCTTGTAGCTCATCACCACGCCGCCGATGAACAGCACCACGCCCATGTACAGCGCGGGGACGATCACCCGCTTTTCGGACGGCATGAGCGCCGGGGCCAGGAACGCCCAGATCTGGTAGATGACGATGGGCGACGCCAGCACCAGCCCCGCGATCAGCGACAGCTTCAGCGTGACGAAGAAGGGGTCGGTGGGGCTGAGGTACTTGAGCTTGCCCCCTTCCAGGAACGGCTCGATGGGGCGGATGAGCAGTTCCATCGCGTCCATCCGGTCCACCAGGATGAAGCCCACGATGGCGCCCGCGATGACGGCCAGCAGGCTCCACAGGGCCCGCCAGCGCAGCTCTTCGAGGTGGTCCAGAAAGGGCATCTCGCCCGGGTTGCTCCCCAGCTTCTTCATCACCACTGCAAATCCCTCAAAGGACGGCGCCGGGGAATGGTTTCCCCGCCCCCGTCCGCGTCAAGCGTGTTCGTCGGTGCCGGCCGGCGGCCCTTCGGCGCCGGCGGGCGGGTCCAGCGGCAGCTCGTAGTGCGCGTGGCGCATCTCGCGCTGCGCCTGCCGGTCGGCCAGGTCCCGGAACTCGTGGTAGAACTCCTCGGGGTCCTGGAAGTTTCGGTACACCGACGCAAAGCGCACGTAGGCGATGTGGTCGCGCGTCTTGAGCCGGTCCATCACCATCTGCCCGATGTCCTGGCTTTCGGCCTCGCCGCTCTCGCGCCGGTCCAGCTCGCGCTCGATGTCCTCGACGATGCCGTCGATCTCCGTGGGGCTGATGGGGCGCTTGGCCGTGGCCGTGCGGATGCTCGCCAGCAGCTTGCGCCGGTCGTAGGGCTCGCGCTCGCCGTCGCGCTTGAGCACCTGCAGCGGCCGCTCCTCGATGTACTCGTACGTGGTGAAGCGCCGCTCGCACCGCAGGCACTCGCGGCGGCGGCGCACGGCGCGGCCGTCGCGCACGCTGCGCGAGTCGACCACGCGGTCGTCGGTGTGGTGGCAGAAGGGGCAGCGCACGCGCCTAGAACCCCGTACTGGTGCGGCGGTTCACCGCGTCCCCATGCGCTGCAGCTCGGTGCGCGCCTCGCCCGCCTCGGGGCTGCGCGCGTACCGCTGCACGACGGCGTTGAAGCGCGCCCGCGCCTCCGTGCGATTCCCGCGCCCAAGCTCCAGCCGCCCCTGCCGAAGCAGTGCCGCGGGGGCCCGGGACGAGGTGGGATACAGCTCCACCACGCGCCCGTACGCGGTGATGGCGCTGGCGGGCTCGCGCCCCTGCTCGTAGCTCTGGCCGATGTTGTACTGCGCGTCCGCCGCCAGCCGGTGCTGCGGGTTGGCGCGCAGGAACTCCTCGAACCCGGAGCGGGCGGTGCCCACGGAGCCGCGCCGCAGCGCCGCCAGCGCGGCGTCGTACAGCTCCTGCGGGTCGCCGCCCTCCTCGTCCCCGCCCCCCGCCGCGTCGTCGTTGCGGGATGCGGCCGCGGCGGCCTCCTGGGCGCGGCGGGCCTCGGCGGCGCTGGTCTCGATCTGCTGGCGCAGGCCGGCCAGCTGGGCCTGGTTCTGCCCGCTGAGCTCCTGGATCTGCACCAGCTGCCGCTCGATGGCCACCAGCCGGTTGGCGAAGTCGCCGCGCAGGCGCACGTTCTGGTCGCTCAGCGAGTCCAGCATGGCCTCCGTCCGGCCCACCAGGACGCGAAAGATGGAGTCCTGGTGCGCGCGCTGGGCGGCCATGTCCAGGCGCAGCTCCTCGACGTCCTGCTTGGTGGCCACGCAGGCCGCCAGCGGCAGGAGCGCGGCGGCGATCAGCAGGCGGCGGATCATCGCAGCTCCTCGGGGACCACGGTCACCTGGCCGCCGGCGATGGCGAACTCCGCGCGGCGGTTGCGGGCCCACGACTCTTCGTCGTCGCCCTCCACCAGCGGGCGCTCCTTGCCCATGCTGACGGTGGTGAAGCGGTCGGGGTCGATGCCGTAGTTGGCCAAAAAGGCGCGCACGGCCTCGGCGCGGCGCTGGCCCAGCGCCAGGTTGTACTCGGTGCTGCCGCGCTGGTCGGCGTGGCCCTCGATGCGCAGGCGCACGTTGGGGTTGGCGGCCAGCACGGCGGCCTTCAGGCGCAGCTTGTCCTCGGCCTCGCCGCCGATCTCGTCGCTGTCGTACTCGAAGAAGACGATCTCGGTGAGCACCTCGCGGGCGCCGGAGGTTTCGCGCTCCACCCGCTCGCGTTCCGCGCGGTCGCGCTCGGCCCGCTCCCGCTCGGCGCGCTCGCGGTCGGCGGCCTCGTTGGCCAGGCGAATGCTATCGGCGTTCGCTCCGTCGTTGCCGGTGACGATCGTCGTGTCGCCCTCGGGCGTGGGCGCGGTCTGCGGGCGCTTTTTGCACGCGCCCAGGGCGGCCAGCGGGACGAGGGCACAGACGACGGCGTGGCGCAGCTTCATCGGTTCTCCTGGCGGTCGGGAGTCGGTGTGTGGCGTTTGGAGATTCAAAAACTCCGGTACATCCAGAGCTCCGCAATCCAGAGCTCCGGCAGATCCAGAACTCCGGGAATCCAGAACTCCGGCAGATCCAGAATCCGGCTGATCCAGAACTCCGGCTGATCCAGAACTCCGGTACATCCAGAACTCCGGGAATCCAGAACTCCGGCCTTCGTGCGTCCATCCCCGCGGGCGAATGAATTCGCGGCTGGGACAACGCGATGTCCGCCTGCGCGGACGGGGTCGTGCCTGGGCTGCGGGCTCGGCTCGGCGACATGCATTGAACTGGCGCCGACGGGGGGCCCCCTCCCCCGGCCCCTCCCCCCTCGTTCCTCGCGGAGAGGGGAGAAATCCGATCGCGCTTCGGCCTGGTTCGGGCTGCGTCCGCAGGCGCCCCCTCCGGCTCGCTTAGGCTCGCCACCTCCCCCGAAACTGCTGGGGGAGGTTGGTGTTGCCGACGGATCGAGACTCGGCAGCAGGCACCGAGCTGCGCCCGACGTGGCCCCCTCTCCCGGCCTCTCCCCCCTAAACTGCATGGGGGAGAGGAGAATTCGATCGCGCTCCGGACACTGTCGGGCGCGTCACCCTCCCCGCGCTGTTTGCGGGGGAGGGCCGGGGTGGGGGGCGCCGGCGGACGCAGTGTGGACCCGTTCGCCGAGCTTCGATTCCTGCCCTATCCCAACCTCCCCCAGCAGTTTTGGGGGAGGTGGGCGAGTAATGCGAGCCCGGAGGGGGCGCCCGCGGGTCGCGCGGAAGCGTCCGAGCTCGGCCCTTAATCCTACCGCGCCCGCACCAGCGTGGGCGACCAGTCGGGCAGGCCGAAGCCGCGGCCGCGGACCAGGGGGCGGATGGTGCCCGTCACCGTGTCGAGCACGAACAGGCCGCCGCCGTCGCGGTCCGAGGCGAACACCACGTGGCGGCCGTCCGGGGCCCAGCTGGGGTCCTCGTTGTGGCCGCTGTTGGTGAGCATCCGCGGGCTTCCGCCGTCGGCGCTCACGGCGGCGATCTGCATGCGGCCGTTGACCCGCGTGTGGTACACGATGGCCGGCCCGGCGGGCGACCAGTCGGGCGAGGTGCTGTAGCCGCGTCCACCATACGTGTACGCCGACACCAGCCGCGGCTCGCCGCCGGGGCTCATCACGTAGATCTGCGGCTCGCCCAAGCGGTCGCTGACGAAGGCGAAGCGGCGCCCGTCCGGCGACCAGGTGGGCGACAGGTTCTCGTACCCGCGCCCCCGCGTCTGCTGCCGCAATCCCTCGGGGCCGATGGTGGCGATCTCCGTGTGCCCGCCCACCGTGGTCGCGAACGCCACGGTCCGCCCGTCCGGCGCGTACGAGGGGGTGATGTTGATCCCCGCGCGGTCCGAAAGCACGCGGTCCGCGCCGGTGCCCAGGTCGCGCTCGTACAGCAGGGGCGCGCCGCCGCGGAACGAGGTGTACGCGATCCGCCCGCCGTCCGGCGACCAGGAGGGGGAGAGCGAGATGGACCCGTCGCTGGTCACCCGGGTGACGTTCTCGCCGTCGGAGTCCACCAGGTAGATCTCCTTGCTGCCGCGCCCCTGCGTAACGAAGGCGATGCGCGACGCGGCCATCCCCGGCTCGCCGGTGGCCCAGCGGACCACGGCGTCGGCGGCGGCGTGCACGGCCATGCGGAACCCGCGGGCGTTCGCCGCCGGTACGGTGAAATTGCCCGATCCCTTGACCGTACCGTACGCGGCGTCGTGCAGGGTAAGGCGCAGCGTGGTGCCGGTGAGCGCGCCCTCCAGCACCCACTCGGCGCCGCGCTGGCTCCACGCCTCCAGGTCCAGCGCCGCGCCCGCGCGGGCGCCGGTGGCCTCGGCCATCTCGAAGCGGTTGCTGAACTCCAGGTCGCGGCGCAGGATGCCCGCAATCTCCGCCCCCGCGCCCCCGGCGATCGGCAGGACCACGAAGCCGGGGGAGCGCTGGGTTTCGTACTGCGCGCGAAGACGGACGACGACGCTGTCCTGGGCCGCGGCGGGCGCGGAGGCCAGGGCGGACGCAGCCAGCAGGAACGCGAGCGCGCGCGGGGCGCGAAGGGTGATACGTCTCACTCTGCTCTTTGGATCTACCTGGGGGACAGCTCTACGCACCATCTCCACCGCCCGGGATCGAAGGCGGACGGAAGCGTGCCGAAGGCGCGGCGGCTGCCGGCCGCCTCGGCGGCCTCTCTCATCGCCAAGTTGAACACCGCGCCGCCGCCGCGTATCCGCCGCGGCTGAATGTCCGTGACGGAGCCGTCGCGCTGAATGCGGAAGCACACCTCGCCACGCGCGTCGGCGTTGCCCGGCGGCGAGCGGAAGAAGCGCTGCACCTGCAGCGTCACCCGCTCGCAGTAGCCGGCCACGGGACAGGGATCGCCTTCCACATGGATGTTGATCCCCTCGCCGCCCGGGCTGTTGGGCTGCGGGTTGCTCCCCGTGGCGGGCGCCGTGCTCGTCCCGTCGCCGCGGGTGCGGTTGGTTCCGCTCCCCGTTCCGCTGGTCGTGCTCGATCCGCCCGCGGGACGGTTCGCCGGCGGGCGGGTGGTCCCCTTCTCCGGCGTCGTCCGCGGGGGCGTCGCCGCCGGCGTGGACGGGCGCGGCGGCGTCGGGCGCGGCGGCGTGTTGGCCTTCGGGCGCTCGACCGGCGGCGTTGCCGGACGCTGCGCGGGCCGTTCGGGGGTCCTTCTAGGCTCGGGAGCCTTCGCAGGTTCCTTCGGCGCCTCGTCACGGGGCGGCGCGGGCTCCGGGTCCGGCGTCGGCGGGTCGGGCTCGGGGGCGGCGGGCTCCGAGGGCGCGGCCGGCTCGGGCTGCGCGGCGGCGGGGCCGGGCTCCTGGTTGGAGAGCGCCTCCATCGGCGGCGCGCCCGCCATGTTCGGCGGGGCGGAGACGATGTCGACCGCATAGACTTTCACTTTCGCCGGCTTGGGCGCCGAGCCCTCGGCGACGAGGGCGAGCCCGACGATCGCGGCGTGCAGCAGCAGCGACGCCACCACAGCGTTCCGAACGCCCGCGCCCCCGGCTCCCCGGTGCATCGTCAGTTCCCCGCCTGCTCGGGTTCGGCGATCAGGCCCACGCTGGCCACGTCGGCCGCCTTCATCGCCCCCAGCACGCGCACCACGCTGCCGTACGGCACCGCCTCGTCCGCGCGCAGGTACACGCTGCCCGCGCCCTTTTCCTTGACCAGCTGCGGGAACATGGTCTCGAACTGCTCCCACTGCACCCGCGCGGAGCCCACGAAGATCTGCCCGGTGCGGTCGATGGACACCACCAGCCCCTCGGCGGAAGGCACGGACTCGGTGCGGGCGCGCGGCACCTTGACCTCCACGCCGCCCTGCATCATCGGCGCGGTGATCATGAAGATGACGAGCAGCGTCAGCACCACGTCGACCAGCGAGGTGACGTTGATCTCGGCGCTGTAGCCCAGCTCGGCGCGGTTGCGGCGGCGCGGCACTAGATGCGTCCTTCGCGGGCCAGCGCGCCGATCAGCTCGGTGCTGATTCCCTCCAGCTCGCCCGTGAACCGGTTGAGCCGCGCCGTGAGATAGTTGTACGACATGGCCGCGGGGATCGCCACCACCAGCCCGCCCCCCGTGGCCACCAGCGCCTCCGCCACGCCGGGCGCCACCACGGTGATGCTGCTGGACCCGGACGCCGCCACGCCCAGGAACGAGTTCATCACCCCCAGCACCGTGCCCAGCAGCCCCAGCAGCGGCGACGCGGTGGCGATGATGGCCAGCCAGCTCAGCCCCCGCGCCGCGTCCTCGCGCTCCTCGGCCTCTTCCTTTTCCAGCACCATCCGCATCACCTCCAGCTGCGCGGGAGACAGGCCGCGCACGTCGCTTCCCTGCCGCGCCGCGCCGGGGCGCAACTCGGTAAAGAAGCCCATCCCCCGCTTGAACAGCCGGGTGAAGGGCGAGTCATTGAGGCCGCGCACCCAGGTGTACGCCTCTTCCAGGCTCGCCGCCGCCTGCACGCGGTCAAGGAACTGGTCGGCCTCGCGGTGCAGCCGGCGGAACTGGATGAACTTGAGGGCGATGAGGGTCCACGACGCCACCGACATCAGGGCCAGCACGCCCATGATGATCTTGGTGGAGGGCGTGCCCTGGGCGATCATGTCCCAGGCGGCGGCGAACTCGTTGCCGGTGTGCTGCTGCATCAGGGCAGTGCGAAAGTGCGAAAGTGCGGGAGTGCGAAAGTGGGCGACGGCACGCTGCCGTCCGCATCCCCGGTGTTCAAGGCGTTCCGCTGCGGATCGGACGGCCGCGGCGGATCGATCGCTCCGTCGTTACGGATCTGCCCGGTGAATTCCCCGTTGCGATTCTGATCCGGTAACGTGCCGTCCGCCCGCTGAGCGAATGAATTCGCCGCTGGAACATCGCAAAGTCCGCCTTCGCGGACTCGGCGGCCCGGCTGCATGCGGCGTCCGAAGCACCTGCGCGTCCGCAACCGGCGATTACCGAATCAGATCCGCAATGGGCCTCGTTCGCTCCCGCGGCCGGACGGCACGTACCGGATAAGGGTCGGCATGAACATCGGCACCCGCATCACCCGTCGCCCCCTTCGCCCGACCCATCGGCGCGAGGCTCGCGGTCCAGCGCGAACAGGTAGCGCACGGTGTCGAGCACGCCCGTGCCCCGGCCGTTGCCGGCGGCGTCGCGCAGGCGGGCGGTGGGGGCGTGCAGCACCTTGTTGACCAGCGAGCGCGTCAGCGCGTCGATGGCCAGCTGGTCTTCGGGGGACAGGTGCGAAAGCTGCCGCAGCGCCCGCTCCATCTCGGCGCGGCGCAGCTCCTCGCCGCGGTCGCGCAGGGCGCGGATCGTCGGGACGACGGCCAGGCTGGCGTACCAGGCCCAGAAGTCTTCCACGCCGCGCGCGACGATGGACTCGGCCTGGGGAAGCTGCGCGCGGCGGCGCCCCAGGTTGTCGTCCACCATCTGCTGCAGGTCGTCGATGTTGTACAGGAAGACGTTGGGCTGGTCGGCCACCGCCGGCTCCACGTCGCGCGGAATGGCGATGTCGATGATGCACAGCGGCTGCCGCGGCCCGTGCGGCAGCGCGCCGCGCAGCCGCTCCACCGTCAGCACGGGGTGCGGCGCGGCGGTGGAGCAGATGACGATGTCCACCTGCGGCAGCGCGCCGGCGAAATCTTCCCAGTGGATGGCCTCGCCGCCCCACCGCTCGGCCAGCTCGCGGGCGCGGTCGTAGGTGCGGTTGGCCACGATCGCCGTCCGCACGCCCTCGGCGCGCAGGCACTCCAGCGTGACCTCGCTCATCTCGCCCGCGCCCAGCACCAGCGCGCGGCGGCCCTTGAGCGAGCCGAAGATCTTCTTGGCGAGGTCGACCGCGGCGGACGAGACGGAGGCGGCGCCCACGCCCAGCCCCGTCTCGCTGCGCACCCGCCCGCCGATGGAGAACGCGGTCTGGAAGAGGCGGTGCAGCGCCTGGCCCACCACGGGGCCGTTTTCGCCCGCCACCTCGCGCGCGGCGGCGTACGCCTCCTTGACCTGCCCCTGGATCTGCGGCTCGCCCAGGATCATGGAGTCCAGGCCCGACGAGACGCGGAACAGGTGCTCGGCGGCCTGCCGGTCGCGGTGCACGTAGAAGTAGCGCGCGGCCTGGGCGGGGTCCTGCCCGATGCGGGCGGCCAGCAGGGCGCGGGCGTGCTCCACCCCGTCCGACCCGTCCGGCAGGGACAGGTAGACCTCGGTGCGGTTGCAGGTGGAAAGCACCACCGCCTCCGAACCGTCCTCGGCAAGCCCCAGGAGCGCGCCGGGAACCTCGGCCCGCCCCAGGGCGAACCGCTCCCGGTGCTCGATGGGCGCCGTGCGGTGGCTTGCGCCTACGACTGCGAGAGGCATCGCCGGATGGCCTGCTCCACGTCCTCGTCCCGTCCCGCGACCGCCAGGTCCAGGAACTCGGGGGTGATCAGCTCGAACCAGAAGGCGCGCCGCCGCGATTCGTCCGCGGCCCAGCGCGCCTGCACCTCGTCGCGGACCTCCGCCAGCCGGCGCGCCGCGCGCCCCAGCCCCGGCGTAACGACCGTATCCGCCAGCCGCTCGCGCAGCCGCCGCGCCAGCAGCGGCGACGCGCCGCCCGTCGAAAAGGCGACGGTCACGTCCTCCCGCCGCAGGTGCGACGGCACGTGAAAGTCGGACTCCCCACCCTCGTCCGCGCGGCTCACCAGGGCGCCCGCCGCGCGCGCGTCGTCCGCGATCCGCGCGTTGACCGCCACGTTGTCGGTCGCCGCAAAGACCAGGTGGTGGCGGGCCACGTCGCCCCGCTGGTACGGGCGCGGACGCCAGACCAGCCGCAGCGCCTCCACGCTCGCCCGCAGCGCGTCGGTGACGGTCGGGGAGACGATCTCCGGGCGCCCGCCGGCCTCCGCCAGCCCCGCCACCTTGCGCGTGGCCACCTCGCCCCCGCCGACGACCAGGATGCGCAGCCGGGCGGGGTCCAGCATCAGGGGATACGCGGCGCCGCTCACAGGAAACCCGCCCCGGAGCTTTCCGCCGCCCGCATCACCACGTACGCCACGACCACGATGGCGAAGCCGACCACCGAGACCAGCGCCCCGCGCCGCGCCCGCGGCGCGCCGTTCCCCGCGCGGGCCGCCAGCGCGGCAACGAAGACCACCAGGGTGATTACCCCCAGCACGACTTTGGGGTTTCCCGGCTGCATCCGCGGCCCGAACCGCTCGGACCACGCCCACCCCAGCACCAGCGCCAGCGCCAGGAGCGGAAGCCCCGCCATCAGCGCCCGCCGCCCGATGCGGTCCAGCGTGTCGAGCGGGGGAAAGAAGCGGAACACGGCCCCGAAGTGCTTTCCCTTGAGCTCGCGGAACTGCAGCAGGTACATCAACCCCGCGGCAAAGGCGACGGTCAGTCCCGCGTATCCCAGCATCGCCAGCACCACGTGCAGCACGAACCAGGGCCCGCGGAACGCCACCTCGTGCGCCGCCGGCCGCATTCCCGCCACCTCGGCGATCGCCGCCAGCGCCGCGGCCACGGGAACCAGGACCAGCCCCAGCGGACCCGTGCGCCCCAGCGTGGCCAGCAGTAGCGAGCCCAGCGCCACCAGCAGCGCCAGGACGGAGAGCGAGGGCCCCAGCCCCACCAGCGGCAGCTCGCCGTAGCGGGCGCTGAACGCCGCCAGCGCCCCGCCGTGCAGCGCCACGCCCACCGCCAGGCACGCCGTGGCGGCGTAGGGAAGCCGCCGCGCGCTGCGGGCCAGCGACACGCCCAGCAGCGCGGCGGCCACGGCGTACGCCGCCAGGGCGGCCACGTGCAGCCCGTCCGTCACGTCCACCCGGCACCTCCCGGACGCAGAGACGCCCTTCCCGGGGGAAGGGCGCCGCACGCACCACCGGGCCTGCCCGCCGCCATGCCGTGCGTCACGGCATCCGCGCCACGCGGCGCACCGGCAGGCCCACCGCAATGCGGGGCTCCTCCAGGTGCGTCACCCGCACCGAGGCCGTCCCCTCCGTCACCTTGACCACCTGCACCCGGGCCACGGGCACCTCGGGGCGCGTGCCCCAGCGGCGCTCGGTGGGCGGGTCGTACATCTCGAACTCGTCGCCCAGCCCCACCCCCGCGCTGCGGCCGATGTCCAGGAACAGGATGCTTTCCGTGCGCTGCAGCGGGCTGGTGTCGTGAAAGGCGAGCACGCGCCCCTGCAGGTCGGCGTCCACGGCGGTCGGGCGCTCGTTGGTGAGGATGGGGAACGCCTCCACGGGGATGACGGCGTCGCCCGGGCGCACCTGGTCGAACATCCCCACGATCACCACCGTGGCCGTGGCCCCGTCCATCGCCGCCACCGTGCCGATGCCGGTGGGCTGGTACACGCGGCCCGTGCGGCGGATCTCGCGCCCCTCGCGCAGAAAGTGCAGCCGGTCGCCCACGGCCACGCGGGCCGGGTCGACCCGCACGAACACGCGGTCGTACAGGTTGAACTGCGGGGCCATGCGGGCCTCGACCACCGACTGGTACTCCGCCTCCTCGATGCGGCCCACCAGCGGCACCTCGCGCGGGCGCGCCACGAACGAGGCGCGGTAGAAGTCGCCCTGCAGCACGGCCGGGCGCTCCTGCATCTGGCCGATGCGCAGCGTGGGCCCCCGCGGCCCCTGCTGCGGCGGGCCGAACGCCGGCCCCTCGTCGACGGCCTGGCCGGCGCAGCCGGGAAGCACCAGGCGCTCGGAGGGATAGATGCGCGCCGGGTCCTCGACGGTGGCCGTGTTGAGCCGGAAGATCTCCGGCCACAGGAACGGGTCCGACAGGCAGGCGCGGGCAATGTCCCACAGCGTCTCGCCGGGGCGCACCACGTGGACCTGGCCCGGCTGGGCGGGCGTGTCCTGCGCGGCGAGCGGCGCGGCCGCGAGCAGCGCCGCGGCGGCGACGACGGATGCGGTTGTTCTCACGGGACCCCGAAGGCGGTTGCGTGCGGGCGTGGGATTCACCGGAATTTCGCTGGGGGATGGGCCGCGCCCGATCCAGGAACGCGGGCGGCCCGGCGTCGCCCAAGTGTAAGCTGCGCCCCGGCGAATGGCAAGGCGAATCGCGGAAAAACGGTTGGATACCCTGCGCTGCGCCGCCAATCCCGTGCCGGATGCGCCATCCTGAACATTTCCAGCAACGGCGCCATTTTTCATGATCCACCGATCCCAGAAACCACTGATACAGGTGCAGAGTCGGAAAATTTTGCTGGATCGCGACGTTCCATCCTATCCAGCCTCGACGCGGCAAGGAGATCCGGTCGCGCCAACACACGGACCTACTTCCCGCCAGCTATTGACCTGCGTACGGGAGGGTTCCCACATTGGGAACCCGTCGCTATATTCTCTTCAGCCCGGTTTCCCATGCGAGTGATCTCACGCGCAAAGCTGGTGGAGTTCTGGGAAGTGCACGCGGATGCCGAACCGCCGCTTCGGGCGTGGTTCAGCATCATGAAAGAGACGCGCTTCGAGAACCCCCATCAGGTGAAGCAGGCATTCGGTTCGGTGGACTTCCTCGGCGGCCACACAACGGTGTTCGACGTCGGCGGAAACAAGTACCGGCTCGTCGTCGACATGCGGTACGACCTGGGAATGGGCCGGGTGTACGTGCGCCATGTACTGACACACGCGGAGTATGACCGGCTCTCGCGAGCGGGGCGGCTGTAGGCATGCGCAGTGAAGCCGCTGGCACTGCGATCCAGGAACACGAGGATGAGGCAATGACTGCCGTGCTGGATTTTACGAAGCCGCACGTCCTCCGCACTGAGGAGGAGTACAGCGAGGCCATTCGAATGCTGGACGAGCTTCTCGACAGCGATCCGCTGGCGGGAACGGAAGAGCACGACCTGCTAGAGTTTCTTTCCGTTCTGGTAGAGGCGTACGAGGCAGAGCACTACCCCGACGAGATGTTCTCCACCACGCCGCAGGACGTCGTCGACTTCGTGCTGGGGCAGAAGGGGATGCAGCGCGGCGACCTGGCGGAGATCATGGGCGGCAAGAGCCGGGTCTCCGAGTTCTTTGCGGGAAAGCGGGAGCTTTCGCGAACACAGATCCGCGCTCTGCGGGACCTGCTCGGCATTCCCGCCGACCTGCTGCTGTAAAACCAGATCTGGAAAAACAACACCTTTAGAGTACAGAGGAACAGAGTCAAACAGAGAAAGCGAGTGGAAGCATGATCTCGTTTCCTCTGTCTGACTCTGTTCCTCTGTACGATTATTCTTTTTCAGGATCTGGTATAACGGAAGAGAGCCGGCGGATGGGCATCCGCCGGCTCTCTTTACTGCACGGGGCTCCGACTACTCGTCGTCGGAGCCGCCGCGGGGCTCGACGCCGGCGCCGCGGAGGCAGGCGGGGGCATAGCCGGGCTCGGCGGCCTGGCACGACTGGCCGCGGCGCTCCGCTTCGGCCATCAGCGTGGCGATGGCCTCGCCGACGACGCGGTAGCAGTCGCCCTTGTGCGCGGCGCTCTCCACAGCGCGGCAGAAGCGCATTCCCTCGCCCGGGTCGGCGGCCAGGTTCACCAGGTTCTGCACCACGCCCAGCATGCACCACAGGTCGCCGCGGCCGCCGCCCAGCCCCTCGGCGCGGGCGCACAGCTCCAGCGAGCGGGCGTGGTTCTGCGACGCCAGCGCGGTGACGTCGCGCCCCAGGCTGAGGAAGCAGGTCTGCACCATCCCCGCCGGGGCGGTGTCGCAGGCGCGGGCCGTGGCCTGCACGTCGCCGCCGTTGAAGAACAGGATGGCCGAGCTCTGCATGGTGTAGCACGACTCCTGGTACTTCGACGCGACGACGTTGCACGGGTAGAGCGGATCGTTGCGGTTGAGCGCGACCCACTCGCCGTGCCGCATCGCCGGCGCGGCGTGGTCGTGCCCGGCATCCGCCGGCTGGCCGGCGTGCGGGTGGCCGGCATTTGCCGTGGCGGGCTGGCTGCCGCCGTGGACGGCGTGGGGATCCGCCGCGGCCGCCTGCGCGGCGTGTCCCGCATCCCCCGATGCGCCGTGCCCGCCCTGCGTGCCGGCGTGGCCCTCGGCCGTGTGGTGCGGGTGGGTGACGTGGACGATGTTCTCCATGAACACGCCGCCGTAGCAGCTTTCGCGGATGAACCCGTCCGACGCCAGGTCGCACCCCTCCAGCGACATGGGGACGTGGTTGTCGTGCACGGCCATCAGCCCGTGCCCCACGCCGTGCGCGCACTGGAAGAACAGGAAGGGGCTGGCGCGGTGCGGCTCGCACATGGCGTCCAGGTGGGCGGTGCCGGGGGTGATCCCCTGCCGCGCCAGGGCAAGGAAGTAGCCCTGGACCACGCCGTGGTAGCACCCGGACATCTGGGTGGGCGGGCAGGCGGAGAAGGTGGCCGCCAGCGTCTCGGGGGTGCGGTACGCGGCGATGCCCAGCCCGTGCGCCAGCGCGTGGGCGTTGAAGCGCACGTCGCTGTCCACGGCCACCAGCGTGTCCAGCACCTCCATGGTGCGGCCGATGCCCGCCTGGTCGATGAGCGCCACCAGGTTGCGCTCCACGCACGGCTGCCTGGAGGTGAACACGCGTCCGCACTCGCGCCGCACCCAGCGCGAGATCTCGCCCGCGGACGACTGCGCGGTCCACGCGGGCGCCGGGCCGGCGGACAGGCCGGGCGCGGGGCCGGTGGACGGGCCGGACGGCGTGCAGGCGGAAACCAGCAGCGCGCAGGCGGCCAGCGCCGCGCGAAGGGAGCGTCGGTGCACAGAAAACGTCATGGTACTTCAGCAACGGGTGAGACCGGGCCGTGGGCGGCCCTGGCCGGCTGCAAAACTGGTTCCGGGCGCGGCCGTCCGCAACCGCGCGGACGTGGATGGACGCGCCTGGGAGGGTGTTGCCAAACCTCCCGGCGTGATCGACTTCCTGAGGAAGGCGCCACCCCATGACTCGCTTGTAGACTGTACCCTGGCGCCGGCCGAAGGACCTCGCCAGCAGAACGACGGGGCGGGTCCCACGGGATGAAGCCGGCCCCGCCTCGCCGGAGAGCAGGTCCTTCGGTCGCGCGCAGGCGGTTGTGTGGAATCAGGTTACACGTGGTGCGCTCCCTCAGGAAGTCAGCGCTTCTTTGTGATTTTGGGGGTTTAGCAACACCCTCTCAGGAAGTCACCGCTTCGTTATGGATTTGAGGTTGGGCAACACCCTCTGAGGGCCTGAGTGGGTGTTCAGGAGTCAGCCCCCCCCCGGCCCCCCGGACTGTCACTCCGAGGGAGGGCCGCCCCGGCCTCTCTGCTACCTCGGTGCTGGCGCGCGACCGAGAATCTGTCTTCCGTTTTCCCGTGGCACGTTGCGACGCCCCGCACTGGCCCTGTCTGGCTGTTGCGCCGCCGCGGCGATTGCGCGAGCTGCCGCGTCCGGCCTCCAGCAAGCCGACGGTAGATTCCTCGGCCCTGCAACCTGCGGCGTGATCGTCGGACTGCAGCGTGGCCGGGCCTCGGAATGACAACTCGTGTTTCCCATTCAGCGAGGTATCTGCTTCCCTTCCTCGTGGCACGTTGCGGCGCCCCGGACTGGCCCTGTCTGGCTGTTGCGCCGCCGCGGCGATTGCGCGGGCTGCCGCGTCCGGCCTCCAGCGGGCCGACGCTAGATTCCTCGGCCCTGCAACCCGCGGTGTGATCGTCCGATTGCAGGGTGGCCGGGCTTCGGAATGACAACCGTGTTTTCCCATCCAGAAGGGCGTGCGGACCCGGAACGCGGCGAGCCGGCGGATTTCTCCGCCGGCTCGTTCTCATCCCCCTGCCCCGCCGTGGACGGGCGGCTACTCGCTCCCGCTCGCCTGCGGGTCCAGACCGGCGCCGCGGCGGCAGGCGGCGAGAAAGCGCGGATCGGCGGCGGCGCAGTGGCGGGCGCGCTCCTCCGGCCCCTGCCCCAGCGAATGGGTGAAATCGCCCACCACGCGGTAGCAGTCCTGCTTGACGTCGTCCCCCGGCACCGCGCCGCAGAAGCGGATGCCGTCGCGCGGGTCGGCGGACTGGTTGAGGAACGTCTCCACCAGCCCGCGCATGCACCACAGCACGCCCTGCGCCTCGGCGGCGGCGCTGGCGCGCCCGCACATCTCGATGGAGCGGGCGTGGTCCTGCCCGGAGTACGAGTTGACGTCGCGGCCCAGGCTCATGAAGCAGCGGGTGCGGAACGCCTCGGGCGCGCCGTCGCACGTCCGCGCCGTGGCGGCCACGTCGCCGCCGTTGAAGAACATCACCGCCGACGTCTGCATGGCGTAGCACGAGTCCCCGTATTTGGCGTCCACCACGTTGCACGGGTACAGGGGATCGTCCCGGTCCAGCGGCTTCCACTCGCCGTGCGCCATCACCTGCCCGCCGCCGTGCCCCGCGTGCGCGTCCGCCCCCCCGTGCGCCGCGTGGGCATCCGCCGAGGCGTCCGCGCCGCCGTGCGCCGCGTGGACATCCGCCGGGGCGTGCCCGCCGCCCTGCGTCTGCGCGTGGCCGCCGGCGGTGTGGTGCGGGTGCGTGAAGTTGACCACGTTCTCCATGAACGCGCCGCCGTAGCAGCTTTCGCGGATGAACTGGTTGCTGGCCAGGTCGCACGCCTGCAGCGCGCTGGGCAGGTGGTTCCCGTGCACGGCCATCAGCCCGTGCCCCATCCCGTGCCCGCACTGGAAAAAGATGAACTGCTGGCCGCGGTGCGGCTCGCACAGCCCGTCCAGCTCCGCCGTGCCGATGCTGCGCCCCTGCCCGCTGAGGTCCAGGAAGTAGCCCTGGACCACGCCGTGGTAGCACCCCGACATCTGCGACACGGGGCAGGAGGCGAAGGTGGCCGCCAGCGTGGCCGGTCCGCGGTAAGCCGAGATGCCCAGGCCGTGCGCCAGCGGGTGGGCGTCCCCGCGCACCTCGTCGTCCATCACCGCGAGCGTGTCGAGCACTTCCATGCTCTTGGAGACGCCGGCCTGGCCCAGCAGCGAAACCAGCGCGCGCTCGATGCAGACGGCCTTGCCCTCCGCCGCGCGCCGGCATCCCTGGCTCGCCCAGGCGGCGATCTCGGCCGCGGGCGACTGCGGCGTCCACTCGCGCGGCTCCAGGCGCGTGGCTGCCTCCGCCGGCGCGGGGCGGGCGGAGGACGCGGCGGGCGCGCAGGCGCCGGCCAGCGCCATCGCGCAGACGACGATGCCGCGCAGAAAGCGTCGGTGCGGGGAAAGCATCATGGTCCGTGTGGATTCCGGTTGATTCACGAGACGGCTCCGCGGAGCGCAAAAGTGGCGGATGGCGCCGCGATCCGCAACGCGCCGGACTCTCGCTACGCCGGCCGCTCGAAGCGCACGTCCCGGCGCTCCGCATCCGCCGCGGCAAAGGCAAGCAGGCGGGCGCCCTCGTCTTCCAGCGCGGCGCGGTCGGGGGCGGAGAGCGGCTCGAAGGGCTGGATGAGGAGCGTGGCGGCGCCGCGCTCGCGCTCCATCTTCCACATCCCCACCACGAAGCCGCCGACCAGGAGGGTGGGACGGATGATGCCGTTGACGGTGAACACCCGCTTGCGCCGCTCCTCGGTGATGACGCGCGCGCGGTCCGCGTGGGAAAGCAGCACGTTGTCGAACTCGGGGAGAAAGCGCACCGGCGCGGGCGTGTCCGCATCCGGCCGCGGCGCGTCGGGAAGGTCGAACAGCTCCGCGCCGCCCTCGTTGCGAAAGGTGCGCAGCTGGGGCCGCAGCCGGTCCAGCACCGGGCCCAGCCGCTTGAGGCCGGACCAGTGCTGCGCGTCGCGCGCCGTGGCGGGCCCAAAGGCGGCCAGGTAGCGCAGCACCATCGCCTCCACGGAGGGCTCCGCGTTTAGCGGGCGGCCCAGCCACGCCTCCGCCGTGGTGTGCGCGGCGGGCCCGCTCTCGCCCCAGAGGCCGCGGGGCGGCACCTGCACCAGCGGCACCAGGTTGCGCACCATGTTGCCCAGCGCGGAGGGATCCGCCTTGGGCCAGCGCTCCGCCAGCAGCGCGCCCAGCTCGTGGAACGTCCGCGGCGCCTCCTCCGCCAGCGCACGCCCGGCGACGGCGAGCGCGTCCAGGTCCACCCCCGGCAGCCCCTTGCCGTGGACCCCCGTCGCCCAGCCCTTGAGCGCCTCCGCCAGCACCGGACGCAGGGCCAGGCAGTCTCGCGCCGTTACAAGAAAGATGGTGGAGCGCATCAACGCGATGCGCACCGCCCGCCGGTCGCGGATCCGTTCCGCGAGATCCTCCAGGCGAAACCCGTCCAGCCGCGTCCACAGCCCAAGATACGGCGGATTGGGTGCCTGTGCCTGCATCCCCACCAGCCGCTCCAGCGCCTCGTCCACCGACGCGTCCGCGCGCCGCAGCAGCATCTGCCGCCCCAGCAGCGCCCGGTTCAGCGCCCGCGGAGAGAGGATGTCGGCGGAGTTGGCGGATGAGGAGCGTCGCGGCATCGAAAAGAGAGATCGTGCGAAAAGATGGACCGCCGACACACGTCACCGGCGGAAGAACGTTCCCGCTGTCCCCTGTACCCTGTCCCCTGTCACCTATCCCCTTCCCCCTCGTACTCCACGTAGAAATCCGCATTCTCGTGCAGCCGCAGCCGCACCAGCCGGGCGCCGCCCAGCCGCGGCTGAATGCGGCGCCACAGCAGCAGCAGGATGTTCTCGGTGGTGGGGATCAGCCCGCCGGGGGCGAACTCGGGGACCACGTAGTTGAGGTGCTGGTGGTCCAGCGGCTGCACCACCTCTTCGCGCAGCACGGCGTCCAGCAGTCCCAGGTCCACCGAAAAGCCGGTGACGGGGTCCACCTCGCCCTCGACCGTGGCCTCGAGCAGGTAGTCGTGCCCGTGGCCGTGCGGGTTGGCGCAGGGGCCGAACACCTGGCGGTTGTGCTCGTCGCTCCAGTCGGGGCTGTGGTAGCGGTGCGCGGCGCTGAACCGCACGCGGCGGGTAAGCTGCATCCGGGGCATGGGGCGTCCTGGTCCGGGATCGTTGGCGTGGCGGGGGATGATAACGCCGGCCGCGTCCGCGCCGCCAACCGTCCGTACACGGCGGGATTCCAAAGGAGCGCGGGTTGTCAGGGGCGGTGCGGCAGAACGGGCATGTGAATTGCTTTAGAGCCCCGCGGAATTCGAGTATTCCCGCCGCGGTTCCTCCACCACGCCAGCGCATGTCCGTTTCGCACCTGCCCGTAGAGGCACCCGCGCAGTTCTCGTTCGCCGACCGGCCCCGGCAGGCGCGGGTTCCGCGCATCTCGCCGGTGGTGCCGACGGAGGACGGGGAAGAGTCCGTGCGCGCGCCGCTGGTGCTGATTGCCGAGGACCACGAGGACAGCCGCGACGCCCTGCGCACGCTGCTGGACGCGTTCGGCTACCGGGTGGTGGAGGCGTCGAACGGGCGGCAGGCGGTGGAGCGGGCGCTGGCCGAGCGGCCGGACCTGATCCTGATGGACATGATGATGCCGCACGTGGACGGGTTCCAGGCCACCCGCGAGATCCGGGCGGCGGAAGGGCTGCGCGGCGTGCCCATCGTGGCGCTGACCGCCATGGAGGGCGCCCGCGAGCGCGTGCTGCAGGCCGGCTGCGACGACATGGTGCCCAAGCCGCTGGACGTGCGCGCGTTTCTGGACAAGGTGCGCGTGTGGACGCAGCCCGGACGCGTGGTCTAGAGGACGGCAGTACCGAGTGCCGGAGTACCGAGTGCCCAGTACCGAGTGCCCAGTGCCCGGAAGTCGACGGGGGCTGGGCACGATTGTTTCCGGGCACAGGTCATCCGCTCCCGGCCGCTCAAACGAGGATCGATTCGGACGTCACGCCGTCCACAAGGCGGCAATCCGCACTACATCTGGCTTTACGCTTTTCTGATGACGCTTTCATCGACGGACCATTCGCTTCCCTGTGAATGCAGGACCGACGCGCGCAGCCTGGTGGTCATGGCGCCGGGGCTGGAGCGCTACCCCGAGCTGCGGGGGCTGACCCCCGGCGAGGACTGGGTGGTGCACCCCGCGCTGGGCGCCGTGCGCGTGGAGGTGGGAAGCGGGTCGCGCTGGTCGGGGGTGGCCGAGGTCGCGGCCTTTTTGCGCACGGAGCTGGACGCGGAGCGCTTCGGCGCGCTGCGGGCGGCGTGGGCGCAGCGCGGCGCGCCGCTCGAGGAGCAGCTGGTGACGCTGCTGCACGCCGAGCGGCTGGCGGACATGGTGCAGGTGGACAGCTCGCAGCTCACGGCCATGCTGGCGGAGCGGCGGGTGGAGACCTGGTACCAGCCCATCTTCTGGGCCGGCACGCTGGAGCTGTGGGGATACGAGTGCCTGATGCGCGGCCGCGCCGTGGACGGGTCGCTGGTGAGCCCGGCCACGCTGCTGGAGTGGGCGCGCCAGGAGCACCTGGCCTTTCTGCTGGACCGGCACGTCCGCGAGATGCACCTGCGCAACGCGGGCGCCGCGGGGCTGGGGCCGCCGCACCACCTGCTGATCAACTTTCTTCCCACCGCCATCTACCGCCCGGAGTTCTGCCTGCGCACCACCGTGCGCGCCGTGGCCGAGAGCGGGCTCGAGCCGGACCACGTGGTGTTCGAGGTGGTGGAGACGGAGCACGTGCCCCGCCGCGAGCACCTGCGCGACCTGCTGGCGTTCTACCGCAACACCGGCTTCAAGGTGGCCCTGGACGACGTGGGAAGCGGATTCTCGGGGCTGTCCCTGCTGGCGGACCTGAACCCGGACCTCATCAAGATCGACCGCGAGCTGGTGTCGCGCTCGGTGGAGGGGGGCCTGCACCGCGACGTCTGCGAATCGCTGGCGCGCCTGGGCCAGCAGAACGGGCAGATGGTGCTGGCTGAGGGGGTGGAGACGGAGGCGGAGTGGCGGGTGATGACGGAGCTGGGCGTGAACCTGCTGCAGGGCTACCTCTTCGGCCGCCCCGATCCCGTCCCCGCGCGCGAGGCGCGGGTCCGGGCGGTGGAGCGCACGCCCATGCGCACACCGCTCGCCTCGCGAGCGTAGATCCGGATCCTGAAAAAGAATGATCGTACAGAGGAACAGAGTCAGACAGAGGAAGCGAGCTGAAAGATCATCCTCGCTCCTCTGTCTGACTCTGTTCCTCTGTACCCATCGAGGTGTTGTTTTCCCCGGAGGCGGCGGTAGAAGTCCAAGTGCGCAATGGACCGCGGGATGCGGTATGAGGTTCCCTCGAGGTGGAGATTGTTTGCTTCCGCACCTCCTCTCGCGGCAGAAAGCGGGACGGCGCCCACGCCGGGCCGCGGGGGAAAGAATTCGGTATATCGGGCGCGGCGGCAAGGCGGGACGAGCGGCGGGCGGGGATTGCGACGATCGCTCTTGCCGGGGCCGCGGGAGCGCTGTAAACTGCGCCCACTCCAAGTTTTTTTCCGCGCGGTGCGGCACCTTCGTCTTCTCTTTGTCCTGCTGAACACGTCCGAGCCGTTCCGCGCGGCACCCCGTAGGCACGGGACCGGGGCGCAGAACCCTCTGCAAGCCTTTGGCGCCCATCCGTCCGGCGACCACCGTCCGCCGTTCGTCGTCCCGGCCCGAACCCATCCCAAGGAGCACGCGATGCGCAAACTCGGTTGGCTGCTCGCGTTCCTGGCCCTGCTCACCGCGGCCGCACGGCCCGCGGCGGCGCAGGGGTCGGGAACCATCCAGGGCACGGTGAGCGATGCCCAGAACCGGAGCCCGCTGGCGGGCGTGCGGGTGAGCGTCGACGGCACCACGCTGGGCGACGTGACCGGCGCGGACGGCCGGTACGAGCTGCGGAACGTACCCGCCGGCACCCGCACCGTGCGGGCGCAGCGGCTGGGCTACACCACGCAGCAGGAGCAGGTGTCGGTGCAGGCCGGCGGCACGGCCACGGCGAACTTTTCGCTGGGCGCGGCCGGGGTGATGCTGGACGAGCTGGTGGTGACGGCGCTGGGCATTACCCGCGAGCGCCGCGAGATCAGCACCTCGGTGCAGGAGGTGAGCGGCCCGGCGCTGGCCCAGGGCGGCGAGACCAACCTGGTGACGGCGCTTTCGGGCAAGGTGTCGGGCGTCACCATCACCAACAGCAACGTGCCGGGCGGCAGCTCGCGCATCGTCATTCGCGGCGCCAACTCGCTCACCAGCAACAACCAGCCGCTGTTCGTGCTGGACGGCGTGCCGGTCAGCAACTCGGCGCCGGGATACAACCCGGGGACCTGCGCCGGGTGCACGGGCTACAACGCCATCGACTACGGCAACATCATCCAGGACCTGAACCCCAACGACATCGAGTCCATCACGGTGCTCAAGGGGCCCAACGCGGCGGCGCTGTACGGCTCGCGCGCGGCCAACGGCGCCATCATCATCACCACCAAGAGCGGGCGCGGCCAGGAAGCCAGCGTAAGCGCCAGCAGCCTGGTGACCTTCGAGACGCCGCTGCGCCTGCCCCGCTACCAGAACAAGTACGGGCAGGGCTTCAACGGCCAGTACTCGTACGTGGACGGCCGGGGCGAGGGGACGTTCGACGACACGGACGAGAGCTGGGGCCCGCGGCTGGACGCGGGGCTCATGATCCCCCAGTTCAACAGCAACGGCCAGCCGGCGCCGTGGGTCTCGCACCCCGACAACGTGCGCAACTTCTTCGAGACGGGGCGCACGGCCAACACCAGCGCGTCGTTCGCCGGAAGCCGCGACGGGATGAACGTGCGGCTGTCGCTGGCGCACCTGGACCAGGAGGGGATGATCCCCGGCTTCGGGCTGCGGCGCACCACGGCGGGGCTCAACGGCTCCAGCCGGCTGGGGCGGCGGCTGAACGCCGACGCGTCGGTGCAGTACATCAACAGCGACGCCGAGAACCGCCCCGCCCAGGGGTACGGCGAAGACAACGTGATGTGGCAGTTCATGTGGTTCGGCCGCCAGGTGGACACCAACGTCCTGCGCAGCCGCCTCCGCAACGAGGACGGGTCGCAGTTCAACTGGAACAACGCCTGGAACAACAACCCGTACTGGACCACGCTGGTCAACGGCAACGGCGACACCCGCGACCGGGTGATCGGCAGCGCCAGCCTGCGCTACGAGTTCACCCCGTGGCTGACGGGCCAGGTGCGCTCCGGCAGCGACTGGTACGAGGAAAACCGCGTTCGCACCTACCAGGCGGGCACCATTGGCCGCAGCGGGTCGGGCGCGTACGGGGAGACGACGATCTTCGAGCAGGAGACCAACAGCGACTTCCTGTTCACGGCCAACCTGCCGGCCCGCGGCGACTTCGACTTCGGGGCCAACTTCGGCGGCAACCGCCGCGACAACACCGGCCGGGTGAAGGGCGTGTTCGTGGACTCGCTGGTGGTGCCGGGGCTGTTCAACATGGACAACCGGGCGGTGGACCCCACCCTCTCCGACCGCCGCAGCCGCCAGCGGGTGAACAGCCTGTACGGCTCGGCCCAGGTGGGATGGCGCGAGACCCTGTTCATCGAGGCCACCGGCCGCAACGACTGGTCGTCGACCCTGCCGGCGGGGAACCGCTCGTACTTCTACCCGTCGGTCGCGGGCAACCTGATCTTCACCCAGCTGGCCGACGTGCCGTTCCTTACGTACGGCAAGCTGCGGGCGGCGTGGTCGGAGGTGGGCAACGACACCGATCCGTACAACCTGATCGACCCGTACGTCACGGACGAGTTCTTCAACAACAACCCGCGCCTCACCGGCAGCAACCGGCTGCGCAACCCCTTCCTGAAGCCCGAGCGCACGCGCTCGTGGGAGGTGGGCGCGGAGCTGCGCGGGCCCGAGGACCGGCTGGGGCTTGAGGTCACCTACTACGACAAGGTGACCCGCAACCAGATCGTCCCGGTGCAGGTGACACCCCTGACGGGCGTGACCGAGCGCATGCTGAACGCGGGGCAGATCAGCAACCGCGGCGTGGAGCTGCTGCTGACGACCACCCCCCTGCGGCTGGCCAACGGGCTGGAGTGGGAGGTGAACGCCAACTACACCCGCAACCGCAGCAACGTCGACGAGCTGTACGAGGGGCTGAACTCGCTGACCATCGGCTCGTACTACACGGTGAGCGTGCAGGCGCGGCCGGGCGACCCGTACGGCGTGATGTACGGCCGCAAGTACGTGCGCGACAGCCAGGGGCGCATCGTGGTGAGCGCCACCAGCGGCCTGCCGCTGGCCAACGGCCCCATCGAGCGGCTGGGCAAGTACGACCCCGACTGGACGGGCGGGCTGAGCAGCCGCCTTTCGTACCGCGGCGCCTCGCTGAGCGCGTCGCTGGACGGGCGCTTCGGCGGCAACATCTTTTCGCTGACCAACGTGTACGGCCGCCGCTCGGGCGTGCTGTACGAGACGCTGCAGGGGCGCGAGACGGCGCACGCCCTGGCCGACGGCGGCGGGATGATCGTGGAGGGGGTGAAGGTGGTGGCCGGCGACACGGTGCCCAACGACATCCGGGTGACGGCGCAGGCGTACCACAAGAGCCTTACCAACATCAGCGAGCAGTGGGTGTACGACGCCACCTTCGTGAAGCTGCGCGAGGTGCGCCTGGGCTACGACGTTCCCGCCGGGTTCACCCGCCGCATGGGCGTCAGCGGGCTGAGCGTGGCGCTGGTGGGCCGCAACCTCAGGCTGTGGACGGACGTTCCCCACATCGACCCCGAAACCGCGTTCAACGCCAGCAACGTGCAGGGCTTCGAGTACGGGCAGCTGCCCTCGGCGCGAAGCATCGGGTTCAACATTTCCGTAACGCCCTGAGGAGGACAACCCGATGAACCATCTTCGCATTGTTGGCCGCGCGGCGCTGGTCGCCGCGCTGGCGTCGGGGGCCGCCGCGTGCGAGAGCGGCCTTACGGAGCTGAACCAGAACCCCAACCAGCCCGAGGTGGCCGCGGCCGAGTACCTGTTCACCAACGCCGTCGAGGCGGCGGTGGGCCGCACCACGGGCGAGGCGCTGAACATGGACCTGACCGGCCTGTTCGTGCAGCACTACGCCGAAAGCCGGTTCAGCGAGCAGGACCGCTACGAGATCAGCGACGGCAACTCGCAGACGCACTGGACGGGCTTTTATGCGGGGCCGCTGCAGGACCTTACCGAGGTGGTCGAGAAGGGGCGCGCCGAGAACCGCCCCAACGTGCAGGCCATGGGGATGATCATGCGCGCCTGGACCTTCCAGGTGGTGACGGACCTGTGGGGCGACGTGGGCTACTCCGAGGCGCTGCGCATTCGCCAGCCCGGCGCCGGCAACGCCGTGGTGTACGACCCGCAGCAGGCCATCTACGCCGGCATGCAGCAGGAGCTGCGCGACGCGGCGGCGCTGCTCACCCCCACGGGGGCGCGGATGGGCGCGGCCGACATCCTGTACGGGGGCGACCCGGAGAAGTGGCGCCGCTTCGCCAACTCGCTGCGGCTGCGGATGGCCATGCGCCTTTCGGACGCGTCGCCCGCCGCGGCGGCGGCCGAGTTCGCCGACGCGCTGGCGGACGGGGTGTTCACCAGCAACGCGCACAGCGCGGTGCTGTGGTACCTGGCCAACGGCACCAACGGGCACCCCATCTACGAGTACGAGAACATCCCGCGCATCGACCACGCCATCAGCAGCACCATGGTGGACTCGCTGTCGCGCCTGAACGACCCGCGGCTGCGCTTTTACGCCAAGCCCACCAGCGCGGGCACCTACCGGGGCGAGCTGCCGGGCGACACGCGCGACCAGCCGCTCAACTCCATCTCGCGCATCGGCGAGTGGTTTGCGCGGGCCGACGCGCCGTCGTACGTGATGACCTACGCCGAGGTGCTGTTCCTGCAGGCCGAGGCGGCGGAGCGCGGCTGGATCACCGGCGACCCGGCGGCGCTGTACCGGGCGGCCATCCGGGCGCACATGACGCAGTTCAACATCGGCGGCGACGCGTTCAACGACATCGCGGCCGACTCCATCAACGCGTACCTGGCGCAGCCGCGGGTGCAGTACGCGGGGCTGCAGAGCATTGCGCTGCAGAAGTGGATCGCGCTGTACGGCAACGGCCCCGAGGCCTTTGCCGAGTGGCGCCGCCTGGACGGCCCGGCGCTCACGCCCGGCCGCGACGCGCTGAACGAGCGGCGCATCCCGGTGCGGCTTCCCTACCCCGTCAGCGAGCAGTCGCTGAACGGCGCCAACCTCACGGCCGCCGTGACCCGGCAGGGCGGGGCGTCGCTGAACCACCGGGTGTGGTGGGACCGCGACTGATCCCGTTCGCCGGGTGACGCACGAGGAGGGGCAGCCTGCATCGCGGGCTGCCCCTTCGCGTTTCCGCGGCGCTCCCGTCAGCGCGGGCTTTTCCACAAAAAGCGGGGGTACAGAGGAACAGACAAAAGCCAGAGGAACAGAGGACAACCAATCTTCCTCTGCTCCTCTGGCTGTTCTCTGTCCCTCTGTACTTTCGCGGTTCTTCTGGGGACCCGGTATGAAGATGAAAGGATGGGGGAACGGCGCGAGAGATCATCCCGCGCCGTTCCACGCCTCACGCCGATGTGCCCGCGTGCGGGTCCCTCACGTCGTCCAGGGCCGGTCCTGCGTGAGCCGGAACTGGTCCAGGCGGAACCAGCGGGTGCTGGTCTGGGGGGAGATGCTGATCCCCCACACCGAGGTCAGCGTGAGCCCGTCGTTGGGCGTGGCCGCGTGCGGCTGCCAGCTTCCGCGCGCGAACGCGCTCCACGGCACGTCGATGTAGCGCCACCCCACGAAGTTGTCGCGGAAGTTGTACACCCAGCGCTCCGCGGTATCGATCCCCTGCAGCGCCGGATCGGTGCTGGCGTTGTCCTGCAGCTCCACCTTCACCACCACGCCCGCCCCGCCGTTCAGGTCGCGGCCGTTGCCGTAGTACCAGAAGCCGATCCCCTCCGTGGCGCCGATCCCCGTGCGCGTCTTCCAGTTCTGCGCCGCGGAGTACCAGCGCCCCACCCCGCCGTAGCTTCCGGAGCCGATGGAGTAGTTCACCTGCAGCCCCAGCCCTTCGTCCACGGCGGTGCCCAGGTACGCCTGGGACGCGGCGGGCACGGAGCGCGTAAGGGTGGAGCCGGTCCCCTGGTAGGTGCTCCAGCGCAGCGTGGCGTCCTGGTCGAAGTTGTCCAGCACCTCGTGGCCGCTGCTGACGGAGACGACGGCGTTCTGGAAAAGGATGGTGTAGTGGCGCGCGCGGTCCAGGTAGCAGGCGGCTTCGCGCTCCTTGGCCACATCGTCGCGCTCCTCGGGCGGCGAGAGGCAGGGGCCGGTGGTGGCCAGGGTCCGCAGGCGCTGCGCCCAGCCGCTGCCGTACTGGATGAGCTGCTTCTCGACCCACGGGTAGCCGCGGTTGTAGCTGGCGGCCACCAGGTCGAACATCTCGCCGTCGGTGGGCGCGCGGCCGTAGATGCGCGCCGCCAGCGCCGCGTACGACGTGTCCGCCGGGTACGCCGCGTTCCGGCTTCCCGAGTCGCGCCACCACGAGTGGTTGCCGTTGCCCCACGGCACCTTGTGGGTGCCCTTCCACAGGTTTTCCAGGTGCTTCAGGTGGTACACCATGGCCCGCGTGGTCTTGAGCGGGTCGCTGAAGTACCACTGCGCCAGCCCCGCCGAGTCCGTGGGCGCGGCCGGGGAGCGGGAGTACCCGTTGATGGCGGCGGAGTCGGGGTGCACCTGCCGCTTCATCCACTGGAAGGCAGGGTGGTTGTCGATGTGCTCGATGAGACCCTGGTCGGAGGTGGGCCCCATCTGCGCGTAGCCGTAGGTGAACCCGCCGGGCTCGAAGGTGTGCGGGTTCAGGCCGCTTTCGATCACCAGCAGCGCCGCGACGAAGTTGGGGTTCAGGTTCAGCCGCGTGTCCAGCGCCCACGCCTTGAGCGAGTCGTCGACCACGCCGTCGTAGAACGCGTTGTACATCGGCCACTCGTCGTCGTCGATGCGCAGGTACGCCTTGATGGAGTCCGCGTTCACCCGCTCGGCCGTGGTAAACGAGCGCCGCGGCGCCCAGCCCAGCGAGCGTGAGCCGTTGGCGTACAGCCGCGGCTCGGGGTCCGGCGCCACGCTCCCCGAAAAACGCGGGCCGGCACCGGGCTCCTGCACCGGCGCGGCGATCTGTGGGTCGGTGATGCCGCGGTCGTCGCAGGCCGCGAGCAGGGCGGCCGCGAGGACCGCATGGGCGAAGGCACGGCGGGTCGGCATGATGGCCTCCTGCATGGAGATAGAGCTTCCGGAGCGCTCCGCCGCCCGGAGCGCGGGCCGCCGCGCAGGAGCAACCAACGTGCCATTCAAGTGAAATCATGACAACCATTTACGCCGCTATCCGTAGCTACGCCAGGCATCGTCTCACGGGGTCGCAAACGAGGGACTGCGCCTTCCGCGTGCAGCGAAGAGGCACTCACTTGCGCACCTACAATTGTCATAGTACAATTGTGAAAGCCTATCGATACAAACGTCGTGATCCCTGCATCCCATGAGCCACGCACCCTGGAGCCCCGTCCTGACCGCCGGTGAGGGGCCGCTCTACCTGGCGATCGTAGACGAGCTGGCGAACGCGATCAGCACGGGTGCGCTCTCGCCCGGCGAGCGGCTGCCGACGCAGCGGGAGCTGGCGCGCCGGGTCGGCGCTTCGCTCGGCACCGTGACGCGGGCGTACGACGAGGCGGAGCGGCGCGGCCTGGTGGAGGGCCAGGTGGGGCGCGGAACCTTTGTCCGCGACCTTACGGACCTGGACTCGTACTCGCCCATGGTGGACCGGGACCGCATCGACCTGGGCCCCACCGCGGTCCCCATGCATCCCGGCGACCCCGGGCACCGTGCCCTGGGCGCCGCGCTCGCCGACCTGGGATCGCGCGCCGACCTGGTCGCGCTCAGCGGGTACCAGCACGCCGGCGGGACCCTGCCCCAGCGCAGCGCCGGCGCGCGATGGCTCGCGCTCCACGGCGTGGACGTACCCGCGGAGGAGGTCACGCTCTGCGGCGGTGCACAGCACGGCACCGCGCTCCTCCTTGCGCAGCTGGCCGGGCCGGAGGGGGTGCTGGTGGAGGAGCTCACCTACCCCGGATTGATCGCGGCGGCGCGATGGCTGCGCATCCCCGTCCACCCGGTCTCCCTCGACGCGCAAGGGCTGGTGCCGGAGGCGCTCGCGCGGGCGGCGCACGAGACCGGCGCCCGCGTCCTGTACTGCACGCCCACGCACCACAACCCCACGGCCACGGTAACTCCGCTCGCCCGCCGCGACGCCATTGCGGCGGTCTGCCGCGAGTACGGCATCACCATCATCGAGAACGGCGCGCTGGCCCCGCTGGTGCCCGGCGCGCCTCCTCCGCTGGCGGCGCTCGCGCCCGAGCGGACCTGCTACGTCAGCACCCTTTCCAAGGCTACCGTCCCGGCGCTCCGGATCGGCTACGTCCATACCCCGCCCTCCGTCTGCGCGCCGCTCGACGTCGGGGTGGCCGCGACGGTCTGGTCCGTGTCGCCGCTGATGGCCGAGGTCGCGACCCGGTGGATCGAGCAGGGCACGGCCGAATCGATCCTCGCCTGGCGCCTGGCGGAGGCGCGGGCGCGGGAGGCGCGGGCGGCGCAGGTGCTCCGGCCGCACGGCTACCAGCCGCGGGAGGGGGCGTACTTCGCCTGGCTTCCCCTTCCCGACCACCTGCCGGCGCTGGAGGTGGTGGCCGAAGCCGCTTCGCGCGGCGTGCTCATCGGCCCGGCGCACCTGTTCGCCGCGCGTCCCGGAAACGTCCCCAACGCGGTCCGCCTTTCACTGGCCGCGCCCCCGTCCCGCGAAAAGCTGGAGCGCGGCCTTGCCGTCGTCACGGAGATCCTGCGCAGCGGAATCACGCGCGCCGGCCCGGTGATGTAGCCGCGCGATCCGCTCTCCTCCCTCTTGCACCCGGTGACCCCATGCGACTCCTCTCCACGATCCGCCCAGGGGCGAAGGCTCTTCTCGCGCTGCTGCTGGCGGCGAGCACCCGGTCCTGGGCGCAGCAGCCGGCGTCCTCTCCCGCTCCCGTGGAGCCTCCGCCCCCCGGAGCGGGGTTCGAGGCGCGGCTCGCGTACGCCCAGGCCGTGGCCGCGCCCTGGCGCTTCATCCAGGATGGCGGCATGCAGCGCCCCCGCACCGGCTACGCCGTCTCCCCGGGCGAGCTGGGCGCTCCCGAGTGGTTCCGCGACGGAGCACGCATCGTCCGCTGGTCCACCTCCGGACCCCACGCGGGGACCTTCGTCATCGTGGACGCACGCGCGCGCACCCAGGACCCGGTGCTGCCGGGCGCCGACCTCCGGGCGCAGCTGGTGAGCCTGCTGGGGCGTGAGATCGAGCTCCCCGGCCCGGGCGGGGGGATCAACTTCGCGCTGCGGCCGGACCAGGAGGGGGTGTACTTCCGGCTGGGCGGGCGCCCCTTCTCGCTGGGCTTCGCCGACCGCCGCGTGGCCGCGGCCGACTCCACGGATCCGGCGGTGATGGCCCTGAGGCTCGGCAGGCTTTCGCCCGATCGGCGGCGGGTGGCGTTCGCGCGGGGGGGAGGATGGGTCGTCTCCGGGCCGGAGGGGACGATCGCCGAGCGCGCGGGGGAAAAGGACTACGAGTGGATGCTTCCGGAGCAGGCCTGGTCGCCCGACTCCCGGTTCCTCCTGGCGCTGCGCGTGGACCAGCGCGGCGTGCACCGCATCCCCATCGTCGACTACCGCACGCCCGTCGAGTCCGTCACGACCGCGCCCTACAGCAAGGTGGGAATGCCGCTCGCCCGCACCGAGGCGTACCTGGTGGAGGCGGCCACCGGAGAGGTGAGGCAGCTTCCCGCGCTGGAGGAGGGGTACTCCAACGCGGTAGGGTGGCGGCCGGACGGGAGCGAGGCGCTCCTCCTCCACCGCTCGCGCGACGGCAAGGTGCTGGAGCTGAGGGCGTTCAGCCCCGCGACCGGGGCGATGCGGACGGTGCTGCGGGAGGAGAACCGCGCGACCTTCGTCGCGGACCTGAACTTCGACGACGCCGGCTGGCGCAGCCAGCTCACGCCGCTTCCGGACGGCTTTCTCTGGGCGTCCGAGCGCGACGGCTGGCGCAACCTCTATCTCTACGGGTGGGATGGCCGGCTCGTGCGGCAGGTGACCCGCGGACGGCTGGTGGTGCACGAGGTGCCGCGCGCCACGCCGCGGGAGGTGTTCTTCGTGGCTTCCGAGGACGGCGATTCGCCCTACGACCGGCACCTGTACCGCGCGCCGCTGGCCGGCGGGGCGGCCCGGCGGCTGACGGAAGCGCCGGGTGTCCACGGCGCCAGCGTCTCCCCCACGGGCGCCTGGTTCGCCGACGTGCATTCCTCCCGCGAGCGCGCGCCCGCGTCCGAGCTGGCCGCGGCCGGCGGGGAACGCCGCTTCACCTACCTGCAGGCGGACGCGGGCGCGCTGCTCCGGACCGGGTACCGGCCGCCGGAAGGGTTCACGGCCCTGGCGGACGATGGGGCGACCCGCATCCACGGCGTCGTCTTCAAGCCCTACGACTTCGACCCGTCGCGGCGCTACCCGGTGATCAACTTCATCTACGGAGGGCCGTTCCTGGCGGTGGTCCCCTGGGGATACGCGGGGTGCTTCTGTACCCCGGGAAGCGGGATGGATGACGAGGCCAACGCGATGGCGCAGCTGGGCTACGTGGTGGTGATGGTCGACGCGCGGGGCACGCCGGGGCGGGGCAAGGCGTTCCACGACGCGACGTACGGGCGGATCGGCGCCACGGAGATCCGCGACCAGGCCGCCGCCATCCGCCAGGCGGCCGCGACCCGCCCCTGGATGGACCTGGGCCGGGTGGGGATCTACGGCGCCTCGTGGGGCGGGTACTACGCGCTGCGGGCAATGCTCACCGCCCCCGAGTTCTACCGCGCCGGGTACGCGTTCGCGCCCGGCTCGCCCTGGGAGGAAGCGGTGATCAACGAGCCCAACCTGGGGCTTCCGGGCGCCGACTCCACGGTGTACGCGCGGGCCGAGAACGAGCCGCTGGCCGCCAACCTGCGCGGCGCGCTGCGGATTGCCCACGGCACCAGCGACGTCAGTGCCCCGCTCTCCGCCACCATGCGCATGGCCGACGCGCTGATCCGCGCCAACCGCCACTTCGAGATGCTCATGCTCCCCGGCCAGGGCCACAACCTCGAGCGCTCGTACGCCGAATACCTGCTCGAAGACACCATGCGGTTCTTCGAAGCCCACCTCCGCTGAGCCGGATCCTGAAAAAGAATGATCGTACAGAGGAACAGAGTCAGACAGAGAAAGCGAGCTGAAACATCATCGTGATTCCTCTGTCTGACTCTGTTCCTCTGTACCCCAAAAGGTGTTGTTTTACTGGATTCGGGATGAAACGCACGGAGGCGCGGGGACAATCCCCGCGCCTCCGTTCGTACCCTCGTACCGCCGTATCGACTAGTACCGGTAGTGGTCGGGCTTGTAGGGGCCTTCCACCGGCACGCCGATGTACTCGGCCTGCTTGGGCGACAGCTGGGTGAGCTTGACGCCCAGCTTGTCCAGGTGCAGGCGCGCCACCTTCTCGTCCAGCTTCTTGGGGAGCACGTACACCTTGCGCTCGTACTGCTCGTTGTTGGTGTGCAGCTCGATCTGGGCCATCACCTGGTTGGTGAACGAGGCCGACATCACGAACGACGGGTGGCCCGTGGCGCAGCCCAGGTTCAGCAGGCGCCCCTCGGCCAGGACCATCACGCTGTGGCCGTCGGGGAACACGAACTCGTCGTACTGCGGCTTGATGTTGATCCGCTCGATCCCCTGCTTCTTGAGACCGGCCATGTCGATCTCGTTGTCGAAGTGGCCGATGTTGCCCACGATGGCCTTGTCCTTCATCCGGGCCATGTGGTCGGTGGTGATGATGTCCTTGTTGCCGGTGGCGGTGATGAAGATGTCCGCCGTCGACACCACCTCGTCCAGCGTGGTCACCTGGTACCCTTCCATCGCGGCCTGCAGGGCGCAGATGGGGTCGATCTCGGTGATGATGATGCGCGCGCCCTGGCCCTTGAGCGCCTGCGCGCACCCCTTGCCCACGTCGCCGTAGCCGCAGATGACGGCCACCTTGCCGGCCAGCATCACGTCGCTCGCGCGCAGGATGCCGTCGGTAAGGGAGTGGCGGCAGCCGTACAGGTTGTCGAACTTGCTCTTGGTAACGCTGTCGTTGACGTTGATCGCGGGGAACAGCAGCGTCCCGGCGTTCATCATCTCGTACAGGCGGTGCACGCCGGTCGTCGTCTCTTCGCTCACGCCGCGGATGTCGGCGGCGATGCGCGTCCAGCGGCCCGGCGCCTGGGCGATGGTGCTGCGCAGGGTGTCGAGGATGATCCCCCACTCCTCGGCGTCGTTCTCGGCGTCGAAGGCGGGGATGACGCCCGTCTTCTCGTACTCCACGCCCTTGTGCACCAGCAGGGTGGCGTCGCCGCCGTCGTCCAGCAGCAGGTTGGGGCCGCTGCCGTCGGGCCAGATGAGCGCCTGCTCGGTGCACCACCAGTACTCCTCCAGCGTCTCGCCCTTCCAGGCGAACACCGGCACGCCCTGCGGATCGTCCACGGTGCCGTGCTTGCCCACGGCCACGGCGGCGGCGGCGTGGTCCTGCGTGCTGAAGATGTTGCACGAAACCCAGCGCACGTCGGCGCCCAGCTCCACCAGCGTCTCGATGAGCACGGCGGTCTGCACGGTCATGTGCAGCGAGCCCATGATCTTGGCGCCGGCAAGGGGATACCGGCCCTTGTACTCGTCACGAAGGGCCATCAGGCCGGGCATCTCGTGCTCGGCAAGGCGGATCTCCTTGCGGCCGAACTCGGCCAGGGAAAGGTCGCGCACCTTGAAGGGCTCGCGGCCCGCCTCGGCGGCGGCGGCGAACGGGTGGGTCAGCTCGGCGACTGCGGACATGTCGACTCCAGGGAATAGGGAACAGGGAATAGGGAATAGCCGGCACCGGCGCCGGCGCCGGCGCGTGTGGACTCTCGGTCGATCGAACACGGCCCGTGGACAGGCACGGTACGGGCGAATGAATTCGCTGCAACGAGCACACGAAGTCCGCCTTCGCGGACTGGCCGCATGCGGTGCGCAAACCGGCGGACCGTGCGCGCCTCGGAGGTGGGCCCCTCCCCCGGCCCCTCCCCGCTCGTTCCTCGCGGAGAGGGGAGAATTCGATCGCTCCAGACGCGTTGTCTCGCGTCACCCTCCCCCGCGCAGTTTGCGGGGGAGGGCTGGGGTGGGGGGCCGCCCACCATCCCGCGCCACACCCGCCGCAGCGCACCGCGTCCGGTGCCCTTTATCCCCTCTCCCGGTTGCGGGAGAGGGTGCGGCTCTCAGGCCGCGGGTGAGGGCCTCCGCCTTCCGCTACATCCGCCGCGCGCTGGCGGCGAACAGGCCGGGGCCCTTGGCGGCGGGGTCAGGGGGCAGGGGGACGTAGCGAAACGCGCCCAGCCCGGCCTCCGCCATCCACCCCTCCATCCGCGCGGCCTCGAAGCCCTGCCACACGTGGCCCATGGCCTGGCGGTACTCCTCGCGGTCGTGCGGCATCATGTCGACGATCAGCAGCCGACCGCCGGGGCGCAGCGCCCGCGCGGCCTGGGCCAGCGCCTCGCCCGGCTCGGCCACGTAGTGCAGCACCAGGAACGCCACCGCCGCGTCCAGCTCGCCGTCGGCGATGGGGAGCGCTTCCAGCTCGCCCTCGCGCGTCTCCACGTTGTCGCACCCCTCCAGCCGCGCGCGGGCCGCCTCCAGCATGGCCGGCGAGCTGTCGACGGCGATCACGCGGCGGACGAACGGGGCCAGCGACTGCGCGATCTGCCCCGTGCCGCACCCCAGGTCGCCCACGGTCCACGCTTCGTCCATCAGCCCCAGCAGGCCGACCAGGTCCGCGCGGCGGCCAAACAGCTCGGCGCGAAGCCGGTCCCACTCGCCCGCGGCGCTGCTGAAGAACTCGCGGGACCGCGTGGAGCGCTGCGCCAGCACCGTCCGCAGCCGCTCGGCGTCCTGCGCCGTCCCCGGCAGCGCCGCCACCTCGGTGCGCACCAGCTGCCAGAGCTGCCGCGCGCCGGCGTCCATGCGGTCGGCGGGCATCCGGTAGCGGCGGCTGGTGCCCTCGGCCCGCGCGCTCACCCACCCCTCGTCGCCCAGCAGCTTCAGGTGGCGGCTTACGGTGGATTGCGGAAGCTGCAGCACCTGGCACAGCTCGCCCACCGTCAGCTCGTGCCGCTCCAGCAGAAGCAGCAGCCGGCTGCGGGTCGCGTCGGCCAGGGCCGACATGCGGTCGAAGATCGCGGGGGCGGAGGCGCTCATTTATCCGTTCATCCGGCTGGAAAGATAAAGCACGTCGGATGCGGGGGCAAGGGTGCGGCTTTCATCTGCCTGGATGAGCGGTGTGAGCGGAGTGCCGACGGATCTGAATGCAGGGGATCGCCGGTTGCGGACGGGCAGGTGCTTGGGACGCCCTGATGGCCGGGCCGCCGAGTCCGCGAAGGCGGACTTTGCGATCTTCCAGCGGCGAATTCATTCGCTCAGCGGGCGGACGGCACGTTAGGGATTGGAATCGCAACGGGCATCATTCGCTCCGCGGCGGGCGGCACGTGCCCAATCCGGAATCGTGCCACATTCCGGCGGCCGCGGCATCGGTATGGGCAACATCCTCACGCCGCCGGGCCGCCACGGGCTGAAGCCCGCGGCTGGAAAGGCCATAAGCCCCGCCCTGCGCTCGCGGAGCTCGCCCGGCGGGGCTTCAACTTCACGCGCACGGGGCCGGCTCCAGAAACATTCTTCTGGCGTCTTTCACGGAATGCGATCAACTTCTCCGTCGTTCGTCGGCGTCTCCGACCCGGATCATCTCATGGCAAAGCCGCGCGCCACGATGCGAAAGGCATTCGCGTACACCCTCTTCTTCTTTGCCTTTCTGTTCACGCTCGCCTGGATGGGCGGAGGATACGACGCCGGGATGTGGCTGTTCTCGGCCCTGGTGTTCGGCGGCGTGGGGTGGGCGATCCTGCGCGGGACCCGGCGCGACGCGGAGGAGAACGAGGGGGCGGAAAAGGTCCACCGCCAGCTGGCGGTCCTCAAGCTGGCCGAAGCGGAGGACGGCCAGCTGACGGTGACGGAGGTCGCCGCCCGGCTGGGCTGGACGCTGGACGTGGCGCAGGAGACCATGCGGTCGCTGGAAGACGGAAAGCGTGTGACCACCACCATCACGGACGACGGGATCATGCTGTACGATTTTCCCGAGCTCATCCACGACCCCGGCCGCCGCACGCGCCTGCCCTGAGGCCGCCCGCTACGATCCTCTGGCGCGGACCGCATGCTCCGACCAACTTGCTTCCGCCGCGGCCGCATCCCCGTAATCCGCCTCTTGATGACACCCGTCCACGCAGCGCTCCTGCGAACCGTCGCCGGCATCCTGTTCTTCATCGCGTTCCTCTTCGGGCTCGCCTCGCTGAATGGGCGCTCCGAAGCCGGGTGGCTGGCGTTCTTCGGGATTGCGTCGGGCGGCGTGGGGCTGGCGATCCGGTGGCTGGTGAAGCGCGGCGCACGAAAGAACGCGGAGGCGGCAAGGGTCCAGCGGCAGCTGGCCGTGCTGAAGCTGGCGGAGGCGGAGGACGGCCGGTTGACCGTGACGGAGGTCGCCGCGAAGCTCGGCTGGACGCTCAGGACCGCGCAGGGCGTGCTGCGCGCGCTGGAAGACGGCGTGCGCGTCACCACCACCACCACCGATGACGGGATCATGGTGTACGACTTTCCCGAGCTGATCTACGACCCCGGCCGGCGCGCGCGCGTTCGCTGATCGATCATGGATCCTGTCACGAGCCCGCTGGCGGCGGTTCTCCGCGTCATCAAGGCGGTGGCCGCGTGCGTTCTGCTCGCCGTCGCGTCGCTGGCGATCATCCCGCTGGTGAACCAGCACAGCGACTGGCCCTTTGCGGCCTACGTCGGCCTGTGGTCCGCGGTGGTGGGATGGTCGCTGCTGTGGGGTGTGCGCAAGGAGATGGAGCGGATGGACCGCGCCGTGGCCGCCGAGCACGAGATCGCGGTGCTGCGGCTGGCGCTCGCGCAGGGCGGGCGCCTGACCGCCGCGCAGGTCGCCAGGCCGCTGGGATGGGCGGAGGACGCCACGCTCGCCACGCTGCGCTCCATGGAGCACAGCCGGTGGATCACCTCCACGGTGACGGACGAAGGCGTGCTTCTCTTCGAGTTCCCCGAGCTGCTCTACGATCCCGCCCGGCTCCCCCGCCCCGCCGGGAAGCCCGCCGAGCCCGCGGCGCTGCACCCGGCCCCGGCCGCGTCCGGGAAAGACGCCGCGCGCTGATCCGCGGGACAACGCGAACGGGCGGCGGAGATTCGTCTCCGCCGCCCCTCCCGTTTCACCAGATCCCGCTGATCGGCTAGCCGCCGTACGCCTCGTCGATGGCGTCGCGGATCTCGGCCAGCGACTTGCCGGCTTTGTGCATCTCGTACGCCTTGCGCGCCTCGCCCAGGCAGATGCCGCAGGTGCTGGCCATCCGGTTCTCGAAGCACTCCAGCAGCGACCGCAGCTCGTCGCGCGCGTGGCAGTCGCAGTGGCAGTACAGCCCGTCCAGCAGGCCGGGGATCTGCGCGGCCATCGTGTACACCTCGCGCCCCCGCTCCGTCACGGAATCTGCCGGCAGCACCCGCGCCCCCGAGATCCCCGCCCGCGGCGTGGGGTGCGTCCCCTCCTTCACCGCCGCCCGCGCATGTGGATGATGCGCGTGGTCCTGCGCCCGCGCGGCGCCGGGAACCAGCGCGCACAGCAGCAGCGCGATGAGCAGAACCGGCGTGCGGGCAACTCCGCGCAGCGCGGAAGACAGGATCGGCATTACACTTCGGAGGATCGGGTGAAGCGTGGATGATAACGCCGCGTGCGCGTTTCGCCCACTCCCCGCGGATCATCCATCGCGCGGCGGTGCGTTGTAGTCGTCCACGGCGCGGAGGTTCCCGGCAATCGGGGTTCCGCGCACCCGTGCCCCTGGTTGAGACACCGGAACAGAAAACAAAAAGGTGGGGCGGGGCTCGGGAGCCCCGCCCCACCTTACGGACGGCTGCCGGATCAGGCCACGCCTGCCTCGGCCGGTGCCTCGGCCGGTGCGGTGGCCGGGACCTCGATCCCCGTGAAGTGGACCACCGGCGCCGTAACGCCCATCCACTGCGCGACCGTCCTGAGGACGTCCAGGTTCGAGGCAAGCTGCAGGTGGTTTACGCCACCCGGCGGGCTGTAGATCTGCTCGACCGCGCGCCCCTGGAATGAGGCGCTCCACTTCGGGACCACGGCGTCCCCCTGCATGTCGTCCACTTCCGTGAGCGTGCCATGCGCGTCGTAGGTGAACGACTCGCAGGTCTCGAAGAGCGTCGACAGCCCGTACACGCAGTAGTACGGGGGCAGCGCCCCCCCGCCCGTGTAGTCGAGCCCCGCCAGGAACTCGCCGGCCCGATTGATCTTCGCCTCGTCGAGCCCCTTCTCCTTGAGCGCGGCCCAGGCGGCCGTGTTCCTGAATGCGGGGTCGAAGATGCTGTACGCCTCGGGCCCCACGATGAACTTTCGCTGCACCGGGGGGAGCAGTTCGTACGCGGAGACGGAGAAAGACTCGTTCACGAAGTCCTGCACCAGGCGGTTGTACGGGGCCAGGAACTCCGTCGTGATGGTTCCGTTGATGCCGGCCACGGCCAGCGGGGCCCCCAGGTGCGGCGTTCCGAGCGTGATCAGCGCGCGCACCCTGCCGTACCACGCGTCCTTCTGGTACGCGGGGTTCTCCAGGTACGCACGAGAGACCAGCCCGCCCATGCTGTGGCCCACCAGGAACACCTCGTATTCGCCGCCGCCGTACAGCTGGTGCAGGCGCGACAGCAGCGTCCGCAGGTTCTCGGCGGTCCCGCTGTTGTCCTGCCGCCAGTCATAGGCGAACCCCACCAGCAGCTTCTGCAGCGGCTCCGCGGGCAGATCCGGGTTGTTGACGCTGAACAGGACCGAGGTGAACCCCGCCGCCTCGAAATAGTCGCGAAACCCGCGGTACCCCAGGTCGAAGACGGTGATGGGAAGCGCCCACGGGATCGGCTCCCCAGGCGTGAGCGACGGGTCCTCCAGCATCCTGAGCGCCTCAGGCTCGTTGGCCACGGCGGTGCGAGCAACCTTCAGCGGCCAGGTGGAAAGGATGTCGTCGTGGTGCGAGAGGCTGGTGCCGGCGATACCCGGCAACAGTACAACGATTGTGTTCATGTGATCTCCGGAGGGTTGACGTGCGGAAGAACAACGAGGCGAGGCGCGTGGCTTTGCACCGGCAAGAAAAACTGCTTCCGGAACCGGTAGCAAACGATAATCAGATGTTTCCAATTCCGCAATACATGTCTTTAAAGATACGATCTATCACGTTCATTCACCGCCCTGCCTCTACCCATTGGTGTAGCTCCGCCCGGCCCCGTAGATTGCCGCCTCGCGCCGGAGCCGGACTCACTTTCGCACTCCCGCACTCTCGCACTTTCGCACTCCTCCGTATGCTCGACGCCATCCTGCGCCCCCGCTCCATCGCCGTCATCGGAGCGAGCCGGAAGCCCAACACCATCGGCTACCAGATCCTCGAGAACCTCGTCCGCCACGGCTACGCGGGCGCCGTGTATCCCGTGAACCCCACGGCCACCGCGGTGCACTCCATCCGCGCGTACCCGTCGGTGGAGGCCGTGCCGGACGAGGTGGACATGGCGGTGATCGTCGTCCCCAAGCAGCACGTCGTGGACGCCGCGGAAGCGTGCGGGCGCAAGGGCGTGAAGGGACTCGTCGTGATCTCGGCGGGGTTCGCGGAGGTGGGCGGCAGTGGCGTGGAGCGGCAGAAGGCGCTGATGGAGATCGTCCGCCGCTACGGGATGCGCCTGGTGGGCCCGAACTGCATGGGCGTGCTGAACACCGCGCCGGACCGGTCGATGAACGCCACCTTCGCGCCCACGATGCCGCCCTCCGGCCCGGTGAGCTTCATGAGCCAGTCGGGCGCGATGGGGGTGACGATCCTGGATTACGCCAAGGAATACGGCATCGGCATCAGCCAGTTCGTTTCCGTGGGCAACAAGCCGGACGTCAGCGGCAACGACCTCATCCAGTACTGGGCGGAGGACGAGCGGACGGGCGTCATCCTGATGTACCTGGAAAACTTCGGGAATCCCCGCAAGTTCACGCAGCTGGCGCGCGAGATCACCCGCCGCAAGCCGGTCATCGCGGTCAAGGCGGGGCGCACGGGCGCCGGCGCGCGCGCGGCCTCGTCGCACACGGGCGCGCTGGCGGGGACGGACGCCGCCACCGACGCGCTGCTGCGCCAGTGCGGCGTGATCCGGGTGGACACGGTGGAAGAGATGTTCGACCTGGCGATGGCGTTCAGCCACCAGCCGGTGCCGCGCGGCAACCGCGTGGCCATCGTCACCAACGCGGGCGGCCCCGGCATCATCATCGCCGACGCGTGCGAGGCCAACGGGCTGGAGGTCACCGCGCTTTCGGCCCAGACGACCGCGCTGCTGGAGAAGCACTTTCCCGAAGAGGCGTCGCTCGCGAATCCTATCGACATGATCGCCAGCGCCACGCCGCAAAGCTACCGCATCGCCGTGGAGGCGGTGCTGGCGGACCCCAGCGTGGACGCGGTGATCGCCACCTTCGTCCCGCCGCTGGGCGTGCGCCAGGAAGACGTGGCCGAGGCCATCGTCTCCGTGGCCGCGCACTCCGAAAAACCCGTGATGGCGGTGCTGATGGGGCGCGAGGGGCTGCCGCAGGGCCTCGCCGAGCTGAACGCGGCGGGCATCCCCGGCTACCGCTTTCCGGAATCCGGCGTCCGCGCACTGGCGGCGATGTACCGCCACCGCCGCTGGCTGGAGCGCCCCGTGGGCCAGGTGCGCGCCTTCGACGCAGACCGCGCGACGGTCGCGCGCATCATCACCGCCGCGCGCGCGGAGGGGCGCGAAAAGCTGTCGGAGACGGAGGTGATGGCGGTGCTGGAAGCGTACGGCATCCCCGTGGCGCCCTACCGCATCGCGCGCACCGCGGACGAGGCGGCGCGGGCGGCCGCGGCGTTCGGCTGGCCGGTGGTGATGAAGGTGCTGTCGCCGCGCATCATCCACAAAAGCGACGTGGGCGGCGTGATCGTGGGGGTAGAGGACGAGGCCGAGCTGCGCGCCGCCTTCGATCGCCTCACCGTGGAGGTGCCGGCGCGCGCGGGGATCGGCGCGGACCAGGTGCAGGGCGTGCTGGTGCAGAAGATGGTGGCGCGCGGCAAGGAGACCATCATCGGGATGACGCTGGACCCGCAGTTCGGGCCGGTGCTGATGTTCGGGCTGGGCGGGATCTACGTGGAAGCGCTCAAGGACGTGGTCTTTCGCGTGCAGCCGGTGACGGACGTGGACGCCGCCGAGATGGTGCGCGCCATCCGCGGCATCCGCCTGCTGCAGGGCGTGCGCGGCGAGCCCGCCAGCGACCTGGGCGCGGTAGAGGAGACGATCCAGCGCGTGTCGCAGCTGGTGAACGACCATCCCGAGATCCAGGAGATGGACGTGAACCCGTGGATGGCGTTCGCCGAAGGCGGCGTGGCCGTGGACGGGCGGATCCGGATCGCGGTGGACGCGGGCTGATCCGGCGCGACCCGCGGGCGCCCCCACCGGGCTCGCATTACTCGCCCACCTCCCCCGAAACTGCCGGGGGAGGTTGGGGGATGGGCTGAGATTGGGGCAGCTCGGCCACTATCGGGTTGCGTTTGCCGGCGCCCTCCTCTGCCCCGCACCTTTGGCCCGGTTCATGGGGGCATGGCGAAACGGACGGATCCGCAGCACGTCCTACGAAGGCTCGCGCGCGTTGCGAAGCCGGGTTAAACTCCACCTCCGGCTACGCGCGATCAGCACATCCCTGCCCACGAACGATCATGGCGTCGGACCCCAACGCTGGCGTTTGCCTCATTCGGCGGGTGGTTATCCGCAACTACAAGAGCATCGCGGCCTGCGACGTGGAGCTCGGGCCGCTGACGTTCCTCGTCGGACCGAATGGGTCGGGGAAGAGCAACTTCCTCGACGCGATTCGATTCGTTTCTGATTCACTCCGGTATTCCCTGGAGCATGCGCTCCGAGATCGTGGCGGAATCGATGAAGTGCGTCACCACAACGCCACGGGATCGCCGAATGTGGGCATCCGGGTGGAGTTCCAGCTTCCAGACGGGATGCATGGACATTACGCGTTTGAGATCAGTGGCAGTCGGCATGAGACCGCGATCACGCATGAGGAATGCTACGTCACCGGTGGACTAATCCTTCCTGGCGTCACACGATTTTTCGAGGTTTCTGATACACACGTTTTGAAGTCTGCACTCCCTTCAGTGACATCCGCGCGTGTGAAGGATCGCCTGTATCTCGTAAGCCTTTCAGGGACGCACGAGTTCAGGCCTGTATACGATGCGCTTTCAAGTATGGGGTTCTACAATCTGAACCCGCATGCCATTCGCGATTTGCAGGCTCCCGATCCGGGTGAGCTCCTGGCACGCGACGCTGCAAATCTGCCGGGCGTGCTTCGAAAATTGTCTACCTACAACCCGCGTCTGAAGACACGAGTCGAGGAGTACCTGGGCCAAGTCGTCCCGGGAATTGCTGGCGTGGATGCAATCCCCGTTGGCCCGCGGGAAACGCTTCAGTTCAAGCAGCACACTGCAGGCGATCAGAAGCCTTGGGATTTCTTCGCAGCGAACATGTCAGACGGGACGCTCCGCGCGCTCGGGATTTTGGTGGCGCTGTTCCAACGTGGTAGAGAGATCGAAAACGCTCCGCTCCTCGTCGGACTCGAAGAACCCGAGACAGCCCTGCACCCAGCGGCGGCAGGCGTGCTCATCGATGCGATGCGGGACGCGACGTCCATACGGCAGGTGATTGTGACCAGCCACAGCCCTGAATTGCTCGACAATCCGTCCATCGATGGTTCTGAAATTCTTGCAGTGGTGGCCGAGGACGGCGAGACGAGGATCGGGCAGTTGAACGACGCAGGACGGTCGGTGCTGCGAGATCACCTGTTCACGGCCGGCGATCTGCTGCGCATGAACCAGCTTCGCCCGGAATCCGCAGCGCGCTCGCTGAACCCGGATGATCTGGAGTTGTTCGGCTCAGGGGCACCGGCGTGATCCTGCCGATCGTGGAGGGACACGGTGAGGTTACAGCCGTCCCGATCCTGATCCGGCGAGTCGTCGCCCACTACGCTCCAGAGGCATACGTGGACGTGGGACGGCCGATCCGCGTGAGCCGATCTGGACTGGTACAATCGAACGGCATCGAGCGAACGGTGGAACTCGCGGCGCGCCAGACGCAGGCTGCAGATGGCATCCTGATCCTGCTGGATGCGGATGACGATTGTCCGCGCGAGATGGCGGAGGCGCTGCTCACCCGAGCCAAGGCGAAACGCCCGGACCGCGCCATCGCCGTCGTGGTCGCCAACCGCGAATACGAGGCGTGGTTTCTCGCCGCCGCGCCGTCGCTTCGCGGAAAGCGTGGCCTGGCAGACGACATGGAGCCTCCGCCGGACGCGGAGGCGATCCGCGATGCCAAGGGCTGGCTGGCGCGTCACGCCGGACAGGGCTTCTCGTACAAGCCGACCATCGACCAGCCGGCACTTACCAACGAATTCAGTCTCGAGCAGGCGTACGCGGCCCGCTCCTTCCGAAAGCTCGTAAAAGAGGTGGTCGCATTGGCGCGGCTGTCCTGACCGCCTTCCAACGGCGGTCGTCAGGGCCCGCTATTCCCTATTCCCTATTCCCTATTCCCTGTTCCCTATTCCCTTGCTGTTCGCATGAGCCAGCCCACCACCCCCGCCGAGCTGTACCAGTTCATCCTCGACACGGCGGCGCGCGCGGAGCGCCGCGGCGACTGGCCGGGGCCGGGCAAGATCGCCGACAGCGTCAAGCGCCACGTCCTGGGCTTCCTGGGCACCCTGGTCCTCGCGGACGGCGAGATCAACGAGAACGAGGCCGCGTACCTCAGCAAGATGCTGCGCGCCGAGAACATCATCGACACGCCGCTGGAGAAGGTGCGGCAGCTGATGATGCGCCACGGCGACGGCAGCCCCGGCGCCCCCGGCGGCTGGGTGCCGGACTACTTCCAGGTGCTCATCAGGGGAGACCGGCAGCGCGGCTCCGTCAACGCCATGAACGTGGCGCTGTGCCTGCGCGAGCTGGGGCTGCAGCTGATGGTGTCGGACGGCGACAGCCTGCCGCGCGAGGCCGAGATCATCGCGCAGCACGTGATCCTGCTGCAGCGCGCCTGCGATGCCGCGGGCGTGGGCCAGGAGCGCGGCCCGACCGACGGCGCCGCGCCGCAGACGCCCGGAGCCCCGCCGCAGACCGCGGCCGGCGGTCCGCCCCAGGCGCCGGCGGGCGCGCCGCAGGGTGCCGAGGGCGACCCGCCGCTGGTGAAGGTGCAGGCCGCCGGCGGCGAACCGGCGGCGGCGCAGGCCCCCGCCGCGCCAGAAGCGCCTCCCGCGCCGCCGCCGCTGAGCCTGGACGAGCTGATGGCCAGGCTGCACAAGCTCGTGGGGCTCGAGAAGGTGAAGAAGGAGGTGGAGACGCTGACCAACCTGGTGCGCATCAACAAGATGCGGCAGGAGCGCAAGCTGCCCGTGCCGCCGCTGTCGCTGCACATGGCCTTTACCGGCAACCCCGGCACCGGCAAGACCACCGTCGCGCGCCTGCTCGCGCAGATCTTTCGCGCCATCGGCGTGCTTGAGAAGGGGCACCTGGTCGAGACGGACCGCTCCGGCCTGGTCGCCGGCTACGTGGGCCAGACCGCCATCAAGGTGCACGAAAAGGTGACGGAGGCGATGGGCGGAATGCTGTTCATCGACGAGGCCTACGCGCTCGCCACGGGCGACGAGGAGGACTTCGGGCGCGAGGCGGTGGACACGCTGGTCAAGCTGATCGAGGACCACCGCGACAAGTTCATCGTGGTGGTGGCCGGCTATCCCGCGCCGATGCAGAAGTTCCTGGACAGCAACCCCGGCCTGCGCTCGCGCTTCAACCGCTTCATCCACTTCGACGACTACACGCCGGACGAGCTGTTCAAGATCATGGAGCGCATGTGCGGCGAGCACGGCTACAAGCTGCAGCCCTCCGCCGCCCAGTTCATCCAGTGGCTGCTGTCGCGCATGCATGAGAAGCGGGGCGAGAACTTCGCCAACGGGCGCGACGTGCGGAACATCTTCGAGCAGGCGCTGGCGCAGCAGGCCAACCGCGTGGGCCCCATGCAGAACCCGTCCGACGAGGAGCTGTGCAGCCTGGTGGCGGAGGACGTTCCCGGCCACGCCGAGTACCTGGCGTACCTGGAGCACGTCGCGTCGACGACGACGGAGGTGCCCTGCCGCTACTGCAAGGAGATGATGCGCGTTCCCAAGGGGCAGGGCAGCTTCAAGACCACCTGCCCCAACTGCGGCGAGGTCACCAAGGTAAAGACCTGACGCGCACGGCTGGCACGCAAGCGGCGTTCGCCGTATCTTGTGGCCGCCGTACGTTCACCCCACCACGAAAACACGACGAGAGGGACCGATGCCTACCGTAGGCAAGCTCTTTTTCAACATGGGCGTCTTCGCCCTCGTCACGTTCCTCATCTATCTGGCCTGCATGGCGATGGTGCGCATCGAGGACCGCAAGCAGGCCCGCCGCCGCGGCCGCTGAGCCGGTTTGGCCGAGGCGTGAGGGCGACAGGAACGAGCCTCACGCGGAGAACGCGGAGCTGAACGGATGAGGACGCGGAGAAGAACCCTTCTCTGCGTCCTCTTCGTTTGCTCCGGATCCAGAAAAGATCAGTCTAATGCCAGGTCCTGAAAAAGAATCATCGTACAGAGGAACAGAGTCAGACAGAGGCAGCGAGATCATGCTTCCTCTGTTTGACTCTGTTCCTCTGTACCCTGAAGGTGTTGTTTTTCCGGATCCAGTATCACGCAGAGGCCAGAAAGGAAGCAGAGCGGTTTTCTCCGCGGCTTCTGCGTGAGGTGAGACGATTCCTTTGCCGGATCTGGTCTCAGAACCAGGGCTCGTCGGCGGTGGGGCCGTAGATGGAGGGCACCCGCGCGTCCGCCATCCGCAGGTAGACCGAGAACTGCCCCCGGTGGTGAATCTGGTCGTGCAGCAGGAACCACAGGAAGTCGATCTTTGGAATGTCGCCCAGCGTCTTGGGCGCCACGAAGAACTGCACCGTCTGCCGCAGGTCCTCGTCGCTCATCCCCCGCACCACCGCCATCACCCGCCCGTGCGCCGCCTCGAACGCGTCGACGATCTCGTCCAGCGTCTCCGGCATCGGCGGCGGGGCAGAGGGCGGCGCGGACCAGTCGAAGCCGGTGGTGATCGCCTTTTCCACCAGCCCCTGCTCCTGCACGAACAGCCACGCCAAGTCGCGCGCCGGCTTGCTTTTGGGGTGCGGCTGAAGGTCCAGCCGGTCCGCGGGGAACGCCCGCAGCACGCGCACCGTGGTGGCGTGCTCGCGCTCCATGGCGGCCAGCAGCGTCTGCAGGGCGCCCGGGGCGGCGGAGGTCGATGCTGCGGCGGGGGTGGCGCTCGTCATCCGGCGGTCTCCTGTGCAAGGGCTGTGGTCTGCGCGGCCCCTCAGAGTGCGCGCGCACCCCTCCCCCGGCAAGACCCGCCGCCGTCGGTCGGAGGGCTGGTCGACATGGCCGGCACGGGCGAATGATTCGCTGCAACAACCACACGAAGGCCGCCTTCGCGGACTGGCGGACGTGGTGCAGGGGCAGGTGTCTGCCGCGTGGCGGGATCGAAGTAGCATCGCAGCTCAACCTCCCCAGGGGTTTGGGGGAGGTGGGCGAGTAAGGCGAGCCCGGAGGGGGCGTGCCCCTCGCGCGAAGCCGTCCGAAGCGGGACCGAATTCTCCCCTTTCTTCCGCGACAGCGGGGGAGAGGGGCCGGGGGAGAGGGGGCCTGTCGGGCGCCAGTTCGATGCACTTCGACGCGCGACGGTTTTGCGGCACGGAGGCCATGGAAGCGCCCAGCCCCAAATCGCCGCGCGGGCGGAGGACCCGTAAGTCCCCCGCCCGCGCGTCCGTCCCGCCCGATCCGTCCCGCGAAAGGTTACGGATACAGGGTGTTGACGGTGGTCTTGTCGGTGCTGTTCATCCCCGTACGCTGGCCCATCTGGCTGTCCAGGCCGCGCTTGGACACGATGGTCGGCAGGCCGTTGCTGCTGAATGCCGTGGGCGGGTAGTGCATGATGCTGCCCTCGGCGTACGTGCTGTAGTCGGTGGCGTTGGTGCACTGCTTGGTGAAGTTGCCGCTGTAGCCGCTCTGGATGTTGGCGGTGTTGATGGTCACGTACGTGTCGCGGTCGCAGCGGGTGTGCTCGTGGAACATCCCCAGCGCGTGCAGCAGCTCGTGCACCACGTTGCCGGTGCTGCAGCCGCTGGCCAGGTTCACGTACTGCCGCCCGCCGATGCGCCCCACGTTGCTGGAGCAGCCCGTGCTGGTCTGGAACTGGATGTAGTTGGCCTGCGTGGTGCGCACCACGAAGTCCACGATGCCGGTGTTGGCCTCGATGTGGGCGATGGCGTCGGTGATGCGGCTGGGGCTGGGGAAGCCCGAGGGGATCACGTACGGCACCACGCCGCCCGGCCAGCGGGCGCTGGTCCCGTCGATGGCCACGCCCAGGCGCGGCCCCTGCGCCTTGCGGCTGCGCGCCTCGGAGGCCGTGCGGAAGATCCACTCCGCCGGGCCCAGGTCGATGTCGCCTTCCCAGATGGCCATGCCGTTCTGGATCTCGTACGTCACTTCCATCGGCTCGCCGCTGCGGTCGATGATCCAGCCGGTCTGCGCCACGCCGCGGGTGGCGAAGCCCTCGGGCGGGGCCTTGATGCCCGGGTCCTCGGGGCGTACGGCGGTGCCGGCGTCCTGGCACGCGGCGGCGATAGCAAGCGCGGCGAATGCCGCAAGGGGGCGAAGCTGGCGCACGGGTCCTCCTGGGGTGGTGAACAGGGGATGCTGCAGGGTTGGTTGTGCCCCCCAAGCAAGGCAAGGCGTGCGCCATATTCGGTCGGATTCCGTGTGGTGCAGGAAATTGTTCAGACACAAGGGCTTCATCTCTCCAGCCCCGGATTTTGTCCGGCCGGCGGTGCACCGGGATGCAGCGGCGGGGGCACATACAGGGCGCCGTTCCGGTGCGGCCGGGCGGCTCCCGCGCCGGCGGATGCGCGCCGCCTCCGCATCCGCTATCCTGTCCACCGCCGCGGCCGGATCATCGCGCCGCCGGCCCGTGCGAATCCCCATCCTCCCGACCGCCGCCATGCGCATCGCCGTCCTGATCGTCACGCTGCTCCTGGCCCGCGCGCTTCCCGCGCAGTCCACCACCGTGCTGCTGCGCCCGGACCGCGTGTTCGACGGCGAGCGGGTGCACGCCGGGTGGGCGGTGCTGGTGCGCGACTCGCTGATCGCCGCCGCCGGGCCCGCCGCCTCCTTGGCCGTCCCCGCGGACGCGCGGGTGATCGAGCTTCCCGGCGCCACGCTGATGCCGGGGATGATCGAGGGCCACTCGCACCTGCTGCTGCACCCGTACAACGAGACACCGTGGGACGACCAGGTGCTGCGCGAGCCGCAGGCGGTGCGCGTGGCCCGCGGCACCGTGCACGCCCGCGCCACCGTGATGGCCGGCTTTACCACCGTGCGCGACCTGGGCAGCGAGGGCGCGGGATACGCCGACGTGGGGCTCAAGCAGGCCATCGACGAGGGGATCATCCCCGGCCCGCGGATGCTGGTTTCCGGCCCCGCCATCGTGGCCACCGGCAGCTACGGGCCGCGCGTGCTGGCGCAGGAGCATCCGTCGCCGCGCGGCGCGCAGGAGGCGGACGGGGCCGAGCTGGGGCGCGTGGTGCGCGAGCAGATCGGCGGCGGGGCCGACTGGGTAAAGCTGTACGCCGACTACCGCTGGGGCCCCGCCGGCACCGCGCGCCCCACCTTTACGCTGGACGAGCTGCGGCTGGCGGTTGAGGTGGCGTCGAGTGCCGGGGCGCCCGTGGTGACGCACGCCTCCACGGCCGAGGGGATGCGGCGCTCCGTCATGGCCGGCGCGGTGACCATCGAGCACGGCGACGGCGGCACCCCCGAGGTGTTCCGGCTGATGCGTGAGCACGGCGTGGCGCTCTGCCCCACGCTGGCGGCCGGCCACGCCGTGTCGCAGTACCGCGGCTGGCGGCCGGGCGTGGACCCCGAGCCGGCGCGCGTGCAGGCCGCGCGCGCCAGCTTTCGCGCCGCGATGGAGGCAGGGGTGGACATCTGCTTCGGAAGCGACGTCGGCGTCTTTCCGCACGGCGACAACGCGCGCGAGCTGGAGCTGATGGTGGCGTACGGAATGCCCGCCATCGACGCGCTGCGCTCGGCGACCTCGGTGAACGCGCGGGTGCTGCGCCTGCCGGACCGCGGCCGCGTGCGTCCCGGCCTGCTGGCGGACCTCGTCGCCGTCGCCGGCGACCCCGCGCGCGACATCTCCGCCGCCCGCGCCGTGCGCCTCGTCATGCTCAACGGCCGCCTCGTCCGCCAGGACTGACGCCGCGGAGCACGCACTGTACAATCCACGACGCCGGACGCTGTCACGATTCTGAGAGGGTGTTCCTAAATCTCAAATCCACAATGAAGCGGTGACTTCCTGAGGGAGCGCACCACGCGTAACCAGAAGTCACACAACAGATTGCGCGCGACCGAAGGACCTCGTCTCGGTGGCGCAGGGGCCAGATCAGGGCACGGTACCAGCCCTATCGTTCTGCTGGCGAGATCCTTCGGTCGGCGCCAAGCTGCAGTGTACAAGCGAGTTACAGGGCGGCGCCTCCCTCAGGAAGTCAATCACGCCGGGGGGTTTGGCAACACCCTCTGAGGCCCGGCCACTCCGCACGTGAGGATTGCGCGAATGGTCGCAGGGCCGAAGAATCTACTCTCGGCCACCTGGAGCCCTGACGCGGCAGCCCGCACAGTTGCCGCGGCCACGACATCGGCCGGCAAAGCCCTGCCGCGTCATCGGATACCGACCGTGTCCGCTGGAACGCGACGCGGCGACCGGCCACAAGCAGCCCGAGAGTAGATTCCTCGGTCGGCGCCAAAGGATTGGGCGAAAAGAGGATGCCGCGCGGCGCCTCCCTCGGAATGACAGATTGGGCGTAGCGGCGGACCAGCAGGAGCGAGAAGGCCGGTTCCGGCACATCCGCCGGAACGCGGCGTCGGAAAGACGGTTCGATGCCAGTCGAAGCGCATCAACCTCCCCCGGCAGTTTCGGGGAAGTGCGAGCCTGAGCGAGCGGAGGGGCGCCGTTCCCGCGCACGCGAATTCTCCCCCTCTCCGTGAGGAACGAACGGGGAAGGGGGCCGGGGGGAGGGGCACCCCGGCGGACGCAGTTCGATGTCCGCCCCGAGCCTCGATCCCTCCGACGGACAGCCGGACCACTCCCCCGGCAGCGGAATGCCAGCCTACCTTTTTGCGGCGATCGGCATCATCATAGTGATCCTCGCGGGCGCGCCGCGGATGAACGCGCGGGTGGGGCCAATGATCCGCGACGCCCACCGCCGCCGCACCGCCACGTCCTGATCCACGCCCATCCTCCACCCTGCGTCCCATGCGCCTCCTCACGCTTCTCGCCGCGCCCGTGCTGCTGGCCGCCGGCGCCTGCATCCCTTACGCGACCGGCACCACCGCGCGCCCCGCGCCGCAGGGCGAGGTGATCCCCAGCGCGGCCGTCTACTTCATTCCCGGCGGCGTCGACCGGATGAGCGGGGACTCCGTGGGCGGCTCGTACTTCGGGCTGGACCCCGAGGTGCGCTTCGGCATCGACGGGCGCTCCGACGTGGGGATCCGCGCGCCGGGGGTGGTGGGGATTACCGTCAACTACAAGCGGCGCGTCGACGGAAACGGGGAAATGGACGGACCCGCGCTGGCGTACATGGTGGGCGCCGGCGTGGTGAACGCGGGCGAGCACGCGCACGTCGAGGCGTCGCTGCTGGCCTCCGGCCGCCAGGGCGAGGGCTTCTGGCTTACGCCGTACGGGGGGATCAAGGCCATGCAGGTCTTTCCCCTGGTGGAAGACGCGGTCTCGGACGATCCCACCGTCGGCGTGTTCGCCGGGGTGCGCCTGGGCACCGAGGCGCTGGGGATCAGCCCCGAAATCGCCGTCTTCTACGACCGCTCCGCGCTGGGGCTGCGCGACCGCGACGTCATCATCGTCCCCTCCTTCACCTTTCACGGCGACCAGCTGGTCAGCCGGCTGTTCGGCGGGACGGACACGCGGCGCTATCCGCCGCGGCGCTGGCCGTAGAACGCGCGAGCCCCGGCGCCATGGCGGCGCCGGGGCTCTTCGCGGGAGAGGCCAAGGCGTAGCCCGGGCGTCAGGACCGCACGCGCAGGGTCATCCCCAGGGCGGGCTGCGAGGTGGCCAGCCGGGCCTCCGGGTGCTCCGCCGGGACGGGCTCAAGCAGGCACGGGTGCTCCGCGCTGCCGCAGGTGGCCAGGCCTTCCGCGGCCTGCGCCACCGCCGTCCGCCCGCCACCCAGCGCGGACTCCAGCACGGTGTACACAGTCAGAGCCAGCAGCAGGCTCACGAAGGCGAAGCGCACGGAGCGCAGCATGGAGCGGGTCATGGGGTGCCTCTTCTGGCGATGGTGTCTGGAACGCGTTTCCTCGACTGCGTCCGTATAGACGTAAACCACCCCGAAAAAGTTTTACGTCCATCCATTAGCCTGTGATTAACCGCTCTGCGGAGCCGGACGGAGACCGGCGCGCATCCTATCCATCTCTTTATCCATCAACCACTTCCATGGATTCCCGTCCTCGTGCGGCAACGATGCGCGTCCGCCCCGGAAGGCACGCGAAGCGGCGGCGGGCAGTGACGAGCCCGGCTGCCGCGCACCATCCGCGCGGTTCCGACGCCGCCAGATCCGTGATAAAGCCTTGTGATTCCGATGCTTGCATCCAGCGGCCGACGGCGGCATCATAACTGCACCCTCTGCTGCAACGTTTCTGATGCACCGGCTGTCGCGGGCCCGAGGTTTCCGGGGGTTTCGCGCGGCCGGCCCAACTTTTCAGGCCCATGCCGCGGATCTCCCGGGTTTTTCTTCTGCTGGTGCTGGCACACGCGGCGCTCGCCACGGCGGCGCGCGCGCAGGACTCGGTGACGGTGGTGGCGGGGCCGGAGTACCGCGCGGGACCTCTTCAGCAGTTCCTGTGGGGAGCGAACTACCGCGACCTGTGGACCCGCCCCGTGCGCGTGGAGGTGCTGGACCCCGACACCTTCGCGGGCGGGCTGACGCCCCTGCGCGTGGGCGGCGACTTCGCCAGCAACACGCTGCACCTGCTGGGCGCCGACGGACGCCGCTTCGTCTTCCGCTCCATCAACAAGAACGTTTCCAAGGGCCTTGGGCCCGAGTTCGCGGGCACCCTGGTGGAGTGGGTGGTGCAGGACCAGGTGAGCGCGTCGCACCCCGGCGCCCCCCGCCTGGCGCACCCGCTGCTGGCGGCCGCCGGCGTGCTGCACGCCGTCCCCCGCATGGTGGTGATGGCCGACCGCGCGTCGCTGGGCGCCTGCCGCCAGCGCTTCGCCGGGCTGGTGGGCCACATCGAGGAGCGCCCGGACGAGAACGACCCGGCGGAAGAGGGCGACGCCGCGGACGAGGACGACGTGGACGCCGGCGGTGACGAGCCCGGCCAGACCGGGGGCGAGGACGAGGCCCCGGCGGCGGACCCGCTCTCCGAGAGCTGCGGCGTCCCCACCCGCGAGGGGCGGATCGACGGGCCTGCGTTCGCGGGCGCCGACAAGGTGAAGGGAACGGACGAGTTCCTGGACGACCTGGAAGACGACCCCGCCAATCGGCTGGACAGCCGCGCCTACCTGACGGCGCGGCTGATGGACATCTACGTGGGCGACTGGGACCGCCACGAGGACCAGTGGCGGTGGGCGCGCTTCGACGACGGCGGCCTGCGCGTGTGGCGCCCCATCCCCCGCGACCGCGACAACGCCTTCGTCAAGCACGAGGGGCTGCTCCTTTCCATCGGCCGCGCGGCGTTCGTCCGCATGGTGCGCTTCGACGAGGAGTATCCCACCCTGACGGGGCTTACGGTGCAGGCCGAGCCGCTGGACCGGCGGCTGCTGCAGGACCTGCCGCGCGCCGCGTGGGACTCGGTGGCGGCCAGCCTGCGGGCGCGGCTCACCGACCGCGTCATCCAGAACGCCGTTCTGGCCCTCCCGGCGGAGTACCAGGCCGGCGAGCGCGAAGAGGCGTCGCGCATTCTCCGCGCCCGGCGCGAGGCGCTGCCCGTGGAGGCGGCGCGCTTCTACCGCCGCCTGGCGCTGAACGTGGACGTGCACGCCACCGACGCGGACGAGGTGGCCGTCATCGACCGCCGCCCGGACGGCTCGCTGGAGGTCACGCTCTTCGCCTCCCTCGACGACGCGCGCCGCCTGATGACGTACAACCGCGTCTTCGATCCGCAGGAGACGGACGACGTGCGGCTGCACCTGCAGGGCGGCGACGACCGGGCCATCGTGACGGGCCCGGGGCGCGGCGTGGGCATCCGCGTCATCGGCGGCGGGGGCGACGACGTGCTGGTGGATTCGTCGCGGCTCTCCGGCGTGGCCTTCTACGACCACCGCGGCGACAACCGCTTTACCCGCGGCCCGGCGACGCGGGTGGACACGCGCGACTGGGAGGCGCCGGTCGACACCTCCAGCATCACCGGCCAGCGCACGTACCGCGACTGGGGGTGGAGCTCGTCGCTGGCGTCGCCCATGGTGGACTGGAAGCGCCGGGCGGGGCCGGTGGTGGGGGTGGGGCCGGGGATCACCAAGTACGGGTTCCGCCGCCAGCCGCACGCGTGGGAGGCCCAGGGGCACGTGGGATGGGCGCCGCTGGAGACCCGCTTTTTGCTGGCGGCCAGCGGCAACCTGCACCCCGAGAACGCGCGCCACTGGTGGTCGGCCGAGGGATACGCGTCGCAGATGGAGACGGCGCGCTTCTTCGGCTTTGGCAACGACACGGACGACGACGTGTCGGGCGACCTGCGCGACACCTGGCTGCGGCAGGTGCGGCTGGAGGCGGCGCTGAACCTTCCGCTGGGCCGGCGCGGCCTGCTCGAGGTGGGCCCCGTGCTGCAGTGGACGGACCCGGAGGTGGTGTCCGGCAGCCGGCTCGACCTGCAGCGCCCGCTGGGCACCGGCTCGTTTGGCCAGTTCGGGCTGCGCGCCGAGGTGGAGCTCGACGGGCGCGACCTCCCCAACTTTCCGCGCCGCGGCTGGCGGCTGGAGACGGGCGGATCCGCCTGGCCGGCCGTGTGGGACGCGGAGGGCCCCTTCGGCGAGGCGCACGCCATGGCGGCGGCGTACCTGTCCGCCGGGGCGGGGCCGGTCCTGGCGGTGCGTGCGGGGGGCCGGCAGGTGTGGGGCGACTTTCCCTTTCACGAGGCGGCGTTCTTGGGCGGCAGCGCCACGCTGCGCGGCCACAGCGGCCAGCGCTTCGCCGGCGACCGGCTGGTCTTTGGCGGCGCCGAAGTGCGCCAGCCGCTCTTTCGCCTGAACCTGGGCGTGCGCGGCACCTTTGGCGTGCTGGCGCTGGCGGACGCGGGGCGGGTGTGGTACGAGGGGGATTCGGACGGGGGATGGCACACGGCCGTGGGCGGCGGCGTATTCTTTCACGCCATTGGCCAGTCCGTGTACGCGACCGTCGCCCAGGGGGAGCGGACCAGCTTCGACGTGGGCTTCGGGATGCCGTTCTGAGGTGAAGGGGTGAACGGGTGAACGGGTGAAGGGGTGATGGTGATCCGGCGGGCCTTACCCGGGAGCGAATGAATTCGCCGCGGGAAAATCGCAAAATCCGCCTGCGCGGATTGTGGCCGCCAGCGCGGAGCGCGGAGGCCAGCTACGAGAATTCCGACGGTAGATTCCTCAGTCGCGCGCCGGGTGTGGCGACAAGGACGGTCTGTCGCGGCGCTCCTTCGGAATGACAGATCGGAGGCGGCGGAAAGGAGCAGGTGAAGCCTCGCGCAGTTTGCGAGGCTTTCCGCTTTTGTTGCGGCGGCTTCAGCCGCTCCCGCGCGCCAGACGCGCAGGCTGTCCCCTGTAACCTGTCCCCTGTAACCTATCCCCTATTCCGCATGTCCACGCTCCCCATCGAATCCGCGCTCCCGGAGCTGAAGGCCGCACTCGCCGAGGCGGGCGCGGCGGTGCTGCAGGCGCCGCCGGGCGCGGGCAAGACCACGCGCGTGCCGCTGGCGCTGCTGGGCGAGCCCTGGCTGGCGGGGCGGCGCGTCGTGATGCTGGAGCCGCGGCGGCTGGCGGCGCGCGCGGCGGCGCGGCACATGGCGCGGTTGCGCGGCGAGGACGTGGGCGGCACGGTGGGCTACCGCGTGCGGATGGAAACGCGCGTGGGCCCCACCACGCGCATCGAGGTGGTGACCGAGGGCGTGCTGACGCGCATGCTGCAGTCCGATCCCGCGCTGGACGGCGTGGGGATCGTCATCTTCGACGAGTTCCACGAGCGCAGCCTGCACGCGGACCTGGGGCTGGCCCTCACCCTGGAATCGCGCTCGGTGCTCCGCGAAGACCTGCGCGTGCTGGTGATGAGCGCCACGCTGGACGGCGCCCCCATCGCCGCGCTGCTGGGGGATGCACCGGTCGTCACCAGCCAGGGCCGCGGCTTTCCGGTGGACGTCCGCTATCAGCCGGGCCGCATCGAGGGGCGGATGGAGCCGGCGGTGGCGCGAACCGTCCGGCAGGCGGTGGAATCGTCGGAAGGGGACGTGCTGGTCTTTCTTCCCGGCGCGGGCGAGATCCATCGCGTGGAAGAGATGCTGCGCGAGGGCGGGCTTCCGGCGGAGGTGCGGGTGATGCCGCTCTACGGCAACCTTCCCCAGCAGGCGCAGGACGAGGCCATCGCCCCCAGCCCGCCCGGCCGCCGCAAGGTCGTGCTGTCGACGTCGATTGCGGAAACCAGCCTGACCATCGAGGGCGTGCGCGTGGTGGTGGATTCGGGGATGATGCGCGTCCCCCGCTTTTCGCCGCGCACGGGGATGACGCGGCTGGAGACGGTGACGGTGTCGCGCGCCTCGTCGGAGCAGCGCTGCGGGCGCGCGGGCCGGGTGGCACCGGGGACCTGCTGGCGGATGTGGCCGGAGCACGCGCAGGCGGGGCTGGTGCCCCACGGCACGCCGGAGATCCTGGACGCGGACCTGGCGCCCCTCGCCCTGGAGCTGGCCGCGTGGGGCGTAGCCGATCCCGCGGAGCTGGCGTGGCTGGACCCGCCCCCCGCCGCCGCCTTCGGGCAGGCGCGCGAGCTGCTGGCGGAGCTGGGCGTACTGGACGCGGCCGGCTCCGTCACCCCCCACGGCCGCGCGATGGCGGAGCTGCCCCTGCACCCGCGCCTGGCCCACATGCTCCTGCGCGGGCGGGAGCTGGGCCTGGGCGGACTGGCGTGCGACCTGGCCGCGCTGCTGGGCGAGCGCGACGTCTTTCGCCGCGGCGACACGCCGGCGGACGCGGATCTGCGGCTGCGGCTGGAGGCGCTGCGCGACCTTGCCGCCAACCGCCGCGTCCGCGGCCCCGCCGACGTCGGCGCGCTGCGCCGCGTGCAGGCGGAGTCGCGCGAGTGGCGCCGCCGCCTGGCCCTCCGCGGTGAGGATGGCGATCCGTCCGCCGCCGGGCTGCTGCTGGCGCTGGCGTACCCGGACCGCATCGGCCAGCGGCGCGCGGGAAAGCCGGGCCGCTTTCTCCTGCGTAACGGCCGCGGCGCCTCGCTGGCGGAATCCGACTCGCTCGCGCCGTCCGCGTACATCGTCGCGCCGGAGCTGGATGGGCAGGGCCGCGACAGCCGCGTCTACCTGGCCGCGCCGGTGGAACTGGACGAGATCGAGCGCCACTTCGCCGACCAGATCGAGCGAGAGGACATAGTCGCATGGGATGCGGACGCGAAGGCCGTCCGCGCCCGCCGGCGGGAGCGGCTGGGCGCGCTGGTGCTGCACGACGGACATCTTCCCGATCCCGACCCGGACCTCGTCACCGCCGCGCTGCTGCGGGGGATCGCGAGCGAGGGGATCGGCGCGCTGGGATGGAGCAGGAGCGCCGCGCAGCTGCGGGAGCGCATCGCCTTTCTGCACCGGCACGATCCCTCGTGGCTGGACGTGTCGGACGCGGCGCTGGCGGCGGGGCTGGCGGAATGGCTGGGGCCGTACGTCTACGGGATGACCCGGCTGGAACAGGTGCAGCGGCTGGACCTGAACGACATCCTGCTGGGGATGCTGGGGTGGGAGCGCCGGACCGCGCTGGACGACCTGGCGCCGTCACACCTGCCGGTGCCCAGCGGCTCGCGCATCCCCATCGACTACGCGGATCCCGACGCGCCGGTTCTGGCGGCGCGGCTGCAGGAGCTGTTCGGGATGACGGAAACCCCGCGGATCGCCGGTGGGCGCGTGCCGCTCACCATCCACCTGCTCTCCCCCGCGCACCGCCCCGTCCAGGTTACGCGCGACCTGGCCAGCTTCTGGAAGACGGGCTACTTCGACGTAAAGAAGGACCTCAAGGGCCGCTATCCCAAACACTACTGGCCCGACGACCCGCTCCAGGCCCAGGCCACCTCACGCGTGCGCCCCCGGCCGGTGTAGAGGCGCGTGTCGAACCGCCACGGGACGGGCCAAAGCCGCCGCGGGTTTCAACCCGGTTGAAACCCGCGGCTAGAAAGGCCATAAGCCCCGCCCAAGGCTCGCAAAGCTCGCCAGGCGGGGCTTCAACCGCTCGCGTAGGCCGGGCTCACGCCTCGTCGACGAGCGTTGGCGCGCATGTCACTCCAGGCGCGCCGGCCCCTGATGACCCGAGCAGGTGAAGCCCGGTTTGGCGAGCTTTGCGAGCCAAGACCGGGCTTATGGCCTTTCCAGCCCCGGGTTTCAACCCGGGGACCTCAACCCGGGGACCTCAACCCGGGGACCTCCAACCCGGGGACCTCATATCAACCCGGGGACCTCAAACCCGGGGACCTCCAACCCGGGGCGGGTCCAACCCGCGGTCGTCCGGCGACACCACCCATCCCCAAACGGAAGCGCCCGCCCCGAAACCGGAGCGGGCGCCATCCCCGTTCACCCGTTCACCTACACCCCCGCCGCCACCGCCTCGATCGACAGCGCCTCCGCCCCCACCCGTCCGCCGGCCAGGAACTGCTCCGCCAACTCCACGTGCTCGCGCGTGCCGATGTACAGCGGCGTGCGCTGGTGCAGCGAATCGGGGACGATGTCGTTGATCTTGCGGAAGCCGTCCGACGCGCGGCCGCCCGCCTGCTCGGCGATCATGGCCAGCGGCGCCGCCTCGTACAGCAGCCGCAGCTTGCCGTTGCGGTTCTTGTGGTCGGCCGGGTACATGAAGAAGCCGCCGTACAGCAGGTTGCGGTGAAAGTCAGCCACCAGCGACCCGATGTAGCGCGCGCTGAACGGCCTGGGGTTCTGCCCGTCGGCGCCCTTCAGGTGGTCCACCAGCGCGCGCTGCTCGGGCGACCACTTGTTGTAGTTGCCCTCGTTGACGCTGTAGATGCGCTGCCCTTTTTCGGGGATGCGGATGTTGGGGTGCGAAAGCAGGAACTCGCCGATGGACGGCTCCAGCGTAAAGCCGTGCACCCCGTTGCCGGTGGTGTACACCAGCATGGTCGACGAGCCGTACACCACGTACCCCGCCGCCACCTGCTTGTAGCCCGGCTGCAGGCAGTCTTCGGCGCAGCCGCGCTCGTGGTCGCTGATCTTGCGGTGCACGCTGAAGATGGTGCCCACCGACACGTTGGCCTCGATGTTCGACGACCCGTCCAGCGGGTCGAAGAGCACGCAGTACTTGCCCGTGGGAAAGCGGTCGGGGATGGGGATGAAGTCCTCGACCTCTTCCGACGCCATGCCGCACAGGTGCCCCGTGTGGTCCAGCGCCTTGAAGATCACCTCGTGGGCGAACTCGTCCAGCTTCTTGACCTCTTCGCCCTGCACGTTCACTTCGCCGGTGTAGCCCAGCACGTCGGCCAGCCCGGCGCGGCGCACCTCCCGGGCAATCATCTTGGCCGCGAAGGCGATGTCGTACATGATGTTGGAGAACGCGCCCGTTGCCTCGGGAAACTGGCGCTCCGCCTCGATGATGTGCCGCTCGATGGTAACGACGGACCTCTGGCTCACAATGGCCTCGGGGGTACGGATTGGTGTTTTCGGGCGGCGTACTCCCGCTGCCGCGCGTATGCGTCCTGCTCGTACGGGTTCTGCCGATACCCGTGCCTGAACCACTCCGCGCAGTACTTCAGCGCAAAAAGCGGGTCCTTCTCCCACTGCTCCACGTGCACCAGCTCGTGCACCAGCAGGTCGTCCGTCAGCGTCTGGCCCTCGTTGCACAGAATGGTGTGCCCCAGCGTCACCGCGCCGGCCGGACGGCGGCTGCCGCCCATGAACACCCCGCCGAGGGCCGGGATCAGCCGGCTGCGCCGCACCACCACCCCCGGCGGCACCGGGTGCGGCAGCTCGTCGTCGGGAATGCGCGCGCCCAGCACGCGGTCCGCCAGCGCGGCCAGCAGGCTCACGGCTCCACCCTGTGCCACTGGGCTCCCCCCGGCTCCACGTCGATGCGCACCGTCCCCTCCTGGTCCGTCCGCGCCACCGGGATCCCCCGCGCCCCCAGCCGCGCCAGCACCTCGGCGTGCGGGTGGCCGTAGTCGTTGCGCACCCCGGCGCTGACGACGGCCAGGTCGGGATCCACCGTGTCCAGGAACGCGCCGGACGACGCGGTGCGGCTTCCGTGGTGCCCGGCCTTCAGCACGTCGGCCCGCAGGGCGGCGCCGTAGCGGGCGGCCAGCCGCGCCTCCACCTCCGACGGCGCGTCGCCCGTCAGCAGCGCGGAAAAGCCGCCATAGCGCACCAGTACCACCGCGCTAATTTCGTTAGGATCGGCGGGGGCGTCAAGAGCGTCCACGGTGGGCCACAGGAACAGCAGTTCCACGCCGTCGATTTGCAACTTGCGGTCCTGACGGGCCGCATTCCACTCGATTCCCCGCTCCGCTGCTACACGAAGCGTCTCCAGGTACACCGGCGTCCCCATCGGCATCCCGGGGTCGATCACCCGCCCCACCGGCACCGCGCGCATCACCGCCGCCGCGCCGCCCACGTGGTCCGCGTGGGGATGGGTGAGCACCAGCGCCTCGACGCGCGTTGCCCCGCGGGCGCGGAGGAACGGGAGCACGCGCCGCTCGCCGGCGTCCCACCCGTCGTCGCGCTCCCCCGCGTCCACCAGGATCCACCGCCCCCCCGGCGTCCGCAGCGCGACGGCGTCCCCCTGCCCCACGTCGATGAAGGCGATCTCCAGCCCGGCCCCCGCCGAACCGGCCAGCGGCAGCAGCAGGAACGCCGCCGCGGCGCACATCCCCGCCACCGCCCAGCGCACCCGGTCGCGCATCCGCCCGGCGGCGTCCAGGACCAGGAGAAAGACCACGGCCGTGGCGGCCCACGCCCACCACCGCGGCCGCGCCACCGCCGCGTGCCCTCCGGGAACGCGGATCGCCACGTCCACGACGGCGTTCAGCAGGTCCAGCGCCAGCCCCGCCCCGTCCGCCAGCAGGTGCGCCAGCGGCGGCGCCACCGGCTCCGTCGCCGCCGCCGCGCCGATGCCGACCAGCGCCAGGCTGGTCAGCGGAATGGCGGGAAGGTTGGCGATGATCGACACCGGCGCCACCTGCCCGAAGTGGTGCGCCACGATCGGCGCCGTGGTCACGAACGCGGCGATGCTCACCACGGCCGATTCCGTCAGCCAGCGCGCGGCGGGGTGCGTCCGCAGGGCCTTGGGCACGCGCTCCAGCATCGCCCCGCGCAGCAGGATGATCCCCAGCACGCCGGCGAACGACAGCTGAAAGCCCACGTCCAGCGCCGCCATGGGCTGCACGGCCAGGATCGCCAGCGCCGCCGCGGCGACGATGGGGAGCGTGGCGGAGGGCCGCTGCAGCACCGTGGCGATCAGCGCCAGCGCCAGCATGATCCCCGAGCGCATGGCGGACGGCGGCGCGCCGATCACGGCCAGGTACAGGGTGATGAGGACGATGGTCAGCCACGCCACCCGGTCGCGTGACAGCCGCAGCATCCGCCCGATCAGCACGAACACGGCGCCCATCAGCGCCACGTGCGTCCCGCTGATGGCCAGCAGGTGCACCAGCCCCGTCTGCGCAAAGCGGTCGCTGAGCTCTCGGTCCAGCGTCTCGCGGCGGCCCAGCAGCAGCGCGTCCGCCAGCGGTCCGTGGCGCCCCATCAGCCGGTGCAGCTGCCGCTCCGTCCGCCCGCGCGTGGTCAGCAGCGGGTGCGCACGGTAGCCGGGCTTCGCCGCCACCTGCATCGAATCCACCGACACGTATCCGGTGAAGCCGGGATCGCGCGGCCAGCCGCTCCCCAGCACGGGCCGCGGCAGCGTCCGCCATCGTCCCCGCAGCACCAGCTCCGTCCCCGCCAGGGCCGTGTCGGAGCCCCGCGGCAGGCGCACGCGCACGCCGCCCGCGCATCCCGCGATCCCCTGCCCCGCCGTCATGACGGACGACGCGTCCACCGGCAGCAGCGGCCGCCGCGCCCTGGGATCCGCGGGCGGATTCCAGTTGGCGCCCAGCGCGCCGCGAACCGTCAGCTCCGTGCCCTCCGCGAAGTGCACGCGGCAGTCCCCTTCGGCGCGGACGCGGGCCCCGGCGCCGTGCCCCGCGCCCGCCGCCGCCATCGCCCCCAGCAGCAGCAGGCGGACGGAATCGGCACGGATTCGCTCGCCGATCAGCCTGCGGTGCAGCCACGGCGCAAGCAGAAGCGGCACCGCCGCGAGGGCAGTGCCGCCTGTGACCCAATCCACGCGCAATCCGAAGAGCAGCCCCGCAACGAACGCCAGAAAGGCCGATACGAGCGGGAGTGCCAGCTGCGTCACGCGTCCGGGGCTCGGGTGGACGAGAGTGCGGAAGCTCTCAGTCTAACGCGTCCTCGCGCCGAATGTGTAGCCGCGACCCGCCACCGCGTGGACAGGTTTATCCAGAGCCGAAATCCCGCAGCGGGTTACGCGATCAGAGAGTCATCCTGACTCGCGCGATCCGCGACGCGTCCTGCCGCGTGCCATCAGCAGTAGTAAGTACCGACCTCCTCCGGAGAACGGCGAGCTATCCGCTACGCCATCTCTTCAGCCGCGATCTCGGGCTCGTGACAATGGTACTGTCAGCAGTAGTAAGTCCTAGGGCCGAGGCACATGCACGTGTCATAGCAAGTGCCGGGGCACGATAGACCGCAGGTACCGTAATCGATAGCGCAGGTATTGTCGACGCACGAGGCCCGGCACGAGGCGTTGCACGTGGGGCCGCAGCCTATATCAGCCTCGCAGGTGCCGTTGCAACTCGCGTCGCAGGTGGGGCAGCCGGGACACGTGCACTGCGTATAGCACGTGCACTGCTCGCCGAAGACCGTACCCTTCGCCTTCTGCGGCGCCGTGGTGTCGAAGCTATCGATGTTCAGCTCGTCGAGTTGCAGCTTGAGCTTCCGCATGTGGCCCTCTCCTGTGGTGAATGGATGGATGGATGCCAATGCGAAGCCGGTCGCGTGGATCCGCGCACGAATGCTCCCTGAGCTGCCACCGCAGTGAAACGCGAGCACCCCCGAAACGGCTTCGCGACAGAGGTAGCATTCAATGACGCGAAACGCAACGACTCTGCGAGAGCGGTGCGATCCCCGCATTACGTTGGACGGCCCATTCCCGCAGAGCCTTGCTGGGGCCGGCGGCTGCGACACCGCGGCGGAGAGGCCGGGCGTATGCGCGGAAAAACGGACCGGCCGCCGCGCTGGGGAGCGCGGCGGCCGGCCTTCAAGGCGTGCCGGACGGCGGTCAGATGCTGAAGACCGTCTGGCTGCGCAGCCAGAAGTAGGTCTGCGCGTCGGCGGCCACCTGGATGGTCACGCTGTTCTGCCCCGCCTGCGTGCTCTCGCGGGCCACGTAGAACCAGCTGGGCTGGTAGTCGTAGCCGCCGCCGGGCACCGTGTAGTTGCTGGCGATGGTCTGCCCGTTGATGGACAGCGTGACCGGCGAGTAGCCGTCCTGGCTGCCGTTGCGCGACACCAGCCCCACGAAGTCGATCAGCAGCGGCGTGGGGGCCGACAGCGGGAACGACACCGTGAAGCGCCCGTTGTTGCCGATGCGCAGGTGGTCGTCCTGGAACCAGCCGTCGTTCTGCGTGATCTGCACGCCCGTGGCCGTGGCCGGGTACACCGACACGTCCGCCGTGCCCACCAGGTTGAAGAACGCCAGCTCCGTCACGTCCAGCCGGTACAGCCAGAAGTACGTCTGCGCGTTGGCCGCCACCTGGATGGCCGCGCTGTTGCTGCCGGGGCGCAGCATGGAGGTGGGCACCACGAACACCGCCTGCTCCGGGTTGTAGCCGCCGCCCGACACCGTGACGTTGGCCGCCAGCGTCTGCCCGTTCACGGTGATGGTGATGGGCGAGAAGCCGTCCTGGCCGCCGTTGCGCGACACCAGCCCGGTCACCGACAGCAGCACCTGGTCGCGCGGCGCGCCCACGTACTGCAGGTCGAAGCTCACGGCCAGCTGCTGGTTGTTGCCGTAGCGCCAGTGGTCGTTCTGAAAGCCGCCCTGGTTGGCGGTGATGGCCATTCCCGTGGTGACCGGCGGGTCCTTGGTCATGTCGGCCGACATCACCCGGGTGTACGGGCTCACCGTCACGCCCATCTCGTACAGCCAGAAGTAGCTCTGGGCGTCGGAGCCCACCTGCACCGTGTAGCTGTTGCGCCCCGCCTGCAGCAGCTCCACCGGCACCGGAAACGACACCTCGGTGGGATTGTAGCCGCCGCCGGGAACGGTGTAGTGCGACACGATGGTCTGCCCGTTCACCGACAGGCTGATGGGCGAGTAGCCGTCCTGCGAGCCCAGGCGCGAAACCAGCCCCACCAGCCGCACCGACAGGCTGCGGGGAAGCGGCTCGGCCAGGTCGAAGCCCACGCTGACCGCCTGGTTGTTGCCCAGGATCTCGTGGTCGTTCACGAAGGTGCCGTCGTTGCGCAGAATGCTCAGCCCCGTGGCCTGGGGCGGGCTCACCCTGAAGTTGACGGTGCCCACGCTGACGGGCGAGCCCGGCTGCGCGTCGGCGAACAGCTTCAGGGCGGGTACGGCGGTGGTGGTGTCCGTGGTGCTCATGATGCCTCCGGGGGTAATGGGGGTGGTCTGCTGAAGGAACTTCCCGGCGAAGCTCTTGTGTTCGTTCACGCGCCGGGCACCCCGGGACGGGGCAACCGGTGGACCAGACGCCCGCAAAACTTCATCTCATTGTTTTCCAATGACTTGTGATTCACCACGCCACCGGCGGTGCATCGGAGTGCTGCAACGGAGCGATACACAGGAGCAACCCCCTATGACAGCCGGGCCGGGGTCGCCCCGCGGCCGGGCCATGAAAACGGCGCCGTCCCCAGGGGAACGGCGCCGCTGTTTTCCGCACGGCGTGCACGGCGGGAGACGTCAGCGGGGCGGCACCTTCGATGCCGTCCCCGGCCCGCGGCTCAGCAATAGATGCAGAACCGCTCCCCTTCGCGCACGGTCGCGAAGCCGGGACACGTCTGGTAGTCGCAGGTGTGCAGAGACACGCAGTTGTAGCCGCAGGTCTCCTCGCACGACTGGTAGCACGTGTCGCACTGCGTATAGCAGGTGCACTGCTCGCCGAACACGGTTCCCTTCTCCTTGCGCGCCGCGTTCGTCTCGAAGGTGTCTACCCGCAGGTCGTCCAGCTGCAGCTTGAGCTTTTGCATGGGTCCTCCTCAAGGGATGGGGAACGGATCCGCCAGCGTACTCCACGCCGGCGTACGATCCGGGCGCAGGGCGGTCGCCCGCGCCCGGAACACTGCGATTACTCCATGGCGGTGCAGTCGGCCCGGCCGCGCAGATACACGGCGACACCCAGGCAGATGCAGCCCGCCAGCACCCTTTCACGATTCCGCGCCGGTCCGTGAGATCGGGATGGTGTCGATCACGATTCCATCTTCAGGCTCTCGGCGTCCGGTGCCGAAGGTGGTCACGTGGCCTTTACAGCAGCTCAGCAGACGGGCGGCGCAGCAGGAGGCGTCCTCATGGATCGACTCCACCGCACCCTCCTTCACGCGCAGCACCAGTTCCTCAACGCGGCCTTCCGGTAATGCGATGACGAGCACCGGGTGTGCATCGAGTCTACACCCGGAACGTTCAGAACCAGTCATCTCTGCCACTTTTTGCCGAGCCATGCCATCGACACGCAAAATGGGCCGTCCCGTGACGGCCCGTTTGTCGTCAAACGCAACGACGCATCGAGAGCATTCGGTTGTTCGCGTTCCCCGCCGAAGAAAACATTTCGCCGCAGAGCCTTCTCGGGCCGGCGGAAGCGGCACCGCGGAGAGGCCTGGATGTATGCATAGAGGGCGGACCGGCCGCCGCGCTGGGGAGCGCGGCGGCCGGTATTCATGCGTGTCAGACGGCGATCAGGACTGGCGGCCGCTACCCCCGGGCGCCGTGCAGCGGGCGCGGACAGCGGGAACGCCACCGCCCATTACACGGGCTGGCAATCGACGCAGAAATGCATGGGACTCTGCGCCGTGGGACAGGTCTGGCCGTTGCACGATGCCTCGTACGTGCAGTCACAGCTGTAGTCGCAACTGCCATAGCACGAGGCATCGCAGGTGGCTCCGCAGGTGCCGTTGCAGCTGGCGTCGCAGCTGCCATTACAGCTGGCGTAGCAGGTGGGGCAGCCCGGACACGTGCACTGGGTGTAGCAGGTGCACTGCTCGCCGAACACCGTCCCCTTCAACTTCGCCGGCGTGGTGGTGTCGAAGCTGTCCACCATCAGGTCTTCCAGCTGCAGCTTGAGCTTGTTCATCCCGTCCTCCGTGATGCGGTGAGAAGAAGAAGGGTGTAGGCCAACCGGCTCACCCCGAAGCCGGGCCGGTGCGGTCCGGCCCGCCATGCGGGTGCACGGCGGATCGCCGCACGCGCACCCCGCCACCATCCTTCATCATCGAAACCAGCGTGCAGATCCCACGGGTGCGGCAGGCCCCCGCGTCCAGGATACCCGGATGGGCAGCAGCCCGAGCGTGTCCACGCCCTCGGAAAATGACGGGGCCGAGGCGTGCCTGACGACGTTCGTTTGATGCAGGAGACGGCTTGAAATGGTTGCCATGGGTTGACGCAGGATTTGCGCCCGTTGGCGTCTCAGTGGATGCAGATGATCCCGAAAGGCAAAAGATCTTGACTCACGCGAGGAAGCAGAGGAAGCGGAGGAAACCACTCTGTTTCCTCTGCTTCCTCTGCGTGAGACGGTCTTTTGCCGTGGCGGTGAAAACGGATGCTTGCTTCGGTGCGGCCGCGGCCCTTACGCCGGGGGCGCGCCGGTGCAGTCCGGGCCCGCCGTGCAGATGCAGGGCGGCGCAAAGCAGATGCAGTACTGCGGATCCTTTACGGTTTCACGGGACTCCCCGGGCTCCGCGATGGTGTGGAACGACTCCACCATCAGGTTCTCGGCCTTCAGCTTGAACTTGTTCATTCCTGGCTCCGGTCGGTGAGGTGCTCTGGAGTTCGGGCGGAGCATGAATCTGCCAGAATTTCCTTTTTCCGACAAGAGGAGAGCACATCCAGGAACGGAGACGGGCCGCTCCGGGGGGAGCGGCCCGCCAGGCCCGCCGGAGCGCCTCGTCTCCGGCGGGGATGCAGCCGGACAGGGCCAGTGCCGGAGCGGTGCGGCGGGGCACCAGCAGCAGACAGTAGATTTCTCAGTCGGCGCGCCGGATTTCGTGCGAGTCGATGGTGCGGTGTGGCGCCTCCTTCGAAATGACAGACCGGCGCGACCGCAGCGGATTCTTGAACACACTCTCAGAGCGTGTTGCCAACCCTCGCCCTGCGATTGACTTCCTGAGGGAGGCGCCGCTACGCAACCTGCGGGTACGATGGACTTTTGGCGCCGACCGAAGGATCTCGCCGGCAGAACCGAGGGGCCGGCTGCCGAGGCCGGAGGACAGTCCTTCGCGAAGGCGGACGAGATCCTTCGGTCGCGCGCAGGCGGTCGTGTGGCTTCTGGTTACGCGTGGTACGCTCCCTCAGGAAGTCACCGCTTCGGCTGGGAATAGGCGCGCTCCCGCCGACAAAGAAAAAGGCCGCGCCCCCTTTGAAAGAGGGAGCGCGGCCTTTGGCGGGCAGGCCCGGACCGCTTCAGGCGGCAGGGTCTTCGTCGTATCGCACGTAGATGTCGGTGCGGTCGTCCGCCGCCGCGGGTTCGGGGCGCTCGGGCGCCTGCTGCGGCCGCTGCCACTCGGGCTCGGCCGGCGCGGCGGCGGCGGGGGGCGCGGGCAGGTCCAGGATGCCGCGGGCGCGCAGCTCGTCGCGCAGGCGCCGGTCCTGCCGCAGGCTCAACAGCAGCATCGACAGCATCCCCGCCAGAAAGGCCAGGAACAGCACCACCGTCAGCGGCGCCCGGTAGAACGTGGCGATCCCCACGTCCAGCGCCACCCGCTCGCCGCGGTTGAACCACGCGAGCGCCGCCGCAAAGACCGTCACCGCGGCGGCGGGAAGCCAGCGGGGTGCCGTCATGCCGCCGCCAGCGCGTGGAACAGCTCACCCGAAAAGGTGGCGCCGCTGGTGGACTCCAGCCGCACCTCGGCAAAGCTGCCGATCAGCTCCGCCGGCCCCTCGAAGGTGACCACCTTGTTCCCCTCGGTGCGCCCCTGCAGGCCGCCCCGGCGCCCTTCCTTCTCCACCAGCACCTCCTCTACGCGCCCCACCTCCGAGGCGTAGATCTGGGCCTGGATGGCGCGGTGCGTCTCGATCAGGCGCTCCAGCCGCGCCTGGCCCACCTCGTCCGGCACGAACTGGTCGCGCGGCAGGCGGGTGGCCGGGGTGCCGTCGCGCTCGCTGTACTTGTACAGGAACGCGTCGTCGTAGCGCACCGTGCGCATCAGCTGCAGCGTTCCTTCGTACTCCTCGTCCGTCTCGCCCGGAAAGGCCACGATGACGTCGGTGGAGAGCGCGATGTGGGGCATGGCCTCGCGCACCCATTCGATCTTCTCCAGGTACTCCTCGACCGTGTAGCGCCGCAGCATGCGCTTGAGCGTGCGGTTGTGGCCGCTCTGCACGGGCAGGTGCAGCTGCTTGCAGACGGCGGGCTCGGTGGCCATCACCTCCACCAGCGCGCGGGTAAAGTCGTTGGGATGGGGAGAGGTGAAGCGCACCCGGCGAATTCCGTCCACCCGCGCCACCTCGCGCAGCAGACGGGGAAAGTTCCACCCGCCGTGCTCGTACGAGTTCACCGTCTGCCCCAGCAGCGTCACCTCGGGCACGCCGTCCCGCGCCAGCGCCCGCACCTCGTCCAGGATGGCGAGCGGGTCGCGGTTCTTTTCGTCGCCGCGCACGTAGGGGACGATGCAGTAGGTGCAGCGGTAGTTGCACCCGCGCTGGATGGGCACCCACGCGCTCACCGCCGAGATGCGCTTTGCCGCCACCCCCTCGTAGTTCTCGTGCGGGTCGAAGCCCAGCACGGTGAGCCCCCGCGGCTGCTGCGGCGCGTGCGTGCCAAAGGCCAGCGGCAGCGCCGGGCGCGGGGTGCGCTTCGCCCCCACCTCGGCCAGCTTGTCCGGCAGCTGGCGGTAGGCGTCGGGCCCCATCACCAGGTCCACGCCGCCGGCGCGGCCCAGCAGGCTTTCGCCCATGCGCTGCGCCATGCACCCGGTCACGCCGATGAGCGCGCCCTCGCGGCGGTACTGCTGCAGCTGCCCCACGCGGCCAATCACGCGCTGCTCCGCGTGGTCGCGAATGGCGCAGGTGTTCACCAGGATGACGTCGGCGTCGTCGGGCTTGTCGGTGGCGACGAACCCCTGCTCCGCCAGGATGCCGGCCATCAGCTCGCTGTCGCTGATGTTCATCTGGCAGCCGTAGGTTTCGATGTATGCTCGCTTCATGGCAGGCACTGCGTTTTGTCCGGTCGGGGGCAAGACCGTGCGCATACACCGCAGCCGCCCGGCGGTTCGCCGCACGGGGGTCCGGCGGGGTGGAAACACGCCGGGCCACTCGTCGCGGAGGGGCCCGTGCGCCGCGGCCACGGTGGGCGCCGGGCGCCTGCTACTCCTTCACCGGGTCCACCGGCGCCGGGGTGGGATGGCCGGTGCCATTGCCGGCCGGCCGACCCAGCGAGCCGTACATGCTGCGGCCCCAGCAGTTGACGGAGCCCTCTGTGGTGATGCCGCAGGCACTCTCGGTGGTGAGCGCGAGCCGGGTGTACCGCGCCGTGCCCGTGACCCTCGCGGGGGTGGGCTCGGACCCGCGCGGCGGCTGCCCCGGGATCCCGTCCCCGTTCTGCCCGTAGGCAGGAAAGGAGCCGGCCCAGCAGTACGCGGCGCCGTCCTGGGCCACTCCGCACAGGTAGTCGGCGTTGATCCCGGCGAGCCCCGGGTTCCCCATCGCGAACGACTGCAGGCGCAGCCCGGGAAAGACGCGGCGGACCTGGGGCGTGCCCCGTCCCGTTCCGGCGAAGTACCCCCAGCAGTACAGCTCGCCGCCCGTGGTCAGGCCGCACGAGGCGCCGATGCTCACCCTGACGTCGGTGAAGGTGTGGCCGCCCTGCACCGCCACGGGAACCGGCGAGCAGGCAACGGGAACGGGCTCCGCCTGGGCGTTGTACCCCGTGCAGCTGCTCATGGCCGCCGCGGTTCCCAGCTGTCCCCCCTGGTTGCCTCCCCAGCAGTAGGCGGCGCCGTCCACGGCAAGCCCGCAGCTGTGCACCCATCCCGCGGCGATCTTTCGAAAGCGCAGCCCGCCGGCCACCGGCTGGGGCGCACTCCACGATGCATCCTCGTCGTGCGACCCCGTCCCCAGGCGCTTCTGCGTGTTGCGGCCCCAGCAGTAGCCCTCACCCGCCTCCGTCACGCCGCACGCGTACATGGACGTGGCGAAGGGGACCACGGCAATGTCCAGGCTGGCCCAGCGGTGACCGCCCGCCACCGGCACGGGGGTAACGTTGCACGGCTGGCCCTCGGGCCAGCAGGACGCGGCCCCGGAGGTGCCCAGCACGCCCCCGGTGGGCCCCCAGCACAGCGCGGTTCCGTCGGCGCGAATGCCGCACGTGGCGTCGCCGCCCGCCACGAGGGAGCGGTAGCGGTGGCCGCCGGCCACCGTGCGCGGCACCTGGCTGCACGCGGTTTCGCTTCCCACCGGAAGCCCGTCCACGCAGCTCTCCAGCCCCTCGAAGGCGTGGCCGGTGGATGCGGAGCGGGCGTCGCCCCAGCACACGGCGAGGGAATCGGCATCCAGGGCGCAGACGTGGTACTCGCCCGCGGCGATCTGCGTCGCCTTCAGCACGGCCGGTTCGGTCTTCTTGCCGCCGGAGCCGAAGGGGTTGTCGCAGGCGGCGGACGCGAGAACCAGGCACAGCAGTGCCGCGGCGCGGCGGGCGTATCGGGCGATCATGGAATGGATTGCGTCAGGGGAAACGAGCCGAGGGCCTTCAAGGTAACCGTTTCCGCACGCTCGTGGAATCCGTCGCCCCCGGCGCCGCGCGCTCGCTGGGGGTCATCCGCTTCCGGCCCCGCGGCTTCGACGTTTGCTTCCGGCGGGAAAGCAGGCAGCTCATAACCGATCCTGAAAAAGAATGATCGTACAGAGGAACAGAGTCAGACAGAGAAAGCGAGCTGAAGCATCATCCTGGTCCTCCGACTCTATCCGGTCGGCGCCGGCCACCCGCGTGGGCGCGGGCTCGGTTCCCCGGTACCGCGCCGGGCCACCATCCCCGGTTTCGCCGCGCGAAGGGCTGGTGCCGGCCCAGCAGCAGGCGGCTCCGTCCCTGGCCACCACGCACAGGTAGTCCTCCCGCGACGCCATCACCTGCGCCAGCGCAAACGAGGCGACCTCCAGGCTGGCGAACACGCGCCGCGGCCGCGGAGTGCCGATGTCGGCGCCGTCGAATCCACCCCAGCAGTACAGCTCGCCGCCCCCGGTCAGCCCGCAGGTGGCGCCGAGCAAACCCGGGGTGCGGGGGTGGCCGCAAAAAGAGGGAGACAGGGAGGTCCCGCCGTTTCTGTCTTTTTACCTCCGCGCCTCCATTCGTACATCACTCCGTGGAGTTCCAGGAGAGATTTGCGTCCGGGACACCCTCCCGGGACGCCCGGCCAGGCGCGGAGGTGCGGCGGAGCCGCCCGCCGAAAATGTCCCGGATGTGGCGCAACAGTCCCAATTCGCCCTATCCGTTCACGGACGCGAGTGGAGCCCCCCATCTGACAAGTGCTTCGTGTATCACGGCTTACCGAATGGACCGCACCTTTGTCGACGGTGGCGTGCCCATTGCCAGAGAGGCCCGCGAGGTCCAATGATACCCGGCACGCCCCATCGTCTTTCTCTCGAGAGCATCTGCATGGTTCCGGACACCGATCCCATGATCCGCCAGCACGCACCGGCCAACCCGCCGTCCGTAGTCGCCACCGCCGCACGGAATGCGGAGCCGGCCCCGCATTCTCATCCCGGGCCTTCCGATGGAACGGATTCACCGCGCGGCACGTGGGTGTACGGGGCGGGAATCTTTCTGCTGGGCGTGATGTGTGCCGAGCCCACCAGCCGCGGCACCGAGGGGGCCGCCGGCGTGTTTGGCGGCGGGCTGGGAATGCTGGGGGTGGGGTTTGCGGTTTCCTCGCTGTTCCTGGGCTGGCGGCCGTCCACGCGGCGGATGATTCCCGCCGGCGCGTTCGCCGTCGCGCTGGCGGCGTTTGCGGCCCCCCGCACCACCGACACGGCCGCAAGGCTGTCGAGCTTCGCCGAACAGGCCTCGCGCCCGCAGACGGCGGAGCAGATCGGGGCGCTCGATCTCGCGGACGAGGCCAGGGCGCGGGAGCGCGTGGGTGGCGAATGGCTGCGCGACTTCACCCGCATGTTCGCCACCGAAGCCGAAGCGCCGCCCGCGGCCCCCGCCACGCCCGCCCCCGGCGCCGCCAACGCACTCCGCAGGTCGTAGCTCCGCGGATCGTGGACGCAACGAAGAACGGCCCCGCATCCCGCGAGGCCGTTCTTCCGTTTGCGATCCTGCCGCCGAATCCTGAATCGTCCGCAATCCGATGCAGCCCGAAGCACAGCCCGCTGTAACCTGTCCCCTGTAACCTGTCCCCTGTAACCTGTCCCCTGTCCCCTGTCCCCTGTAACCTGTCCCCTGTAACCTGTCCCCTGTAACCTGTCCCCTCTCCCTACGTCCGAGCCCACTCCCCGTACAGCGGAAACCGCCCGCACAGCTCGCGCACTTCGCCGCGCACCGCGTCCGCCACGTCCTCGTCGGCGGGGGCCTGGATCACGCGGTCGATGAAGCCGGCGATGTCGCGCATCTCGGCCTCGCCCAGGCCGCGCGTGGTGAGCGCCGGCGTGCCGATGCGCACGCCACTGGTGACGAACGGGCTTTCCGTCTCGCCCGGCACCGTGTTCTTGTTGACGGTGATGCCGGCGTGGTCCAGCGCCTTCTCGGCCACCTTGCCCGTGACTCCCTTGCTGCGCAGGTCCACCAGCAGCAGGTGGTTGTCCGTGCCGCCCGAGACGAGCGTAAAGCCGCGCTCCGCCAGCGCCTCGCCCAGGGCGCGCGCGTTGGCGATCACCCGGCCGCTGTAGTCGCTGAACTCCGGCCGCAGCGCCTCGGCGAACGCCACCGCCTTGGCCGCGATCACGTGCATCAGCGGCCCGCCCTGGATCCCGGGGAAGATCTGCTTGTCGATGGCCTTGGCGTGCTCCTCCGTGCAGAGGATGAGCCCCCCGCGGGGCCCGCGCAGCGTCTTGTGCGTGGTGCTGGTCACCACCTCCGCATGGGGCACGGGGTTGGGATGATGCCCCGTGGCCACCAGCCCCGCGATGTGGGCCATGTCCACCACCAGCCGCGCCCCGCACTCCTTCGCGATCTCGCCAAAGGTCTCGAAGTCGATCTGCCGGGGGTACGCGCTGGCCCCGGCGACGATCACCCTGGGCCGCACCTTCATGGCCTGGTCGCGCAGCGCCGCGTAGTCGATGCGGTGGTCGTCGGGGCGCACGCCGTAGGCGACCACGTTGTACAGCCGGCCGCTGAAGTTGACCGGCGAGCCGTGCGTAAGGTGGCCGCCCTCGGACAGGTTCATTCCCAGCAGCGTGTCGCCGGGCTCCATCAGCGCAAAGTACACGGCCATGTTGGCCTGCGCGCCGCTGTGGGGCTGCACGTTGGCGTGCTCGGCGCCAAACAGGCGCAGCAGCCGCTCGCGCGCCAGGCTTTCCACCTCGTCCACCACCTCGCAGCCGCCGTAGTAGCGCTTGCCGGGGTAGCCTTCGGCGTACTTGTTGGTGAGCACGGAGCCCATGGCCTGCAGCACCGCCTGCGAGACGAAGTTCTCGGAGGCGATCATCTCCAGCTGGTGCTCCTGGCGTTCGGCCTCGGCCACCAGCAGGCGGTGGATGTCGGCGTCGTTCTGCTTCAGCGCGTCCATGTTGATCCGGCGGCTCGGTACTGGGTGTGCGGGAGCCCCGAAACTACCCCCCCGCCCCGCCGGTGTCCACTGCGCCGCTCCCTCCGGCTCTGGCGGACGCATCCGATCGCCTTTGCGGCGCGTGACTTGCGGGATAGGCGGACAAACGCCTGTTACGGTGGCACCTGCAGGCACGCACTCTACGCGGAGACGACCGATGACGCATTTTCCCCGTATGGGCGCGCTGGCGCTCGTCGTGGCGCTTTCGACCGCCGCCTGCTCCGAGGGCAACCGGCGCCCCGTGAGCTATCCGGGCAGCGCGCGTCCCAGCGTGGGCCAGCGCGACGGCAGCGGAAACGGCAACAGCGCCAAGCCCAACAAGAACCGGGACCGCCGCGACGAGACCCGCTGCAACGCCGGGAACGGCAATGGCAACGGAAACGGCCGGTGCCGCAACGGAGGTGGCAACGGGAATGGGAACGGCAACCGCGGGCGCGGCAACCCGTAAACGCGCTTCCCCCGGGCTCCGTCCGAGTCACCCCAAAGATCATTCTCACCCAGAGGCCGCAGAGGCCACAGAGTTTTTTCTCTGTGGCCTCTGCGGCCTCTGGGTGAGAATCGTCTTTTGCTGGAGCCGGTCTGCGGCGTGATCCCTCCCGGCTAGCGCACCTGGGTCCAGACCACCACCACGCCGCAGTAGGGGTCGTCCAGCGGGGGAAACTCGCCGGGAGCGCCGGACGGGGACGTGTAGACCTCCACGGCGGCCATGCTCTGGCCGTTCACCAGCTGGTCCAGCAGAAATCCCCCCCGCATGCTGATCCGCTGCCCGTCCACGTACAGGTTGGGAACGCAGCGCGCCCCGCCGCCGAACACCCGCCCGCGCGCCGGAAGGGTGATGATGCGGTCGAACGTGGACTCGGGCCCGGCCTGCACCTGCACCATGGGCACCTGCTGCAGCACGTCGCTGGCGTAGAACGCGTTGATCCGCTCGATCTGCTCCGGACCCAGGTAGCGGCCAAAGGGCTGCCGCTCGCGGCGCCACTCGAAGCCCGCCAGCTGGTGGTCGCGCATCACCTGGCGCGAGGCCGCCACCACCGTCAGCGGCGCCAGCAGCACCGACCGGGTGGAAAGCCGCAGCTCCACCTGCACGGTGTCGTCCGGCATCAACGTGATGCGGCGGGCGGTGGCGCGCTGGTAGCCGGCCCGCTCCGCCCGCAGCAGGTAGCCGCCCGCGCCGGGAACGCGCAGGTTGAACCATCCCTCCGCGTCCGCCTCCGCCCGTCCCACGCGCAGCTCGCGCATGTTCATCAGCGTGACCCGGGCGCCGGCGACCGGCTCGCCCGTCTCGTCGTCCAGCACCCGCCCGTAGATCCCCTGGCGGCGGTGTGCATCGGCCACGGTGGGCGCCAGCACCACCGGATCGGCCGCCATCCGCACCTCCACCGCCACCGTCTCGCCCGCCGTCAGCGGCACGGGGCGGGTGAGGGTGCCGCGCAGCCCCACGCGGTCCGCCCGCAGCCGGTACTCGCCCGCCTCGGGCGCCCGCAGGCTGAAGGACCCGCTGGAGTCGGTCACCACGTTCGCGACGGACACGCCCGCGGTGTCCAGCAGCTGCACCTGCGCGCCGGCGACGGGCTGCTGCGCCTGTGACTCCGTCACGCGCCCCTCGACGGACTGCGCCGCCGCGGGCGCGCAGGCGAAGATCGCCGCCAGGACCGCCGCGCGCGGCCTCGAACAGGTCATATGCGGGTCCAGAGTACGACAACCCCGCAGAACGGGTTGTCCAGGGGGGGAAACTCGCCGGGGGCGCCGTTGGGCGATGTGTAGACCTCGACGGCCGCCAGGTTGCTGCCGTTGACCATCTGGTCCATCGTGAGCCCTTCGCTCAGCCGGGTGCGCTGGCCGTCGACGTACAGGTTGGGCACGCAGCGCGCGCCGGCCGCCAGCCCCCGGCCGCGCTGCGGCAGGGTGACCACGCGGTCGGTGGACCCGGGAACGCTGGTCACCTGCACCATCGCCACCTGCTGCAGCGCGTCGGAGGCGTTGAACGGGTTGATCCGCTCGATGTCCTCGGGCCCCATGTAGCGGCCAAAGGGCTGCTGCGAGCGCCGCCACTCGAAGCTGGCCAGCTGGTGGTCGCGCAGCACCTGGCGCGAAGCGGCCACCACGGTCAGCGGCGCCAGCAGCACCGAGCGGGTGGAAAGCCGCAGCTCCACCCGCACCGAGTCGTCGGGCATCACGGTGATGCGGCGGGCGGTGGCGCGCTGGTAGCCCGTGCGCTCCGCCCGCAGCAGGTATCCGTCCGCCGCCGGCACGCGCAGGTGAAACCACCCGGCCGAATCGGCCTGCGCGCTCCCCGCGCGGTTCTCACGCATGTCCAGCAGCGTCACCTGCGCGCCGGGAAGCGGCTCGCCGGTTTCGTCATCCAGCACCTGACCGTAGATGCCCTGGCGCCGGTAGGGGCCGGGGGCGGCGGTGTCCATCACCACCGGCTCGGGCGCCATCCGCACCTCCACCGCCACCGTCTCGCCCGCCGCCAGCGGAACGGCGCGGGTCAGGGTGCTGCGCAGCCCCACGCGGTCGGTCCGCAGCCGGTACTCGCCCGCTTCCGGCGCCCGCAGGATGAAGGCGCCGCCGGAGTCCGTCACCACGTCCGCGACGGACACGCCCGCCGTGTCCAGCAGCTGCACCTGCGCCCCGGCCACGGCCTGCTGCGCCAGCGACTCGGTCACGCGCCCCTCGATGGACTGCGCGGCGGCGGGGCCCGCGCGGAACAGCGTGGCCAGCGCCACGCCCGCGGCGATCTTCATCCAAAGAGTCATGATGCGATCCGGGTCCGGATGACGATGGCGCCGCACGGGGAATGGTCCAGCGCCATGGATTCGGCGGGGATGCTACGCGCCATGGAGGCCGTCCGAAAGAGAGCCGACGGAAGGAAAACCCGGATTCGCAAAAGCAAAACGGACGCCACTGACGCCCGTCTGCTTCATCTTTTTGTGCAGCAACTGTTTGCGGAGCCCGTCAGGAACGAAGCACGTGCGGCTGTGCCCGAAATCGGGTACAGTGCTGCGGCGGGGAGTGGACAGGGACGAAGTGCGTGAGTGCGGTAGTGCGTGAGTGCGGTAGGAAAACGAAGAGGACGTGATGAGGATTTCCCATCGCGTCCTCCTGCCGTCTTGCTGCAGCGAGGCAGAGTACGGAGTGTCCGGCGCCGCACTCCCGCACTCCCGCACTCCCGCACTCCCGCACTCCCGCACTCCCGCACTCCCGCACTCCCGCACTCCCGCACTCCCGCACTCCCGCACTCCCGC
>NZ_DASWNM010000068.1:0-95844 GCF_036399255.1 Longimicrobium sp.
TCTCTGTGGCCTCTGCGGCCTCCGGGTGAGAAATGGGGTTGATTCGGTGCACCCGACGGCGTGCTTGTTCCGCCCCGGGGCAGGAATCTTGTACGCGCCTCCCGCCGTCCGCCGCATCCCATCAGACGGTCACGCCGGAGCACATGAGCGAATCCACCACGCAGGCCGAGGTGCTGCACACCACCGCGGGCGACTTTCCGCTGCACGAGTACCGGCTGGGGCTGGGCGGGCGCACGTGGAGCATCCTGCACTCGGAGTCGGTGCTCAGCCGCGAGGACGAAGCGCACTTCCTGATGGAGCTGAAGGAGCGGCTGCCGTACGGCGTGGTCCTTTGGCCCGCGGCCATCGCGCTGGCGCACGAGATCGCCGCGCGCGCGGAGGAGTTCCGTGGAAAGCGGGTGCTGGAGCTGGGCGCCGGGACGGGGCTGCCGGGGATCGTGGCGGCGTCGTTCGGCGCGCGGGTGGTGCAGACCGACAAGCAGGAGATGGCGATGTCCGTCTGCCGGCGCAACGTGCAGCGCAACGGGGTGGGCTCCATCGAGCACCGGCTGGTGGACTGGGTGGATTGGCAGGATGACGCGCGCTACGACTGGATCATCGGCTCCGACATCCTGTACGGCGGCACCATGCATCCGCACCTGCGGGGGATCTTCGAGGGCAACCTGGCGCCGGGCGGGCGCATCCTGCTCTCCGATCCCTTCCGCGCCACCAGCCTGACGCTGCTGGAGGCGCTGGAGGCGGACGGCTGGAAGATCGCCATGACGAAGTGGACCATCGGCCGCGACGACACGCCGCGCCCCCTCGGCCTCTTCGACCTGGCGCCGCCGGCGTAGGATCGACGGCGGGCCCGGGAGCGGATCGTCAGGGCCGGAGGGTGCGGGACGTTGATGATGCTCGTCGCGGTTCTAATCCGGTAACGTGCCGTCCGCCGGAGCGAATGAATTCGCCGCTGGAAAATCGCAAAGTCCGCCTTCGCGGACTCGGCGGCCCGGCGATCTGCGGCGTCCGAAGCACCTGCGCGTCCGCAACCCGGCGAGCACCGATCAGATCCGGAATGGGCATCATCGAACCCGTGCCATCCCCCTGCCGATCCACCGGTCCCATGCACCTTTTGTCCAGCCGCCTGGTGCTCGCGTGCGCCGTCCTGCTGGCGGGCATTCCCCCGGCCGCGCATGCGCAGGACTGGTCGCGGTACGCGGAGGCCGCCAACGTCATCACCTTCCGCGACACCACGCTGTACTTGGATTCCGCGCGGCTGGAGCGCGTGCGGTGGGGGCTGGAGCGCAGCCGCGCGGCCTTTCCCGAGCTGCGCCGCATTGTCGCCCGGGGGCCCGGCGCCACCCTGGCGTCGCTGTTGTACCAGTTTCCCGACAGCGTGCGGCAGTCCCTGGCCCGGCAGGTACAGGCGGCCGGGCCTGCGGCGCGCGCGGACGGCCGCGTGGTGCTCCCCCTCGCCCGGACGGGATACCTGGCCTTCGACTCGCTGAACGCGCGGTTCGGCGCCGTGGACATGGTGGTGCCCGTGGACCCGGTGACGGGCGCGCTGGAGCGGGGCGGCTTGCTGGAGGTGCGGTTCATCGGCCCCATGAACTCCGGCCGGCTGGAGGGGATCTACGCCGCGGCCGGCATCCGTCCCGACATCCATTCGTGGAACCTGACCGGCTCCGAATACCCGTACGTGGGCTGGGCGCCGGGTGCGGACGCCGACGTCTTTCGCTTTGGCCTGCGCACGGAGTGCAACGACCCTTGCCGGCGCAGCGAACGGTACGTGGTGCGGGTTCCGCTGGATGGCGGCCCGGTGCAGATGCTGGAGCGCGAGATCACGATCCACCCGTACCCCTGACCTCCCCGGCCTCCCCCGGCCCGCGTCCGGCCTGACACCCCGCCTCCGATGGGCGCCGGGACCTTTCATCATCCACCCCCACAAGTGTACATTGTGCACTTGACGCGGGAGCCGCCCGCGCGCCGCATCCTTTGCACGAATCCGCGTGATCGCCGTACACGCCTGCTGGAGCCCGTTCGGCCTGCACCTGTGGGGTGAATCGTCCACCCGCCTGGCGTCGGTAGCGCCGCCGCGCGGGCGCACCCCGCGCGACACGCGGCCGCATCCGTTTGCCGTGGACGCGCGCGAACTGCGCGAGGCGCTGCGGGAACTGCTTCCCGTGGAGCCGGCCGGCGCGGGAGAGATCACGCTGCACCTGCCCACCCGCGGCCGCGTGCCGCTGGCCTCGCCGCAGCTGGCGCACGTGGCGCCGGAGGGCGGCAAGGGCGTGGTGCAGGTGTCGGCGTGGTCGGTGGGGGTGCTGTCGCTGGCGGGGCAGGACGCGCTCGACGTGCTGCTCGCGCTTCCCGGCGCCGAACCCGGCGGGGTGGCGATGGGCGACAGCGTGCGCGCGTTCGGCGAACTCGCCACGCTGGCGCTGGAGCTGGTGGCGGGCGGGCGCGTGCTGCCGCTGCTGGAGCCCGCGCACGGCGGCCGGTGGACCGCCCGCTGGCGGCCCCTGGTCGCGGCGGAGGCGGACGGGGAGCGGCTGGCGGCGCTGCGCCGCGGCATGCCGGGCGCCTGCGCCGCGCACGCCCCCGCCGCCGCGGCGGACGACGTGGCCGGGCGCGCGCTGGACGCACTGGTGGACGCGTGCGTGCGGCAGGGGCTGGACGGGCACGCCGACCCGGTCGCGCTGCGGCAGGCCGCCCGCCGCACCCCCGAGCAGCAGTGGCGCGACGCGCTGTTCGCCGTGGAGCCGGCGCCGCGCGCGGGGAGTCCGGCATGGGAGCGGATGCACGCCGCGCTGGGGACGTGGAGCCGGCCCCTGGCCCCGTCCACGGCGGGCGGGCTGCGCACCTGCTTTCAGCTCACGCCGCCCGTGGACCTGGCGGTGGACGCGGACGCCGCGGCCGAGCAGCTGGAGCGCGGGGCGCGGGTGGACGCGTGGCGGCTGGACTTTCTGCTGCAGGCGGCGGACGATCCCAGCCTGCTGGTGCCCGCGGCGGACGTGTGGAAGGCGCGCGGGGCGCTGAAGGTGCTGCGCCGCACGCTGGAGCAGCCGCAGGAGCGCCTGCTGGAGGACCTGGGGCGCGCGCTGCGGCTGGTGCCGGGGCTGGCCCCCGCCCTGCGCGGCGCAAAGCCCACGGGAATGGCGATGGACGCCGAGCGCGCCTACGGCTTCCTCCGCGAGGGCGCGCCGCTGCTGCAGCAGGCGGGCTTTGGCGTGCGGGTGCCGCCGTGGTGGGGACAGCCGGCGGCGCGGCTGGGCGCGAAGCTGCGGGCACGCTCGGCGTCGTCGTCAGGGAAGGGCGCGGCGGAGGGGCGCTTCGGGCTGGAGTCGCTGGTCGCGTACGACTGGCAGGTGTCGCTGGGCGGCGCGCCCCTTTCCGCGGACGAGTTCCGGGCGCTGGCGAAAGCCAAGGTGCCGCTGGTGCGCTTTCGCGGGCAGTGGGTGGAGCTGCGGCCGGAGGAGGTGGCCGCCGCGCTGCGCCTGTTCGAGCAGGGCGCCAGCGGCGAGATGACCGCCGCGGAGTTGCTGCGGCTGGCCGCCGGCGCCGAGGCCACGGACGCCACGCTGCCGGTGGAGGGGGTAGAGGCGGAGGGGTGGCTGGGCGACCTGCTGGCCGCCGCGGGCGACGCGCGGGTGCAGCCGGTGGCCCCGCCCCCGGGGTTCCAGGGAACGCTGCGGCCGTACCAGGAGCGCGGGCTGTCGTGGCTGGCGTTCATGGACGGGCTGGGGCTGGGCGCCTGCCTGGCCGACGACATGGGGCTGGGCAAGACGGTGCAGCTGCTGGCGCTGCTCCTGGCCCGGCCGCCGCGCGCGCCCAACGGAAAGAAGACGCTGCCCACGCTGCTGGTGTGCCCCATGTCGCTGGTGGGCAACTGGCAGCGCGAGGCGGCGCGCTTTGCCCCGGGGCTTCGCGTGCACGTGCACCACGGCGGCGAGCGGCTGAGCGGCCCCGCGCTGCGCAGGGCGGTGCGGGGAAGCGAGCTGGTCATCACCACCTACGCGCTGGCCGCCCGCGACCGCGACGAGCTGGGCGCGGTGGAGTGGGGGCGGCTGGTGCTGGACGAGGCGCAAAACGTAAAGAACGCCGCCGCGCGGCAGGCGCAGGCCGTCCGCGGCTTTCGCGCGCCCCGCCGCATTGCCCTCACCGGCACGCCGGTGGAGAACCGGCTGTCGGAGATGTGGTCCATCCTGGACTTCCTGAACCCCGGCCTGCTGGGCTCCGCGCGCGAGTTCCGGACGAAGTTCGCGCTCCCCATCGAGCGCCACCGCGACGCGGACCGCGCGGCGCGGCTGCGGCAGCTGGCCGGGCCCTTCATCCTGCGCCGCCTGAAGACGGACCGCGGCATCATCCGCGACCTGCCGGAGAAGCAGGAGATGAAGGTGTTCTGTAACCTGACCCGCGAGCAGGCGTCGCTGTACCAGGCCATCGTCGACGACTCCATGCGGAAGATCGAGGAGAGCGAGGGCATCCAGCAGCGCGGGCTGGTGCTTTCGATGCTGCTGCGGCTGAAGCAGGCGTGCAACCACCCCGCGCAGCTGCTGGGCGACGGCAGTGCGCTGGCGGGGCGGTCGGGCAAACTGGAGCGGCTGGAGGAGGTGCTGGACGAGGTGATGCAGGTGGGCGACCGCGCGCTGGTCTTTACCCAGTTCGCCGAGATGGGGCACCTGCTGCAGGCGCGGCTGCGGGAGCGGTTCGCGCGCGAGATCCCGTTCCTGCACGGCGGCACGCGCAAGGGGGAGCGGGATGCGCTGGTGGCGCGCTTCCAGAAGGCGGGCGGGCCGCCGGTGCTGCTGCTCTCGCTGAAGGCGGGGGGGACGGGGCTCACCCTGACGGCGGCCAACCACGTGATCCACTATGACCGCTGGTGGAACCCCGCGGTGGAGGACCAGGCCACGGACCGCGCCTTTCGCATTGGCCAGCGGCGCGACGTGCAGGTGCGCAAGCTGGTCTGCGCGGGGACGCTGGAGGAGCGCATCGACCAGGTGATCGAGGAAAAGAAGGCGCTGGCCGGCAGCGTGCTGGGGACGGGCGAGGCGTGGCTCACGGAGATGTCGACGGACGAGCTGCGGCGCGTGGTGGCGCTCTCGGCCGACGCGGTGGCCGAGTGAGGGGGCGATGAGCGACTGGTGGGACTGGGAGAACGGACCGCGCCGGCCGGCCAAGGACGGCATCAAGGCCCGCAGCACCCGCGGCGAGATCGGCGAGACGTGGTGGAGCCAGCGCTTCATCGCCGCGCTCAAGCAGGTGGCGGATGCCGGGCGGCTGACGCGCGGCCGCAGCTACGCCCGCAGCGGCCAGGTGATGGACCTGCGCGTGCAGCCCGGCGCGGTGACGGCGCGCGTGCAGGGCTCGCGGACGCTGCCGTACGTGGTGAGCATTCGGCTGACGCCCTTTACGGACGCGGAGTGGGCACGGGCGGAGGAGGCGCTCGCGGACCAGGCGCTGTTCCTGGCCGCGCTGCTGGCGGGCGAGATGCCGCGCGACGTGGAGCAGGCGTTCGCGGCGGCCGGGCTGTCGCTGTTCCCCTCGCGGGCGGCGGAGCTGGACTCCGACTGCTCGTGCCCCGACTGGAGCAACCCCTGCAAGCACGTGGCGGCCACGTACTACATCCTGGCCGAGGCGTTCGACACCGACCCGTTCCTGGTGCTTTCGTGGCGCGGCCGCGGGCGCGACGACCTGCTGGCGCGCCTGCGCGAGCTGCGCGCATCCCGCCCGGCGGAGGAGGACGAGCCGGCGGAGGAGGATCTGGAGGACGAGGCGCCGCCCGCGGCGAGCGAGCCCGCGTCGGCGGACTTCTGGCGCGCCGGGGGAGAGCTGGCGGCGCTGGCATTCTCCCCGCGCGCGGCGGCGGTGCCCGATGCGGTGCTGCGGCAGCTGGGCCCCCTGCCCCCCGAAGCCGGCGGCCCCGAAGCCGATGCCGCGCTTTCCGAGGCCTATGCCGTCTTTACCGCCGCCGCCGAGCGCCGCGCGTTCGGCACATCCTGAAACAGAAAAGGCCTCACACAGAGTCAGCAGAGTTAGCAGAGTAACACCGGATCCTGAAAAAGAATGATCATACAGAGGAACAGAGTCAGACAGAGGAACCTAGCTGACATTTCAGCTCGCTTTCTCTGTCTGACTCTGTTCCTCTGTACCCAAAAAGGTGTTGTTTTCCCGGATTCGGTATAGAACTCTGCTGACTCTGTGTGACCTTCTTTTGGGTGGATTCGGATCAGGGCTGGTCGTCCGTAATCACGATGGAGTCCGCGGGCGGGCGGACTCCGCGGAATCACCCGCGCCCGCTTCCGTTACGCCCCGAAGCGGCCAACCAGCCGGAACTCCGCATCGTAAACGTCGAGCGAACTGTAGCCGTCCAGTTGAATGGCGCCGGGCCTGCCGGGACGGCGGCTGCGCGATATCGGCACGAAAAACGTGTCACCGGATCGGTAGAACGTGACGCGGTCTCCGGAGGAGAGTTCCGTCCCCGACGACGCGAGCGCATTCCAGAGCGCACGGCAGGTTTCCAGGTCACCCTGGTTGGTGAGAAGCCGCACGTCCGAGGCGGACGCCGTGCCGCCGTGCCGATGTCGAACCGCGCCGCCATCTCCGGGAGCAACGGCGAGGAGAGAAGGTTATGCACGCGCGTCTCTGACTGCCCGTGAGCGGGCGGGCAACTCTCTCCAGCCACGATGTCCGCCGCCTGCTCGGCGGCGACCGTCTCGGCCGGCTGGCCCGCGAGCGCGAACGCTAGGAAAAACAGAATACTCATCTCACTCGTCCTTGCATTACTGGCACAAAGTCGCCGGAGTCAGCAGAGTGAACTCCGCTGACTCCGTGTGAGGCCTTCTTTGGGTGGATCCCGATCAGGGCTGATCGTCGGTGATCACGATGGAGTCCGCGGGCGGGGCGGGCTCCGGCGCGGCCGCGGGAATCACGATGGTGTCGGCGGGCGCCTGGGGCGGCGCGTCCGAGGCCACGGCGGTGCCCAGCACACGCGGGCCGGTCTCGCGCGGCTCCGCGGGCGGCAAGGGCTGCAGGTAGGGCACGTCCGCCAGCGCGAACGACGCACCGCCGCGCGCGCTGCCGCTGGCCCGCAGGCGCTGCATCGCCACCGCGGGCACCTGCGCCGTGTCCACGCCGCCGCGCGCCAGCTCGCGCCGCACGTGGGCGCCGTAGCTCCCCGCCTTGCCGTACACGTCGGGGTACACGTGCAGCCGGTCGCCGCGCAGCCGCGCCACGTCGTACGTCACGCGCATGCGGATGGAGCGCGTCATCACCGTGTGGCGCTCGTTCTTTCCGGGCGCGGCAAGCCGGTCCAGCCGCGCGTCCTCCACGCTGGGATCGGCGATGCGGGTAAGCCGCTTCGCGAGATCCACCACGTCCGCGTTGGACATGCGGATGCACCCGTGCGACGCGGGCGCGCCCAGCCGGCCCTCGGAGTTGGTGCCGTGGATGTAGATGAGCTCGTCCATGTGCAGCTTTACGCGGCCCATGGGATTGCCCGGCCCCGGCGGCGTCCGCTCGCGGTTGCGCGCCCACGCGCTCCCCGGCGGCGGCGTCCACCACGGGTTCCAGATCACCGTGGCCAGCAGAAAGTCGCCCGTGGGCGTGGGGTAGCGCGCGGAGCCGACGGACACGGGGTAGCTCTGCACCACGCTGTCGCCCTGCACCAGCTCCAGCCGCCCGCTGGGAATGTTGACCACCACCTCCACGTCCGGCACGATCTGCCGGCGCGGCTTCGCGGGGACGGCGGAATCCGTCCGGGCGCCGTCCGCCGACGCGCCGGGCTCCGGCTCGGGGACCAGGGCGCTCGCCGTGGCCTCGCCGCTGGCGTTTACGCGCGCAAAGACGACGGCCGCCACCGCGGCGGTCAGGACGAAGAAGGCGCCGAGGGTGCGGGCGCGGGACCTGGACATGAGAGGACCAGCTTGCGGAGAGGTCGAGCACGGGCCCCGGAAGGGGACCTCGCATGTAATCAAACATGGATCGCGTCCAATGACAAGCATTCGGCGCGGGCGGCAATGATTCCGTGGATTTTTCCGCCCCGGGGTGCGCCCGTATTGCGCCATGTGCCCCACGGGGAACGGCATCCCGCGCCCTCGTCCCCCGGCCAGATCTAAATGTTTGCTTGCCGCGCCGGTCCGCCATCCGTTATCTGTCGTAAACCGCAGTCCCCGCTTCATCCCCTCCCCCTCATCTCGCAAGAGGACAGCAGATGGCGAAACGGAACGGTACGGATGGTCCCCCGGGCAGGAAACGAGTGGGTGCGCCGGTCGCGGAGCGGGTGGTGGCGGCGGGACGCAGGCTGGTGAAAGGGCGGGCGGCGGAGACGGCGGACCGCGGGATGGCGGGGATGAACGTGGTGATGTTCATCACCGACCAGGACCGCGCCATCCAGCACTTTCCCAGGGGCTGGGCAAAGAAGAACCTGCCGGGGATGCGGCGCCTGCTGCGCCACGGCCTGAGCTTCGAGAACTGCATCACCAACTCGTGCATGTGCTCGCCGGCCCGCGCCACGCTGATGACGGGCTACTTTCCCGCGCAGCACGGGGTCAAGTACACGCTCGAAGAAGACATGTACGACCCCCGCAAGTACGACCAGGTGCAGATGCCGCTGGACCTGCCCAACATCGCCACCGTCATGCGGGCGGCGGGGTACCAGGTGGTCTACAAGGGCAAGTGGCACCTCAGCAAGCCCGTCAAGGGACAGCCGTGGCGGCCGCACGACGTGGAGCAGTACGGCTTCAGCCGGTGGAACCCGCCCGACGCCGGCGCCAACCAGGACGTGGACCAGGCCGGCGGCGGGTGGCCCGACAACGACGGCCGCTTCATGGACGCCGACGGCCCCGCCGCCGCCGGCGACGAGGGGGCCCTGGCCTACCTGCGCTCGGCCGCCGCGAAACAGCAGCCCTTCTTTCTGATCGTTTCGCTGGTGAACCCGCACGACGTGCTGTTCTATCCCAACACCTACCAGGAGGCCGGGTACGAGGACGGCGCGTGGTTCCGCGGCGACATGAGGCTGCCGGCCACGGTGGACGAGGACCTTTCCACCAAGCCGGTGGTGCAGCGCGAGTTCGTGGCGGCCTTCAACAAGGGCGGCGGCGCGCTCACCAGCGTGGAGATGAAGCGCGCGTACCTGAACTTCTACGCCAACCTGATGAAGGCGTCGGACCAGTACCTGGTGAACGTGCTGGACACGCTTGACGCCACGGGGCTGATGGACGACACCGTCGTCATCCGCACCGCCGACCACGGGGAGATGGGCCTTGCGCACGGCGGGCTGCGCCAGAAGAACTTCAACTTCTACGAAGAGTCGCTGCGGGTGCCGCTGGTGTTCAGCAACCGGCGCCTGTACGCGAACCCCATGGAGACCGACGCGCTGGTGTCGCACGTGGACTTTCTGCCCACGCTCGCCGACCTGTTCGCCGCGCCGGCGGATGCCCGCCGCGACTGGCAGGGGGTGTCGTACGCGCGCAACGTGCTGCACCCGGAGCCGGCGCGGCCGCCGCAGCCGTACGTGGTCTTTACCTGGGACGACTGGCAGGCGGGCCAGGCGTCGGGCCCGTACCTCAAGGGCGCCAACCACATCGTCAGCATTCGCGAAGAGCGGTGGAAGCTGGCGAAGTACTACGCGGTCGACGGCAAGTCGCCCCCGCAGTGGGAGATGTACGACCTGGAGTGCGACCCGCTGGAGCGCGTGAACCTGGCGTGGCGGGGCCACGAGCGCACACCCGACCAGGAGCGTCACTTCCGCCGCCTCAGGCGGCGGCTGGCGGCCATCCAGAAGACCCGCCTTCAGCCGCTCCCCACCACCCGCACGGCATCCGTCGAGACGGAGCCGACGGCGTCCGCGGGTTGATGGGATGCGGTTAGGTTCGGCGGGTGCGGTGGGTCGCCGCGGCATCCAGCCGTCCCTGTTTCCCGGCCCAGGCGAATGAATTCGCGGCTGGGACAACGCGATGTCGGCCTTCGCCGACGGGTGTGTGCCGGTGGCGAGGTGCGGTGTTACGGTTGAAGCCCCGCGCCGCCCAGGCGAATGAATTCGCGGCTGGGAAAACGCGATGTCGGCCTTCGCCGACGGGTGTGTGCCGGCAGTATGGGGTGGTGTTGCGGTTGAAGCCCCCGAGCGGCCCAGGCGAATGAATTCGCGGCTGGGACAACGCGATGTCGGCCTTCGCCGACGGGTGTGTGCCGGCAGTATGGGGTGGTGTTGCGGTTGAAGCCCCGCGCGGTTTGCGGGGCTTCCCGCGTTTCGTTGCGGCAGGTCACTGCTCCCGCCGGGTGAGTGGCGCCATGGGTGGTCTTAGTATAGATTGTCCCTATCGGTGCCATTCAGGTGCAGCCCTCCACCACTCTCGATGAGACCCCCCATGCGCAAACTCAAGCTGGACGTCAACAACCTGGAAGTCACCTCGTTCGACGCCTCGACCAATCCCCCTGCGGAGCGTGGCACCGTACAGGGGCACAAGACCGCCCCGGCGGTGACCGCCGATGGCAGCTACACCTGCGACGGCAGCGAGACGTGCTACCAGACCTGCGCCGACACTTGTCAGGGCACCTGCTCCGGCGGCGTCTGCGGCAGCTGGCCGCTTACGTACTGCCCGCAGTGCTACTATGCGTAAGCTGACGCGTCCGTAGGCAGCGGGTCAGTCCGACGCCCGGATCGACAGCAGAGCCCGCCGCGAGAAATCCGGCGGGCTCTGCTGTCTCCTGCGCTCCCGTCCGCCGCATTCGTGTACCCCGCCGGTCACCAGAATTCCGAAGGTAGATTCCTCGGTCGCGCCCCGGGTGCGGCGGTGAGGAACGTTTCGCGCGGCGCTCCCTCGGAATGACAGTCGGGTGTGGGTGGAGGGTGAATGCCACCCTCCGGCCCTGCCCGGGCGAATGAATTCGCGGCTGGGACAACGCGATGTCGGCCTTCGCCGACGGGTGTGTGCCGGCGGCAGAGTGTGGTGTGCGGTTGAAGCCCCGCGCGGTTTTACCTGGGCGAATGAATTCGCGGCTGGGACAACGCGATGTCGGCCTTCGCCGACGGGTGTGTGCCGGCAGTATGGGGTGGTGTTGCGGTTGAAGCCCCGCGGTTAGCGGGGCGAATGAATTCGCGGCTGGGACAACGCGATGTCGGCCTTCGCCGACGGGTCTGTGCCGGCAGCGGGGTGTGGTGTTGCGGTTGAAGCCCCGCGCAGTTTGCGGGGCTTTCCGCCTTTGTTGCGGCGAGTTCACCCGCTCACGCGAGGGGGAGCGGTCCGTGGCTGAAGGCCGGCTTCGAGCATGCCGACACGAGGTCCTTCGGTCGCGCGCCGGGTTTTTGTGTGAGGGACAGTGCCGCGCGGCGCTCCCTCAGGAAGTCACTTTTGCTTGTGCAGGTGAAGCCCCGCGCAGTTTGCGGGGCTTTCCGCTTTCGTTGCGGCGAGTTCACCCGCTCACCCCTTCACCCCTTCACCCCTTCACCCCCCTGCCCGCCCCGCGGCACGGGATTGGCGGCATCCACCGGCCGACGAATCTCCAGTGCACACTCGGACGGGCAGGCGATGGCTTCCGCGACACTCCAGATCGACCTACAGCAGATCCTGACCGCAGAGCACCCGGACCCGTTCCGGGTGCTGGGAATGCACACCGTCTCCATCGGCGGCGAGCTCCGGCTCGTGATCCGCGCGTTCCTTCCCGGCGCCGAGAGCGTGTGGGTGGCCGACGCGGACGGGCGCGACGTGGCGCCCATGGAGCAGGTGCACCCCGACGGCTTCTTCGAAACCCTGCTGCCGCGCGGCACCGGCAGCTTTCCCTACCGCCTGCGCGTCTGCTGGCCCGGCCCGGACGCGGCCGTGGTCATGGCGGACCCGTACGCGTTCGCGCCCGTCATCAGCGACTTCGACCTGTACCTGATGGGCGAGGGCACCCACCTGCGCCTGTGGGAGGTGCTGGGCGCCCGCCCCATGGAGGTGGACGGCGTGGCGGGCGTGGCCTTTGGCGTGTGGGCGCCCGGCGCGCGCCGGGTGAGCGTGGTGGGCGACTTCAACCAGTGGGACGGGCGGCGCCACGCCATGCGCAGGCACCCCGCGCAGGGCGTGTGGGAGATCTTCGTCCCCGGCGCGGCCGAAGGCGCGTGCTACAAGTACGAGATCCTCCCGCGCCAGGGCCCCGCCTTCCTCAAGGCCGACCCGCTGGCCTTCGCCGCGCAGCTGCGCCCCGAGACGGCGTCCGTCGTCGCCGACCTGCGCGGCTACGCGTGGGGCGACGCCGAGTGGATGGAGGCCCGCCGCGGCAAGGACTTCTGCGTGGAGCCCATGACGGTGTACGAGGTGCACCTGGGCTCGTGGAAGCGGGTGGCCGAGGACGGCGACCGGCCCATGACGTACCGCGAGACCGCCCACGCGCTGGCGGACTACGTGTGCGAGATGGGCTTTACGCACGTGGAGCTGATGCCGGTGATGGAGCACCCCTACGACCCGTCGTGGGGGTACCAGGTTACCGGCTACTACGCGCCGACGAGCCGGTTCGGCACGCCGGAGGACTTCCGGTACTTCGTGGACCACCTGCACCAGCGGGGGATCGGCGTGATCCTGGACTGGGTGCCGGCGCACTTTCCCAAGGACGCCCACGCGCTGCGCCGCTTCGACGGCACGGCGCTGTACGAGCACGAGGACCCGCGGCTGGGCGAGCACCCCGACTGGGGGACGATGGTCTTCAACTTTGGCCGCAACGAGGTGCGCAACTTCCTGGTCAGCAACGCGCTGTACTGGATGGAGGAGTACCACGTGGACGGCCTGCGGGTGGACGCGGTGGCCAGCATGCTGTACCTGGACTACTCGCGGCAGCCCGGGCAGTGGGTGCCCAACCGCTACGGCGGGCGCGAGAACCTGGACGCCATCGAGTTCCTGCAGCAGCTGAACGCCGCCGTGCGCGACCGCCACCCCGGCGCGCTGATGATCGCGGAGGAGAGCACCGCCTGGCCCGGCGTGACGCAGGCGCCGCACCTGGGCGGGCTGGGCTTTCACCTCAAGTGGAACATGGGATGGATGAACGACTTCCTTCGCTTCATGAAGGAGGAGTCGGTCCATCGCAAGTACCACTTCAACCTGATGACCTTTTCGCTGATGTACGCCTTCAGCGAAAAGTTCGTGCTGCCGTTCAGCCACGACGAGGTGGTGCACGGCAAGGGATCGCTGATCAACAAGATGCCGGGCGACGCCTGGCAGAAGGCGGCGAACCTGCGCCTGGCGCTGGGCGCCATGTGGTCGCACCCCGGCAAGAAGCTGCTGTTCATGGGGATCGAGCTGGGGCAGTGGCGCGAGTGGAGCGAGGCGCGCTCGCTGGACTGGCACCTGCTGGACGAGCCCCTGCACGCGGGGATGCAGCGGTGGATGCGCGACCTGAACGCGCTGTACCGCGCCGAGCCGGCGCTGTGGCAGAACGACTTCAGCCACAGCGGGTTCGAATGGATCGACTTCCACGACGTGGAGCAGACGGTGCTCTCGTACGTGCGGTGCAGCGAGGGGTCCGAGCACGAGCTGCTCTTCGTCCTGAATTGTACCCCCGTGCCGCGCCACGCGTACCACCTGGGGGTGCCGCGCGCCGGCCGCTGGCGCGAGGTGCTGAACAGTGACGCCGAGATCTACGGCGGCAGCAACGTGGGCAACATGGGCGTCGTGGAGACGGTGCCGCTGGCCGCGCACGGGCGCGAGCAGTCGCTTCCGGTTACCTTGCCGCCGCTGGGCGTGCTGGTTCTGCGGCACGAAGGCTGACGGAGGGGGCGGAGCGTCTCCGCTCCCCATCTTTTTTTCCGGATTTTGGACGGACGAGAATGGCGACCACACGAGGGAAGGGCACCTCCGGCACGGGCATCCCGGCGGACACGGCCGGGACGGCGGGCGAGACGCGCGCGCGGCGCACGCGCACCCGGGCGCCCGAGGACGAGATCGGCGGGACGGCCGCGCCCGAGGCGGCGGTGCAGGCACCGGCGCGGGGACGGCGGGCGGCGCCCGGGGCTGGCGTCGCGGACGCAGACACGCCCGCGGGCGCGCCGGCCGTCGAGACGCCGGCGTCGCGGGGGCGGGGCCGCTCCGCGCCTGGCACCGGCGTAGCCGAGGCGTCCCCCGCGCCCCGCCCGGCGCCGAAGAAGAGCGGCGGCCGCAAGAAGCGCGAGACGTACACCGAGACGGCGGCACGGCGGCGCAGGGAAAAGGAAGTGGACCAGCTGCAGGCCGACCTGCGCGCCTTTGCCGTGGCGCGGCCGGCGGGGTGGAACCACGAAGACTGGATGGCGTTCCTGGCCCACCTGTCGGAGCGCGGGCACGACGTCAGCGACCAGGCCGTCATCGGCTCGCGGCTGGAGCAGGAGCGGCTGGGCGTGGCGCTCACCGGCATCGAGGGGCTGGGCCCCAAGCGGGTGGACGCGCTGGTGCAGCGCTTCCAGACGCTGTGGAGCATGCGCCACGCCGACGCGGCCTCCATCGCCGGCGTACCGGGGATGACGCGCCCCTTGGCCGAGCGCGTGGTCCAGCAGCTGCGCGAGCGCTACGCCTGACCTCCGTCCGATCCGCCGGCTCCTGAAACGGCGGATCACGCAGGGGCCGCAGAGGAAAAGAATGGGGACGCGGATGAGAACTTCATCCACGTCCCTCCTTTTTGTCCCGTATTCCTGCCCCTCGCAACCGCATGCCTCATCCGGAATCCGGGAAAACAACACCTTGACAGGTACAGAGGAACAGAGTCAGACAGAGGAGCAAGATGACCGTTCGGCTCGCTTTCTCTGTCTGACTCTGTTCCTCTGTACGATGATTCTTTTTCAGGATCTGGTAGTGCGCAGAGACGCAGAGACACGGAATTAAGGGTCGAAAAGCTTGCGCAGACGCGCGCACTTTCCTGAACAGGCTTGTTTCTTGCCTTGGACAAAGTCTGTATCAGAAGCAGTCGCATCCTGCAACTGATACAGTAGCAGGGGGCACAAGGAATGCATCGTCCGCCCCGGCCATCGCCGGAGCGGACGTTTTTGCGTTTCGGGAGGCGGAGGACGAAGAAGCGCCGGGAGAAGGATGGCGTGCGGGACGGAGATCCATTCCAGGCCGCACGACCGTACCGGTGTGCAGGTGGGTTTCGACAATGATTGCACGCGGTTTGTGCTAACCTGAATAGATGCCGCCGCGGCGCTCGGGCCCGGCAGGCGGCTGGAGCGGCACCCGAGGCCCGCGTGCTGGCGGGCAGATCCATCCACCCGGTTCTGAAAGAGAGAAGATGAGAGGGATGCTACCCCGCCTGGTCCCCGTCCTGGCGTGCAGTGCGGCGCTGGCGACGCAGGCCACGGCACAGGAGATGGACCGGCGGCTGAGCCGGTTCGACCTGGGCGTCTACGCCGGAGGAACGCTGACCAGCGACTGGTTCGAAAGCCGCACGGTCACGCTCAACGGCACGGACACGCCCACGGAGAACGACGACGACGAGGGCTTTTCGCCCGGCACCGGCGGCGCGTTCGGCGCGCTGGCCACCTTCTGGTTCACACCCGCACTGGGCCTGCGTGCACACGCCGCCTACCTGCCCATGCGGCTTCCCCACAACGGCGACGATGCGATCAAGGACTACGGCTACGTGGCCAACACCTACGTGGCCGACCTGAACCTGGCCTTTCGCCCCTTCGCCGGCGGCATGCGCTCGCCGCTGATGTCGTCGTTCTACCTGTTCGCCGGCGGCGGCGGGCTGATGGTGGACGTGGCGGGCGAGGACCGGGAGCTCTGCGAGGGCACGCTGGCCGCGCAGGGCGCCTGCCTGTCGCTGGAGCCGGACCACGCCACGGTGGGCCAGGGCACGGCCGGCATCGGCTTCGACCTGTTCCCCATCGGCGGGGCGCTGGCCTTCTTCGGCGAGGCGGCGGTGCACGTCTACGACTCGCCGGTGCACGTGGGCGACGCCTGGCTGGGGCCCATCCGCGCCCCCGAGGGCGCCACGGTGCGCATTGCCGACGACGCCACGGCGGTGACGGGCCGGCTGGTGCTGGGGCTCAAGGCGATGTTCGGCGACTGGATCCCGGCGCCCGCCGTGGTGCCGCCCCCGCCGCCGCTTCCGCCGGTGGCTCCGCCCCCGCCGCCTCCGCCGCCGCCCGCGCAGGCCAACCCCATGCGCGAGATCCGCGTGTGCGTGGTGGAGAACGGCGCGCTGCGCGAGGTGACGGCGATGTACAACACCCAGACCGGCGACACCACCTGGACCGGTGGGCAGATGCCGATGACGGGCTACGCCGCGGGCGCCACCTGGTTCATCAACAACGAGCCCATCACGGTGATGGGGCGGCGGTACGTGCGCTACGGCCTGCCGCGGGTGCTGGGCGTAAACGAGGTCAGGCGGATGGGCGACTTCCAGGGCATCCCGGTGTTCGCCGAGGCGGGGATGACGGGGACGCCCGAGGTGCTGTACGTGCCGGTGCGGCCGGGGTGCGAGTTCCAGCCGTACCAGCTTGAGGTGAAGGCGGGCGGGGTGCGCGGCGACTGAGCCGGAGCGGGGCGCCGGGGGGACGACCCCCGGCGCCCGGGCACCAGGGCCGGTCCGCAGCGGCGGCCGGCGCGAAGGGCGCGGTGGCGCGCGGGCGCGCACCGAAGATCATCGAAACTCATCACGGAGGACGAGTACATGTCTCAACAGAACGAGCCGGGCGGGGGAGAGCAGGGCACCCTGGAGCGGCTGCAGCAGCCGGCGGGGCGGCGCGACTTCCTCAAGTGGTCGGGCGCGGGTGTGCTGGGGGCGGTGGCGCTGGGCGCCTGCAGCGACGACACCGACGTGCGCAGCATCACCGAGGTGATCACCGAGACCGACACGGTCACGGTCACCCCGCCGCCGCCCACCTTTGCGGCGGTCACGCTGAACTTCGCGAACAACTTCGGCGTGCTGAACTACGCGTTCGCGCTGGAGCAGCTCGAGGCGGCCTTCTACACCATGGTGGTGGCCAACGCGTCGTTCAACACCACCTTCGCCGAGAACGAGCGCCGCATCCTCACGGACCTGCGCGACCACGAGATCGCGCACCGCGAGTTCTTCAGGACCGCCATCCCGGCGCTGGGCGGCACGCTGATCCCGAACCTTACGCCCAACTTCGACAGCATCAACTTCGCCAGCCGCGACAGCGTGCTGGTGACGGCGCGCGCCTTCGAGGACCTGGGCGTGGCGGCGTACAACGGCGCCGGCCCGCTGCTGAGCAACGACGCCACCGGGCAGACGCTGCTGACCGTGGCCGGCAAGATCGTCTCGGTCGAGGCGCGCCACGCGGCCGCCATCCGCGACCTGCTGGCCCCGCGCACAGGCGCGTTCGCCCCGCAGGCCTTCGACGATGCCTTCACGCCGCAGCAGGTGCTGGCCATCGCCGCGCCGTTCATCCGCAACGCGGTGACGGCAACCAACGTCCCCACCATCAGCTAAGGGAGCCGAGCGAACATGAGCAACGAATCGATTCTCGGCGGCCTGGACCCCGAGGTACTGGACGTAATGGCCTCGCGCCGCGACGCCCTGCGGGGCGCCGGACGCTGGGGGATGGGGCTGGCCATGGCCTCGGTGCCGCTGGCGCTGGCCAGCATGGCGAAGAGCGCCTTTGCCCAGGGCACGCCGCAGGCGGTGGTGGACGTGCTGAACTTTGCCCTCACGCTGGAAGAGCTCGAGGCCGAGTTCTACGTGATGGGGATGAACGCCGCCGGGCTGATCCCCGCGGCCGACCGGCAGATCTTCGGCACCATCCGCGACCACGAGGTGGCGCACGTCCAGTTCCTGCGCAACGCGCTGGGCGCGGCCGCGGTCGCCAAGCCGACGTTCGACTTCACCGCCGGGGGGATGTTCACGCCCTTCAGCAACTACGACCAGTTCAAGGCGCTGGCGCAGGCGTTCGAGGACACGGGTGTGCGGGCGTACAAGGGGCAGGCGCCCATCCTGCTGCAGTCCAAGGCCATCCTGCGCGCGGCGCTCACCATCCACTCGGTCGAGGCGCGCCACGCCAGTGAAGTGCGCCGCCTGCGCGGCAACTTTACCGACCAGGAGCCGCAGCAGGGGTGGATTACCCTGAACCTGCGCGGCACCGACATGCCGGCGGCCACGCAGCCCGTCTACGACGGCGAAGAGAATGTGACGCAGGCGGGGGTCAACATCAGCACCCTTCCGGGCGCCGGCACGGGAACCACCATCGGCGCCAACCAGGCGTCGGAGTCGTTCGACGAGCCGCTGACCAGGGCGCAGGTGCTGATGATCGTGGACCCGTTCATCGCGGGCGACGTGGACGGCGACGGAACCGAAGGCTGACCGGCAACGCGGCCGTTCCCTCCCAGCACGGAGGGGGCGGCCGTCCGGCGGGGCGGGCGCTCAGAACACCGACCCTTTCACCCCCGTCCGATTGAGTCCCGGGCGGGCACGGTTGAAGGCGTCAGCCCCCGCCGCCGGCCGGCTGGACGGCGGAACTCGAACGCGGAGTGGCGCGGAGAAGAAGGATCTCTCCGTACCCTCCGCGTTTCTGCGTCATCCCCGTGCTGAAGAAGACCGGCCTCACATGGAGTCAACGGAGTCAACGGAGTTTTCTCGTGCCGTTTCCTCCGCTCCACGCTCCGGGGCCCATGTGAGCGGAGGCATGGCGCGCCGGTCGACGAGGCACGAGCCGGCGTGGGTTTTCGGGAACGGGAAGGAGATGGAATGCGGCAGGGGGCCATGAGAATTTTTTTGGGAGGGAATGCGGATCGCGAGGGGATCTCCGCGGCGCACGGAAACGGGCCGTCCCGCCCCCTGATGCGCGATCTGGAGAGCCATCCGCCCGCTCCACGACCGAGGGGACATGCCGGCATGGGCGCTGTACCCGTCCGGCGACCTGGCCGCGGCGCGCCGGGGCGTCGCGGCGGGCGCTGAATCGACCTGGATGCGCCCGCCACCCGGAATGCCGGCGCGACCCCGGTCCGATCCTTTTTCGTCTGTGGGCGGGCACGGATGCAGGTCGCGGTTTTCCTTGCGCTTCAACCGCGGCGAGTAGCCGGAGGATCCGGAGGCGCCGGCTGCATCCGCCGGCGCGCACCCGGGACGTCGACCGGGCAAATCGTGTCACGCAGCGCAGCAGAGGAGCGCAGAAACAGCTCTGCGCCTCTGCGTTGCGTGGCACCGGTCTTTTGCGTCCGTCGCGCGCTTGCGCGGCGGGCGCGCGCGCGCAAAGTTGCTGGCAATGAATCCTTCCCTCCCCGCAGACGCGTATCCCTTGCAGGGGCACGCCGCCGGCGCGGCTCCCGCCGCGGACCCGGACGGCGCGCTGCTGCGCCGCATGGCGGCCGGCGACGAGTCGGCGCTGGGCGCCCTGTACGACCGCTGGTCCACGCTGGTCCACTCCGTGGCGGCCCGCATCACGGGCGACCCGGGCGACGCGGAGGAGCTGGTGGAAGAAACCTTTCTGCAGGCGTGGCGGCAGGCGGGGCGGTACGAGGGCACGCGGGGCGGGGTATCCACCTGGCTGGTGGTGATTGCCCGCAGCCGCGCCCTGGACCGGGTGCGGCTGGCCGGCCACCGTCGCGCCGCCGCCGCCGAGCCGCTGGAGTCCGCCGAGTCCGCGGGCGCCCTGCATCAATCCCACGACACGCCCCTGGACGCCGCCGAGATCGCCGAGACCCGGCAGATCGTGCACGCGGCCATGGAAAAGCTCCCCGCTGACCAGCGCGAGACGCTGGAGCTGGCGTACTTCAAGGGGATGAGCCAGTCCGAGATCGCGCAGGCCACCGGCCAGCCGCTGGGCACCATCAAGACGCGCTGCCGGCTGGGACTGATGAAGCTGCGGGAAGCCCTGTCCGTCCTGCGCGAGGACGGCGCATGACCACGGAACCCATGCACGAAGAGCTCTACGACGCACTGGCCGCCGAAGCGGTCGACGCGCTGGACGGCGAGGAGCGCGAGCGGTTGCTCGCGCACCTGGCCGGCTGCGCGCGGTGCAGCGCGGAGCTCCACAGCCTGCGCGAGTCCGCCGCGCTGCTGGCCTTTGCCGCCCCCGCGCGCCCCATGGAGCCGGCGCGCTCCGCCGGCGTCCGCGCGCGCCTGCTGGCGAAGGCGGCCGAGGACCGCGACTCGACGACGCAGATCGCCCCCGCGCCGCCCCTCCCGGCTTCCGACGGGGCGGACGTGACCCTTGTCGCCCCCGCGCCGCCGGTCGCGCCGGTGCGCCGGGAGACGGAAGTCATCCCCATCACCCGGCGCCGGTCTTCCGTGCTTCCCTGGCTGGCCGCGGCGGCGTCGCTGGTGCTGCTGCTGGGGGTGGGGATGTACGCCAGTTCCCTCCGCGGCCGGCTGGCGTCGGCGGAGGCGCGGTACGCGGCGGCGGAGCGGGAGCGGGGCGCGCTGGAGCAGCGGGTGCGCGAGCGCGAGGCCACGCTGGCGGCCGTCAGCGGTCCCACGGCGCGGGTGATCGAGATGGCGGCGTCGCGGCCGGCGGCGCCCAGCGGGCGGATGTTCTGGGACCCGTCCACCAACCGCTGGACCTTCTTTGCGCACAACCTGCCGGCCGTGCGCGAGGGGCGCGAGTACCAGCTGTGGCTGATCACCGCGGACCAGCAGAAGATCCCCGCGGGCACCTTCCGCCCCGACGCGGGCGGCAGCGCCATCGTCCAGGCCACCTACGCGCTCCCCGCCGACGCCCTCGCCGCCGTCGCCGTTACCGAGGAGCCCGCCGGCGGCCTTCCCCAGCCCACCGGCGAGATCCTGATCGTCGGCGCGGCCGCGGAGTAGCGTCACCCAGCATACCGATCCAGGAAAACAACACCTTCATGGGTACAGAGGAACAGAGTCAGACAGAGGAACGAGACGATATTTCTGCTCGCTTCCTCTGTCTGACTCTGTTCCTCTGTACGATTATTCTTCTTCAGGATCTGGTGTGAGACCTCTTCTCAGCCGATGCGCTCGAGGAGGGCGACGGGGAAGTCGGCGAAGACCTCGTCCGCGTCCAGGCCGTGCTTGCCGGCGCGCAGCTCCTCGCCGGTGAGGGCGTTGCGGTAGCGGCCGGCCAGCTCGTCGGGAAGGGGGATGCGGGTGCCCTTCCAGTCCGACGCCTCGGGGAGCGCGAAGCCGCGGTCGCGGGTGAGCGTGGCCACCAGGCGCGGCACCACGGCGATCACCGCGGCGCCCTCCGCCGTCCGCGCGAACGAGACCACGTGCTCCGCCCGGTCGCCCTCCGCCACCAGCGGCAGGTACGCGCCGCCGGTGAACACGTCGGGAAGCGCCAGGCGCAGCCGCAGCGCCGTCTGCACCACGTGCAGCTTGATGCGCCCGTCCTCCCACCCCTCCACCATCTCCCGCGCCAGCGCCCGCAGCCCCGCCTCGCCGCGGCGCGCCTCCAGCTCATCCATCAGCGTCCGCCGCAACGCGTAGTCCACGGGGCGGCGGTTGTCGGGATCCACCAGCGAGAAGTCCCACAGCTCCTGCCCCTGGTACACGTCCGGCACCCCGGGCGAGGCGATCTTCACCAGCGTCTGCGCCAGCGAGTTGACCATCCCCAGCCGCGCCACGGTCTGCTGGAACGGGAGGAAGTCGTCCAGGAACGCGGTGTTCCCGGCCGAGAGGATGCCGGCCACGAAGGCGCGCAGGCCGTCGTCGTAGGCGGTGTTGGGGTTCAGCCAGCTGGTGTGGCGCTTGGCCTCGCGCGTGGCCTTTTCCATGTACGCCTGCACACGCGAGGCGAAGTCTTCGCGCGCCTCGTCGTCCAGCGCGCCGAACGGCCACGCGCCCACCAGCGACTGGTACAGCAGGTACTCGTCGTTCTCGTCGGGCACGGGGCGCTCCCGGTCCTTCTGGATCCTGGCCGCGTTGAAGCCGTGCCACGCGTTCACGCGCTCCGACCACACCTCCGGGATCTCGGAAAGCACGTTGATGCGCGCGCGCACGTCCTCGCTGCGCTTGGTGTCGTGCGTGCTGCTGCTGGACATGGCGTGCGGCCAGCGCTCCGCACGCTCCAGGTTGAAGGCGTGGAACTCGTCGGGGGTGATGCCGAAGCGGTCCGGCTCGCCCCCCACCTCGTTGAGCGAGACCAGGCGGTTGAAGACGTAGAAGGTGGTGTCCTCGACCCCCTTGGCCATCACCGGCCCGGTGAGCTGCTGAAACTTCATCACGAAGCGCGCGTGCTGGCGGCGCGCCTTTTCATCCAGCGAGTCCGGCCACTCCAGCAGCAGGGTGTCGCGCACGAAGTCGAAGATGGCGCCGCTGGTCGTCCGGTTGCGCTCCTTGGCGTGCGCCACCGCCTGGTCCACCCACGCACGGTCGCGGTCCGTCACCACGCCGGGGACGGCTTCGATGTAGGTGCGGTAGACGGGAAAGCAGGCGATCACCTCGCGCAGGGCGTCGCGCAGGCTGCCCCAGGTGAAATCGCGCGAGCGGCGGTTGCGCTCGCTGATGCGGTCCAGCAGGGTGGTGAGCACCGTGAGCTCGCTGACCAGCGACGAGCGGAGGATGAGCCCCTTCTTCTGGTAGACCAGGTCCTCGAACGTGCCCTGGAAGCCGGTGAACGCGCGGTAGATGGCGTCGATCTTTTCCTCGTTGGCCGGCTGCACGAACAGGCCGTTCACCCGGTTCATGAACTCGTATCCCACCGTTCCCGCCACCGGCCACTCCGCCGGCAGCGGCTCGTCGCCGGTGAGGATCTTTTCCACCAGCACGTAGAAGTCCTCGGTGCGCTGCAGCCCCATCGTCATCCGCTGCAGCGTGACCAGGTAGTCGTGCGGGTCGAAGAGCCCGTCGGGGTGGTCGATGCGCAGGCCGGTCACCGTCCCCTCGCGCACCAGCCGCAGGATCAGCCGGTGGGTGGCCTCGAAGACCTTGGGGCGCTCCACGCGCACGCCGGCCAGGTCGTTGACGTCGAAGAAGCGCCGGTAGTTGATCTCTTCGGCCGCCACCCGCCAGTACGCCAGCCGGTACGCCTGGTCGTGCAGCAGCGCGTCCAGCAGGTCGAACGAGTGCGGCTCGCCGGGGGTGCCGTTGTACTCGGCCACGGCGGCGTCGAGCGCCTGGCGCACGGGCTCGGCGCGGTTCACCAGGTCGCGCAGCCGCCGCCGGGTGACGATGCGCTCGCGCGACCGCTCGGCGATGCTCCGGGGGTCGCGCGCCCTGCGCGGCGGCAGGTGGTGCAGGGCGGTCATGATGGACTCCAGCTCCATCCGGTCCGGATCGTTGGGCTTGCCGCCCAGCGTTTCCAGCGCCAGCCGCAGCACGGCCGCGGTGCTCCCCGGCGCCACGGGGAACACGTTCTCGTAGTACTCCACCCGGAACTGGCCCGACTCGTACACCAGGTTCAGCTCGCCGGCCTCGAGCACGCGGCCGTACTGGTCGCCCAGCACGGGAAGGAGCACCTTGCCGCACAGCTCGGGGTTGCGCGGGTTCCAGTCGATGTCGAAGTGGCTGGCGTAGGGCGACGAGGGGCCGTTCTCCAGCACGCTCATCCACCACCGGTTGCGCTTGCCGCGCGCCCCCATGGCGATGCCCATGTGGTTGGGAACGATATCCAGCACGTGGCCCAGTCCGTGCTCACGCAGCGCCGCCGACATGCGCCCGTGCTCCTGCTCGGTGCCGATCTCGCGGTTGAGCTGGTCGTGGTCCACGATGTCGTAGCCGTGGACGCTGCCGGGGCGCGCCTGCAGGTACGGCGACGCGTACAGGTCGCTCACCCCCAGCTCCGCCAGGTACGGCACGATGTCCGTGGCGTCGCGAAAGGTGAAGCCGGCGTTGAACTGAATGCGGTACGTGGCCGTGGGAATGCGGCGCCGGGGCGCCGCGCCCGTGGGGTCCTTAGCGTTCACGTTGGGTTTTTGCCGTCGGGACTGTGGTGCGCGCGGCGGACCTCGCCGCGGGTCGGGCGGGGGCCGGAGCAAGAAGCGGGCACGACAGGGAATAGGGAACAGGACTACAGGGAATAGGGAACAGGGAATAGGGAATAGCGGGACAGGGACCCGTCTGGACGGTTCCGCGGCGGGAGCGGCTGAAGCCGCCGCGACGACCGCGGAAAGCCCCGCAAACCGTGCGGGGCTTCAACCGCGAACGCCGCGGGGACGCGCCGCACGCGCCGACGCCGCAACACCCGTCCGCGCAGGCGGACATCGCGTTTTCCCAGCCGCGAATTCATTCGCCTGGATGGCGGACGCGCCGTGGCCCGGGACCCGTCTGGATCCTCCCGCGCGGGAGCGGCTGAAGCCGCCGCGACGACCGCGGAAAGCCCCGCAAACCGCGCGGGCTTCAACCGCAAACGCCGCGGCGACGCGCCGCACGCGCGACGCCACGGCACCCGTCCGCGCAGGCGGACATCGCGTTTTCCCAGCCGCGAATTCATTCGCCTTGGGATGGCGGACGCGCCCCGCGGCCCGGGACCCGCTTGGATGGTGCCGCGGCGGGAGCGGCTGAAGCCGCCGCGACGACCGCGGAAAGCCCCGCAAACTGCGCGGGGCTTCAACTGCGAACCTCGCGGTGACGCTCCGCACGCGCCGACGCCGCGCACCCGTCCGCGCAGGCGGACCTCGGGTTTCCCAGCCGCGAATTCATTCGCCTTGGGATGGCGGACGCGCCCCGCGGCCCGGGACCCGCCTGGATGGTGCCGCGGCGGGAGCGGCTGAAGCCACCGCAACAAACGCGGAAAGCCCCGCAAACTGCGCGGGGCTTCAACCGCGAACCTCGCGGGGACGCGCCGTACGCGCCGATGTCGCGGCACCCGTTTGCGCAGGCGGCGTCGCGTTTTCCCGGCCGCGAAGTACGCCATCGCGGATCTGGTGCGGTGACCGCCGGGTTGCGGACGCGCAGGTGCTTCGGACGCGGTGTAGAGCCGGGCCGCCGAGTCCGCGCAGGCGGACTTTGCGATTTTCCAGCGGCGAATTCATTCGCTCCGGCGGGCGGGCGGGCGGACGGCACGGCAGGCGGAGGAGGAGCGCAGCGAGCATCATTCGCCCGGCGTGCGGGCACGTCCGCACCGGGTGGGGCTGGCCCCGGCCGCACGGACCATCGACATTGATTCGCCACCCGCGTGGGGCGAATCGACCGACCGCATGGATCAGAGACGGAGCAGGATGCACGAGCAGCCGAACGATCACAACCAGGCGGGCGAGCCGGGCCCGGCTGACGAGCAGCACCACGCGGATCATCATCAAACCCCCTTCGACGGTGACGCAGGCGCGGGCGCCGTCGCGCTCGCGGAAGAGGACGCGGATCCGGACGCGGAAGCGGAAGCGGAAGCGCCGGAGGCGGGGGAGGGCGAACGCGCCTCCGCCGCGGCCGAGGCGCCGGACGGGGGCGAGCGGCGGCCGCCGCTGCCGTTTGGATGGGTGAGCCGCGGGCAGGCCGGCCGCGCGCCCGCGTCCGAGCACCACGTTCCCGGCTTTCTGGAGACGGCCACCACCGCGTGGCCCGGCAGGCCGTACCCGCTGGGCGCCACCTTCGACGGCAAGGGCACCAACTTCGCCATCTACTCCGAGGCGGCGTGGGAGGTGGAGCTGTGCATCTTCGAGCGGCCCGGCGACGCGGACCCCGCCCGCACCTACCGCCTGCGCGAGCGCACCGCGTACGTGTGGCACGGCTACGTGGAGGGGCTGGGGCCCGGCACCTTCTACGGCTACCGCATCAACGGCCCGTACGAGCCCGCCCGCGGGCTGCGCTGCAACCCCTTCAAGCTGCTCATCGACCCCTACGCCCGCGCCCTGGCCGGGCGCGTCCGGTGGGAGGCGCACCCGTTCGCGTACCCGTTCGAGCAGCCCGGCGAGGACTGGGTGCTCGACGACACCGACGACGCCTGGGGGGTGCCCAAGGGCGTGGTGGTGGCCGAGGACGGCTTCGACTGGCGGGGCGACCAGCCGCCCGACATCCCCTGGCATGAGACGGTGATCTACGAGGCGCACGTCAAGGGGCTGACGATGCTGCACCCCGACATCCCCGACGACATCCGCGGCACCTACAGCGCCGTCTGCCACCCGGCCATCATCGAGCACCTGAAGTCGCTGGGCGTCACCGCCATCGAGCTGCTTCCCGTGCACGAGATCGTGGACGACTACTTCCTGGTGCAGAAGGGGCTGCGCAACTACTGGGGATACAACACCATCGGCTACTTTGCGCCGGCGGGCCGCTACGCCAGCGTGCGCGACTACGGGGCCCAGGTGCGCGAGTTCAAGGAGATGGTGCGCACGCTGCACGCGGCGGGGATCGAGGTCATCCTGGACGTGGTGTACAACCACACGGCCGAGGGCAACCACATGGGGCCCACGCTGTCGTTCAAGGGCATCGACAACTGCACGTACTACCGCACCGTGCGCGGCGACCCGCGGTTCTACATGGACTACACGGGCACCGGCAACTCGCTGAACATGGTGCACCCCCAGGCGCTGCAGCTGGTGATGGACAGCCTGCGCTACTGGGTGCAGGAGATGCACGTGGACGGCTTTCGCTTCGACCTGGCCTCCACCCTGGCCCGCGAGCTCCACGAGGTCGACAAGCTCTCCGCCTTCTTCGACGTCATTCACCAGGACCCCGTCGTCAGCAAGGTAAAGCTGATCGCCGAGCCGTGGGACGTGGGCGAGGGCGGCTACCAGGTGGGCAACTTTCCCGTGCTGTGGGCCGAGTGGAACGGCCGCTACCGCGACACGGTGCGCGCGTACTGGCGGGGCGACGCGGGGACGCTGGGCGAGCTGGGCTACCGGTTGACGGGGAGCAGCGACCTGTACGAGAACGACGGGCGCAAGCCGCACGCGAGCCTGAACTTCGTGGTGGCGCACGACGGGTTCACGCTCAACGACCTGGTGTGCTACAACCACAAGCACAACGAGGCCAACGGCGAGAACAACCGGGACGGCGAAAACCACAACCACTCGTACAACTTCGGGGTCGAGGGGCCCACCGACCGTCCCGACATCCTGCGCGCCCGCGAGCGCCAGAAGCGCAACCTGATGGCCACCCTGCTGCTGTCGCAGGGCGTGCCCATGATTTGCCACGGCGACGAGATGGGGCGCACGCAGCACGGCAACAACAACGCGTACGCGCAGGACAACGAGCTCAGCTGGGTGCACTGGGACCTGGGCGAGCCCGACCGCGAGATGCTGGAGTTCACCCGGCGGGTGGCCCGGCTGCGGCGCGAGCACCCCACCTTCCGGCGCCGCAGGTTCTTTCGGGGCCGCGAGATCCGCGGCAGCGACGTGCGCGACCTGGTGTGGCTGAGCCCGGACGGCACCGAGATGACGGACCGGGAGTGGAACGGCGGCTACGTGCGCTGCTTTGGCATGGCGATGGGGGGCGAGGCGATGGAAGAGTGGAACGAGCAGGGCGAGCAGATCCGCGACGCCAACTTTCTCCTGCTGTTCAACGCGGACGGCGGGGCCATGGACTTTACCCTGCCGGACTTCGGCCGGTCGTTCGGGTGGTGCGTCATGCTGGACACCGCGCTCCCGGAGCTGCCCGAAAGGAGCCTGTGCTTTCCCGACGGGCAGACGGTCACCCTGGAGGGGCGGTCGATGATGGTGCTGATCGAGGATCGCGAGGGCGTGGCCACGAACCGGGAAGGGGTGGGGGAGTGAGCGGGACGAATGGATGGCGCCTTGCCTTTGGCGCCAACGTGGTGGAGGGCGGCACGGAGTTCCGCGTGTGGGCGCCGGCCAGCCGGTCGGTGGACGTGGTGCTCTACGGCCCGGACGCCGAGGCGGTGCACCCGCTGGGGCGCGAGGAAGACGGGTGGTTCGCGGCCGTGGTCCCGGGGGCCGGCGCGGGGACGCGCTACCGGTACCGGCTGGATGGCGCGGACGCCTATCCCGATCCCGCCTCGCGGTCGCAGCCGGACGGCGTGCACGACCCGTCCGAGGTGGTGGACCCCTCCCCCTTCCGCTGGACGGACGAGGGATGGGGCGGCGTGCCGGCCGACGAGCTGGTGATCTACGAAGTGCACGTGGGGACGGCCACCGGGGCGGGGACCTTCGACGCGCTGGTCGAGCGGCTGGACGAGATCGCCGCGCTGGGCGCCACGGCGGTGGAGCCCATGCCGATCGCGGAGTTCCCGGGGCACCGCAACTGGGGATACGACGGCGTCTTCCTGTACGCGCCGGAGTCGTCGTACGGGGGCGCGGACGGGTTCCGCCGCTTCGTGGACGCGGCGCACGCGCGCGGGCTGGCGGTGATCCTGGACGTGGTCTACAACCACCTGGGGCCCGAGGGCAACTACCTGCACGCGGTGACGGGCGGCCAGTACTTCACCGACCGGCACCACACGCCGTGGGGGGACGCCATCGACTACGCGCGGCGGCCGGTGCGCGAGTTCGCCATCCAGAACGCGCTGCACTGGGCGCACGAGTACCACGTGGACGGCCTGCGGATGGACGCCACCCACGCCATCCTGGACGATTCCGATCCGCACCTCCTCCAGGAGCTTTCGGCACGCGTCCGCGAATCGCTGCCGGAGGGCCGCCACTTCGTGCTGATCGCGGAGGACGAGCGCAACGAGCGGCGGGTGCTGCTGCCGCAACCGGAGGGGATCGGGCTGGACGGGGTGTGGGCCGACGACATCCACCACCAGCTGCGGCGCCACACGGCGGGCGACCACGAGGCGTACTTCAGCGACTACACGGGGTCCGTCGAAGACATCGTCCGGACGCTGCGGCAGGGGTGGTTCTACGAGGGGCAGGAGTCACAGAACCACGGCGCGCCGCGTGGCACCCCGGCGGACGGGCTGCCGCCGCGTGCGTTCGTGCACTGCATCCAGAACCACGACCAGGTGGGGAACCGCGCCTTCGGCGACCGGCTGACGGAGTCGGTGTCGCTCCCGGTCTACCGCGCGGCGAGCGCGCTGCTGCTGCTGTCGCCGTACACGCCGCTGCTGTGGATGGGGCAGGAGTGGGCGGCCACCACGCCGTTCCAGTACTTCACCGACCACCCGGAAGAGCTGGGGAAGCTGGTGACGGAGGGGCGGCGCAAGGAGTTCGGCAAGTTCAGCGCGTTTGGCGACCCGGCCGTGCGCGAGCGCATCCCCGATCCGCAGGCGCCGTCCACGTTCGAGAGCTCGCGGCTGCGCTGGGACGAGGCGGAGCGGCCGCCGCACGCCGGCGTTCGCACGCTGTACCGCGAGCTGCTGGCCCTGCGCCGCACGCACCCCGCGCTGGTCCGCCGCGACCGCGAGCGGTTCGCCGTGGCGGCGCTGGGCGAGCACGCCCTGGCCCTGCGCCGCACCGGCGAGGACGGCCGCGCGCTGCTCCTGGTCGTCTCGTTCCAGGGCCCGCTTTCGGTGGACCTGGACGCGGTGGAGGAGACGCGCGCGTCGGGGGCGCCGTGGGACCTTCTGCTTTCCACGGAGGAAGCGCGCTTCGGCGGGGACGCCGAGGGCGAGATCGTGCGCCTGTCGCCGCAGGGGCGGCTGGAGATGGGCGGCGCCGGCGCGGTGGTGCTGGAGGGCGCGTCGGACGCGTTGAGCGTGTAGGAGGGGCGCGGATCGGGTTGGATATCGGCGCCGCGGCCACCCCGATCCCGCGGCGGTTCGGGCCCGGTGTTGCTCGTCTTGCCACCCGGGTTAAAACCACCCCGGGTTGAAACCACCCCGGGTTGAAACCACCCCGGGTTGAAACCCGGGGCTGGAACGGCCAGAAGCCCCGTCTCGGCGACGCTGACGCGTCGCCGAACGGGCTTCACCTGCTCGCGTGGGCCGCGCCCGGCGCGGCCGAGCACGCGTTGCGCCGCATCAGGGCTCGCGGATGCGCCGGTGCCGGAGGGCTTCCAGTTCGGACTTCAGCGGGTCCAGTACTGGCGGTCCAGATTGCGTTCACGCGACTCCTCCTCCGCGAGCTCATCGCGAATCCTGTCTGCATCATCCGTCAGGGCAGCCGCCACCGCTCCCCGCAGTTGGGCTACGTCTCGGGCTTCGTGCGGGAACCGCCGAACGCATTCTTCCAACAGCTCCGGCGTGCGGAGCTCCCGCAGCCAGAACGCGACCTGTTCAGGCGTCGGGGCCGAAAATCCCTCGTCGTAGCTGACCTCTATCAGCCGCCGGATCATCGGCCAGTCCTTGTCGCGCTGCGTCTTCTTGGAAGCGACGAGATCCGGAAGCGCGAGGGAGTCGACCTGGAATCCTTCCGAGAGGTCCCAGGTCGTGCGTCGTGCCCACAGCTGCGGAAACGGGTCCACGCCCCGCAGATGGGCCATCACGTCGACCCGCATTCCCTGCGCTTCGGGATGCTTGCAGCGAAAGTGGATTGCGTGCCCTCGCTCCAGGTAGTGAACCTCGAAGGGCGGTACGGCGATGACCTCGGCCTGCAGCTCAGCGAGCGCGCCCGTCAGCCGGCCCAGGTTTTCGGGTGACGCGAGAATGGCGAAGTCGGCGTCGCGGCTAAACTCCGCTGCGCCGTACAGCACGCAGGCCTGGCCGCCCATGAGCAGGGCCTCCACGCCGTGCGCCCGCATCGTTGAAAGGACTTTGGGAATCGGGCTCAGGCTCAAGCTGGCCTCCCAGCAGGCGGAATGTGTTCCACAGGCGCATGCTCTCCGCCCAGCGCTCCTGCGCACTCATGCGATACCACTCGAGCACCTCGGGATCCACGCAGCGTTCGATGGCCGGGGAACGGGCAGGCTCGGGGACGGGCAGGGAATGCTCTTCCATCGATTACTCCTCGCGAGAGGCTGAAGCAACATAGGGCAACGGACGGGTGATGAAAACCGCCGGTGCGGTGGTGCTGGAGGGCGCGTCGGACGCGATGAGCGTGGAGGGCGCGTCGGACGCGTTGAGCGTGTAGGAGGGGCGCGGATCGGATTGAATCGGCGCCGCGGCCACTCCGATGCCGCGGCGGTTCGGGCCCGGTGTTGCTCGTCTTGCCACCCCGGGTTAAAACCACCCCGGGTTGAAACCCGGGGCTGGAACGGCCAGAAGCCCCGTTCGGCGACGCTGCCGCGTCGCCGAACGGGGCTTCACCTGCTCGCGTGGGCCGCGCCCGCGCTCCGACGGTGCCGTTTGCGCGAAGCGCCCATGAAGTTGAAGCCCCGTCTGGCGAGCGCAGCGAGCCAGGACGGGGCTTATGGCATTTCCAGCCCCGGGCTTTAGCCCGGGGTGGCGGTGGCGGGGCATCGCCCGGTCGCAATACGCATCCCCATCCTCCGACAAACCTTCGATCCGCCATCGCCCGGCGCGCGGGACTGGAACCTGCATAGGCGGGGCCCCTCGAATCGCGGGGCATTTTGAGGCACGGACTCCAGACGGCAGAGCGATCGCATGGACCAGCAGCAGACCAAGACCCGGGGCGTTGCCGACATCGTCTTCCTGATCGACATCTCGGGGAGCATGGCGCCCGCCATCGACGCCCTCAAGGCCAACATCGGCACGTTCGTGGAGTCGCTGAGCAAGGGCGAGGGCAACAACGTCTCGCCCGTGCGCGACTGGCGCGCCAAGGCGGTGGGCTACCGCGACTTCGACCACGACGCGCAGCCCTTCATCGACAACCCCTTCGTCAGCGACGTCGAGGCGCTGCGCGGCCAGCTGGCCGGCCTTACCGCCGAGGGCGGCGAGGACGAGCCCGAGTCGCTGCTGGACGCGCTGTACAAGGTGGCCAGCATGGGGCAGACCGAAAAGGGCGCGCAGAGCACCGACCCCACGAAGTGGCGCTACCGCAGCGACGCGGCGCGGGTGGTGGTGGTGTTCACCGACGCCTCGTTCAAGCCGTCGATGAGCATCCCCGAGGCCAGGGGGGGCGGGGTGCAGGACGTGACCAACGCCATCATCAACAGCCGCATCATCCTGAGCCTGTTCGCGCCCGACATGCCGGGCTACGACGAGCTCAGCCAGATCGACAAGTCGGAGTGGGAGGCCATCTCCTACCCCGGGCTCAACCCGCAGGACGCGCTGGTCAAGTTCACCGGCGACCAGGCCAACTTCAAGAACACGCTGCGCCAGCTGGCGGCCAGCGTCAGCAAGTCGGCCGAGACCATCGCGCTGTAGCGCGCAGGCCCGTTTCGCCGGGCGCGGCGGTGCTGTCCGCCGCGCCCGCCCGTCCGCACAGCCCGACCGTACTCATGGCCAAGAAGCTCAAGGCAGGCGACGAAATCAACGGCTACACCATCACCCGGGTGTTCGGGCCCGGGGCCATGGCCATCTCGTACGAGGCGCGCGGCCGGACGGGGCAGCGGGTGTTCTTCAAGCAGTACAAGTCGCCGGCGGTCACGGTAGAGTGGTACCGCGGCTTCGTGCGCTACCAGAAGGAGCTCAACCGCCGCATCGCCGAAAGCCCGGCCCGCAACTACTGCGTGCGCGCCATCGACGCGTTCGAGGCGGTGTGGGGCGGCCGCAACTACTTCCAGGTCTTCGAGTTCGTCGAGAACGGCGCCGACCTGGGCGGCATCTTCGAGCAGGAGGCCGAGGCCAACGGCGGCCGCGCGCCCGGGCCGCCGTTCGCGGCGCAGCTGTGGGAGCGGCACGTGATCTGGGCCAAGGTGCTGATGTCGGGGATCCACACGCTGCACCAGGCGGGTGTGGCCCACGCGGACCTCAAGCCCGACAACGCGTTCCTCATCGAGGACCCCACCATCGCGGCGGGATTCCAGCTCAAGCTGATCGACGTCGATTTCTCGGTGCTCACCGACGAGCAGGCGCCCTGGCACGGGTTCCAGGGCTACGTGGGCACCGACAACTACCGCTCGCCCGAGCACTTTACGGCGGGGGCGGTGCCGGGCGCGGCGTCGGACGTGTTCACCTGCGGGCTGATTCTCTATCAGCTGCTGGCGGGGCGGCACCCGTACTGGTCCGAGGACCAGGCGGAGTACGCCCGCAAGGCGCTGGCGTGGGAGGCGGAGCGGCCGGTGCTGGGGGGGACGATGCCCGGCGCGGCGACCAACGAGGCGGTGGCCGAGATCATCCACCGCTGCCTGGCCCCGCGCCCGCAGGACCGCCCCACCGCCGCCGAGGTCCGCGACGTCCTTACCGGACGCGCCGCCGCGGCGGCTGCATCGGCTGCCGCTGCCGCGGCGGCTTCGGCGGCTCCGGCGGCGGCTGCTCCCGCGGCTCCAGCCGCTCCGCCCGCGCCTGCGCCCGCGGCGACGACGGCACCCGCACCGGCTGCACCCGCGGCTCCGCCCGCTCCCGTGGCGCCGGCCCCGCCGCCGCCGCCGAGCCCCGCGGCGGTGACGGATGCGCCGCCGGTGATGCCGTCCACGCCGGCCGGGGCCCGCGGCGTGCCGCTGCGCACCGACCGCGTGCAGCTGGCGGGCGAGTCGGGGCACGCCATCACCATCGGCGTGCGGACGCCGCTGGGCAAGCACATGGTGCGGCAGTTCGGCGAAGACTTCGCCGTGTGGGACTCGGAGCAGTGCGTGGTGGAGCGCGGCGCGGACGGCCGGTGGCAGGTGGTGCCGGTGGCGGGGACCACCAACGAGACGCTGCTGAACGGCGCCGCCATCACCGCGCCGCAGCCCCTGAGCGAGGGCGACGTGATCGCCGTGGGCCGCGCGGCCAAGGGCATCCAGAAGCTGCCGCTGACCGTGCGCCCGGCGTGATCCGACGGAACGGAGCAGAAGGCTGATCCGCGGCGTGCATGACGCCGCTTTGATGGAGGGCGCGATGATCCACACCGCGCCGACAGGGCAGGGACCGTGGGTGGAGGATGAACCGTGAGCGAAAGCCAGAACGAACCCGGAACCGGCGCCCCGCGCAACCCGGTTCCCGGCCCGGAAGACGCCCCGCACCCGGGCGAGGGCACGGACACGCCCGCGACCGGCGGAACGGGAACCCCCGCCGCCGCGTCGCCCGCGCCGGACGGCGCCACCTCCGGCACGCCGACGGCTCCGGCCGGCGGGGGCTCGGCGGATGCCGGCTCGTCCGGCTCCAGCGGCGGCGGTACGACGCCGGACGCCGCCAGCGGATCCGGGGCGGGCACGACGACGGATGCCGGATCGGGCGCGACGCCGGACGCTTCCGGGGCCGCGGGGTCGTCCGCATCGCCCCCGGCGCCCGACGCACCGGCTGCGTCCGGCTCGGGTGGGGCCACGGAAGGCACCGTGCCCTCCGACACCGGGGCGGCGACCGGGACCGATCCGGACTCCACGCTGGAATCGCCGTCCGCGGGCGCCGCGGGTGGCGCGGATGCAGGCGCTGGCGGCGAGATCTCCACCGCCAGCCCGATGGAGACGGCCACCAACGGCGCGCCCGCCGCGCCCGCGCCGCCCCCCACGCCGACGGATGGCGGGGCAGGCACGGCTTCGGCGGACGCGGGCACCGGCGGCGCGGGTTCAACCGATGCGGCGGGCGGATCGGCCGACGCGGCGGCGCCCACCGCGGGGCCGGATGCGGCGACGCCGTCGGACACGCGGTCGGGTGGATACGGCGGATCGGTCCCGGTGGACGAGGCCCCGGCGGGAACGGATGCCGGCGCCGCGCCGGCCGACGCAGGTACGAGCGCTGGATCGACGACGGATGCCGGGACCGCGTCTGCTGATGCCGGCGCGGCAGGTACGACGTCTACGGATGCCGGGGCTGCGGGTACGGCCTCGCCGGATGCAGGCGCAGCAGGGGCGTCGGCGGATGCAGCCGCCGCGGTCGTGGGACCAGACTCCGCTCCGGCGGATGCGGGCACGGCGGGGACGGCTTCGGCGGATGCCGGAGCGGGCGCGGCCACGGATGCGGGCGCAGCCGGGACGGTGGCCGCGGATGCGGGGACGAGCACGGCGCCGGTGGATGCCGCCATCGCCGGAGCAGCGCCCGCGGATGCGGGAGCGGCGGCGCCCGCGGCGGGCGGGCCGCTGACCTCCGACCGCATTCAGCTGGTGGGCGAGAGCGGGCAGACGCTGGGGCTGGGCGTGCGGACGCCGCTGGGCAAGCACATCGTCCGCCAGTTCGGCGAAGACAGCAACGTGTGGGACACGGAGCAGGCCGTCATCGAGCGCGGGGCGGAGGGCGCATGGCAGATCGTGCCGGGGGCCGGCACCACCAACGAGACGCTGCTGAACGGCGCCGCCGTCACCGGGCCCCAGCCGCTGCACGACGGCGACGTGATCGCCGTGGGGCGCGCGGAAAAGGGGATCGCACGGCTGCCGCTTACCGTGCGCCAGGCCTAAAGGACGCGCATGGCATGGAAGTGCCCGCAGTGCGGCTTCGTCCACGAGAACGAGGCCGCACGCGTGTGCGAGGCGTGCGGCTACGTTCGCGCCCCCGGCACGCTGGTGCTGGTGGCCGAACAGACGCGGCGCAGCCTGCAGGTGGGGGTGGACACCGCCATCGGCAAGGAGCTGCTGGAGACGTTCGCGGGCGCGGACCACGCGTATGCGGCGGACCCGCAGTTCCTGCTGGCGCGCGACCCGGTGCGGGGCGGATGGAGCATCGCCCCCGCGCCGGGCGCGGTAAATCCCACGTTTTTGAACGGTGCCGCACTGGGCGCCGCGCCGGCGCCGCTGGAACCCGGTGCGGTGATCACCATCGGCCCCGAGCGGCTGCGGCTGCGGGTGGAGAACGAGCCGTGAAGGATACAGAAAAGCATCAGCAGTCCGAATCCGGATCGGCCCGCTCCGATCGCGAGCCGCCCCGGACCGACTGGGGCGCGCCCGCGGACGCCTCCGCATCCCCCCAGCGCGCCGCGGATGGGGGAGCCGAGTCGTCCCCATCCGCCGAGCGCGGCGTGGATGGGGGCGCCGAGCCGACGTCATCCCCCGAGCGCGCCGTGGATGGAGGCCGCGAATCATCCGCATCCCCCGAGCCCGCCGTGGGAACCGGGACGGATGCGGGAATCGAGGCATCTCCATCCCCCGAGCTTGCCGTGGATGCGGGCGTCGCGCCGTCTTCATCCGCCGAGCCCGAGGCCGGCACCCGCGCGGAGGTGCCGGTGGATGCGGGCGGTGCGGACGCGGGGGGCGTGGAGGGGAGCGGCGCGGGGACGGATGGGCAGCCGCCGGAGCCGGAGCCCGTGGCGCCTCCGGGGGCGGTGGAGGGCGAAGCGCCCCAGGGGGAGGCGCCCGCCGCGGCGACGCCCAACTCGCCGGGGTGGGCGTCCACGCCGGGGCCGGTGCGGGGCGCGGCGCCGGGCGCCGCGCCCGCCGCCAGCGTGCTGGAGGTGCGCGAGCTGGACTGGGACGCCGTCCGCGCCGCCGTGGCCAATCCGCCCATGGGGGAGCGGGCGGAGCGCATCATCGCGCGGATGGAGGAGCGGCTGGAAGGCGGCGGGCCGCTGGGGCTGGCCTTCGAGGAGTACGCCGCCGGCCCCGCCGACCGCGCCATCCAGGTGGGCCAGGACTGGCCGCTGGACGAGGTGTGGTTCGTGGGCGACGTGCACGGCGACCTGCTGGCGCTGGAGGCGGCGCTGCAGCACATCGACCGCAGCGGCGGCGGGTCCGGGGCGCGGCTGGTGTTCCTGGGCGACCTGTTCGACGACGGCGTGCACGCGGCGCAGGTGGTGCTGCGCATCTTCGAGCTGCTGCTTGACGGCCCGCTGCGCCTGACGGTCCTGGCCGGCAACCACGACGAGGCGCTGGCGTACGCGGACGGGCGATTCCAGTCGTCCGTGCTTCCCAGCGACTTTACCGACTGGCTGAACGCCCACGCCGGCGATCCGCTGGCGGCGCGGCTGGGGCACGTCATCATCCGCTTTTTTGCGCGCGCGCCGCGGGCCCTGTTCTTTCCCGACGGGCTGCTGGTGGTGCACGCGGGCGTGCCGCACACCGACCTGCACGAGGAGCTGGCGCGCGAGGGCAACTGGAACGATCCGCGCGTGCTGCAGGACTTCGTGTGGCTGCGGGCGCACCCGCGGGCGCGCAAGCGCATTCCCAACCGCACCACGCGCGGCAGCGAGTTTGGCCGCGACGACTTTACGGCGTTCTGCGGCGTGGCCACGAAGCTGGGGCGGCCGGTGGAGCGCATGCTGCGCGGCCACGACCACGTGGAGGAGCGGTTCGCCGTCTATCCCGCGTGGACGGCCAACCCGGTGCTCACCATCAACACGCTTTCGCACCGGCTGCCGCGCGAGGTGTTTGGCGACTACGAGCGGGTGCCCGTGGTGGCCAAGTGGGTGCGCGGCGAGCTGCCCGAGGTGCGGCGGCTGTTCGTGCCCGCGCAGCTCGTTCGCGACGTGTATCCCGAGCCGGGCGGCGAAGGCGGCGAAGGCGGGGAGGAGATGGCTGGATGAAGCGCGTCATCGAGCGGTGCCCCAACTGCGGGGTAGAGCACGACGATCCCAAGGGCGGCGCGTGCGAGGTGTGCGGCACGCAGCTGCGCTACTGGTGCCGGCTGCACGGCAAGGAGATCGGCTTTCTGGATTCGCCGGCCTGCCCGCGCTGCGCGGCCGAGGCGGCCCGTCCCACGCCGCCGCCCCGCGCGCCCGCCCCGCCGCCGCCCCCGCCGCGTCCGCGCGAGGTCCCGCCGGCTCCGCCTCCGCGCCGCCCCGCGCCCACGCGCGTGGAGCCGGACGAGGTGCCGCCCTGGGCGGCCGAGGCGCCCCCCAGGCGGCGGACGCGGCCGTCGTGGGGCGGGCGCGACCCCGGCGTGGTGATTCGCGAGGGCGCGGAGGACCTGGCGCCGTACGCGTCGGCGGGCGCCACCTTCGCGGTGCGGCTGATGCTGGCGTTCTTTGCGGTGGTGCGCTCGGTGATCGGGTGGGGGCTGCTGGGCGCGCTGATCGGGTTCTTCTATGCCAGCTCCATGGGCGGGCAGCTGGATCCCATCTACACGGCCGCGTTCGGCGTGATGGTGGGCGGCGGGGTGGGGCTGCTCTTCGGGGCCATCCGCGCCCTGCGCATCCTGTTCGCGCCGCCGCCGGACCGCTGACTGCGGTGTGCTCCCTCCGCTTTCTCGTGTGCCCCGGAGTCACAAAGGTTGGGGTACAGAGGGCCAGAGGTTGAAAAGAGAGGAGCAGAGGACCGCACGGGTTTCCTCTGCTCCTTTCTTTTATCCTCTGCTCCTCTGTACCCCCAAATGCCGTTTCATCCGCCCGCCGAATCCCGGAGGCTGGTTTCGCGTACTGCCTTGTGATTAAGATGGGGAGATGCTGCGCCGTTTCCCCACCCGAGCCACCGGGTCCACCCCCATCTCCCACATGCCCGTCGTAGAGCGGTGTCCCAGCTGCGGTGTGGAGCACGACGAGCGCGCGGACGAGTGCGAGGCGTGCCACACGGCGCTGCGCTACTGGTGCCGCGCGCACAGCCGCGAGATCGGCTGGCTGGATTCGGCCGAATGCCGCCGCTGCGCCGAGGACGAAGCGCGCCGCCGGCCGCGCGCGCCCAGACCGGCGCCGTTGCCCCGCGCGGTCGCGCCATCCCCTGCCGCGCCGCCTGCCTGGCGTACGGTGTCGGCGCCGTTGCTTGCGGAATCCATCCCGCCGCGTGCCGCGTTCAGGCGGCGGCGCAGGAGGAGAAAGGTGCCGGCCGCCGTCGAGGTGAAGCCCCGCGGGCCGCTGTGGGGCCTGTTCGAGGCGCTGCTGACGATTGCGGGCACCGGGTTCGCGGCCTGGCTGCTGGGGATGACGGTGGGCGGCGTCCTGGCGATCGAGAGCGGCGGAGACATCGAATCCGCGGTGGTGGAGTGGGGGGTGCTGGCATGCGGATTCGGCCTGGCACTGGGCCTTGTGATCGCGATCGGCAACTCCAATCTGTACGAGTCCGGCGTCTACGATTCGGCCGAGGAATGAGCCGCTGATGTCCAGGCACATCATCGAGCGGTGCCCCAGCTGCGGCGTGGAGCACGACGTGCGCGTGGACGGATGCGAGGCGTGCGGCACGGCGCTGCGCTACTGGTGCCGCGCGCACAGCCGCGAGATCGGCTGGCTGGAAAGCGCCGAGTGCCGCCGCTGCGCCGAGGACGAAGCGCGCCGCCGGCCCCGCACGTCCGTGCCCGTGGCGGCGTCTCCGCGCACGGCGGCGCCGTCGCCCGTACCGCCCCGGCCGACTGCATCCCCGCACGAAGCCGCGCCCCCGCCCGCGCCGCCGCCCCGGCCGCCGTCGTCGGTCACGCCGTACTGGTGCGGCACCCACAGCCCCGAGATCGGCTTTCTGGCCTCGCCGGTGTGCCCCCGGTGCGCGGAAGAGGCGGCCCGCATCCTCCGAGCGGCCGTTCCCGCCGCCGCACCGCCTCCGCCGGCCGCTGCGCCCCCGCCGCGGGGCCGGCGCACGATGGCCGCGCCTCCGCCGCCCGCCGCGCCCGTGCCTGCGCCGGCTCCCGCGGACACGCGCGGTCCGGTGGATGCGCGCGAGCCGGGGCGTCCCGGGGTGCTGCTGCGCGTGTTCGATGCGCTGCTGTCGATGCTGTGGGTGGTGATCGTGTGCATTCTGATCGGCGTAGCGGCCGGGGGGATGCAGGCGGCGATCTCCCAGGGCGACATCCCGCTCATGGCCGTGCACTGGGGCGTGTACGGCGGCATGCTGGGCGTGCTGCTCGGCTTTTTCTACGCCGTCGGGCACTTCAACTTCTCCGGCCGCAGGTGAGGCGGTGACCGCGCGTCACGTGGTGGAGCGATGCCCCAGTTGCGGCGTGGAGCACGACGACCGCGCGGACGAATGCGATGCGTGCGGCGGCGCGCTGCGCTACTGGTGCCGCGTGCACGGCCGGGAAGTCGGCTGGCTGGATGGCCCCGCCTGCCCCCGGTGCGTGGAGGAGGGCGCCCGCCGCGGGCGCGTCCCCTGTCCCGCGCCGTCGCTTCCCGTGACGATGCCCGCCGCCCCGCGTCCCCGCCGCCGCGCGAAGGTCAGGGCGCGGACGCGCGGCGGTCCGGTGCCGTTCGTCGTCGACGCGCCCGCGGTCCCAGGGGCACCTGAGGTTGCACCCGCGATCGCCCCCTCACCCGCGGTCGCGCCCTCGCTCGAGGTCGCGCCCTCGCCCGCGGGAGTACCTGCGAAAGCGGATGCGCCGCCGCCCCTGCCGGTGCGCATCGGCATCGGGGTGATCACGACGTTGCTGAGCTGGTTCGGCGGCTGGCTGGTGGGGATGGCGGGCGGCGCCCTCTACGCGGTGTTCGCGGCCGCCACCGTGCAGCAGGCGGCGCCGGCCTGGGGAAAGGCGATCGGGATCGTGGGCCTGGTGCTGGGCTGGATCAGCGCCTTTTTCTACGTGATCCATCCATCCGTGCCGCCAAAGAAGTAGGCTTCTTTCATCTTTCCCCATTCATCCCGCACGACCCTGCGCATGAAGCACGTTGTGGAGCGGTGCCCCAGCTGCGGCGTGGAGCACGAGAAGCCGGGCGACGGCGCCTGCGAGGCGTGCGGCGAGACGCTGCGCGCCTGGTGCCGCCGCCACGGCCGCGAGACCGGCTGGCTGAGCGGCCCCGCCTGCCACCGCTGCGCGGAGGAGGCCGCCCGTCCCGCGCCTGCGCCCGCACCGCCCGTCGCGCGTCCCGCCCCCGCGCCGCCCATGCTCCATCCCCTGGCCGAGCGGCCTCCTTTCCCGCACCCCATCCCCGCCGACCGGCCGGCGCGGCGCCGTGTGCTCGCGCCCGCGGAGCCGGACGCACCCCCGCCGTCCGTCCTGGCGAGCATGCAGGGGAGGCTGCTGGCGGTGGCCCTTCTGGCCTTCATCGGCTGGCAGGCCGGCGTGGTGGCCGGCGCCATCTACGGCTTCAACCAGGGGTTCGGCGTGGAGCCCACGGCGGGGGAGTGGGGCTGGGCGGGCGGTGCGATCGGGTTGCTGGCCGGCCTGCTGGGCGCCGCCGTGTACACCCTCCGCTCGTCCCTCGCGACGCGGAAGTAGTGCGCGCCGGGACGGGGCTTGTCGCTATCCCAGATCCTGAAAAAGAATGATCGTACAGAGGAACAGAGTCAGACAGAGAAAGCGAGCTGAAATGTCATCTTGGTTCCTCTGTCTGCTCTGTTCCTCTGTACCTATGAAGGTGTTGTTTTCCCCGATTCGGGATTACCCGCTTATCGGATCTCAGCCCCACGAACACAGCGGGGCGGGATCCTTGTGATCCCGCCCCGCTGGCTGATTTGTCTGCTTTGTCCGCAAATCGCACCCGCGGCCTCAACCCGGCTCCGGGGCCGGCGGGGCCGCGGCCTCGTCGTCGGAGGCCAGCAGGCGGTCGGAGTGGCGAAGCAGCTCGCGGGTGCGCCGGATGGCGTCCTGCGTCTGCTGAATGGCATCGTGAAGCACCTCGCGCAGGTCGCGCAGGTGCGGAGTCGCATAGGTCGTCGTCGTCATTGAACAGGCGCGTGGCGAAGCGCGCCTCCCGGGTCCGGGCGGCGGCTGCGTTGCGGTTGTGCGTTTGGAAAGGAGAGTGGATCGGGAAGCGTCCGGTGTGTAATCTAACGGGTAAGTGAAACAATATCAACTACTTGGGATTTCCCGGAGCGGGGTTCGCGCGGCCGGCTTCCACCGGCAGGGTAAAGTGGAAGGTGCTCCCCTGGCCGGGCTCGCTCTCGGCCCAGATCTGCCCCCCGTGCGCCTCGACGATGCTGCGCGCGATGGACAGCCCCAGCCCCGCGCCCGCCTTGCCCCCGCGCCGCGCCTGCCAGAAGCGGTCGAACAGCCGGGGCAGGTGTTCGCGCTCGATCCCCGGGCCCGTGTCGCGCACCCAGAAGCGCACGTAGTCGGCCGCGCGCGCCGCCCCCAGCTCCACCCGCCCCCCCGCGGGGGTGAACTTCAGGGCGTTCCCCACCAGGTTGCCATACACCTGCAGAATGCGCCCGTAGTCCGCCCGGCAGGCGGTGGCCCCTTCCTCCGCCGGGTGCACCCGCAGCGCGATCCCCTGGTCTTCGGCGACCGGGCGGAACATCTCGTCCGCGGCGCCCAGCAGGGTGGCGGGGGCGCAGGCCCTGGGGTGCATCTCTACCGACCCGCTTTCCAGCGACGACACCTCCAGCAGGTCCTGCGTAAGCGCCGTCATCTGCTCCACCGAGCGGCGGATGATCTCCACCTGCTTGCGGTCGCGCTCCGTCAGCCGCTCGGCGTCGCCGTACTCGGCCAGGATGGTGGAGGCGATGAGCACGGCGTTCAGCGGGTTGCGCAGGTCGTGCGAGACCACGGCCACCACCTCGTCGCGGGCGCGGACGGCCTGCCGCGCCTGCTCGTACAGCCGCGCGTTCTCGACCGCCAGCGCCGCGCGCCGGGCCAGCTCGTGCGCCACCTCCAGCTCCCGCGCGCCGAACGGCTCGCCGCCGCCGCGGGCCAGCGAGATGGCGCCCAGCGTGCGCCCCTTGGCGCGGATGGGAACCACCAGCGCCGACGAGAGCCCCAGCGCCTGCAGCATGTCGCGGTGCTCGGGCCCCGTGCACATGTCGTCCAGCGCCGCCCGGTCCACCACCGGGATGAGCTCGGGCTGCCCCGTGCGCAGCACCCGCATCACCGGCTGGTCGGCGTCCGCCGGCACGGGAAAGCGGCGCAGGACGCCGCGCACCAGCTCTTCGCGGGCCCGGTCGGCGTGCGCCACGCCGTGGGCGCGTACCGTGTCGCCCTCCTCCACGTGCACGATGCAGTAGTCCGCCAGGCTGCCGGCGCACAGCCGCGCCACCTGCTGCAGCACCTCGCGCGGGTCCAGCGAGCTGGCCAGCACCTCGCTGACCTCGGCCAGAAAGTGCTCGGTGCGCGCCGCCCGCAGCGCCTCGGTCACGTCGGTAAAGGTGACCACCGCGGCGACGATGGCGCCGTCCGGGCCGCGTACGGGGGCGCAGCTTAGCCGCAGGGTGGCGATGGAGCCGTCCCCCAGGCGGTACGGCACCTCCGCGTCCGCCAGCGTTTCGCCGTGCAGAAGGGCCCGGGCCAGCGGGTACTCCTCCGCGGCGAAGGGGGTGCCGTCGTCGTGCAGCATTCCCGCGCCGGCGTACGCGTCCACCGACTCCACGGCGGGGATGGGGCGGCGCAGAATGCGCTCGGCGGCGGCGTTGTGCATCACGATGCGCCCGTCCGGGGCCTCGGCGATCATCACGCCCCCGGGCATCTGCCGCAGCACCGCTTCCAGCCGCGCGCGCGACGCCTCCGTCTGCAGCCGGGCCCCCTCCTCGCGCAGCAGGGCGCGCTCCACGTCCTGCGCGCGGCGGCGCTCGCGCACGTCGCGCACCAGCCAGCGCAGCCCCGCGGCGCCCGCCGCCGCGTCGTGCACGGCGGCCACGGTGCACGAGACGGGGATGGCCGCGCCGCCGCCGCGGGGCTGCAGCCAGGTGTCCCACTCGTCCAGGCGGCCCAGCGCCACGCCCTGGTCCACCCGGGTGCGGAACTCCAGGCGCTCGGGGGCGGGGACGAAGACGGTGAGCGGCTTGCCTTGCAGCCGGCGGGCGGGAACGTTCAGCAGGGCGGCGGCGGCGTGGTTGGCCTCGGCGATGATCCCCGCCGCGTCCGTCACCAGGTACGCGTCGGGCGCCAGCTGAAACAGCTCCTCGTAGCGGACGCGCTCCACCTCCATCAGCATCTGCGTGTGCGCCAGCTGCTCGTTCTGCACGCGCAGCTCTTCTTCTGTGACGCGCAGCTCTTCCAGGGCGGTGTACAGCGACTCGATGGCGTCGTCCACCCGCGGGTCGGGCGCGCCCGCGCCGGCACCGCCGTCGGCGGAGCGGCGCAGGTCCGCCAGCTGGTCGCGCGACCGGCGCACCTGCGCGTCGAAGTTGCGCGGCGACGACAGCGAGGGGTCGTCCGGCCCGGCGGGCGGGGTGGGGTCGCGTCCCTCAGCCGGCATGGGGAGCCGCCACCCGGGCTGGTTCGTCCACTTCGTCCACCAGGACCACCGCGCCGCGGATCTCGCCGCGGTCGCTGAGCAGCGGCGACACGCCGACGGCGCAGGCGATGCCGCGGCCGCGCCGGTTCAAGGCGTCCAGGGCCAGTTCCTGGAACGCCTCGCGGCCGTCCAGCACGGCAAGGATCGGCGCCTTCAGGTGCTCCACGGGAAGGCCGATGTCCAGGTTCAGCAGCGGCTGCCCGCGCACCTCGGCGGACCGCAGCCCCCACAGCTCCTCCATCTTGGGGCTCCACACCTGCACCCGCATCTCGGCGTCCACCACCACCACGGCGGAACGAAGGCTGGTGAGCACCGACGAGAGGTAGGCGTTGGCGTCGTTCAGCGCGGCGGTGCGGCGCTGCAGCTCGTCGTTCAGCGTCTCCAGCTCCTCGTTGGTGCTCTGCAGCTCCTCGTTCATGGTTTCCAGCTCTTCGTTGCTGCTCTGCAGCTCCTCGTTGGTGGTCTCCAGCTCCTCGATGGTGCTCTGCAGCTCTTCGTTGGTGGTTTCCAGCTCTTCGTTGGTGCTCTGCAGCTCTTCGAACGCCGTCTCCAGCGACTGGTGGGCAAACTCCACCTCCGACTGCAGCCGCGCGTGGCGGGTCACGTCCACGAAGGCGATGGAAACGCCCAGCAGCTCGCCGCCGGCGGCGCCCAGCGGGGCCAGCTCCACGTCGTACGCGCGCACCTCGCCGTCGGCGGCGCCGGGGTGCTCCACTCCGCTCAGGTGCACGGGGCGGCGCTCCGCCACCACCTGCTCGATGCGCGAGCGCAGCTCCACGGGCCGGTAGCTCACCTTCAGGTCCTGCAGCGGCCGGCCCACGTCGCCCGGCTCCAGCCCCAGCACCGTGCGGGCGCAGTCGTTGGCCAGCAGCAGCAACCCGTGCGGGCTCACCACCAGCTGCGCCACCGGCATCACGTCCAGCGCGGCCTCGCGCACGTTGACCACGTGCGCCGCGGGAACCGCCTGCCGCGCGCCCGCGCGCCCCATCAGCAGCAGCCGGTCGCGGGTGCTTCCCGCCGTCTTGCGAAAGACGCGGGCCTGCAGGTTCACGGGGACGAAGAGGTCGGCGTGCGAGCGCATCATCTCGGCCTTGCCCAGCAGCAGCACCCCCTGCGGGGCCAGGGCAAAGTGAAAGCGCGCCAGGATGCGCGCCTGCACCTCGGCGTTGAAGTACATCAGCACGTTGCGGCAGGTAAGCAGGTCCAGGTGGCTGATGGGTGCGTCCTGCACCAGATCGTGCCGGCCAAAGATCACCTGCCGCCGCATGTCCGCGCGAAAGGTCCAGCGCGTCCCCATCCGCTCGAAGTAGCGGTCGCGGAACCCCTCCGGCACCCCCTCCATGTCCCGGTCCTCGTACGAAGCGTGGCGGGCGGCCGTCAGCGCGTCGTTGTCGGCGTCGGTGGCGTACACCTTTACGCGGTCGCGAAACTGCTCCGGGCCCATGGCCTCGGCCAGCAGCATCATCACCGTGTACGTCTCCTCGCCGCTGGCGCACCCGGCCGTCCACACGCGCACCGGCTCGTCTGCACCTTTGCGGGCCAGGATGGCGGGGATGAACTCGCGGGCCAGCGTGTCCCACGCCTCGGGGTCGCGAAAGAACGAGGTGACGTTGATGAGGATGGTGTTGAACAGCTCGTCGAACTCGTGCCCGTGCAGCTCCAGGTAGTCGCGGTACGCGTCGAAGCCTTCGATGCCCACCGTCTGCATGCGCTTGACCACGCGGCGCATGAGGGTGGAGCGCTTGTAGCCGGTAAAGTCGAAGCTCCGGCTGGCCTTCAGAAAGCCCAGCAGGGACTCGAACTGCGGATCGCCGGGTGGCTGCTGCTGCGTCATGCGTGCGAAAGGGCCAGCTCGTGAACCAGTTCCACCAGCCGCGCGGCGATGGCGGCCAGGGGAAGCACTTCGCTTACTCCGCCGGCGCGGGCCGCGGCGCCGGGCATTCCGAAGTGAAGGGAGGTGGCACGGTCCTGCGCCAGTACCGTGCCGCCGCTGCGCGACACGTACACGCTGCCCCGCGCGCCGTCCTCGCCCTTGCCGGTAAGCACCACGGCGATCACCGGCGCGCCCGCGGCGGCCAGCGACCGCAGCAGCACGTCGGCCGAGGGGCGCGAGAAGTGGACAGGCGGTGCGTCGGTCAGCTGCAGGGTGCGGTCCGGGGTAATGCGCAGGTGGTGCCCGGACGGCGCCACGTACACCGTGCCGGCCGCCAGTGCGTCCCCGTCCGCCGCCGGCCGCACCCGCAGCGCCGTGCGCGCGTCCAGGATGGCGGGAAGCAGGCTGCGGCGGCCGCTTTCCAGGTGCTGCAGCACCAGCACGGCGGCGGGAAGCGTGGCGGGGAGCGCGGCCAGCACCTCGCTCAGTGCGTCCAGGCCCCCGGAGGACGCCACCAGGGCGATCACGGGAAGCACGGTGGTGCGTGTGGAATCCATTTCAGAATCCTGGACCAGGCGGAACGACCCTTCCAAAGAGACGTGCGTAAAACGGCTCCCCGGGAGCGGCCCTGGCTCGCGGGGCTGGCGGTCCGGCGCAAAGGCGGAAAACGGGCGGGTGTTCACTCCGGGCGCCGCCGGAGCGTGCGGCGCCCGCGCCGTGCCGCCGCGCGTGCCGGCTGGGGCAAGGTGCCCCGCGCGGGAAAAAAAGTCAACCGAGTGCGTCCGTAGCGGCGCGTACAGGATCTGCGCAGCGGCGAGTGACTCAGGATGACACGTGGCCGCGGAAACGCTTGCCCGCCATCGCTCCCTCGGGATGACAGGTGGCCGCGGGATCCATCGAGAAGACGCCGGCGCGAGCGGAAGGTGCCTGCCGCGCTACGTGTCGTCGGTCATCGAAAACACGGGCATTTCCACCCAGCGCTCCCGGGGCGACCACCGGCTCAGGCAGTGCTCCACCGCCAGCCGCAGCTGCCTGGGCAGCACGGGCTTGGCGAGGTGGGCGCAGAAGCCGTCGGCGCGTGCCCGTGCGGGGGTGTAGCCATCGTCCGCCGTTGCCACGATGGCGGGAATGTCGGCGGTGGCGGGGTGGGCGCTCAGCCGCCGGATCACCTCGTCGCCGTTCATGTCGGGCATCCTCAGGTCCAGCACGATCAGCGTGGGAAGGTGCATCCGGGCCTGGTCCAGCGCCTCCGCGCCGTTCGACGCCGTGAACACGGCAAAGCCCGCGTGCTTCAGCACGGCGCTGAAGACGATGCGGTTGTCTTCCGTGTCGTCCGCGATGAGGATGAGGGGGCGGGGAGTGGACGAATCCTGCATCGGCGCACCTTCGGGGAATGAGTCCACGAGGTCGGTGCGGTCGGGATGGCCGCAGAGGCCGGGGGGAGGGGTCCGTAAACATAACGCCGCGTGGCCTCGGGGGACAGGGAGCACCTGATGCCGCCCGCCCACCGCGGGGAATGCGCCCGCCGCGTGGCTCCACCTCTCCCGGGCCGCCCGAACGCATCCGGACGGCGAAACGTGCCTGCGGCCGCGGGGAAGAACCGGCAGATCCCCCGCAGCCCGAGTGTGGCCGGGGGAGCACGGGTCTTGCTCCCTGGGCAGGCCCTGTCGGCGTGTCTGCCGCATACACCGGAGCAAGGATACTTGGAAGAGCGCGACATCGTCGTCATCGGGGCCTCGGCGGGCGGGGTAGAGGCCGTGGCATCGCTCATCGAAGCGCTGCCGCGGGACCTTGCGGCCGCCGTCTTCGTGGTGGTGCACTTTCCCCCGCACACCACCAGCGTGCTGCCGCGCATCATCACCCGCCGCGGGGGGATGACGGCCATGCACCCGGAGGACGGCACACCCATCGAGCTGGGGTGCGTGTACGTGGCCCCCCCCGACCGGCACCTGCTGGTGGAGAACGGCTTCGTGCGGCTGATCCGCGGCCCGCGCGAGAACAGCGCCCGCCCCGCGGTGGACCCGCTGTTCCGCAGCGCCGCGCGGGCGTACGGGTCGCGGGTGATCGGCATTGTGCTCACCGGCAACCTGGACGACGGCACCGCCGGCCTGATGGCCGTCAGGTCCGCCGGCGGGCTGGCCATCATCCAGGATCCCGACGACGCGCTGTACGCCGGAATGCCCTCCAGCGCCCTGCGCCACGTGCAGGCGGACCACGTGGCGCCGCTCAGCGAAATTCCCACCCTGCTGGTGCGCCGCGTGGGCGAACGGGTGGAGCAGAAAGGAGCCGGTCCCGTGGCAAGGCAGCAGAACGACGAAGTAGGCATCTCCGAGATGTACCGTGATGCCCTGGAAAGCCCCCGGGCGGGCGTGCCCTCGGGCTACGCCTGCCCGGAGTGCCACGGCGCGCTGTGGGAGACGGACGAGGGCGGGCTGCTGCGGTTTCGCTGCCGCGTGGGGCACGCCTACTCCATCGAGAACCTGCTGGCGGGGCAGGGCGCGTCCATGGACGCCGCCCTGTGGGCCGCCTACCGCGCGCTGGAAGAGCGCGCCGCCCTTACCTCCCGCATGGGCGCGCGCATGCGGGAGCGCGGGCAGGAGTCGCTGGCCCAGCGCTACGCCGAGCAGACGGAAGAAACGCTGCAGCGCGCCGAGCTCATTCGCCGCGTGCTGCTGATGAGCACCCAGGAGGTGCCGGTGCTGGAAGACGGACCCCAGGGCCAGAACGTCGCCGACTGATCCGGCCGCTGATCCTGGTGGCGGCGTTGGCTTTCCTGAGGCCGGCGGCGCTCTGATCACCAGCTGGATGAACCAGGGACTGTCGTTCCGAGGCCCGGCCACAGGGTCATTGGCGGGACGCGGTGCAGGCTGCAGGGCCGAGGAATCTGCTGTCGGTCCGCGCGAGGCCCGACGCGGCGGCCCGCTCCGCTCGTTCGGCGGCGAAACCGCTGGACAGGGCCGGTCCGGGGCTCGCGACGCGCCACGAGGAAAACGAAAGTAGATTCCTCGGTCGCGCGCCGGGTTCCGTGGTCAGGCAAGGTATCGGGCGTGCGCTCCCTCGGAATGACAGTTCGGGGGGAGCCGAGATTCCGGAGAGAATCCGACGACAAGAACCCGCCGCGCGACAGGTCCGCGCGGCGGGTTCTTTGGTGAACGGCTGGGTCAGCGGGGCCGACATGATGCCCGTGGTGCCGCCCTGACGCCGCGCGTTTACGCCGCTGCCTCCAGCAGCGGCACGGCCAGGTGCCGCGTGCGGGCCAGCGACGCAAGCTCCTCGCGGATCTGCGCGTATTCCGTGACCGGCGCCAGCCGCAGCGCTGTGCGCACGGCCATGATTGACGCATGCCTGAAACGTACCTAATATAGCGCTTGTTTTGGGAACTCGCGTCTAATGAAAATCGGGCGAAAGGAGGATCTCAACTGGTTCGCTGCAACTTCACCGAATCTGCAGAGGGGTATAACCGCCTGACAACGGACGCATGATGCGAATTTTCATGTTACGCATTGTTATGGTCGTGGGCGCGCTCGTGACGTTGGGGGCGTGTGCAGACAGCCCGACGCTCCCGGGTCAGCGGCCGCCGAACATGCCTTCTGGTGCGCCACGGATGGAGGCTGATGTGCAGGGGTGTGTGGGTGACGGCGTGTGCGTCCTGCCCCCCATCGTCGTAGACCCGGGTTGCGATCCCTGGATGAGCCTTTCCTGGTGTGAGGGAGGAGGTGGCATCTGCATGACCTCCGTCTCTGATCCACGCAGTCCAGCGGTCCAGTCCTGCCCGATCAGCGGCGGGAGTGCCCCCGGTGGGGGAGCAGGGACTTCTCCAAGCAAGCCTCCCCCGAGCGAGCCGCCCCCGACCGATACCTGTCGAACTGGCGACAAGATCGTGGATGATGTGGACGTGTTCGGAAAGTTCGATGCCCTGTGGCAGCAGTCTGTGCAGCAGGGCGTCGAAATGGGCGGATGGATCGTGCGAGACGGCACCGACAACTATCGGATGATCCCTTTTCAGAACGCGGTGTACACACCCTGCGGCGTGGACGTCTTCGAGGCTCCGCCAGCCAATCTCGTGTCGCTGTTCCACACACATCCGTGGCGGCTGGGGCAGGCGCGAATGTGCGGCGGCGCCTACGCGTTCTACACGGGAACGCCAAGCCCGGAAGATGTCCAGGCGCTGGCGCACCTCGGACTTTCTACGGGGTTCTTCATAGACCACACCGGAATCGCAAAGTATACCACGTCGGGTGGGCAGACCGCCTTTCGGATCACTCGCTGCGGTTACTGACTGCTCCCTTCTTTTCCCGTAACCGGAGCAATCTCATGGATGCCTTTCTCACGGCGATTCTTGCTCTTGCGTTGCGGCTTGGGCCGACAGCATCGGCTGAAGGACAGGCCGGCTGCCCGGCGCCTGAACCGCAGGCACAGTCGCGCGTAACGAACTTCCTGTCGCTCCCTCACCTCGCGGAGCTTCGCAAGGTGGCGGATCTCGGGTCATCCTCCGCGTCAGACGTGCACGCGCTGGCCGGTGAGGCGGACCGCCCAACGTGCGCTGCGCTCCGGCGAGCCATTGCATCGAGCGGGAGGGGGCTGACAGCCGGGGATCAGGTGGCGTTCTATCGTTCCGGCGATCGATATTTTGTCCCGATCACGCCTCGCCGCCCTACCGACCGCATCCGCCTGGGTGAACACAGCGTGATCGAGGTATACGACAGAGAATACCGGTTCGTCGCCCGATTCTCCGCGTAGCCATCGATCCGTTCTCGAAAGGCCAAGCCACAGGACACCCGCCGCGCGACAGGTCCGCGCGGCGGGTTCTTTGGTGAACGGCTGGGTCAGCGGGGCCGACATGATGCCCGTGGTGGCCGCCCCGGCGCCGCGCAATTACGCGGCTGCCTCCAGCAGCGGCACCGCCAGGTGCCGCGTGCGGGCCAGCGACGCAAGCTCCTCGCGGATCTGCGCGTATTCCGTGACCGACGCCAGCCGCAGCGCCGTGCACACGGCCCGGCCAAAGCCGGACGCGTCCCCCTGCGCGGCCGTGGCGTGGGCCAGGTCCACGGCGGCCTTCAGCTGCACCGGCGCGGCGACGGTGACGTCCCGCAGCAGCGTGAACGCCTCCGCCGCTGCATCGCGGACGAGCGCCGCGTTGCCCCCGGCGCCTGCGTACGCGCGTGCACGCATCGCCGCGGCGGCCAAGCGGTCCGCCACGCCGAGCCCCTTTTCTCGCGGTGCCAGCCGCCGCAATGCGGGAACCGCGTTCCCCTCGTTGCCGGCGCTGATCCAGAAACGCGCCAGGTCCAGCAGAAGCGCCGCTGCGTCGGGCACGCCGGGCCGGTACGCCCGCTGCACCGCCACGGCCCATCCCCGTGCCGCTTCCACCTCCCCCGAGCCGGACGTCAGCCGCAGCAGCGCGCGCGCCGCGCCCCGCCGCACGTCCAGAACTCCGTAGCGCCACCCGGCCCGGTACGCCAGGCGGTAGTCCCGCGTGGAGCGCGCCGTGTCACGGGCGTGCTCCCGCAGCTGCGCCAGCGCCAGCAGCGCCCGTGCGTACGGCTCCCACTGCCGCCCGCGCCGGCTCAGCCCCACGGCGCGGCGCAGCCACACCTCCGCCCGCGCCCGCTGCCCCGCGGCCAGCGCGTAGACACCCGTCCGCAGCGCCGCGTGCGCATCTTCGGGGAGCGCGAGCGCCGCCGCCTGCGCGTACGCCAGCGCCGTCTCTCGCGCACGGCTGCCGTCTGCCCACGATGCGACGTGGGTGCAGCACTGGGCCACCACCTGTGCGTCGGCGCACTCCGGCGCGGAGAGCATGGCCGCCAGCGTATCCAGCGGGGCCGCCAGCTCCGGCGGGATCTCCGCCTCCACCAGGCGCCGCACCCTGCGCTCCGCACCGTTGGGATGGAAGAGCCCGCGCCGTCTCTCGGCCGGCGTCGCGGCCCAAAGCTCCACGTCGCGTACGGTGCGCCACAGCAGCACGCCAAGGTCCCCCTCCGACTCTTCCAGCACCGCCACGCGCTCCAGCCCCTCGCCCGGGTCGCGCACCATCACCGGCGGAATGCACCACGGGCGACCCGCTGCCCGCGTGGGCCGCCGGTGTGCGCTTGCTTCCATCTTCCGCATTCCAATCGCTCCAGGGGTCACTCTACATACGCAGCCCGAGCATGCAAACCGTCGCCGCGGTTCGCCGGGTTGCACAACGATATTGACCCATCGAGTCCGAAAACACTCGCGTGGTTGACGGCTGGCGTACCCGCCGTGGATGGCGGAAAATGGACATAGGCGTATTTGCCCGTAGCGGCTGGCGGGAATGGTGCGTCAGTCATATCGTACTGCACGCAGCCGATCTGCAGATGTCACCCTAGCCAGCGAGGAACGATGAACGTCAGGCGGAGCCTTCTGGGATGCGTCAGCCTTTGCGGCATGATTGCCGCCTCCGCATGCTCCTCTTCGCCCGTTTCTTCCACACGGACGATGGAGGCGGACGCAGCTTTCTCCGGTCTTGGCTATGGATCGGGGCATGACCAGCAAGCCGGCACCGCCGCGATTTCAGAAGAAATCGCGATCGAGGCGGACAGCGGCGTGGTTGTGAACAGGGGCGGGGTGGGGTACGGCTCGGGGCACTAAGCCGCCCAATGATTACGGCGCCGTGTGCGCTTGCGCCCCTTTCTGGCACCAGGGTTCCACCTGGCCAGACGGACGAAAAGTGCGTTCGCGGTCGTTCGCCGCGTCGTGGTGCTGTCCGGTGCGGCCGAAGCTTCCGGATACTTTCGTGCCGCGATCTTCGAAAGCAGCGCCGCGGAATGGAGAGCGACAGAAATGTCTCCGCGCTGCCGGGCCTCCTCATGCGCTAGCGACGCGAACTCCTCGGCCGCCTGCCACCTTCCGCAGGAACGCGCGGCTTCGGCAAGATGGTAGAAAGCAGCCGGCCTGTCCTGGGTGTGAACCGCAACCAGCGAGATGACGTGAGCACGGACGCGGTCGAGTTCATCCACGCGGCCTGCCCCGGCGTACGCACGTGCCTTCAGGCTCAAGCCGATGACCTGTTGGGCCGGTTCGGTGACGAGCTCCAGAAAGCGTTCCAGCAGGGGAATTGACTCGGCATATCGATGCTGGGCGATTTGCAGAAACGCGAAGTCAGCGGCCAGATAGGGAAAGCGCGGGTCGTTGAGGGGGTACAGGCCGACGGCACGGGAAGCGGCGCGCTCTGCCTGGCCATAGTCGCCGCACTCCGTCAGCATGAGCATCAGATCATGCTGCGCGTGTCCCGCCAGCCACAGGCTGCCGCTGCGGGTCGCGGCGTTCGTCGCGGTGTCCAGGTGGCGGCGCGCCCGCCGGGGATGTCCGCGCGAGAGCCACAGTGCGGCCAGACCGATGTGGGCCGAGACTCGCTCGTCCACGTTGTTCTGCTCGCGCGCCAGGTACGCGGCGCGCAGATAGTACAGCTCAGCGCTCGACCATTCCCCCTCTTTCCGATGTGTCAGTCCGGCCACGTTGTGGCATACGGGGCTTTGCGGGTCTGCGCGCGTGCTTGCGGCCGCGAATTGTGCGGCGGTCGTCCCGAAGCCTGCTTCGTTGGCCCAGTCGGCAACCGCGACACAGGCGACCGCGAGCCGTTCGCTGGTGCAGTCGGCAAGTCCATCCGTGAGTGCATGGAACGCCGGCAGGGCGTTCTCCAATCCGTGTGCCGCCTCCAGTGCTTCGGCGCGCCGTGCAAGGATTTTGGACGACGGGTGTTCGTGGAATAGATCCTGAGCGCCCTCTTGCGCCGCCTGCAGCCAATCTCGCACGTGCCGAAGCTGCACCCAGAGTTCCACCGCGACCGCCGCGTCGGTGACCTCAGCCAGGATCGCGGCCTCCTTGCGCGGCCAACCGGGCAGGGGAGGAATGACCCTGGGCTTTGAATTGGGCATACCCTTCATGATGTGCTTCGTCAACCAACGGGTGAACGAAGTAAATACGCCGGATAAATACAACTCCAGTCCGGAACGCGCCATAGTATTACGCAATGTTCCTGCGGTCGGCGGGATGCGCGCAGCAATCGATCGGCGGCTGCCGCGGTGCACTGCTTCAGAGACGATGTCGCAGGACAAGCACTCGATCTACCATGAACCGCAGATGCCCGTCCGCAGCGCCGCGCGCGCATCGCCCGGAAGCACCAGCGCCGCGGCCTGCGCATACGCCAGCGCCGTCTCTCGCGCACGGCTGCTGTCCGCCCACGATGCGACGTGGGTGCAGCACTGGGCCACCACCTGCGCGTCGGCGCACTCCGGCGCGGAGAGCATGGCCGCCAGCGTATCCAGCGGGGCCGCCAGCTCCGGCGGGATCTCCGCCTCCACCAGACGCCGCACCCTGCGCTCTGCACCGTTCGGGTGAAACAGACCGCCGTCTCTCGGCCGGCGTCGCGGCCCAAAGCTCCACGTCGCGCATGTGCCCTCGCCCGCAGGCGAAGCGGGTCTTCGCTACCGCCCCTTCACTGGAGTCGTCAGGATGAAGCGTGCTGCTCGTTCCGTCGCCATCATGGCCCTGTTCGCGCTGTCCGCGTGCAGCGGACCGGAGCCGACGAGCCCCGAAGCGGACGGGGCGGTTCCGCTACTGCACGAGGTGACGTCTTCGTATGAAGGCGGGGACCGGCAGGGCCCGGGAGTTTATGGGGGCGGCAATGCGGCGGGTGATGGGCGCGCCGAGAGCACGACGCAGGAATCCGGGGTGGGAACGCTGGGATCGGGGAACTGACTTATCGAAGCAGCGTGGCGGCGCTCCGGTGCAGACGCCCGACCAGCCGTTCCGCCATCTCATGCATCTCGTCGGTGGGAGGGCGGTCTGCGTCGCCGGGCTGCCCGGAGCCGACGCTTTGGGCAAGCGTGGAGGATCGTTCGGCGACAGTCCGTTCTCCACGAAGGGTGGCGAGGTGGAGCGCCCTCTCCGCGAGTTCGGCCGTGAGCGGGTCCGTAGCCTGGGCAGAACCCGGTGCCTGCAAAGAACGAACTCGCCGCGCGACAGGTCCGCGCGGCGAGTTCTCTGGTGAACGGCTGAGTCAGCGCGTCGTCGGGATGCCCGTGGTGCCGCCCTGACGCCGCGCGTTTACGCCGCTGCCTCCAGCAGCGGCACCGCCAGGTGCCGCGTGCGGGCCAGCGACGCCAGCTCCTCGCGGACCCGTGCGTACTCCGCCAGCGACGCCAGCCGCAGCGCCGTGCGCACCGCCCGGCCAAAGCCTGGGGCGTCCCCCTGCGCGGCCGTCGCGTGGGCCAGGTCCACCGCGGCGCTCAGCTGCACCGGCGCGGCGACGTCGACGTCGCGCAGCAGGGTGAACGCCTCTTCCGCGGCGTCGCGGGCGAGCGCCGGGTCCCTTTTCACGGACGTGTACGCGCGGGCGCGCATGGCGGCCGCGGCCAGCCGGTCCGCCGCGCCCAGCTCCTGCTCCCGCGGCGCCAGCCGGCGCAGCGCGGGAACCGCGTTCGCCTCGCGCCCGGCGCCGATCCAGAAGCGGGCCAGCTCCAGCAGCAGCGGCGCGGCGTCGGGCGCGCCGGGCCGGTACGCGCGCTGCACCGCCACCGCCCATCCCCGTGCCGCCTCCACGTCGCCGGAGCCGGCGGCCAGCCGCAGCAGCGCCCGTGCCGCGCCCCGCCGCACGTCGCGCACGCCGTAGCGCAGCCCCGACCGGTACGCCAGGCGGTAGTCGCGCAGGGCGTGCTCCGGGTCCTCCGCGCGCTCGCGCAGCTGCGCCAGCGCCAGCAGCGCCCGTGCGTACGGCTCCCACGCGTCCGCCCGCCGTCCCAGCCCCACCACGCGGCGCAGCCACACCTCCGCCCGCGCCCGCTGCCCCGCGTGCAGCGCCCACACGCCGGTCTGCAGCGCCGCGTGCGCATCGTCCGGCAGCACCAGCGACGCGGCCTGCGCGTACGCCAGCGCCGTCCGCGGGGCGCCGGTGCCGCCCGCCCACTCCGCCACGCGCAGGCAGCCGCGGGCCAGCGCCTCCGGGCTCACCCGCTCCGGCGTGGAGAGCAGGTCCGCCAGGGCGTCCAGCGGCTCCGCCAGCTGCGCCGGGACCCCCGTCTGCACCAGCCGCCGCACCCGGTGCTCCGCGCCGTCGGGGTGAAACAGCCCGCGCCGCCTGGCGGCCGGCGTGGCCGCCCACAGCTCCACGTCGCGCACGGTGCGCCACAGCAGCACCCCCAGCTCTCCCGCCGATTCGTCCAGCACCGCCGCCCGCTCCAGCCCCTCGCCCGGGTCCCGCAGCATCACGGGGGGAATGCACCACAGGCGTGACGAGCCGCGCGTGCGCTGCCTCCGCGGCCGCCGCGCAGGGTCTGTCTGTTCCATCTTGCTCTGGATGGTCATGGCGTCCAAACTTATGTAGTAATGGGCACGCTCCTTAAGCTCATATTAATGGGATTCCGACTCCGTCGCCAGTGGTTCGATGGATGAAATGGCGGAATGGGAGCCCGGCGGCGGTAAAACGAACCCGCCGCGCGGATGTCTCCGCGCGGCGGGCTGTCTGGTGGACCGCTGGGTCAGGGCGTGGTGCCCGTGGTCGTGCCGCCCGTGGTGCCGCCGGTCGTTCCGGTGGTTCCGCCGGTCGTTCCGGTGGTTCCGCCGGTCGTTCCCGTGCCGCCCGTCGTGGTGCCGCCAGTGGTGCCACCCGTCGTGCCGGTGGTGCCCGTCGTGCCGCCCATGGTGCCGCCGGCGCCCATGCCGGTGGTGTCGCCCATGGTGCCGGTGCCGCCCATGGCGGGGTCGGTGGTGGTGGTGCCGCCCATGGCCGGGTCGGTGGTGGCGCCCGTGGTGGTGCCGGTGGTGGTGCCCGCCGCGCCCATGGTGTCGCCGCCGGTGCCGCCGGCCGCCGCGTCGCCCTCGTCGCCGCCGCCGCACGCCGCCAGCATGGCGATCGCCGGAACCAGAATGAGCCGCTTCATCATGTCCATCGTTCTCCTCCGTAGGGAATAGCCCGGCGCCTGAGTGCGCCGCCGTCCCGTGGCCCTCCGATCGCCACGAGAGCGCCGCCCCCTTCGCATCGTGGATACCCGGCGCGTAGCAGCCGGAAGCGCGGAACGTCCCCTGTGGCGCCACTGATCGACAAAGACTGGATGAGCGGTGAGGCCTCGGCCCCGAAACGGAACGGTGCGGGCCGATTGGAAAGGGCGGGGCGCTGCCTCGCAGCTGTTCACTTTTGGCGGGGTGAGTGGGCGCGTGGGCGGCTTGCGGGACTGTTTACTTGCGGACTAGCTTTCCGGGGCGCTCCTATGGCGCACTCCTGCACACGCACCCGCGTTCATGCTTCTCACCGAGCGGCCCGAGCCGACAGGCGCAAGAAAACGGCACCGGCGCATTCTGCCCGGGCCGTCGCTCGCCACGCGCCCGTTCGAAGGCGCCGCACTGCTCGATGAGCTGGAGGGCACACGTGGTGCGCTGTTCACCTGGGCGCGTGATGTTGCGCTCTGGGTGCAAACCCCGCCGGATCAGCGATCCGGGTTGTTCTGGCCTGACGCTCCCCGCGTGCTCGATCTTCAAGGGCCTTCGGCGCGTGCGGCCGCCGCGTTGCGGGGCCTGTGGACCCATCCGGAATCGGTGCGCTCCGCCGCTGTTGCCGAGGCCTGTACATCCATCAGCGAATGGGCTGAGAATGAAGGCGGGCTTGCCAGCACCGCGATCTACTTTGCTGAGCTCGCTGCTTCCGCCTCCGAGGACGATGCGCTGCTTGCACTGGCCGCCGGTCGGGTGAACCGGCGATACGCGGTTTACGAACGGGCCCGGCACTGGTATGAGCGAGGGATCGACCTCGCACGCGCGCATGCTGACCGGCCGGCGCAGGCGGCTGGCTATCTGAGCTGGGGCAACATGGAGTTCCAGCGCGGCAGGCACGCGTCCGCTCGCCGCTTCTTCGTGCGCGCGTGGCGGACCGCCCGAAAATTCCACCTTCGCGAAGAGGGTGGCGCCGCTCGCCACAACCTGATGACGCTCGCGCTCGAACGTGGAAAGTTCGATGAGGCGCAGGACCATGCCCTGGCCGCGTTCGGCTTCTACGGGCGGCAGCATGGCCGGATGCCCTACTTCGCGCATGACGTAGCTCAGTTGTGGGCGTGGCAGCGCTTCTATTCCGCCGCGTACCCCGTCTTCTTGGCGGCGGTGCCGCTGATTACGCATCCGAAGGAGCGGATCAAACTGCTCGCGAACCTGGGGCGTGCCGCTGCGGGCCTGGGTGAAAGCCAGGTGTTCTTCGACGCGTGGCAGGGCGTAACCGCGTACGTACCCAGGCCGAATGAGCACCTTGCCGAAGCATACGTAAACATCGGCGAAGGTGCGCTCCTGCTCGGCCTGGCCGCGCAGGCGCATGACGTTGGCTCCCGCGCGCTTGCCCTCGCGCGAGAACGGGGCGAGTCATCTACCGAAGCGCAGGCGGAGGCGCTGTTGAGCAAGGTACGAACACCGACTGCCCCGCTGGTCCCGCTGGAGCCGCCGGACACGGTGAAGGCGCTGTCCCGCTGGTTGCTCCAGACCCTGCAAGAGCGAGCCGCCCCGTCGATGTGACGGAGCGGCTTTGTTGTAGGGCCTCAATGGCCAGAGCCGTAGGTGCCTGGCCCTCTGCCCGCCGAATCGGCCGACGCGGTGGCGGGGCTGGCGGCCGCCGGCCCATGACCTGAGCCGAACGTGCCCGGCCCAGCCTCCGCGGCCGCGGCCTCGGTATACGAAGCCCCCGGCTCCACCGCGACCGGGTGGCCCGCCTCGGGAGACCCGCACGCCGCCAATGCGGCCAGGACCGTAACACGTACGGATTTCAGGATGAGTCGCTTCATGCCAGCCTCCGGGAGCGCAGGGAACGTGGGCGGATAGAGAGAAACAATCGCAGCAATTTGCCGCAAGCGCCCCCATCGCGCCACAGTAGTGCCTACCTTTCCCGCCTCCCTCGGTCGTATCGTCTGCCCCAGTCCACGCAGCAACGCAAGGTGAACCGCTCTTTAGCGGCTCTATTCGTCGTGTTTGACGATGTTCTGCGGGTGGATTGACGCTCCGGTGGCGGCCCGGTTATCGGTTAGCTGCGGCGGATTCTGTAGATGTTTCCGCGCGCGGTTTTCCCTTTCCGTGCCCGACAGCCCCTTGGCTAAATCTTCCGTTTTCCGCGGTGTCCACCTCCTCGGGTACCTGCGTAGTCTGGCACAACGCGGCGGTGGATACGAGTTGCGCGGCGCCTTTGGCTGGGTAACGGCCGCCGACGTGGCGAACGCGGCCGGCGTCCACGGTGCGGGCGACGAGCTCCGGTCGGCTTTCCAGCGTGGGGAGCTGGTGCGGGAGGACGTGAGCGTTCCGGACGCATCCACTCCTGTGTGGATCTACCGCGCCGCGGACGAAGCGGCGCGTGCCGTGGCGGAGTTGAACGATGAGAAACACGCCGTGGCTCGCCCCGGCCATGGGCAACACGGATGCAGGGTGTACCTGCGTCCGGGGCAGGCGGTTGCGCTGGATGCCATGCGCCATGCCTTCCACAACTCCACGTCGCGCCGTCCGCGGGTCCGTGGAGAGCCCGAGTGGCGCACCTGCCGGGAGCTTTCCGGGTGGCTGCGGGACGAGGCGGACAGAACCGGGGTCGAGCGCATCTTCATGTCCGACGACCTCGCGTGGGTCGTCAGGAACTGCCTCGCCGAACGGCGCGAACTGCCGCCGCCGCCCAACTCGTTTACGTCCGCTCCCGTCGTCGTATATCGGCTCACCGTCACCGGCGCCGCCGTGCACCCGCTGGTCTGGCACCAGGCGAAGGAGCCGGACGCGTTCGCGATCGCCGCCGCGCTTCGTGATGATGGGCGCAACCACCATCCCGCCATGGGAAGCCCCGTTCCATGACGGGCGCACGTCGCGCGCGCCGTGGTGCGCAACGTCGCCAGGACTCCCGCCGGTGGTGCGTGCCGCCCGCCATTCTGCGGGAGCCGGACGAGACGCTGGAGGGATGGCACATCCTGCTCGAGCATGAAGGCGAGCTGGCGGGCTCGCTGTGGTTTGCGTTTCGCGACGTTACGCTCTGGGCGGCGGTCCCGGACGACCGGCGCGACGGCCTGTTCGCGCCGTCGGCTCTGGGCAGGCGGTTGGAGCGTATGGGTGGCTGCGGGGGAGACGCGGAGATCGCGGCGCACCTGTCCGCGCTCGCCCGCGTGGTGGACGAGCCTGCCTCCGCGAACCCGGACGCGGTCAGCGCCACGTGCGCCGCCGTATCGCGGTGGGCTGCCGCGCGGGGGGCGATGGGGACCGCCGTGGCCTTTGCCCAGGCGGGCGCGCTCGCCGTGCCCGGGAACGCCGCGGCCGCGAGCGCCGTGGGCCGGCTCTCGGCGCGCTGGGGCCGTCTTCCGCGTGCCGAAACGTGGCTCCGGCGCGCCACGGGGCTGGGGCGGCGCTCACACGACTGGTACGCCTACGCCGAGTCGTACGTGGAACTGGGCACCCTCTACCGCCGCAAGCGGCTCCCGGAGCGAAGCCGCCGCTGCTTCGTGCTGGCGGCGCGGGCATGCCGTCGCCACGGCTACCTGCAGCTGCGCGCCGCGGCCCTGCACGGGCTGTCCCTGCTGTACGCGGACACGGGGGAGATGGAGGATGCGGAGCGCCATGCGCGCATGGCCATACGGGCGTACGGACGCGGGCACCCGCGCGTCCCCGAAGTGCTCCACGATCTGGCGGAGCTGCTGGTTGCAAGGGAAAACCATCGCGGGGCCCTGCCCATCCTCCAGCGGCTGCTGCCCGGCCGCCACGTACCGGGTGACCGTTCCTTTACACTCGCGCTGATCGCGCACGCGGCGGCGGCCAGGGATCGGCGGCTTTACGAAGATGCGTGGAGCGCGGCCTGGGCGCTCCTGGACCAACCCGGGGGTGGCGGGCAGGCATCACGCACGCTGCTGGAACTGGCCCGCGCCGCCGCGAGAGCCAGGGACTGGCTCCGGGTCTCACTCACCAGCGGACGCCAGGCCGAACAGGCGGCAATTGCCCGCGAGCCCGGAGCGGCCAGGGAAATGGCTCACCTGGCTGCACTCGCATGGCGGGGAGCCTCCGAGGGCTGGGGCCTTTGACCGAGCCGGAGGGTGCTGCCCGCGCGGCGCTGCTGCACGCTTTACCGCCTGAGCAGCAAGGGCATGGAACGATTTTCTACTTTCCGAGGCGGAACGGCTCTACCTTGCCCGAGAGGAGAACGCTACCACGCTGGATCCGTACGCTGTCTGATGAGCTTCGCCGGAAATAAGCCCGTTCGTAATCCGATAGCCTTGACTTCGTTTTGCACCCACCTTCCATGCGCTGCCTGTACGACCCACATTGAAAGGTAATGGGCCTCCATGTCACCCCTGCTCCGCAGGAACCAGATGATCGCCTGGGCGTTCGTGCTATCCTGCTTCGCGTGCACCGACCGTACTCCCACCCATTCGATACCGGCTCCCGGCTCGGAACTGGTGGCGGCCGTGGAATGCAGGATCTACGTAGATGATCGAAGCGTGGAATGCGGAACGCCGAGCCCCGCGGGTGGCCCGTCGCTCGCGCTCCTGGACCTGGACGACAACATCAGGCTGCGAGCCTCGCATGTCGCCGTCGATCCGCGGTCGCGAACGGTTTCCGTGGACGTCTCGGTGCAGAACCGGTTTGGGTACCCGATCGGAACACCGGATGGACAGACAATCACGGGGATCAAGGTCTTCTTCGAGACGGCACCCATGGTCACCAGCCCGGGTGACAGCACCACTCGCGTCACGGTCCGGAACCCGGACGGGCACCAGAACTTTACAGGTGCCCAGCAGCCGTACTACCACTATGACACGATCCTGGCGCCCCGGGCGGCCTCGGCCCCGAAACGCTGGGCATTCCACGTTCCGCGTGGTGTGAAGACGTTCGGGTTTACGGTGAGGTTCTTCACCAGCACGCCGGTCGAGCAAAGCGTGCCGCAGACCGCTCCGGACTTCAAGCCGGCATGGTTCTATGACCCCGCGAACAGCATCGATTGTGGCTCGTTGTTGACAGGCACGTGCCTGAAGAACGTGGTTCTGGTCGAGTTCAGGGGTGGAGCGACGCAGGAGGAGCGGCAGGCCGCGGTGGATCTCATCCGCGGTGAGGTCGTCGGTGGCCAGACAGGGGCGTATTTCGTACGGATTCCCACACCGGACAGCAGCTATACCAGCCTTCTGGGGCACGCACTCCGCCAACTGGAGAACCTGCCTCAGATCGAATACGCATCCGGGTATCTCACCACGCGTCCCGCTCCGGACTTTGCTCGGCCCTACGATACGGCTGGTTGGCGGAGCTGGCAGTTGAATCCCGATTCTGCCGACGGAGCAAACTGGGCTTTCGAGCGTGTCGGCGCCCCCTTCGCCTGGGGGTGCAGCACGGGCGACACTTCTACCGTAATTGGCATCGTTGATACCGGGTTTCACACGGTCTCCGACCTCACCAGGAACAGCAGCCTTATGGAAGCCGCGGACGCGTACGCGGACAGCGTTGACCATGGGACAAGCGTGGCGGCCATCGCCGCCGGGTTCGGCAACGACTCGGTCGGGGTTGCGGGGATGATGTGGCGTGCAAAGCTGAGGATGTACGATCACACGGAAGGGGGCACCGGCGACTGGCAGGACGTGTGGGACAACATCCGTCAGGCCGGAACCGATGGTGCGCGCGTAATCAACGTCTCCATCGGCTATCGGTGGGGGGCGATGAACCCGGATACGGTCACGGACCCAACCACGCAGCAGGCAAACGCCGCAACGATCAGAAATCTCTACCGTGGGTTCCGGCGGGCAATGGATAGCCTCCCGGCGGCGTCCCAACCCCTCGTCGTCTTCTCGGCGGGCAACCTGAACATGGATGCGAAGTGGAATGCTGCCCGGATCGCAGCGGACAGCGCTTCCCTCAACGGATGGGCCGTACTGGTGGTCGGCGGCAGCAACCGCGCAGACGGGTACTACACGCGTACGAACACGGGCAACGTGGTCCGGATCTCTGCTCCCGCCGAAGACGTGCACGTGATCGGGGGCAACGGCGCGATTACGAGCGGAGAGGGTACTTCGTATGCTGCTCCCATGGTGGCTGGCCTGGCAGGTCAACTCTTCTCTTTCGATCCGGCCCTGACCGCGTCACAAGTTCGGGATCTCATCATCGATGGTGCGATTCGTGGTGGCAGACGGGTGGCTGGCAGCGGACCTCCCATCCTCAACGCCCGTGAGAGCCTGATCCTCGCCGGCCGCCGTGCGGGGGCACCGCTCTGCGGCAACCGCCTGTGGATGCTGAACGGGACGATGTACGCGCAGCGCGACACCGCGGCGACCGTCGGCGAGCCCCTCTTCAGCGTGGGAGGGTCGCCCTCGCCGTACGGCTTCAACGCGCTGCACGGCGGCAAGCTGGTGCACGTGTCGGGTGGCGGCGGAAACCACATGATGCAGTGGGCGGCCGGCACGTGGTCCAATGGTCCGCTTCCCGGCGCCGGGCTCCCGGCCGGATCGAACGGTTCCTATCTCTCGCGGCTGGCGGCGTCCCACGACGGGGACTCAACGCTCTCGGTGCGTTCCACGCGTACGGCCGGCACGGTGGAGTTTCGTTTCCGACTCAGCACCGGCGCCGGAACGCAGACGCTGCCCGGGATGATCACGGCGCCCTATGATGACGGTACGTCGCTCTGCATCCGGGAGTTCGTGAGTGTCCCCAGCGCCGAGGCCGATGCGCTGAGCAATTCGCCGCACACCGACGTCCGGATCGCCTACCAGGACTTCCTGCAGCGCGTGCAGGCAAATCCCTGTCTCACCACGGGCGATCCGAACGGCTACCGCTTTTCCACGGCGCGTGCCGCCTACTCTCCGCGCGGCGACGTGGCGTACGTCTTCGTTACGCAGCGGATCGGGACCACGGCCGCGGGCGGGTGGGCCACCTGCCAGACCACGGAGCTCATCAGTCACGGGAACTACAGGTACGAACTGCCGCTCAACACGCACTGCCGCGGCACCACGACCACCGCGGTTTCCGCCGGAACCGTGATCTATCGGCTGAGCCTGGCCGGTGGCGGCATCAGCGGTCCGATTGGATGGGGCGAGCCGCAGGCCGAGCTGTTGAACCCTGCCATCCGGGAGGATGGGAAAGAGGTGGTGGCTGACCGTCGCATGCTGACCACCGAGACGAACGTGGCATGGCTCCCCGGGGCGGCTTTTCCAAGGAGGACCGACAGGCCGCAGGTGCTGACCTGCGCCTTGCAGTACCGGGACGTATCGACGGGCTCGTCCGCGCTTGGGGTCAACAACGGCTGCCGGCAGACGCTGGGCGAAGGCGGATTCGCGGCCAGCCGGGAGGGCGACACTCCGTAGGCCCGAAGCGCCATGGACCTGCCGCCGCCCGGCGGCACCGAGGGAGGCCCTGTCCACGGATGAAGAACAGAGACGGCGCCTTTCTTCAGAATGATACCAGATCCTTAAAGAGAATAATCGTACAGAGGAACAGAGTCAGACAGAGAAAGCGAGCTGAATATCATCTTGGTTCCTCTGTATCCATGAAGATGTTGTTTCCTGCATTCGGTTTGACAGGTGATCGTCCGTCTTTCGCGGATGGAAAGAACGAAGCCGGCGGAGAACGATCTCCGCCGGCCCCGTGCGCGCCCGTCCGCCGCGAACCTGCGGATCAGGCCAGCGCGCGCTGCGCCCGCAGGTTGCGCTGGATGAGCACGGCCGCCAGCTCGCGCGCCCGCGAGGTGGAGAATGCGGGCGACACCGGCGCCAGCAGCCGCAGCGACCGGCCCACCCGCTGCTGCGCCGCGCGCGTCATCAGCACCGGCTCGGCCGGGTCCAGCGCCTCCACCGCCGCCGCGTCGTCGGCCAGCACCACGCGCAGGCGCTCGCCGCCGGCCAGGCAGCGCAGCCGCTCGCCGTGGCGCGCGTCGGCCACCACGGCCGTCAGCGGGCCGGCGCGCAGCCGCGTCTCGGCCGCGGCCACCAGCTCGGGGTCTGCCTCCAGAATCACCACGGGCGTGCCGCTGGGGCGCGCCGCCGCCTCGACCGCACAGGCGTGAAAGGGCGTGGTCACCACCACGTCGGCCTCGCGCACCGCCGCGGCCAGGGCGTCGCGCCGGCCGGTTTCGGGGCCGCCGGCCAGAAAGCGCTGCGTCTCGAAGCCCCACTGCCCGTGCAGCTCGGCCGTCAGCGAGGCCAGCCCGTCCTCGGTGCCGTCCACGCACAGGCAGCGCACGGCCGCCTGGCTGGTCCAGCGCACCACCAGGTCGGGCAGCCGCGTCACCTTTACCTGCAGCGCCGCCGCCTCGCCGATCACCCCCGCCAGCCACTCCGCCGTCTCGGACGAGGGCATCTCGGGCGCCCGGGGGCCGGGGCCCACCAGCACGCCGTGCCGGTTGCGCACCTCTACCGCCCCGTCGCTGGCCAGCCGGCGGTACGCGGCGCTCACGCAGCGGTGGTCCTCGCCGGTAAAGCGCGCCACCTCGCGAATGCTGGGCAGGCGGTCGCCGGGGCGCAGGCGGCCCAGGAACAGCCCCGCCGCGATCCCGTTCCCCATCCGCTCGGCCAGGTCGCCCGTGCCGGTGCCCTCCGTCAGCACCCGCCGCATCTCGGCCTCGCTCCACGCGGGGCGGGGGAGCGCCGCCGCCGGTGCGTCGCCTTCTACCGGGGCCAGGGTGAGCACCATGCCGCGGGGGTCGCCGCCTTCGTCCGCCAGCCGGGCGGCGCAGACCTGTGCCGCCAGCTCGCGTCCGTCGCGGGTGCGCACCGGCACCGTAAGCCGGGCGGTGCCGGCCGCGGCGTCCAGCGCCGCCTCGATGGCTCCTTCCGTTCCGTCGGCCCAGCAGGGCGCGTGCAGCCCGGCGGCCTCTTCCTCGCTCCACCCCAGCAGCCGCTCGGCCTCGGCGTTCCACAGCGACACCGTGCCGTCCACGTCCAGCACCAGGGTGGCGGACGGCAGGGCACGAAGCGCGCGCAGGTGTCCGCGCGCGGCTTCGTGCTCGCCCTCCTCCTCCTGCCGCGCCGCGCTCACGTCGCGCAGCGTCCAGTGCAGCCCCGGGGCGGCGCCCGGCGGGGTGAACAGGGTGATGGACGCCTCCACCGTCACCGGCACCGCCATCCGCGGCTGCAGGCACAGGTCGAAGCGGGCCGGCAGCGGCGCGTCGGCAAGCCCGTTCAGGCGGGTGCGGAACTCCGCCCGCTCGTCCGTGGGCACGAACACCGCCAGCGGCTTGCCGCGGATGGCCTTGGCGGCCAGCCCCAGCAGCCTGCCGGCCGCGGGGTTGGCGTCGCGCACCATGCCCTCGGGGTCCGTCACCAGCAGCGCGTCGGCCGCGCCGTCGAAGAGGGCCCGGTTCCAGTCGCTGGTGCTTTCGGCCGCCAGCCACGCGTCGGCCAGCTGGTCCTGCTGGCTGCGCAGCTCTTCTTCGGTAACCCGCAGCTCCTCGATGGCGGTCTGCAGCTCCTCCACCAGCTCCAGGGCCAGGTCGTCGCGCGGCGCCGAGCTGCTGGCGTCTACACGCAGCTTCTGCAGCCGCGGGAGAAGTACGGCGGTAAAATCGTGGGTGATCCGGCTTCTGTTCACGGGGAGCCTGCTTTTCCGTGGGGGAGATCTCTGGCGGAAGGACTTTTCCTCCTCCAGATGTTTACGCCGTTGATGCAATCCACTTGCCAGGGCCGGAACTGTTTCTCCGCTGGACCGCCGTGTGCAACCATCCGCCCCGCCACGGGCCGGAAAGCACGTGGATACGCATGGAGCGGACCAGACAAAGGCGCGGCAAAGATGAACGGGGTGAGGCGGCGGGGCGGGGCGGGAAACGGCCGGCACGGCACGGCACGGGAGGGCGGATGCTGACGCTGATCGAGGGCGGGCGCGTCTACGACCCCGATCCGTGCGGCGTGCAGTCGGTGCTGCTGGCCGACGGGCACGTGGGCAAGGTGGGCGAGATCAACCGCAAGGCGCTGGAATCGCTGGGCGCCGAGCACCAGGTCATCGACGCCAGCGGCTGCCTGGTGGTGCCGGGGCTCATCGATCCCCACATCCACCTGCTGGGCGGCAGCGGCGAAACCGGCTTCAGCACGCAGACGCCGGAGTTCTTCATCAGCGAGATCGTGCGCTTCGGCATCACCACCGTGGTGGGAACGCTGGGGGTGGACACCACCATGAAGACCATGGCCGGGCTGCTGGCCAAGGTCAAGTCGCTCAAGGAGCACGGGCTCAACGCCTTCTGCTGGAGCGGCGGGTACGACGTGCCGCCCGAGTCCATTCTGGGCACCGTCCGGGAAGACGTCATGTTCATCGAAGAGGTGATCGGCGCGGGCGAGATCGCCATCAGCGACGAGCGCGCGCTGGCGCCCGACCCGCGCGACCTGGCGCGCACGGCCACGCACGCGCACATCGGCGGCATGCTGGCGCGCAAGGCGGGCCTCATGCACGTGCACGTGGGCGAGGGCAAGGGCCGGCTGCAGCCGCTGCGCGACGTGGTCGACAACTTCGACGTGGAGCCGTGCTGGATCTACGCCACCCACATCGAGCGCACCGAAGAATTGATGGACGAGGCCATCGACCTGGCCAAACGGGGAATGCCGTGCGACGTGGACGTGGTGGAGCGCGACCTGCACCGCTGGCTGCGCTACTGGCGCAAGCACGGCGGCCCGGACGAGCTGCTCACCGTCTCGTCCGACGCGGCCATCACCAGCCCGTCCGGCGTGTGGCTGCAGCTGCGCGACTGCGTGCTGAACCACGGCTTCAAGCTCGAAGAGGTGCTGCCGCTGGCCACGCGCAACACCGCCCGCATCCTCAAGCTTCGCGAAAAGGGCGAGCTGCGGAAGGGGTGCGCGGGCGACATCCTGCTGCTGCAAGAGGATACGCTGGAGATCGTCCACGTCCTCTCGCACGGCAAGTTCGTGGTGCGCGACGGCGAGGTGGTGGAGAAGGAGAACTGGCTGGAGGACAGCGACCGCGAGATCGAGCTGCGGGGCGAGAAGGACGATTGATTCCGGGAAGTGCGAAAGTGCGTGAGTGCGGAAGTGCGTGAGTACGCGAGTCGCATCCACCGATTAGAACGCGAAAAGGGGCGGAATGGCTGAGGACGAGAAGCGGGAGGCGGAGAAGGAGCGTGGGCGGAAGGGCGAGGAGAGCCTGGAGCGCGGGTCTCATCCGGAGCGCGCCGCACGCCTGCTGGTGATCGGCGGGGCGGAAGACCCGGACGAGGACGACATGCGCATCCTGCCGAAACTGGTGGAGATGGCGGGCGGCAGCCAGGCGCGCATCGTGGTCTGCTCCTCCCCCTCCGAAAGCCCGGAGGAGAAGGTGGATACCTACGGCGAGCTGTTCGAGAAGATCGGCGTGGCCGAGGTGATCCCCGCGCCCATTACCGACCGGCACCAGGCGGAAGATCCGGAGCTGCTGAAGGCGCTGGAGCGGGCCACCGCCGTCTTCTTTACCGGCGGCGACCAGTTGCGCCTCACCGCACTCATCGCGGGGACGGAGTTCTGCGAGACCATCCGCGCGCGGCTGTACGGAGACGGGTTGATCGTGGCGGGCACCAGCGCGGGCGCGGCGGCCATGAGCAGCGTCATGCTGATCGCCGGCTCCAACAACGGAACCGTGCGGCGGCAGGACGTAAGCCTGGCGCCCGGGCTGGGCTACTGGCGCGACACCGTGGTCGACACCCACTTCAACCAGCGCGGCCGGGTAAGCCGGCTGATGACCATCTTTGCCCACAACCCCAACGTGCTGGGGATCGGCATTGACGAGAACACGGCCATCGACCTGGTGCCGGGCGACCGCTTTACGGTGATCGGCGAGGGGGTGGTGATGGTGTTCAACGGCCGCGTGACGCACACCAACGCGCCCGACGCCAGCGACGACCAGACGCTCGCCATTACCGACGCGGCGCTGCACACGCTTCCCGACGGCTACGGCTTCAACCTGCGCACCAAGCGCCCCATCCTTCCCGGCGGCGAAGAGATTGCGCCCAATCCGCCGCACTGAGCAAAAGAATGGTCTCACGCAGAGGCCGCAGAGGAAACGACTCCGCTTCCTCTGCGTGAGGAACGAGAATACGGAGTCCGAGGAAACACCTGTCATTCTGAGGGAGCGCCCGCCTCGAATTCTCGGGAGAGCCGGGAAGCCGGTTGGCGCGACCGAAGAATCTCCGTCCCCTCGCGCGGAACCCTCTCCCGGGCATCGCCCGGGAACACATCGTGACGGAAAGATCCTGCCGCTTCGGATAAAGATTCTTCGGTCGGCGCCATGCTCCCGGGCGAAAAGAAGGCACTGCGCGGCGCCTCCCTCAGAATGACAGGTTTGGCGGAATCTGGTACAAGACATTTCGTTCGGGGAAACGAAGACGGGCGGGGATCCACTGGATCCTCGCCCGCCGCGCATCCGCCGCCTGTGCCGTCAGTTCGCCGCGTCGCCGTCCGGTGCGGCGTCGTGCGCCAGCATCTCCTGCGACGAGCGGATGACCTCGCGCGTGCGGGCCACGGCCTCGCGCACCCGCCGCAGCAGGTCGTCGTCCTCTCCGGTGCCGGAAGCCCCTTCCGGCGTCGACGTGTCCATCGCCGTTTCCGTCATCTGTCTTCCCTCCCGGCGGGCGTGCCCGCCCCGTTGCCGCCAGTTCACCGCCCCACCATCCGTGCGCGTATCCTGTTCTACCACATCGGGATGCGGATTGTTTCCTCCAATCCGCCGCCTGGCTGCATGACGATCCTGGGCCGCGCCGGGTCACCGGAATGCGGTCCGGCCGTGGTGCGCGACGCGCGCGCCCAATGTTTGCAACAGTCCCCCGCCCCCGAACCTGGTTCGGAGGAGGAGAGGCCGGTCCGGCGCGGCTGCCGGGCGGCCGGAAGCGAGAAAACACGTGCAGGAGGATGCAGGGATGAGAAGGTCGATTCACGGGATGGGACGGGTGATGGCGCTGGCCGCGACGGTGGCGGTGGTGCCGATGGGGCTGGCCGCGCAGGAAGCGGAGGCGACCGACGCGAACGACCGCGCCGCGCACGCCTTCATGAGCGCGGTGGACCTGGGCGAGGTGCAGCAGTCCATGCTGGCGACCCAGCGCGCCGCCAACGCCGAAGTACGCGCCTATGCGCAGCAGATGATCGGTGACCACACCAACGCGCTGCACACGCGCGAGATGCTGATGCAGACGGAGCGCAGCGGCCTGCTGCCCCGCATGGGCAACATGGGCGGCAACGGCAGCGCCCGCGCGAGCACCGCGCAGGCCATCGGCGGCCCCGACGTGCAGGGCGCGGGCGTGTCGGCGCCCGACATCCAGGGCCGCGGCGGCGCCGCGCAGGGCAGCGGGCAGGGCAACAACCACGCGCAGGGCACCGGCAGCACGCAGGGCACCGGCGGGCCGGTTTCCGCGGCCACCGGCGGCCCGGGCATCGCCGGCCAGGGCGTGGCCACGCAGGACATCGAGGCCCGCGGCACCGCCCAGGGCAACCACGGCCACCAGGACGGCGGCGCCGCGGCGCACGCCGGCCACGGCGACATGGCAATGGGCGGCATGGTGACGCCCGAGATGGTGCAGGCGCTGGACTCGGTGCTGCGGGCGCACCCCATGAGCCGGCCGGTGATGACCTCCAACCAGCAGAACATGCAGGTGCTGATGGGCATCGCAGCCGGACCGCAGTTCGACCGCTCGTACATGGACGCGCAGATCGGCGCGCACCAGTACGCGCTCAACAACCTCGATCGCATGCTGCAGCAGGGCGGCCTGGGCAGCGACATCACCAGCACGATGCGGATGATGCGCACCGCCGTTGCGTCGCACCTGCAGACCGCGCAGCAGATCCGCGCGCGTCTGGGCTCCTGAGTGAAAAAAGTGCGGGAGTGCGGAAGTGCGTTAGTGCGTTAGTGTGTAAGGCTAGCACTCCCGCACTCCCGCACTCCCGCACTCCCGCACTCCCGCACTCCCGCACTCCCGCACTCCCGCACTCCCGCACTGACGCACTTTTCACGTTGTCCTGGGGGAGGCACTCAACCTGCGGTTTTCGCGGGCCGGGTGACCTCCCCCTGACCTCATGGAGACGAGACCATGGCCGATTCGAGCGTACCGACGGGCGCGGAGCTGGTGGCCGAGCTCAACGACCTGCTGGCGCTGGACCATGACGCCGTGCAGGCGTACTCGCTGGCCATCGGCGCCATCAGCACCGCCGAGTACCGCGATACGCTGGCCGGCTTTCGCGGCGACCACCAGCGGCACATCGACCAGCTTACGCAGCTCATCCAGACGGCGGGCGGCGTGCCGGTGCAGCTGCCGCACCTGCCCACCGGCGCCTTCAAGCTGGCGGTGCAGGCGCTGGGCACGCTGGGCGACGACCGGGCGGTGCTGCTCACCTTCAAGGCCAACGAGGCGCAGGTGCGTGACAAGTACCGCCGCCACGCCGCGCGCCCGCACGGCACCGCCGTGTCCACCATCCTGCGCGCCGCCGCCGCGGACGAAGAGCGGCACTACGAGTGGGTGCAGGGCGCGCTGGAGCGCATGGGCGTGGAGCGCGGCGGCCTGATCGACACCGTGCAGGACGCCGTGGAGAACATCCACGCCCGCGCCGCCGACGCCCTTGAGTCCGCCGGCCGCCGCGTGGCCGAGGCCGCGGAGCGGATGCGGCCGGGGGGTGGGTGAACGGGTGAACGGGTGAACGGGGCCGGTGCGTCGCCGGCCGGGATCAACGCGTGGCCCCACCACGGGTTGGAAACCCGCGGCTGGAACGGCCAGAAGCCCCGCCCAAGGCTCGCAAAGCTCGCCAGGCGGGGCTTCACCCGCTCGCGGAGGCTGGGCCCGGCGCCGGTGGACGGCGGGGGGTGCATTCGACGTGTTGCCGCGCCCCCATCCCGCTCGGGCGCGACGGCCTTCGAGGACCCGGGCAGGTGAAGCCCCGTCTGGTGAGGAACGAACCAGGACGGGGCTTATGGCATTTCCAGCCGCGGGCTTTAGCCCGTGGCGGTCTCGCAAAGCTCGCCAGGCGGGGCTTCACCCGCTCGCGGAGGCTGGGCCCGGCGCCGGTGGACGGCGGGGGATGCATTCGACGCGTTGCCGCGCCCGATCCCGCTCGGGCGCGCCGGCCTTCGATGACCCGAGCAGGTGAAGCCCCGTCTGGTGAGGAACGAACCAGGACGGGGCTTATGGCATTTCCAGCCGCGGGCTTTAGCCCGTGGCGGTCTTGCCCGTGCGCCCATGGCCCGTTCCCGGGCACGCACCGTCACCCGTTCACCCGTTCACCCGTTCACCCGTTCACCCGTTCACCCGTTCACCCGTTCACCCGTTCACCCGTTCACCCGTTCACCCGTTCACCCGTTCACCCCTTCACCCCTTCACCCCTTCACCCCTTCACCCTCCCCTTGGCCCACCCCTTGCGGCCCGCCGCGCGAACCGCCGGCCGGACCCATCGCCGGAACCATCCAGAATTCCACTGAACGAAGCCACGATGCCGGACAGGATCGACGCCAGCCGCAGGGTCGTCATCGAATACGTCGAGCCCGAGCTGGACGGCGGGCGCTACCCCGTAAAGCGCGAGGTGGGGGACACCGTGCAGGTGTTCGCCGACATCTTCAAGGAAGGCCACGACGCCCTTTCGGCCGCCGTGTGGTACCGCGCCGAGGACGACGAGACCTGGTCCGAGACGCCGCTGCGCTTTCACGACAACGACCGCTGGACGGGCTCGTTCACCGTGGACCGCAACTGCCGCTGGTACTTTACCGTGGTGGCCTGGACCGACGTGTTCGGCACCTGGCAGAGCGACCTGCGCAAGAAGTACAACGCCCAGCAGGAGGTGCTGCTGGAGCTGTTCGAGGGCGCGCAGCTGATCGCCCTGGCCGCCGCGCCGCTGGCGCCGGGCCAGGACCGCGACCGCATGCTGCACTTTCTGCGGGAGATCGTGGGCGACCCCGTGCTGGCCGGCGGCGAGCCCATCCCCCGCAGCGCGTGGGAAACCTTTCGCGACGACGTGGAGGGCGGCACGCACCTCACCATGTCCGAGCGGGTGGCGGCGGCGCTGGACCCCACGCTGCTGGAGCTGATGGAGCGGTACCCGTTGCGCGAGGACCTGACCCGTTACGACCGCGACGTGCCCATCCAGGTGGACCGCGTGGCCGCCCGCTTCGCCGCGTGGTACGAGCTGTTTCCGCGCTCCATGAGCGACGACGAGTCGCGCCACGGCACCTTCGACGACGTGATCGCCAAGCTGCCGTACGTGCGCGACATGGGCTTCGACGTGCTGTACTTTCCGCCCATCCACCCCATCGGCTTCACGTTCCGCAAGGGAAAGAACAACACGCTCAACCCGGGGCCGGACGAGCCCGGCGTGCCGTACGCGGTGGGCAGCGACGCGGGCGGGCACAAGGCCGTGCACCCCGAGCTGGGCACGCTCGAGGACTTTCGACGGCTGGTGGCCGCCGCGCGCGAGCACGGGCTGGAGATCGCGCTGGACTTCGCCATCCAGGTGTCGCCGGACCATCCATACGCAAAGGAGCATCCGGGGTGGTTCTACATCCGCCCGGACGGCACCATCATGTACGCCGAGAACCCGCCCAAGAAGTACCAGGACATCTATCCCCTGAACTTTTACGGGGACGACTGGGAGGCGCAGTGGGCGGAGTGGCGCGACGTGATCCTGCACTGGGTGGAGCAGGGGGTAAAGACCTTCCGCGTCGACAACCCGCACACCAAGCCGGTGCAGTTCTGGGAGTGGATGATCCGCGAGGTGCAGCGCCGGCACCCCGACGTCATCTTTTTGTCCGAGGCGTTTACGCGTCCCAAGATGATGCGCGCGCTGGCCAAGGCGGGGTTCACGCAGGGGTACACGTACTTCACCTGGCGCAACTTCAAGGGCGAGCTCACGGAGTACTTCACCGAGCTCACGCAGGGCCCCATGAAGGAGTACTTCCGGGGCAACCTGTTCCCCAACACGCCCGACATCAACCCCGAGTTCCTGCAGCGGGGCGGCCGTCCGGCGCACATGATCCGCGCGGTGATGGCGGCCACGCTCTCGTCCGTCTACGGCATCTACAGCGGCTTCGAGCTGTGCGAGGCCACGCCGCTGGCGCCGGGGAAGGAAGAGTACCTGGACAGCGAAAAGTACCAGATCAAGGCGTGGGACTGGGACCGCCCCGGCAACATCCGCCCGCTGATCACCCGGCTCAACCAGGTGCGCCGGCAGAACCCGGCGCTGCACGAGTACGACAACCTGCGCTTCTACCCGGCGGACAACGACAACATCCTGTTCTACGGCAAGATGACCGAGGACCAGACGTCGATGGTCTTCGTGGCCGTGAACCTGGACCCGTTCGAGGCGCACGAGAGCGCGCTGCACTTTCCGCTGCCGGACATGGGCATTGGCTGGCACGACCCGTGGGAGGTGGAGGAGCTGCTCACCGACCAGCGCTTCTTCTGGCACGGCGGAACGCAGCGCATTCGCCTGGAGCCCGGCGCCCCCGCGCGCATCTTCCGCGTCCGCGCCTGGCGGAGCAACGAGCACGGCTTTGATTACTTCATGGAGCCGACGCTGATCTGAGGTGAACGGGTGAAGGGGTGAAGGGGTGAAGGGGGTGATCGGCGCGTCTGCGGCGGGCGCCGGTCCCGGGAGCGAGTGAACTCGCCGCAACGACAGCGGAAAGCCTCGCAAACTGCGCGAGGCTTCAACGGCGTGCTGCAGTATGCGTGCGGTACAAACCCGTCGGCGAAGGCCGACATCGCGTTGTCCCAGCCGCGAATTTATTCGCCTGGGCAGCCGCAACGACAGCGTAAAGCCTCGCAAACTGCGCGAGGCTTCGTGACCGGTTCACCGGAGTGTCATTCCGAAGGATGGGCCGGTGGCGAGGTGTCCGCGGGCGGGCGCGCGGCGTGCATAGCCGCTCGGGCAATCGTTTTGAACCACACTGAAGCCAGGACGAAATCGAATGCGAACGCATCGCGTGATCCCGACGCTGGCCCTTGTTGCCGCGCTGGCGCTGGGCGCCTGCAGCCGCGGCCCCGACTCTACCGAGGGCGGCGGCACGCAGGGCGTGGTGCAGGGCCAGGGTGGCGCGGACATGAGCGAGGGCAGCGCCCGCGAGGGACGCTCCGTCAGCGGCTCCGAGTCTGCCCAGGAGCAGACCACCGCTGTCAACGACACCGCCCCCCACCGCCCCGGCGCACCCAGCACGCCCTGACGCGTAGAGGGCGCAGCACGACGGCAGCCGTAGCGCGATCGAATTCTCCCCTCTCCGTGAGGAACGAACGGGGAGGGGCCGGGGGAGGGGCCCCTGACGGACGCGCCCGATGCTTGCCGCCGAGCCGCCAAGCCCTCGGCATCCCAACCTCCCCCAGCAGTTTTGGGGGAGGTGGGCGAGTAATGCGAGCCCGGAGGGGGCGCCCCCGCAGAAGCCAGTCGAACCCGACAAAAAGCCCCCGCGACGCATCCGTCGCGGGGGCTTTCCCCTTCACCCCTTCACCCCTTCACCCCTTCACCCCTTCACGGGCTCCGGTTCTGCGCCGGATTGCTGGGATTCCTCTGCCCTCCCGCCGCCGGCGTCCCCGACGCGCTGGGCGCGGCTTCCGCGGGGGCGTTCTGCCCCGGCTGCACGTCGGACTTGGGCGCGCCGGGCTCTGGCGGCTCCGGGCGTCCCACCTTGGCGGCCTGCGCCGCGGCCGGGTCCGTCACGTCGCCGCGGGCCTGCTGCGCCGCCTTGTCGCGCGCCGCGCGCACGCCCTCGCGCTCAAAGCGCTGCAGCCAGCTCATCACGTCCGCCGGCGGCGTGTAGTTGGGCTTGCCGCGCGGCTGCGCCTCGCCCCGCTCCAGCCCCTCCACGATGTGCTCGTAGTTGCTTCCCGGGTGCCACAGAACCCAGTCCTCCAGCCCCACGTCGTACACGCCGCGCTTTTGCTGGCGCACCTGCTCGGGCCCGTACTTCTGGTGGTTGCGCCCCAGCCACGGCGCGCTGAACGCCTGCAGCCAGGGAATGATGCGCGCCGGCTGCACCCCCGCGTCGCGCAGCTGGTCCGTGCGCCAGCGCGCCATCCCCGCGCTCTTGAACAGCACCTCGTACGGCATCAGGTCCGGCCGCGAGACGCCCGGCAGGTGCGTGGGAAAGTAGTGCGACGGGTACATCATGGGCAGCACGTGGTCGGCGATGGCGCTGATGGTTTCCCACTGCTGCCCGATGTTCACGTCGCCGCCCTCGTTGGGCGACAGGCCGAACACGTCCGCCGTCACCGTAACGCCCAGCGGGTGCAGGCGGCGGCGCGCCTCCAGCAGGAACGCCGCGATGGCGTCGGTGCGGTCGCCCTTGGCCCGCGGGTGCACCTGGTTAGGGAGCGAACGGTACGGCTCGGCGAAGCGCACGTAGTCGAACTGGATCTCGTCGAACCCCAGCCGGGCCACCTCCTCGGCGATGTCGAGGTTGTAGTCCCACACCCGCTCGTCCCACGGGCTCACCCAGGTGTTCCCCGCCTTGTCCACCCACAGCCCGCCGGACGGGTTCTTGACCGACCAGTCAGGCTGCGCCTTGGAGAGAATGGGATCCTTGAAGACGACGATGCGGGCGATGGCCCAGATGCCGTGCGCGTGCAGCGTGTCGGTGAACGCCTTGGGGTTGCGGATGGTGATCTCGCTGTCCTCCGTCATCTCGTTCTGCAGCGTGAGCGTGCTCACGTAGTGCAGCCCGCGCTCGTCCTTTACGTCGACGACGAAGGCGTTGATCTCCGTCTGGTCGGCGATCTCGATCAGGCGCTTGCGGTGCGTGCCCGATCCCGCCTTGTACGCGTTCACGTACAGCCCGCGGATGATGCGCGGCGCCTCGCCGCGCGGCGACGGGACGGCCGCCTGCTTGGGCGCGCCGGCCGCGCTGTCGCCCGTGGCCGCGGCGCTGTCGCCCCCCTTGGCCGCCGCTCCCTTTTCACCGCCCGCGTCGCCGCCGCACGCGGCCAGCAGCACGGCGAGCGAAGCGGCCGCCAGACGGCGGATTGATACGATGGGCATGCGAGCTCTGTCTGTGGATTTGGATGGGTCCTGCCCGGCTGCGCGCCCGGATTGCGCGTCGCACCTGCGGGGCGGCAAGGATCGCGCCGGGCGGGGTCGAAAGATCAGGTCATACTGAATCGAAGAAACACCTGTCATTCTGAGGAAGCGCCTGCCCCGAGGTTGCGGGAAAACCACGGAGCCCGTTGGCGCGACCGAAGAATCTCCCTCCCCTCGCGCGGAACCCTCTCCCGGGCATAGCCCGGAAGCCCCGCGTCACAACGAATCCGGAAAAGCACCTGTCATTCTAAGAAAGCGCCCGCCCCTGGCTTGCGGGAAAGCCACGGAGCCGTTGGCGCGACCGAAGAATCTCCCTCCCCTCGCGCGGAGCCCTCTCCCGGGCATAGCCCGGAAACCCGGCGTGACCGCCAGATCCTGCCGCTTGGTGTGCACAGTCCGGGCGTAAGGAAAGCACTGCGCAGTGCCTCCCTTCCGGATCTTGTATGATCCTTTTACCTGCGCCGGCGGGACGCAGGCATCGCGTCGATGACGGCGCCGGGCAAGCGGGAGCCGTCCGGGCGCAGCACCTCGCCCGAGGCGGGATCCAGCCGCGCCGCCGTCCCCGGAAAGTCGATGCGGCCCAGCGAGTCCGCCAGCACCGCCGCGCGATGCGTGGCATCCGCCGAAACCAGCCCCGGCACCCGCTGCACCGTGGAGCGCAGCTGGGCGCGGAGGATGCCGCCGTCCTCGTCCAGCACCGCGCACGCCAGCCCGCCCCGGTTCAGCGGCTCGCTCATGGTGAACGGGCCATAGGTGACCAGGTTGCCCAGCGAGTAAAAGACCAGCGCACTGTCGCGCCACTCCGCCGCGCGCATCACGTGCGGTCCGTGTCCGATCACCAGGTCCGCGCCCGACTCCACCGCCGCGCGCGCAAACGCCACCACGTTGCCGCGGTCCTCGCCCACGAACGTCTCGCGCGCGTCGGGCGTGTTCTGCCGCCCGCGCCCCTCCGCGCCCATGTGCATGGTCACCACCACGCGCCGGTACTCGTCCGCCGCGCGGCGCACGTGGCGGCGCACGGCGGCGGTGTTGCGCGGGTCCGGCCCCGTCCACTGCGCAAATCCCAGGAACGCCACCGTGTCGCCGCGCGCCGTGACGACCGGCGTGGCGATGGTGTCCAGCCCCGTCACCTGCACGCCCGCCGCTTCCAGGTGGCGCACCGTGTTCCGCCACCCGATGTCGCCGTCGTCGCGCGCGTGGTTGTTGGCCACGTTGCCGATGACCTGCGCCCGCCCGGGCGCCACGTTGCGCATGGCCTGCGCGGCCGCCACGGGCGAGCGAAAGGCGAAGCACGCGGTGGATCCCGGCGCGCACTTCCGCCGGTTGATGCGCCCCTCGCCGATGGCCGCCTCCACGTTCAGCAGCACCACGTCCGCGTCCGCCAGCAGCGGCCGCAGCGGCGCCAGCAGCGAGTCCGGCGAAGGCAGCGCGGGAACGCGGCGGCCCAGGCGGGCGCGGGCCGTGTGCACCCAGGTGGTGTCCAGGTTGGTGCCCAGCGTTACGTCGCCGCCCGCGCACACGCGCACGCCGGGGACGGTGTCCGCCGCCGCCAACCGGGGACGCGGACGGGCGCTCGACTGCGCGTCCAGCGGGTCCGCCGCGAGCGCCAGGACGGCCAGGACAGCCCAGCGGAGATGTCGGGTCACGGAACGCCAGGGTAGGGGATGCAAGTACGAACGCGCGAGGAAAGGCCGCCGGAGGGACGGTGCCACCGGCGGCCTGCGCATATCAACATCTACGTAGAAGCGCGAACGTTCAAGTCCCGCGTCGAAGCGCCTGGTGCGCGAGGTTCAACAGCTGCGGTCCAAGCTGGGCGAGATAAGCGGAGTTCTCGGCAAAGCCGGCCGAACCCTCCGCGATGACGGCGTTGCCCGGTCCCAGCCACCGGAACAGGCGGTTGCGGTCGAAATAGAAGCGTTGCTCGTACCGCTTATCCGGCGAGGGCTTGCTCACCTGGTGCACGAAGTCCAGCCGGCTGCCCGTGTAGTAGAACAGCAGCGAATTGCGCTCGGCGCCCGTGTACACGCGCACCCGGATCTTGGGGATCTCGCCGCCGTTTACGTATACGGTGGCTATCGCGCTGTCCGCGTCCGCCCAGGTGAGCGGCACTTCCTGGAACAGGAACCCCGGCTGGTTTGCCTCGATCCATTTGAACCGGGTGCTGATGCTCGTTACCCGGGGATCCTGGACGCGGGCGAGAGGGCTGGGCGGCGCACCATTCAGCGTGGGGAAAAGGGGCGTAGCGCCTAGCCCTTCCGTGCACTCTAGGGGAGAATCCAGGCCGGTCGCGCAGCGCACTTCGGGGATGACGACGACCCCGGCGGCGCAACCGATTACGGCGAGCACCAGGGAGATTCTTTCAACCTGCGTCATGGAGGTACCACAAAACGATGGGAGATGAACGTGCGGGCTACGACAATAAACACTTGACGTGCGCGCCACAAGAGTCTTGTGGAGCGCGCGGCACACTTCCGGAGGACGCCTCGGCGGCCCCGCTCACCCGTTCCTTGGCTCCGCGACCCCCGTCTCCACGAACCGGATGCGCGGCGCCTGGGGAATCTCGTCGATCTCCGCCGCCATCTGGTAAAAGGTGTTGAGCCCCTTCAGCATCGGCGCGTCCAGCTCGTACGAGAGGTCTGCCCAGTAGCCGTCCAGGAACGCGGGCGAAAACCCGAACCGCTCCGCCCAGCGCGCCGCAAGCTCCGTGCGGTTCGCCAGCCCGTACGCGCGCGACTCCAGCAGCGTGGCATGCAGCCGCCGCAGCGCCTCGTCCCCGCCGCCGCCCGCCTGCCACACCGCGAAGGCGAACGGAAGCCCCGTGTGGTCCCACCACTCTGCGCCCAGGTCGAAGCGGTGCGGCACGTGGGGATACAGGTCTGCCCGCAGCGCCACGTCGCCGATGAACAGCGCCGCGTCCGCGCCGGCCGCGAATGGGTCCTCCGCGGCCTGGTCGAACCAGCGAAAGCGCGGCTGCACGCCCCAGCGCAGCCGCAGCAGCACCTTCAGCAGCACCACCGAGGTGGCGGACGCCGTGGGCATGGCCACCAGCGCGCCGTCCAGCTCCCGCGGCGGGCGCGTGCTCGCGAACACGATGCTGCGCACCGGCCCCCGCGCGCCGATGACCAGGTCCGGCAGCACGCGGTAGCGGTCCGCGTTGCGCGCGAACTCGATGCTGGAGCACGGTGCCACGTCGATCTCGCCGCGCTCCAGCAGCCCGTTGAGGTGCGACGGCACCCCCTGCACGATGTCGATCCACTCCGGAGCGCCCACGTCCAGCAGCCGCGCGTGCACCGGAAAGCAGTTGCTGTACACGATGTGCCCCAGCCGCAGCCGCCCGCTCCCGCCATCCGCCACTATGCTGCCCATCCGCCCACATCCGTGCTGATCCTGAAAACGCTGCCGGGGCGCCCCTCGCGGACGCCCCGGCCCTGGTCCACCGCCGTCAAATGACGCGCGAGTGGGCACCTTGTCAACCAACCGGCGGCATGGTCTCAATTCTGCCGTCAGTGATCGATTGGATCCTTCTTGCCTACTAGGCTCTGAATGAGTCGCTGCACATCGAGCCGAGTTACGACGGCGAGGCGCGCAACGTCCGGAACGCCGTGCCCGAACTCAGCGGAGCCTCTCAGGTAGTATCCCTGGATCGGTTGGAACGCGGCGCTGATCTGCCACCTTTCGGTAGAAGATGACTGCAGGTTCCGCAGGTCACTCGTGCCGTCCGCGAACGTAACCCGCTCGTCCGAGTAGTTCGGCGAGCGGCCCCAAAGAACCTGCATTTGGAATCTCTCGGTGTAGTAGTCAGGTGTGATCTCCACCTGTGTAAGACTCACGCCGCCGAGCAGGATGGAGAAGAAATCCGGAGAACCCAATCCGGGATCGGTCTGAAAACCCACTTTGAATGCAGGGCCGAAGAAAACATCTCGATCCGCAAAACCCAGGTTCATTTCCCAGCGACCATTCGTGGTAATCCGCCACGCCCCTGCGGCGTGATAGCCGAACGAATTCTCCCTCTCCCGAAACACCGTGGTTGAGTCCGCGGTCACTTGGTTGGGGGCGCACTGATCACCGGCAATGGTGTCCGGCTTCTGAGCGCTCGGAACCGTTTGGCCAACACAGCTGAACTCGGTGCGTGCGCCCAGTATGCGGGTGTACTCTGCCTGAGTCGTCAGCAGCGAATATACATCTTCTAGGTACCAGGGGCGGGACGTCTTGGGATTTGTCGTTACACGCACAGGTATTTCCCACCGAGCTGCGGCGGGTACGTGCGCATTCTGCTCCCGGAAACCGTCCGCGCTTATGAACTCCACCCCGGCAAGCAGCTGAAAGGCATCGTCGACCTCCAGTTGCTCAACCTCCTCGTCCTCCACACTGACGGCGCAGATCGCTACGTCCTGGCCCCTTGGACGAATGGTGATCTCGCTCCCGGCCAGAGCAGCGCGCGTAAGGTACATCGTCTCCTGGGCGTCGTTCTTGTCGATGTCAAGAGACTGCGCACTTCCGACCCACACCGTGAGGTCCTGCGGTGCCGCAGACGCCCCATTGCTCTCGTTTTCGAACTGAACGTCCACGATGTTGGTATGAACTCCCGATGGTACCTCCCCCTCCACCTCGACCGTACACGAGCCGTAGGGGATCGTTATCACCCCACCTACGGTTTTCGTTTTGACGGTCAGCTTCGCGGTGCTCTGGGCTTCGAGCCCTGAGGGAATGAGGACCACTGCAGAGCTGAGCAGGATTGCAGCTAGAACACGAATGTCGGGCATGAGGCCTCCTTCGAAGGGCTGAATGGTGAGCCGGCGGAGTCGTACAGATGACTCTTGTTATCTGGCGTTATATGCCCTTGGATGGACAACCTTGAGCTGTTTCTCTGCTGAGGGGAGGAGGAGCGTATCCGAGCTGGGATGAGCACTACGTTCTGGTGAGAGAGGTTTGGTGATCATCGGAAAGACGAACGGGCGCTCCCCACATCGAGGAGCGCCCGTTCTTTATCGTCCAGCAGCAGCCTGACAGTCAGCCTTCCTTCGCCTCGTAGTCGACCTTGGGGGTGGGTCCGCCAGCGTTGTGGTGTCGCCGAGAGCGCGGCCTTCTGCGATGTCTTTGCGCAGGCGGCGCATGATCTTGCCGGAGCGCGTCTTGGGGCTGGCGCGAACCGGCAGCTGCAGGGCTGACGTGTATCTGAACTTCAGGGGAACGGGATGCCGAGCGCCCTTGCCGTCTCCGGCCCCACCTCCCCGTCCTGCACCAGGCCGGCGGCGGCCTGGAACGAGCTCACGGCGGCGGCGGTGAGCACACCGAACAGTCCGTCAGTGTCTCCGGGGTTGATCCCCCGCCGCAGCAGCGCCATCTGAATGGCGCGGACCGTGGGGCCGCGCATCAGCGGCGTGGTGAGGCGGTAGATAGGTCCCCCGCGCCGCACAGGCACCGGCGGTCCGGCGGCGTAGTCGATCCAGGGCACCAGGATCCCCATGTCCCATCGGCGGCCGTCCAGGGTGCTGCGGACCACGCCCGTGCTCCGCGACTTTGCCTCGAACGTGCCGCCGCGTCCGTCGGAGAACACCACGTGGCCAATGGCGCCGGTGCGTGGCGCCCGGTACACCACCGCGCCCGGAATGCGCGCTGCCTCCGCAACGGAGATCTCGCGGCCGATTCCCCGTGCGTCGCGGCCCCACCAGCCGGAGAACGACTCCACGCGCGCGGGGTTTCCCTGGTTGTTGGAGCACCCGTAAAGCCGCCCGCCAGCCTGGAACACGCACCACGCGGTGAACTCGGCGCAGTCCCACGGACCGTCCCAGTTCGGGTTGTTCTTGGGGACCTGCGCCCCCAGCACGTACGGCTCGCCCAGGTGGGCGGCCGCGAGGTGAAGAAGATCCGCTCCCGTTGCCATGGATCCCTCCCGTGAAGCCGTGATGACGAGCAGTGGGCGCTGCTCCGCGGACCGGAGCGCCGTTCTGCACATCCGGGGACCGCGCGGAGCGGGAGATTAGAAGGGCGGGATCGGGAGCTTTCCCATATTCCGGGCAAGCGAGCCGAACACACTCCCAAACGAGAGGGGCGCCCCGCTGGAGCGCCCCCTTCTTCTGCTTGAACAGTGCACGATTGCCGCGCGTCAGCCTTCCTTCGCCTCGTAGTCGTCCTTGAGGCGCGCGACGACCGATGGATCCGCCAGCGTCGTGGTGTCGCCGAGGGCGCGGCCTTCGGCGATGTCTTTCAGGAGGCGGCGCATGATTTTGCCGCTGCGCGTCTTGGGGAGGTCGCCGGCGAAGAGGATGGCGTCGGGGCGGGCGATGGCGCCGATCTTCTTTACCACGTGCTCCGAAAGCTCCTTCAGCAGGGCGTCGCTGGGCTGCACGCCGTCCTTGAGGGTGACGAAGGCGGCGACGGCCTGGCCCTTGAGCTCGTGCGCCTTGCCCACGACGGCGGCTTCGGCCACGGAGGGGTGGTCCACCAGCGCGCTCTCCACCTCCATGGTGCCGATGCGGTGGCCGGCCACGTTCAGCACATCGTCGATGCGGCCGATGACCCAGTAGAAGCCGCGCTGGTCGCGCTTGGCGCCGTCGCCGGGAAAGTACACGCTCTCGCCCGGCTGCTGGTCATCCCCCGAACCGACGGTCTCGCCGGACCACTTGGTCCAGTAGGTGTCCACGAAGCGCTCCGGATCGCCCAGATGCCGCGCAGCATGCTGGGCCACGGACGCCGGATGGACAGAAACGACGAGTCCACGGCCGCGTCTTCCATCGCTACGGAATTGATCGTCTCAGCAGCACTCGCCGGGCGACGTCCCCGCGGCCCGGACTAGGACTCGTTCACCAGCACGCCGTTGTTGTTGCTCACGTCCGCGGATTCGAAGTTGGTCAGGTCCAGGGAAGCGGCCTGGTACGTCATATCGCCTTTCTGTGCCTGGCACGTGAGCTCCACCTTGATTTCGCTGCACGTCTGTGTGTAGCTGCCGCCCGGCACGAACCCGTTTGCGCTTGCGGTGTCGTTGTCCACCACCAAGCTGCCATCGACGTTGCTGAGCGAGACATCGCTGCTGTGCGCTGTGAGGTCGAAGCTGGCCCGGTGAGCCGATCCGTTCCGGGCCTTGGCACTGCAGGTCAACGTGACATGGATGTCCTTGCAGGTTTGCTGATAGCTGCCAGGGGGCACGAAGTCCCCTGCGTTGAACAGGTACACGCCCGCACCGGGGTCCGCTTGCCACGGGGAGGCGCCGTACGCGGAACGGACCCGGCGATCGCCCTGGACAATCCAGGAGTAGTCCGGGTTGGTAGAGGCCAGCGCGACCTGCTTTCCGTCATCGGTCATCACGAGCAGGTTGAACGTGTCTGCGCTGAAGATTTGCCCGATCACACCGCTCAGTGACGTGTACGTGGAGAGGAAGCCTTGATCCAGAACGTCGACTACCTGGCCCGCGGGGATCTTTATCGCATTGTTCTTGACCTGGTCGACCACCTGCTGGGAAAACTTGCTGATGTTCTGCGCGCTGCCGTACGTGCCGGACATGATTCTCAGGAAGATGAACAGGTCTCTCACGGTCCTCAACGCCGTCGGCAGCTCACTGGCCATGCCCAGGAGGCGGATCTCAGTCGCCCCCGTGGCCAGCAGTGCCACGCTGAAGCCGACGTCTCCCAGCAGCCATCCCGTCTTCTCCGCCGGTAGTACGTAGACGTCCTGATTGAGCGAGTTCGCGATGTAAACGTGCGTCGACATAGTTTTTTCTCCTCATGAAAGGTGATGGGCGCCGGGCATTTTCCTGACGCCTGCACTGCGGACATGTCTGTCCGACGGCCATGAATCCACGATCAGCCGACTTCCGTCGTCGGAAAATCGGTCGCCTGCTCAGCTTTCCTTGGCCTCGTAGTCGTCCTTGAGGCGCGCGACGACGGACGGGTCGGCGAGGGTGGTGGTGTCGCCGAGGGCGCGGCCTTCGGCGATGTCCTTGAGCAGGCGGCGCATGATCTTGCCGCTGCGCGTCTTGGGCAGGTCGCCGGCGAAAAGGATGGCGTCGGGGCGGGCGATGGCGCCGATCTTCTTGACCACGTGCTCCGACAGCTCCTTCAGCAGCGCGTCGCTGGGCTGCACGCCGTCCTTCAGGGTGACGAAGGCGGCGACGGCCTGGCCCTTGAGCTCGTGCGCCTTGCCCACGACGGCGGCCTCGGCCACGGAGGGGTGGTCCACCAGCGCGCTCTCCACCTCCATGGTGCCAATGCGGTGGCCGGCTACGTTCAGCACGTCGTCTATGCGGCCGATGACCCAGTAGTTGCCGCGCGCGTCGCGCTTGGCGCCGTCGCCGGGAAAGTACACGCTCTCGCCCGGCTGCTGGTCATCCCCCGAACCGACCGTCTCGCCGGACCACTTGGTCCAGTAGGTGTCCACGAACCGCTCCGGATCGCCCCAGATGCCGCGCAGCATGCTGGGCCAGGGGCGCCGGATGGACAGGAACCCGCCGCCCGTGGGGATGTGCTCGCCCTTGAGCGACAGGATGTCGGCGCGGATGCCGGGAAAGGGCGTGGTCGCGGACCCCGGCACCGTCTCGGTGATGCCGGGGAGCGGGGTGATCATGATGGCCCCGGTCTCCGTCTGCCACCACGTGTCCACGATGGGGCAGCGCCCGCCGCCGATGTGCTGGTGGTACCACATCCATGCCTCGGGGTTGATGGGCTCGCCCACCGTCCCCAGCAGCCGCAGCGTGGAAAGGTCGTGCTTCCGCGGCCACTCGGGGCCCCACTTCATGAACGCGCGGATGGCCGTGGGCGCGGTGTAGAAGATGGTGACGCCGTACTCCTGGATGATCTTCCACATCCGCCCGCGGTCCGGCGCGTCGGGCGCGCCCTCGTACATCAGCACCGTGGCGCCGTTGGCCAGCGGGCCGTAGACGATGTACGAGTGCCCCGTCACCCATCCCACGTCCGCCGTGCACCAGTAGACGTCGTCGTCCTTGAGGTCGAAGACCAGGTTGGTGGTCGCCAGGCACTGGGTGAGGTATCCACCCGTGCTGTGCATGATCCCCTTGGGCTTCCCCGTCGTCCCCGATGTGTAGAGGATGAACAGCAGGTCCTCGGCGTCCATGGGCTCGGCGGGGCAGTCGGGGCTGGCGGCGTCCACCACGTCGTGCCACCACGCGTCGCGCCCCTCCTTCATCACCGCGCCGCCCAGCGCGTCGCCGTCCCCGCCATGGCGGCGGACCACCAGGACGTGCTGGATGGAGGGGCACCCGCCCTGCTCGTCCAGCGCCTCGTCCGCGGCGCGCTTGAGGGCCACCACGCCGCCGCGCCGGTAGCCGCCGTCGGCGGTGATGAGCACCTTGCACTCGGCGTCGCGAATGCGGTCGCGCAGGCTCTCGGCGCTGAATCCCCCGAACACCACCGAGTGCGCCGCGCCGATCCGCGCGCAGGCCAGCATGGCGATGGCGGCCTCGGGGATCATGGGCAGGTAGATGGCGACGCGGTCGCCCTTCCGCACGCCCATCGTCCGCAGCGCGCTGGCGGCGCGGGAGACCTCGCGGTGCAGCTCCTCGTAGGTGTAGGCGCGGCGGTCGCCGGGCTCGCCCTCCCACAGCATGGCCGTCTTGCTGCCGCGCCCGGCGGCCACGTGCCGGTCAAGGCAGTTGTGCGAGGCGTTCAGCGTGCCGCCCACGAACCACTTTGCGTACGGCGGCTGCCAATCGAGCACGCGCTCCCAGGGCTGGAACCAGTCCAGCTTCCGCGCCCACTCCGCCCAGTACGCCTCGGGGTCCGCGTCCGCCCGGGCGTAGATCCCCGGGTCGCCCGCGTTGGCCTGGGCGGTGAACTCCGGCGGCGGGGGAAAGGTGCGGTCTTCGGTAAGAAGCGAGTCGAGGGTCTGCTCGGCCATCCGGATCTCCTGTGGGAGAGCTGGCGTGTACGCACGCGGGCGGCGCGGGGGCCGCCGGATCGGGATTTCGATGTCGGTCCGCCCCGCGCTGCAAGACTCGCACGCGGCGGCGGCGCAGGGACGGCGTGTGACTTGCCGGGAGCGCACGCGCCGCGCATCGTACCGCGGCAGGCAGGGGGAACGGACGTTCGCTCGCCAAGCTACGCGGGCCCGCGAACGCACGCAAACCATCCCTCCGCCGTCTTCCGGGCCCGCCCCGCACGGCCCGCCGACCCACGCCGCCGGAGACGCACCGCATGGCAGAAGCCCCGCTTCCCGCCCACCCCGACGCCGCGCCGCACGTGCACCAGGCGTCGGACACGCGCACGATCTGGAAGGTGATCGCCGCGTCGTCGGTGGGAACGATGATCGAGTGGTACGACTTCTACATCTTCGGCTCGCTGGCGACGATCCTCGCCGGGCACTTCTTTCCGCAGGGCAACACCACGCTGGCGCTGCTGCAGACGCTGGCGACCTTTGCGGCCGGGTTCGCGGCGCGGCCGTTCGGCGCGCTGTTCTTCGGGCGCATCGGCGACCTGGTGGGGCGCAAGTACGCGTTCCTGGTCACGCTGCTCATCATGGGCGGCGCCACCTTCGTCATCGGCCTGCTTCCCGGCTACGCGACGATCGGCGTGGCGGCGCCCCTCATCCTCCTCCTGCTCCGCCTGGTGCAGGGGCTGGCGCTGGGCGGCGAGTACGGCGGCGCGGCGACGTACGTGGCCGAGCACGTGCCCGACCACAAGCGCGGCTTCTACACGGCGTTCATCCAGACCACGGCCACGCTGGGGCTGCTCCTGAGCCTGCTGGTGATTCTGGCCGTGCGGTCGATGATGCCCACGGAAGACTGGGAGCGCTGGGGGTGGCGCGTGCCCTTCCTGCTGAGCTCCGTGCTGGTGCTGGTGTCGCTGTTCATTCGCCTGCGCCTGCGCGAAAGCCCGCTGTTCACGCAGATGAAGGCGGCGGGGAAGACGAGCACGCGGCCCATCGCCGAGAGCTTTGGCAGCGCGGGGCGGTGGCAGACCATGCTGATCGTGCTGTGGGGCGCGGCGGCGGGGCAGGCGGTGGTGTGGTACACGGGGCAGTTCTACGCGCTCACCTGGCTGGAGAACGTGGGCAAGGTGAACTTCGTCGACACGCGCACCATCATCGCGGTGGCGCTGGTGCTGGCCACGCCGTTCTTCATCTTCTTCGGCGCGCTGTCGGACCGCATCGGCCGCAAGAAGGTGATGATGGCGGGCAACCTGCTGGCCGCCATCTTCATCATCCCCATCTTCCAATTGATGTGGCGCTTTACGCCGGCGGGGGGCACCTACAACCCGGTGGCGCTCACGGCGTGCGTGTTCGTCCTGGTCCTTTTCGTCACCATCGTCTATGGGCCCATCGCGGCGTTCCTGGTAGAGAGCTTTCCCGCGCGGGTGCGCTACACCAGCGTGTCGCTGCCCTACCACGTGGGGAACGGCTACTTCGGCGGCTTCCTGCCGGTGATCGCCACGGCCGTCGTCGCGTTCGCCACGGCGAAGCCGGACGGCTTTCCGGTGGACGCGCAGTACGCGGGGCTGCTGTACCCGGTGGCGGTGGCGCTCATCACCTTTGTCCTGGGCAGCCTGCTGCTGCGCGAGACCAAGGACGTGCGGATCGACGACGAGACGCACGCGGGGGTGGACACCCGGGTGCGCCCGGTCGTGCTGGGACTGCTGATCGCGCTGACCGCGGCCGCGCTGCTGCTGGCGGACCTGTACCTGCTCCCCACGTTTACCCCCGAGGGCGAGCCGCCGTACGTGCAGTACGTGTTCCGCGCGCTGCTGGGGATCGTGGCGCTGGCCGTGGTCGTCCCGCGGATGATGCGGCGGGGGGGGAAGAGTGCCTAGTGCCTAGTGCCCAGTGCCCAGTGGGATCCGGTACTCGGTACTAGGTACTAGGTACTAGGTACTAGGTACTAGGTACTAGGTACTAGGTACTAGGTACTTGATCCTGGGCACTCGATCCTGGGCACTATCTTCCCATGCCCCCGTCCCCTTTTGATCGCCCTCGCTCCGGACGCGCCATGACTGATCCCGCCCCGTCCCCCCATCCCCCGGAATTCGTCCGCCTGTGCGAGCAGGCGGTCGCGGAGCTGGAGGCGCTCAAGGCCGCGTCGCCCATGGACCGCGGCCCGCGGCTGATGATGATCCGCGCGCTGCTGGCGGACATCGGCCTGCAGATGGCGGAACTGGACCTGCGCGCCCCGGGGTTCGCGGACGAGCAGGGAACGCTGGTGGACGCGGCGTCGGCGCTGCAGGCCATCGACCTGGACCGGGGCGGGCCCAACGTGCCTCGCTTCGTGGACCGCATCGTCGCCGACCTCCGCCGCATCGCCGCAAGTTGACGCGCGATGACGCACGGCGCCCGCTCCGGCGGGCGCCGTGCGTTCTTGCACGCTCAAACGTCAACTCTGCTACTGTCCCAAAACTCACGTTATAGGACTATATACGTCAAAATAACGGCCAGAGAGCCGAGGCGGCCATCCCGCCGCGAAGGGACGGAGAAGTCGGCGTAAGTCGAGCCGATCCGACACGGCCGGTCAAACGCTCGATCGGCGATCGGTGTGGCCGTTCGGGTGCGCTACCGAAAGTACTACGGCACGGGCGCGTAATTCGAGACCAAACGACAGTCCGCCAAACCCTCTCCCGCCAGCACCGGCCGTGCCGGGGGGGAGGCAAGACTATGGCGTGGAAAGGAGATACGCGTTAAGATGCCGTCGTCCCCCGGCCGCTCCCGTGGGGACAGGTCGCCTCCCACCGTTCTGTTCACTGATGCGATCCAGGCGTCTGACCCCGCCCGTCCGGCGAACCGCCCGGCGCTGGCGCACGCCCCCGGCCATCCTGCACGGCGGCGAGCCCTTCGAGGGCGCGGCCGTGCTGGGTGAGATGCAGGGTCCGCTGGGGGTTCTGCTCTTTCACGTGGCCCGCGACGTATACCTGTGGGCCTCTACCGCGCCGGAGCAGCGCGAGGGGCTGTTCGCGCCCCGCGCCGACGAGACGCTGGCCGCGCTGCTGCGCGCCGCCGAGGCCGACGTGCAGCTGGAGCTGGCGCTGCTCCCCCTGGTGCGCATGGCGGGCGCGCCGGAAAGCGCCCGCGACGACCAGGTGGCCGTGGCGTGCCAGCACGTGGCGCACTGGGCAGACTTGCACGGGCACCTGGAGACGGCCATCGCCTACGCCCAGGGCGCCGCGGTGGTGCTGCCGGCCGACGCCGCCGCCAGCTACGCCGTGGGCCGCCTGGCCCGCCGCCGCGCCGAGTACGCGCGGGCCGAGACCTGGTACCGGCGGGCGGTGGCGCTGGGGCGGCAGAGCGGCGACTGGGCCAGCTACAGCATGGCGTTCGGCGGGCTGGGCAACCTGTACTCGCAGCGGGGCAACCTGCCCCTGGCGCGCCGCTTTCACCTGCGCGCCCTGCGCTCCGCCCGCCGCCACTCGCTGCGGCAGCTGCACGGCTCGGCGCTGCACGACCTGTTCGTGCTGGCCGCGCAGATGGGCGACCCCGAGCAGGCCGAGCGGCTGGCGCGGCTGGCGTACGACACCTACGGGCCCGAGAGCCAGAGCCTGAGCTTCCTGGCGTCGGACGTGGCGTACTTCTGGATGGAGCGCGGCCGCTTTGCCCCCGCGCTCACGGTGTTCCACGCCCTCGTGCACCACCTGCACCGCCACGAGGACCGGGTGTTCGCGCAGGCCAACATGGTGCGCGCGGCGGCCGGCGCGGGCGAGCGGCGCCTGTTCGAGCAGACGTGGGACGAGGTGTGGGACCGCATGTCGCGCGCGCAAAGCCTGGAGAACGCCGCCACGGTCATGCTTGAGCTGGCCCACGGCGCGGCCATGCTGGGCGAGTGGGAGCGCGCCGAGCGGGCCGCCGAGCGGGCGGCGCAGGTGGCCCGCGAGCGCGGCGAGGGCAAGGTGCTGCTGAGCGCCGAGTCGGTGCTGGACCAGGTGCGCCGCACCCGCGGCGTGCCGGCCCGGGCCCGCGCCGCCGCCGCGCCCCCGCCCGAGCCCGAGACGGCCGCGCGCGCCGAGAGCTTTGCGCTGGACCTGGTGCGCACGCTGAACGCGTCGCTGGTGGCCCGGTAGACGGTCCGCAGTCGCGGGGCCCCGGGCCCCGCCCCCGTACCAACCCTTTCACACTGACAGGCACTGATGAAGATCGGCGCACGTCCTCTGCTGGTGCTGCACAGCAACGAGGCATTCCGCGAGCGGGTACGCAAGGTGGCCGGCAAGGAGTACACGTTCCAGGCGGTGCCCGACTGGCCGTCGCTGGAAGAGGCGGTGCGCGACAGCCCGCCCTCGGCGCTGGTGGTGGTGAACCCGTACGAGGACGTGACCGGCGCGGGCGGCCCCTCGCCCAGCCTGAAGTCGCTGCTGGTGGAGTTTCCCTCCACGGCGGTGTTCGCGGCCATGGAGATCAAGCCCAACCGGCTGGACGACCTGCGCACGCTGGGCAAGTGGGGCGTGGTGCAGGTGATCTCCATTGCCCACGACGACACGCCGCAGGCCATGGTGCAGCGCTTTCGCGCCGCGCAGGGCCGGCCGCTGAAGGCGCTGCTGGAGCAGGTGCTGCCGGCCGACACCCCGGGGCGCGCCCGCGCCATCGTGGACGCGGCGGCCGAGGTGGTGGCGGTGGGCGGCCACGGGCGCGACCTGGCCCGCCAGCTGCGCCTCTCCCGCCGCACGCTGCTGCGCTGGTGCGAGCGCGCCGAGCTGCCGCCGCCGCGCAAGCTGCTGGCGTGGATGCGCATTCTTCTGGCCGCCGAGCTGCTGGACGACCCGGGGCGCACGGTGCTCTCGGTGGCGCACGCCTGCGGCTACTCGTCCGACAGCGGGCTGCGGCGCGTGACGCAGAAGTTCGTGGGCAGCAGCCCCACCGAGCTGCGCCGCCGCGGCGCGTTCGCCCGGTCGTCCAAGGTGTTCCTGGAGGTGCTGGCCCGGTACCGCGAGCCCGCCAACGCCACCTGAGCGGCTGATCCGGATCCAGAAAGACGGGTATCACTCAGAGACGCGGCGGACGCGGAGAGAAGCTCCTCTCCGCGTCCGCCGCGTCTCTGCATGGTACCAGATCCTGAAAAAGAGTAATCGTACAGAGGAACAGAGTCAGACAGAGGTCGCTTTCTCTGTCTGACTCTGTTCCTCTGTACCCATGAAGGTGTTTTTCTCTCGGAGAACGGGATCAGGCCACCGCGGCGCCGCTCAGCAGGCCCAGCGCGGCGTTCAGCAGGTCAAGCGGGGGAAGCGGCTTTACGAAGAAGGCGGCGCACCCCATGGCAAAGGCGCGCTCGCGGTGCTCGGCCAGGCCGGTGGTGCTCACGGCCAGGATGGGGATGCCGGCGGTGGCGGGGTCTTCCTTCAGCGTGCGCAGCGCCGTCCACCCCGGCCCGGACGCGTACGAGAGCGCCAGCACGATCACCCGCGGCTTCACCGTCCGCGCCGTCTCCACCGCCGCCACGAAGCACTCGTTCGCCACCACGGCGACTCCGTGATGGCGCAGGCAGGCGGCGTAGATGAGTCGGCTGTCCTCGTGGGCATCCACGAGCAGCACGGCGGGGGCGGCCACGTCGGTCGGGAACGGAGGATGGCGAAGGACCCGTCTGAGGCAGACGAAGGATACACCCTCGCGCGCCGGGAAACAAGAGTTCTGATTTCCCGGCGCAACGTGATGCAGGCAAAGGCGTTATGCGGAACTGGCCGGCGTTCGGGATGGAACGCGGGGCTCCGGATGCGCGACGCCGCCCCGGAGCGGGTCCGGGGCGGCGTCGTGCGTGCGGCGGCGGGCCCGGCCGGCGTCAGCCGGTGGCGGGCTCCACCACGATCAACTGCACGTCGTCGCGGCTCATGTCCTCGAGGAACGCCAGCGGCTCCGGCAGGCGCTCGCAGTTCCGTGATGAGAGCGATGCGACAGGCATTCGGTGCATCCGCCCGCGGGGAGGCGCGGCCGGGGAACATCCGCGAACCCCAGGGCGGCGGCCCTTGGTGCACCGCGCGGTTCATGCTAGATTGCGGGCCGCGCCTCCCGGCGCGGCGGCGGTCGCATCCCCACCAGCGGTTCCCCTTCCATTCTCTCCCCCAGGAGCGGTTCCCATGAAGATCGACAGGCAGAAGTTCTTTGCGGCCTACGAGGCGGCGTTCGGCGCCATCAGCAAGCCGGAGCGCAGGGCAGGGCTCGACGCGCTGCTGGGCGCGGCCGAGGGCGATCCGCAGATCACCGACCTGCGCTGGCTGGCCTACATGCTGGCGACGGTAAAGCACGAGTGCGCGGACCGCTGGCTCCCCATCGAGGAGTTCGGCAAGGGACAGGGGCGGCCGTACGGCAAGCCGGTCACGGTGACGGATCCCGCCACGGGCAAGCAGTTCACCAACGCCTACTACGGCCGCGGCTACGTGCAGCTTACCTGGGTGGACAACTACCGCACCTTTGGCGGCAAGCTGAACAACCGGCTGCTGTACGAGCCGCAGCTGGCCCTGGACGACGTGGTGGCGTACAAGATCATGTCGCTGGGCATGCGCCAGGGCTCGTTCACCGGGGTGGGCCTGTCGAAGTACATCAACGCCGGCAAGTGCGACTACGTGAACGCGCGCCGCATCATCAACGGCACCGACCAGGCGCAGACCATCGCGGGGTACGCGACGAAGCTCGAGGCCATCCTGCGCGCCAGCGTGGTGGCGTCCACGGACGGCGTGCCCAACCTCCCGCAGCCGCAGCCGTCCACGGGCGGCGCCCGGTTCACCGTCACCGCCGGTTCGCTGAACGTGCGCAGCGGCCCCGGCGGGTCCAACCCCACCGTCGCCGGCAGTCCGCTGGCGAAGGGCGTGGTGGTGACGGGGGTGGCGGACCAGGACGGATGGAAGCAGATCAGCGCGCCGGTCAGCGGCTGGGTGAGCGCCCAGTTTCTGCAGCCCGCGGACGCCCTGGTGCCCGCCTGATCGCGGACCGGACGGATCTCGCCGTCCGTAAGAGAAGGGTTGCGCGGAGGACGCGGAGCTGAAAAAGAGAGAGGACGCGGATGAAGCTTTCATCCGCGTCCTCTCTCTTGTTCCGCGACCTTGTTCCGCGACTTCCGCGTGAACCCTTCAGTTCCCGCGCCTGGGCCGCTGGCGGATTACGGCGCCGTCTTGGTGACCACGAAGGTGGCGCGGTACTGCGACTGCGAGATGCCGCCGCCGTTGGCGGTGGGGTACGGGGTCAGCGACACCAGCGCCACGTTGTAGTTCAGGTAGTCGACCGAAGTGGGCTCCAGGTTGGTGTTCAGCTCGGCGCCAAAGGCCTTGCCATCCTTGGAGAGCACCACCTGCACCACGGCGTTGCCGGCCCACACGCACTGCACGCCGGTGGGGCAGCGCGAATCGCTGGGCACCGCCTGGAAGCTCACCGTCAGTCCCTCGCCGGCCACCGTGGCGCTGCGGCCCACGCGAAGCTCGAACGGCTGGTCAAGGCTTACGCTGGCGCTGGCGGAGGCGCTGGGCACCTGGGGCGCCTGCACCGGGGCGGTGGCGTCCTGGCTGCACGCGCCAAGGCTGGCGGCGCAAAGAACGGCAAGAACAGCTCTCATCATGGTTGTGTCTCTCGGTGTGTTCGTGGGCCCGCCTCGGCGGCGGGCTGGTGATCGTCGGTCACCGGGCGCCGCTTCTTCCGCGCCACCCAGCCGACATGCATGATGTTATACCAAATGCAATGTGCGGTCAATGGAGGCCGCAAAAACGTTGTTGTATATGGTGTTGTGATGCATGCAAGTTCCCGGACGTTCGTTCGTACGACCACTGTTGAGACATCCTTGTCGCACGTTTTGCGGACACTTTCCCCAAACAAAATGTCACTACTACACCTGTGTGAAAGCCGCAATAGGAAATTTTGTAAATTTCGCTAGACCACTTTGCTACGACATCTATACCATGCCCTGAAATGAGCGTTTCGCTCACATTGACTGTCAGGACGTGGCGGATGGTTTTCAAGATCGCGCATCAGGTGGTGCGATTGGCTTGCTCCCGTGCGCTGCGTAGCTCATCGGGCGATCCGCATCCTCCTCAAAAAAACCGCGGATGGCTCCCTGCCGCATCCCACCTGTTTCGCGTTTCCGACACACCACGCCGGCTCGTGCCTCGTCGACGTGAGCGCCATGCCTCCGCTCACACCCACCGGACTGCCGCACCGCGAGTGCAGGGGAAACGGCATGGGGGAATTCCCGCCGTTGCCGGCTATTCCCTATTCCCTATTCCCTATTCCCTATTCCCTATCAGGCCCATTCTTTTGCGTATCCGGCCGACTCAGCTTTCCGGCTCCGCGGGCGCCTGGGGCCGTGCGTAGTCCGCCAGCACCTCGCCGTACTCGTCGAAGAGCGGCGGCGGGCCGGGAACCTTGCTGCCGCCTTCCACCATCGACTGCAGCATCAGCGCGTTGGCGACCGCCTTGCCGCGAAAGTGGTTGTTGGTCACCACGAACACGTCCTCCGTGGGCGGCTCCGCGGCGATCTCCTTCGTCCGCTCCGCCCACGGCTGCAGCTCCGCCGGGGAATACAGGTAGTCGTACCGCTCGTCGCGCCCCGCCTTTTCGCGGAACCAGTCCTGGTAGTTGCGGCCGTGCACCCGCACGTATCCCACGGGCGAGGTGACGTGCGCGCTGGGCTTGATGGAGTTCTTGAACAGCGGCTGGTCGATGTTCACGAAGCCGATCCCCCGCTCCACCAGCGCGTCGAAGAAGCCCGGCTCGTTCCACGTCGAATGGCGCACCTCCAGCACCAGCGGGTAGTGGCCAAAGGTCTTCGTCACGTCGGCCAGCCACTCGCGGTTCTCGTCCGTGCGGCGAAAGCTCCAGGGAAACTGCAGCAGCACCGCGCCCAGCCGCCCGCTTTCCAGCATGGGGTCGAACCCCGCCCGCACCTCGTCCACCTCCGCCGGGCTCCACGCCGTCTTGCGCTGGTGGGTGAAGCGCTGGTGCAGCTTCATCGCGAAGCGGAAGTCGGGGTTGTGCTCCGTCCGCCGCAGCCAGCTCTGCACCGTCCTGGGCGCCGCCGGGCCGTAGAAGGTGGAGTTGATCTCGATGGTGTCGAAGTACTCCGCCAGGTATGCCAGCGGATCGAACTTCTTGGGCTTGGGAGCGGGATAAACCACGCCCTCCCAGTCCTTGTACTGAAACCCCGCCGGTCCGTAGCGGATCATCCCTCTGTCTCCTTTTGCGCGCCTGTGTCCCGTTCGGAACGGAGGCAAGGCGCGGACCGGCGCGTGGGATAAGGTCCAGGTTTGCTCCGCCGGCCCCGGCTGCAAGGGCGAATGAATTCGCTGCAACACCCACACGAAGGCCGCCTTCGCGGACTGGATGCTGTGGAGCAACCGGAGGATGTGGTGCGCGCCCCGGCCTCCCCGCCGGGCCGGCCCTTGCCGTCCCCGAGCAGGTGAAGCCCCGTTCGGCGAGCGCAGCGAGCCGAGACGGGGCTTATGGCATTTCCAGCCCCGGGTTTCAACCCGGGGGACCTTCGGCGGGAACCCGGGGGACCTTCGGCGGGAACCCGGGGGACCTTCGGCGGGAACCCGGGGGACCTTCGGCGGGAACCCGGGGGACCTTCGGCGGGAACCCGGGGGACCTTCGGCGG
>NZ_DASWNM010000069.1:0-18626 GCF_036399255.1 Longimicrobium sp.
AGGGGGCGCCCGCCGACGCAGCCCGAACCCATCCGAAGCGCGATCGAATTCTCCCCTCTCCGTGAGGAACGAACGGGGAGGGGCCGGGGGAGGGGCCCCCCGCGGACGCAGCCCGAAGCAATTCGCCGAGCCCCGAGCTCCGCCGATCCCCCACCCTCCCCCAGCAGTTTTGGGGGAGGTGCGAGCCTAAGCGAGCGGAGGGGGCGCCCGCGGACGCAGCCCGAACCCATCCGGAGCGCGATCGAATTCTCCCCTCTCCGTGAGGAACGAACGAGGAGGGGCCGGGGGAGGGCACCCCGCGGACGCAGTTCGATTCCGTTCGCCGAGCCCCGAACTCCGCCGATCCCCCAACCTCCCCCAGCAGTTTTGGGGGAGGTGGGCGAGTAATGCGAGCCCGGAGGGGGCGCCCGCCGACGCAGCCCGAACCCATCCGAAGCGCGATCGAATTCTCCCCTCTCCGTGAGGAACGAACGGGGAGGGGCCGGGGGAGGGGCACCCCCGCGGGCGCAGCCCGAAGCAATTCGCCGAGCCCCGATCTCCGCCGATCCCCCAACCTCCCCCAGCAGTTTTGGGGGAGGTGGGCGAGTAATGCGAGCCCGGAGGGGGCGCCCGCGGCCGGCACCGTGTGCGTCGAAGCGCTCCACCTCCGCCCCGTACCGCCCCCGGCTCGCGCCGGACCGGGGACGCGATTAGGTTAGTAAGCCCTTTTCCAGCGCCGACATGATCTTTCAGCAGGACCCGCGCTTTACCTTCGATACGTTCGTCGTCGGCCCCGGCAACCGGATGGCCGTGGCCGCCGCGCGCCGTGTGGCCGAGGCCCCGCGCACCGCGTACAACCCGCTGTTCATCCACGGCGCCCGCGGCAGCGGCAAGACGCACCTGCTGCAGGCCGTGGGCGCGTTGGCGCTGGCCGTGCGGCCGGAGCTGCGCGTGCTGTACCTGACCGCCGACGCGCTGGTGGACCGCGTCAGCGGCGCGGTGGGGAGCGGGTCCATGGAGGGGCTGCGCGACGAGCTGCTGGAGGCCGAGCTGGTGCTGCTGGACGAGGTGCAGGCGCTGTCGGGCAAGTCGCGCACGCAGCAGGAGCTGCTGGCCCTGTGGGACGAGCTGGAGTGGGCCGCCCAGATCGTCCTGGCCGGCGAATCGTCCGCCGCCGACCTGCCGGGGATCGAGCCCGAGCTGCGCGCGCGCTTCGTCCGCGGGCTGGCGGTGGACCTGCCCCCCGCCGCCGGCGAGGGCGACCAGCCGCGCGAGGAGATCGCCCGGCGCGCCGCCGACCAGCGCGGCATTACCCTGGGCGACGGCGCCGCGGCCGAGATCGCCCGGCTTCCCGTGAGCGACGCCGCGGACCTGGTGGCCGCCGTGGAGCGCGTGGGCGTGGCGCAGACGGAGCGCGGCGGCACCCTCTCCGCCGGCGAGGTGGCCGAGCTGGCCACTCCCGAGCCGCCGGTGCACACCCTCGACGAGTTCAGCGCCTTTCTCAGCGACATCGCCGCCACGGTCGAGGAGATCGTGGAGACGGCGCCGTGGCGCAAGCGGCTGGCCGAGGCCATCCTGCGCTGGGAGGGCGAGGGGATGCGCACCCGCCGGCTCGAGGCCGCGCTGGATGCCGATACCGCCCCCGACGTGGACGCCGTGCTGGAGGCGTTCGCGGCCGACGTCGAGAAGCTGCGCGCCATCCGCGCCGAACTCGAAGCCATGCGCTCCGACCTGGCCCGCTCGCCCCTGCTTTCCGACACCGACCGCGTGGGCGAGGCCGAGGCGCTCCTCGTCAGCGCGAAGGCGGCGGCGGAGCGCAAGGCCGAAGAGGCGGCCAAGGCGCAGCCACAGGTGGACCGCTGGTACTTCAACCCCGAAAAGGCCGCGTGGGACTGGGTGGCGCTGGAAGACCGGCTGATCGAGGAGCTGGCCTGACATGGCGATCAAGGGAAACCTCAAGGAAGCCAGCCTTCCCGACGTGCTGCAGCTGCTGGCGATGGGGCAGAAGACCGGCTGCCTGTCGCTGACGGACCGCAGCAACTTCGGCTACATCTTCTTCGACCGCGGGCGCATCACCTACGCCAGCATCGTCAACCGCCGCGACCGGCTGGGCGACCTGCTGGTCAAGAACGGCCTCATCCAGCCGGCGGAGCTCGCGGGCGCCATCGACGAGCAGGCGCGCGACCCCGCCAAGAGCCGGCTGGGCGAAATCCTCATCCGCCGCGGCGCCATCACCCGCGAGCAGCTGGAGCAGTACATCCGCATCCAGATCGAAGAGGCCGTCTACTACCTCTTCACCTGGGCGCAGGGCTCCTTCTACTTCGAGGCCGAGCAGCGCCCCGACGAAGGCGCCATGCGGGTGTCCATCAACCCCGAGAACCTTCTGCTCGAAGGCGCCCGCCGCATCGACGAGTGGAGCCTGATCGAAAAGAAGATCCCCTCGCTGGACCTGGTCTTCGAGATCGACCGCACCAAGCCCATGGCGGGGCTGGAGCTTTCGGACGAGCAGCAGCGCATCATCCCGCTGACGGACGGCAAGCGGACGGTGCAGGAGCTGATCGACGAAAGCGGGATGGTGGAGTTCGACGTGGGCAAGGCGCTGTTCGGGCTGATCCAGGCCGGCTTCGCCCACCCTGTGGGCCGGCGGCAGGCGCAGGTCAAGGAGGTGCCCCAGGCGCGCATCGACGAGCACAGGAACCTTGGCATCGCCTTCTACAAGACGGGGATGTACGACGAGGCGACGCGCGAATTTCGCCGCGTGGCCGAGCTGCAGCCCCGCAACCTGGACGCGCGCTTCCACCTGGCCCTCATCGGGCTGCGCAAGGGCGACGACCGCTTTGCGCTGCGTTACCTGAAGGAAGTGGTGGAGCTGGGCGGGGCGCGCGCCTCCGTCTTCCATGCCATGTCGCTGGCGCTGGAGCGGCTGGGGCGGATGGCCGACGCCCGCTTTGCCGCCGACGAGGCGGCGCGGCTGGCGCCCCGGCGCCCGCAGGTGCTGCTTTCCCGCGCCATCCTGCTGCTGAAGCTGGGCGAGGTGCACGCCGCGGCCGAGGGCTTCGCGGCCTACCGCGAGGTGCTGGGGAGCGGGCGTCCTCCCGCCGCCTACTACGCCTTCGCGCTGCTGGCCGAGGCCGCCGCGGGGACGGCGGAGGCGGCGCTGCGGCTGGGCGACGAGGGGATCGGCCACCATCCCCACGCGGCCGCCATCTACCTGCACCAGGGCACGGTGCTGGAGCGCAAGGGCGACTGGGAGGGGGCCGAGGCCATGTACCGCCGCGCGACGGAGGAGGACGGCGAGCTTCCACAGGCGCACAAGGCGCTGGGCGACGCCCTCTATCGCCGCGGCGCGTACGACGAGGCGGCGGAGGGGTACGGACGCGCCGTGGGATTGAACCCACGCCTGGGCGACGACGTGTACTTTCGCATGGGCAACATCCACTACAAGCGGATGGAGCGCACGCAGGCGGTGGAGCTGTGGCGCAAGGCGCTGGAGATCAACCCCCGCAACAGCGTGGTGCGCACCAACCTGGAGCTGGTGGAGAGCGTGCTGCGATGAGCGGGAACTCTCTGATCAACCTGGGGGAGCTTTCGAAGCCTGCGACCACGCTCGTCGAGAAGATATCCGACGCCGTTGGCGGAGTCTTCAAGCCTTACCAGATTCGGCGCATGGCGAAGGCAGAAGCCGATGCCGAGCGAATTCGCGCGGTGGCCGAGATCGATGTTTCTGAGCTACAGCGGCGAGCCGTGCAACGCTGGTTAGCGGAAGAGGCGAAGAAGCAGGACAACATCGAGACAATTACCTCAAAAGCGCTCCCCGATGTTGCTGACACGGCGGAACCGGAGCATGTCGAGGATGACTGGATCACCAACTTCTTCGACAAGGCGCGGCTGATCTCGAACGACGAGATGCAGGCGCTCTGGGCAAAGGTCCTGGCCGGGGAGGCAAACAAGCCGGGGACCTATTCGAAGCGCACCGTCAACTATCTCGCGTCCCTCGACTCGGAAGACGCCCGGCTGTTCACGGCTCTGTGCGGATTCCTCTGGCACACGGGGTATCTGCTGCCGATCGTGCTGGATGTCGAACATCCTGTTTACGCGGGCGCGGGGATCGACGTGACGGCCCTGAGGCACCTCGACGACATCGGCCTGATCCGCTACGAATCGGCAACGACCCTGAGCCTTCTGGAGTTGGAGAACGGTGCGAGCCTCTCGTACTTCGGTCAGAGAATCCACGTGGCGTTCCCCTACAGCGCGCCCCGGGGCAGCTTGCCGGTGGGCCAGGTCGTGTTGAGTAAGGTCGGGACTGAACTGGCTCCGCTCTGCCGCCCCCGGCCCGTAGCGGGCCTTCTGGAATTCGTGCTCGGCCATTGGATCGAGGAGGGGGTGGTCGTGTACTGCCGCCGCATCTCTCGTTTGAAGATGGCGGGACACACCGGCAAGCGGGTGGAGAGCGTGCTGCGATGAGCGACGGATTTCCGCCCCCGTTTCCCCCGTTTCCGCCCTTCTCGCTGCAGATGGAGGGCGACGACGAGGAGCTGGAGAACCTGAAGCGCAAGATCGAGCAGGACCGCGGCTTCAACTGCCAGTTCTACAAGGAGAAGTGCCTGCGCCGCCGCATCGCGGTGCGGATGCGGGCGCGGGGGCAGCGCACCTTCCAGGACTACGGCGCCCTGCTGGACCGCGACCCGGCGGAGTACGACCACCTGCTGGACACGCTCACCATCAACGTCACCAAGTTCTTTCGCAACCTGGAGACGTGGAACGCGGTGGAGCAGCACGTGCTTCCCACCCTGTTCGAGGGGCGCGCACCCATCAAGGTGTGGAGCGCCGGCTCCGCCAGCGGCGAAGAGGCGTACACGGCCTCCATCGTGATGCGCGAGTGGCTGCGGCGCGAGGGGCGGCTGGGCGAGGCGGGGCGCATCCGCATCACGGGGACGGACATCGACCGGCGCAGCCTGGACGCGGCGCGCGTGGGCGAGTACCCCGACCTGTCGATGACGGAAACGCCGGGGCACATCCGCGGCGCCTGGTTCACCGGCGGGCCGCCGTGGACGGTGCGACCCGAGGCGCGGCCGGGGGTGGAGTTCGAGCGGCGCGACCTGATCTCGGGCGAGCCGCTGACGGGGCAGAACCTGATCTTCTGCCGCAACGTGGTCATCTACTTCGACCGCCAGATCCAGGAGCAGCTGTTCAAGCAGTTCTACGACTCCCTGGTCCCCGGCGGCTTTCTGGTGATGGGAAAGGTGGAAACCCTGATCGGCGAGGCACGGCTGCTGTTCCGCCCGGTGAACAACCGCGAGCGCATCTTTCGCAGGCCCCCGGCATGAAGTCCAGCGGATCGACGTTCGTCCGCGTGGCGCAGGCCGCGGTGGGAGGGCCCGACGACACCCTGGTCACCCTGGGGCTGGGCTCGTGCGTGGCCATCGTGCTGCACGATGCCGAAGCGCGCGTGGGCGGGATGGCGCACGTGCTGCTGCCGGAGCCCGCCCTGTCGCGCGACCAGGGAAACGCCAGCAAGTTCGCGACGACCGCCGTCCCCGCGCTGGTGCAGGAGATGGCGCGGCTGGGCGCGCGCCCCGGGCGGCTGAAGGCGCGGCTGGTGGGCGGCGCGGCCATGTTCCAGACGCTGATGGTGCCCGGCTCGCTGAACATGGGCGCGCGCAACATCATCGCCTCGCGGCAGGCGCTGCAGGATGCGGGGATCCCCGTGGTCGCCGAGGCGGTGGGGGGCGACTACGGGCGCTCGGTCCGCTTCTACGTGGGGGCGGGGCGGACGACGGTGAGCTCGGTGGGGAAGGCCGATGTCGTTCTCTGAGCGCTCCCGGCCCCACACCGTGCTGGTGGTGGACGACAGCGCGTTCATGCGCCGCGTCATCAGCGACATCCTGTCGCGCACGGACGAGTTCCGGGTGGTGGGCACCGCGCGCGACGGCAACGACGCGCTGCGCAAGGTGCACCAGCTGGAGCCCGACCTGGTGACGATGGACGTGGAGATGCCCGGGCTGGACGGCCTCTCCGCGCTGGGCTACATCATGAGCGAGACGCCGCGTCCCGTCGTCATGCTCTCCGCGTACACCACGGAGGGCGGGGACGCCACCATGCGGGCGCTGGACTACGGCGCGGTGGACTTCGTCGCCAAGCCGTCGGGCACCATCTCGCTGGACCTGGACACGGTGGCGGACCGGCTGCTGGACGCCATGCGCGCCGCCGCCACCGCCAACCTGTCCGTCATCCCCGTCCGCGTCCGCCGCCCGCCCGCCCCCGCCGCGCCGTCCGCGGAAGCTCGGGCCGATGTGCCGGTGGATGGGGATGCCGCCACGCGCGCGGAGACGGCGGCCGCGCGGCGCAGGCGGCGGCGGGCGGAAGCCGCGGCGCCGGCTCCACCGCCACCTCCGCCGCGCCCGATGGCCCCGGCGACAGGACCCTCGGCGGAGACGGTGGTCGCCATCGCGGCGTCCACGGGCGGCCCGCGGGCGCTGACGGAGCTGATCCCCCGCCTGCGCGCCCCGCTGGGCGCCGCCGTGCTCATCGTGCAGCACATGCCGCCGCGGTTTACCCGCTCGTTCGCGGAGCGGCTGGACGGAATGAGCGCGCTGCGGGTGCGCGAGGCGGCGGACGGCGAGCGGGTGTGCTCCGACCACGTGTACCTGGCTCCCGGCGACTTTCACATGCGCATCGTCCGCGAGGGCGGCGAGGTGCGCATCGCGCTGGACCAGGGCCCCACGCTGTGGGGCGTGCGCCCCGCCGCGGACCCCCTGTTCCGTAGCGTGGCGGAACTGTTCGGCCCGCGCGCGGTGGGCGTGGTGCTCACGGGGATGGGGCGCGACGGCGCGGAGGGGGTGCGGGAGATCGTGGACGCCGGTGGATACGGCATCGCGCAGGACCGCGAGTCCTCCGTGATCTTCGGCATGCCCGCCGCCGCGGCGAAGAGCGCGGACCAGGTGCTGCCGCTGGACGCCATCCACCTGGGGATCGCGCGCGAGGTGGACGCGCGCTCCGCCCCCGCCTTCACCTCCGCCGGGGAGGCTTCGTGAACGCGCCCTCCACACCGTCCAGCGCGGACTTCCGCGCGCTCCTGGGCCGCGACGAAGGGGTGCAGGTGGTGGCCTTTCGCCTGGGCGGCGAGCTGCACGGCTGCGACATCCGGCTGGTGGAAGAGGTGGTTACGAAGCGCACGATCCACCCCCTGCCGGACGTTCCCGCCCGCCTGCTGGGCGTGCTGATGCTGCGCGGCGAGATGGTCCCCGTGGTGGACGTGGCGCCCGTGCTGGGGCTGGCGCTGCAGCGGGAGCGCGCGCCGTCCATCCTTGTCCTCGCGCGGGGCGAGGGACGCGTGGGCGTGGCGGTGGACGGCGTGCACGAGGTGCTGGAGGTGCCGGCGGATTCCATTCGCCCGGCGCCGCACACCGGCGGCGACCGCGACGCCTTCGTGGTGGGCGTGGCGCGCATGCCGGCCGGACTGGTGACCCTGATCGACCTCGCCGAGATCCTGAGCGAGCGCTCCACCCTGGACAACGCGGAGAGACCGTGAGAAACGTTCGGCAGGCGGCCGTGCCGCAGGTGCAGCTGGTCACCTTCAAGGTGGGCGGCGAAGAGTTCGGGCTGGACGTGTTCGCCGTGCACGAGATCCGGCGGTGGGAGGGCGTGACCCCGGTGCCGCGGATGCCGGCCTTCGTGGAGGGCGTGCTTGAGGTGCGCGGCGACGTGCTCCCCGTCATCGACCTGCGCCGCCGCTTCGAGGTGGCCGGCGTGGTCTATGACGACGACACGCGCATCGTCCTGGTGGAGTCCGAGCGCGAAAAGCTGGGGCTGGTGGTGGACAGCGTGACGGAGGTGCTGCGCGCGCCCGAGACCTCCATCTCCGCGCCCCCCGCCTACATCCGCGGCCTGGCCGCGGAGTTCGTAAAGGGCATCGTGCGGCTTGAGTCGCGGCTGGTGATCCTGCTGGACCTGGAGCGCATCCTGAGCAGTGACGAGCGCATTGCGCTGGAGGGGGCGCAGCTGGTGCCGGCGGCCGAGGACGGGGCGGCGGGCGGGGCATGACGTCCACGCAGGAGCTCCTGGCCGCGCTCGAAGCGCGCTACGCCCGCATCGACGCCGAGCTGGACGGCGCCGCCGCGGGAGACCGCGAGCGCCTGCGCGCGGACATCGTGGGCTTCTTTCGCGAGACGGAGTCGGCCATCGAGGGGCTGACGGCGCTCAAGGAGCGCATCCGCGGCCTGGTGGACCGCTACAAGGCCCTTCCCGCGCCTGCACCGGCCCCCGCGCCGCCGCAGCACAACATCGTCAGCGACCACATCGGCAGCAGCACCTACGTGGAGCGCGGGTGGACGGCCATCGCGTCGGGCGATCCCAGGCGCGCGGTAAAGGAGCTGGAGCGCGCGCTGGAGCTGGCGCCCAACGACCCGCACGCCGAAAGCCTGCTGGGATGGGCGCAGATGCTGCGCGAGCAGTACGACGACGCGCTGATGACGTACTACAAGGTGCTGATGAAGGACCCCAACAACCCGCTGGCCCGGGTGAACCTGGGGTACATCTGCCTCAAGAAGGGGATCTTCGGCGAGGCCATCGAGCACCTGTCGCGCGCCATCCGCCAGGAAAGCGACCGCAAGGCGCAGATCTACGCGCACCTGTACATGGGGATGCTGTACCTGGAGCGCGAGATGTACGACGACGCGCGCTCGTTCTTCAGCCGAACGCTGGAACTGGGCCCCGGGATGCTGGAAGCGTGGTGGGAGACGGGCCGCGCGTACTACCTGGAGGGGCGGCTGGACCAGGCCCGCGAAGCGTGGCGCACGGGGCACCAGGCCAACCGCTTCAACCTGTGGGGCGAGCGCTGCGGCAAGGCGCTGGCGCAGCTGGAGGCAGGGGAGCCGGTCTCCGGCGGAACCTGACCGCCACCGGAGACGGGTGCGAGCTGGAAATCGTCCCTCCCTGGTCCGCGGAACACAGAGCCCGTTGGCGCACGCTCCCCGAGCATACGGAGAGCACTGCCGGCGCCTCCCGGATCCGGCGGCGTGATACCAGATCCCCAAAGAATAATCGTACAGAGGAACAGAGTCAGACAGAGAAAGCGAGTTGGAATATCATCCTGGTTCCTCTGTCTGACTCTGTTCCTCTGTACCCATGAAGGTGCGGTGGTGGAAGGGCTTCATGGTGAGGCAGAGTACGAAACCCGATCACGGCGCGCCGAGCAGCGGAGGCAGCGGAGAACGACACCTCCGTTGCTTCCGCTGCTTCGTTGTGTGACCTTTCTTTCATGATCCGCCGGCTTCTCCTCGCGCTCTTCGTCCTCTTCCCGGTCTCCGCGCCCCTGTGCGCGCAGCCGGGCGCCGACACCCTGGCGTCCGGCTCCGTACGCGTGGTCCACGCGCCGCGCGAGCTGTCCCTGGCCCGCGAAGTCCTGGCCGCCGCCGTGCGCCCCATGCCGCTTCCCGGCTTCGGGCGCGGCGCCGTTCCCGAATCCACCACCATCTTCCTGGCCCCTACGCCGCGCGCGTTCTCGGAGGCGACGGGCGGCGGGGTGCCGGAGTGGGCCGGCGGCGTGGCCATCCCCGACGCGCGGATCATCGTGCTGCCCACGTATCCCATCCCCGGCGTGCGCCCGGCGGACGCGGCGGCCACACTGCGGCACGAGGTGGCGCACCTGGCGCTGGCGGAGCGGCTGCCGCAGCCCATCCCGCGCTGGTTCACCGAGGGATACGCCGAGGTGGCGGCCGGCAGCTGGGACGTGGAGAGCGGATGGACGCTGCGGGTGGCGTTCCTGCTTGGCCGCGCGCCACGGCTGGACTCGCTGGCGCTGGCGTGGCCGCGCTCGGCCGGCCGGGCGCGGCTGGCGTACCTGCTTTCCGCCACCATGGTGGACCACCTGCGCCGCCGCACGGGCGAGGACGGCTTCGCGCTGCTCATGGTGAACTGGCGGCGCGAGGGCACGCTGGACCAGGCGGTCCGCGTGACGTGGGGGATGACGATGGGGCAGCTGGAGGACGAGTGGCGCAAGGACGTGCGCCGCCGCTACGGCTGGCTCTCCATCGCGGCGAACGTGGGCGTGCTGTGGTTCGTGGTGATGCTGATCGGGTTTCTGGCCCTGATCCCCCGCCGCCGCCGCAACCGCGAGCGGATGGCGGCCATGGAGCGCGAGAACCTGATGCTTCCCCCGCCGCGCGAGGACGGGCTGAGCCTGGAGTATCCGCTCGCCGGGGACCCGGACGGGCGGGATTGAGCCCGGCCGCACGGCGCGGGCACGTCTCCGTCGAGAACCGGCGGTTGAAATTCGCGCGTCGGGGTTGACGCTTCCGCGCGCCGTTCCTAGCTTTGCGGCATGCCGAGACCTACGCCTGTCCAGACCCGCGGGGCCGCGCCCGCCCCATCGTCCCCCGCGGACGCCGAGAGCACGCTGCGCTTTTCGCCGCTGAACCTGGTGGTGCTGGGCGTTGGCCTGGCCACCATCCTGGTGGGGTTCATGGCCCTGGGCGGCGGAAGCACGGTGGCGGGGCCGCTGCTGCTGGTGCTCGGGTTTGCGGTGCTGGTGCCGCTGGGCATCATCCTGTAAGCCTCGTCGACGACGAGGGCGCTTAGCTCAGCTGGTTAGAGCACCGGTTTTACACACCGGGGGTCGGGGGTTCGAATCCCTCAGCGCCCACTTGTAATGAAAAACGAAAAGCCCGGCGGGGACAATGTCCTCGTCGGGCTTCTCCGTTGCCGGCTCGCACACGGCTCTGTATTCCCGTGGCGGCAAGCTGTTCAGGTTGCCTTATCAAAGGTTCAGGCGTTAATCTTTGATAAGGCGTTCTTCTATCAAAGGTTCAGGCTCATTTGTGTATCAGGTTGCGTAGCAGGTAAGGGGTCGCGACGAAGCGGAGAGTCCCTCGATGAGCAGAGGCGGCAGGTTCGTACAGCAGCAGGGAGGCCCCGAGGGGTTCGCGGCGTTCATTCCCGCGCCGCTCCCGCCGGCGCCTCCGCTGGCGTTCAGCCCAGAACTGCAGCGCATCCACGAAACGGCCGTCCATGCGGTGGGCCAGCTGGAGGGCGTCTCGCGCACGATGGACCCGGACCGCCTGCTCTACATGTACGTCCGCAAGGAGGCGGTGCTCTCCAGCCAGATCGAGGGAACGCAGTCCACCCTTACCGACCTGCTGGAATTCGAGAACGACGCCGTGCCCGGCACGCCGCTGGATGACGTGCGGGAGGTGTCGCGCTACGTGGCCGCGCTGTACCACGGCCTCCAGCGCATCGAAACGGGCGAGCTGCCGCTGAGCCTGCGCCTGATTCGTGAGATCCACGGCGTGCTGATGCGCAGCGGCCGGGGGAGCGTGCAGAGCCCGGGCGAGTTTCGCCGCACGCAGAACTGGATCGGCGGGTCGCGGCCGGGAAACGCCCACTACGTGCCGCCTCCGCCGCACGAGATGATGGCGGCGCTGGACAACTTCGAAAAGTTTCTGCACGACGGGTACGGGCGAACGGCGCCCATCGTAAAGGCGGGGCTGGCGCACGCGCAGTTCGAGACCATCCACCCGTTCCTGGACGGCAACGGCCGCGTGGGCCGTCTTCTCATCAGCCTGATCTTTGGCGCCGAGGGCCTGCTGAGCCAGCCGTTCTTCTACTTCAGCCTGTACCTCAAGGAAAACCGGTCGGCATACTACGATGCGCTGCAGCGCGTGCGCACCCACGGCGACTGGGAGGGGTGGATCTACTTCTACCTGGTGGGGGTGGATTCGGTGGCGCGGCAGGCGGCGGATACCACGCTTGCGCTCCGCGACCTCTTTCGGCGCGACCAGCAGCGCGTGGCCAGCCTGGGCCGCGCGGCCGGTTCAGCCATGCGCGTCTACGACCTGCTGCGGGAGCGCATCGTCGTGTCCATCCCCCGCGCGGCCGAAGAGTCGGGGCTGACGTGGCCTACCGTGAACGGCGCGCTTCGGCGGCTGGAGCAGCTCGGCATCGCGCGAGAGGTGAGCGGCCGCAACCGGGCTCGCGTCTACGTATACCAGCGGCAGCTGGATCTGCTGAATGCGTGAGCCTGCCCGACGCTGGAGTGACGCGAGGAAACAAAAGACGGTGTTATCAAAAGTTCGCAACTGAACCTTTGATGAACGGTTCGGCTATCAAAAGCTCAGGCGCATTTTTGTAGCAGATTCGGTAGCAGGGCGCCGGCTACTGTCCTGTGACCTGCTCCCACACCTCGCGGCGGACCTCCTGCATCTCGGCCTTGCGCCTGGGCAGGTAGACGCGGTTGGTCAGCAGCACCATCCACGTGCGGGTGCGCGGGTCGATCCACAGCGCGGTGCCGGTGGAGCCGGTGTGGCCGATGGCGTAGACGTCCTTGCACGCCACGTGGTCGGGGACGATCCCTTCGCGGCAGTACGTCACCCACCCCAGGCCAAAGCTGCCGGCGCCGGGCTGCGGGCGCAGGAAGGCGTCGATGGTCTCGCGGCGCAGGATGCGTACGCCGTCCAGCTCGCCGCCGTTCGCCATCATCGCGGCGAAGCGGCCCAGGTCGGCGGCGGTGGAGAAGAGGCCGGCGTTGCCGCCCAGGCCGTTCAGGGCGCGGCCCACCTCGTCGTACGAGCCGCCGCGGTACGGCTCGCCGCCGTCCAGCGAAAGCGTGGGCGCGCACTGGGGGCAGCCGCGCGGCGCCGCCATCCGCGTGGAGCGCATTCCCAGCGGCTCCCAGACGCGGCGGCGAAGGTAGGTGGGCAGCGGCTCGCGCGCGGCACGCTCCGCCGCCGTCCACAGCACCACGAAGCCGACGTCCGAGTAGAGGATGTCTTTGCCGGGCCGCACCGCGAGCGGGCGCGTGATCAGGTAGCGGCGCACCGCCTCGGGCGAGGCGTCCTGGTTCATGTTGACGGCGCCCGCCCGGGTGCCGCCCGTGTGCGTAAGCAGCTGGCGGATGGTGACGCTCCGGTCGCCGCCGGCGAATTCGGGGACGTAGCGCGCGACCGGGTCGTCCAGCCGCATCCGTCCGTCCTCCACCAGCAGCATCACCGCGGTCGTCGTCGCCACGGCCTTGGTGAGCGACGCCAGGTCGTACATCGTCCGCGCGGCGTCCACCGGCTCCGCGGCGTCCCCCCATCCCACGCCGCCGGCGGCGGAGGTGTGGACGGTCTGCCCGCCCACGCCCACCACCAGCGCCGCGCCGGGGAACGAGCCGCGGCCGATCTCCTTACGCACCACCTCGTCCGCCGCCGTCAGCCGCGCCTGATCGAAGACGACGGGCGGCTCGGCGCGGCGGCGCTCGGCGGCGTTGCTGGGGCCCGCGGCGTCGCTGCAGCCGGCTACGTACAGCGCCAGCGCACCGACGCCCAGTCGCGCCGCCCGCCCCATCCGCCGCCGTGCCGTCCGCTCGCGATACCGCATCTGCGCCTCCTCCGGTGTGGCCTCCGTCCAGCATCGCATGGAGCAAGTCGCGTTCCCACAATCGTTTGCCTTACATGTGTCCAGGTTTCCGAGTTCTTGATGCAAGCGCGTGACTCCTGAGAGGGTGTTGCTAAACCCCTAACATCATAAAGAAGCGCTGACTTCCTGAGGGAGCGCACCACGTGTAACCTGATTCCACACAACCGCCTGCGCGCGACCGAAGGACCTGCTCTCCGGCGAGGCGGGGCCGGCTCCATGCCGCGGGACCAGCCCCGTCGTTCTGCCGGCGAGGTCCTTCGTCCGGCGCCAAGGTGCAGTGTACAAGCGAGTTACGGGGCGGCGCCTCCCTCAGGAAGTCAATCACGCTGGGATGTTTGGCAACACCCTCCGAGCCTGAGGGAGCGCACACTGCCAGGCCAAAGATACACAACAGGGCTGCGCGCGGCCGAAGGATCTACGCTCGGGCACGATGGGGCCAGATCCCGAGTTGAGATCCAGCCCATTCGTACTGCCGACTGGATCCTTCGTCGGCGCCAAGCTGTCTCGTCGCAGCGGGTCAGGCGCGGCGCCTCCCTCAGGAAGCCAACGCGGCCAAGCTGATTCCTGAGAGGAGAAGGTGATCGATCGGCGTTGGATCGCGGCATCGGGTTTGACGGGCGGGGCGGGGATGCGGATACTGTCACCGCGCCGGATCCCGATCCACCCCTTGAAGCAAAAGAGACCGATGAAGCTCCGTGGACTGTCACTCGCGATTGCGGCCGCCGGGCTGGCGTGGAGCACGCCCGCGCACGCCTGGGACGAGCTGGGCCACCGCGTGGTCGCGCGCATTGCGTGGGACCACATGACGCCCGCGGCCCGGCAGAACGCCGTCCGCCTGCTGCAGGCCGCGCCCCCGGGCTCCGGCATCGCCGAGCTGATGCCGCGGACGGGGAGCATGGACGAGCGGCAGCGCGAGTGGTTCGTGCACACGGCCGTGTGGGCCGACATGATCCGCGACCGCGAGCATCCGGGCGCCCGCTACGCCCACGCGGACTGGCACTACGTAAACTTCTTCTGGGAGCCAGGCCCTGGCGGCGTGCCGCGCGACCGGCCGGACATGCCGCGCGCCGGCGGGCTGCTGGACCAGATGCAGCGCATCAGCCAGACGCTGGGGAGCGCGTCGGTGCCGGACTCGGCGCAGGCGATCGACCTTGCGTGGCTGCTGCACCTGGGCGGCGACTCGCACCAGCCGCTGCACAACAGCGCCCGCGTCACCGCCGAGGACCCGGAGGGCGACCGCGGCGGCAACAGCTACCGCCTGGCGGGGCTGTATCCGTTCAACAACCTGCACGCGTACTGGGACGCGCTCACGGGCTTCGCCATCCCCTGGAGCGTGGACGCGCGGACGGAGGCGGACTACGTGGGCGGCATCGCGCAGACCATCGCGCGCCGCTGGCCGCAGTCGCGGATGCGGGGGCGCATTCTTCCCGGGCAGCTGGAGCAGTGGTCGCGCGAAGGGCTGCGCGTGGCGCAGACGGTGGCGTACCGCACGCCCCGCAACCAGGCCGCGCCGCGCAGCTACCGCCGCCTGGCGTGGGCCGCCGCGGAGCCCCGCATTGCGCTGGCGGGCTACCGGCTGGCGGACATGCTGAACCGCAGCCTGGGCTCGTGACGCAGTCGTTACGCGTCCCGTGAATCGCGCCCGGAGCTCGTTACGTAGTTCCGGGCGCGAAACACAGGGAACTCCAGCGAGGAGAGAAACGCGTGACGCAGCCGAATGGCGGCTACAGGCAGGACCAGGAACTCCGGGCTCGCATCCAGGCGTTTTCGCCGGACGAGCCCGGAATTGTTTTTCCCTTCAGCGCGCGGCTGGCGCGGGAGAACGGGTGGACGCGCGCATTCGCAGAGCGGGTGGTGGAGGAGTACCGCCGCTTTCTGTACCTGGCGATGACGGCGGGGCACCCGGTCACGCCGTCGGTGCAGGTGGACCAGGCGTGGCACCAGCACCTTACGTACACGCGGTCGTACTGGGACGATCTGTGCGGGCGTGTGCTGGGCCGTCCGCTGCACCACGAGCCCACCAGGGGGGGCAGCGCGGAGGGCGGCAAGTTCGTCGACTGGTACGCGCGCACGCTGGACAGCTACCGCGCCGCCTTTGGCCACGAGCCGCCGCGCGACGTGTGGCCCACGCCCGCGGAGCGCTTCGCCAGCAAGGCGCACCTTCGCCAGGTGTCGGACGCGACGCACTGGATCGTCCGCAAGCCGCGGCTGCCGCGCGAAAGCATGGCCGCCGCGGCGGGGTTCGGGGCGCTGCTCCTGGTCGGCGCGTGCGCGGGCATGGGGGAACCCGGATGGGCGGCGATCGGGGTGATCGTCGTGGCGGTGATCATCGGAATCGTGGTGAGGGCCGCCCAAGGCTCTCAGCCGCCGCAGCCCGACGCACGGCGCATCCTCAGCCGGAGCCACCGCCGCCGCGCCCGCAGGTGGGGCGGCGGTGGCGGAGGCGGGGGGCTGTTCTTCTTCGGTGGATCGGATTCGTCCAGCGACTGCGGAGACAGTGGCGGCAGTTGCGGGGATGGTGGCGGGGGATGCGGAGGTGGCGGCTGCGGGGGTGGCGGCTGCGGGGGATGAGAGACGATCCGCGGTTGGCGTGTTGGACGCGGCTGGCGGATTACGGCGGATTACCAAACCGCGGGTCGAAAACCCCGGCTGGAATTGCAAAAAGCCCCGCCCCGGCCGCCCCACGGCCGTGCGGGGCTTCGATTTGTGCAAACCACCGCCCGTCACCGAGCAGCAGAGGTTCATGCGCTCGATGGGGCGTGTCTTCACGGGAAAGCCTCACCGCTTCCCCCTCGCGCGTGACCCCTCGGGCGCGCTTCGAAAACCCCACCTGTCCAACACGAAAAAACCACTGCTGGCGCGGTGTGCGCGCATGCATTTGTGGCTTGCGTGGCACCGTGTTTCGTTTGTACACATTCAGGCGTCGCAGCACGGCATCTCACCCTTTGAGAGCGAGCCAGAATGCGTGTCCTGATCCCGATCTTTCTCATCCTCGGCGGTGCCTCGGCGATCCCGGCCGCCACCGCCGCGTTCCATCGATCCGCCACCGATCCGCGCGCCGTCCTGCGGCGGGTGGAGCGGGCGGAGGCGGCGTACCGCGCGAGCCACGGGCGGTACACGGCGTCGCTTCGGGCGCTGGACATCGACCGTCCCCCTGGCGTCGACGTGCGCATCCTTGCCGAGGGTGCCGCCGGCTACTCGGCCGTGGCGATCGGGGATGCGGAGGAGTGCGCGGTGTTCCACGGAGCCGCACGCGCGCCGCGGACGTGGGCCCGGACGCCGGGGCGGATCACGTGCCGGGAGAGGTGAATGGGGGAGTAGCCAACAGTATCCGCCCCAACGGGATGAGCGGGTAAACCCGCTGCTGGGAAAGCGACAAGCCCCGTCCTGGCTCGCTGGCGCTCGCCAGACGGGGCTTCAACTGCAAACGGACGTGACAGGAGGAACGATGCGGCGAACTCACACGCGGTTGTACGTGCATCTGGTGTGGGCAACGTGGGACCGGTTGCCGTTGATCACGCCGGAGATCCGCGAGCGGCTCTACGCGGTGATGCAGCACCAGGCATCACGGCTCCGGGCCGAGGTCATCGCGATTGGCGGGATCGAGGATCACGTGCACGTGCTTCTTCGCTTCGGGCCTACGGTGACGATCGCCGACCTCGTCGGCCGTATGAAGGGCGCGTCATCGTACCTCGCGGAGCAGGTGCTGGGGCACACGTTCAAGTGGCAGGGAGCGTACGGCGCGTACAGCGTCTCGCGCTCGGGTGTGGATCGCGTGCGGGCGTACATCCTGAACCAGGAGGCGCATCACCGGGAGGGAACGACGCATCCGGAACTCGAAGCCACGCACGCGTAGCGTGTACGCAGCTGAAGCCCCGTTCGGCGACGCGCCAGCGTCGCCGAGACGGGGCTTGTCGCTTTCCCAGCAGCGGGTTTACCCGCTCATCCCCCGCCCGTGGCGTCGTTCGCGGCGGTGTTCGTCGCCCCCGCCTTGTCCCGCCCCGGCGCCTCCGCGTTCTCCGGCGCGTGCGGCACCATCAGGGTCAGGCGGTGGGGGCCCAGGTCGTACGCGAAGCGGCGCTCGGTCAGCGGCTCGCCGTCGGCGTTCACCGTCATCTCCTCGTCGGACTCCACGGTGAGCTCGCGCACCTTGAGGTAGGTGACCTTGGGATGGTTCACGTGGCTTCCCGAGCGGATCTGCGGGGCCACGCGCACCAGCTCCACGTGCGTCATCTCCTGCACGATGCACAGGTCCAGCAGGCAGTCCGCCGGGTCCGCGTCCGCCGTTACCCAGTTGCCCCCGCCCGTCCTCCACGCGTTCCCCACCGCGAACAGCAGGAACCCGTCGTCGTACACCACCTCGCCGCCGGCCGTGAAGCGGGCGTGCGACGCCTTCAGCTGCACGAACTTCTTTACCCCCGTGACCAGGTACGCGATGGGGCCCAGCGCGCGCTTCAGGTCTCCCGACGCCTCGTCCGTGGCCTCGGCGCCGATGCCGCCGGTGGAGACGTTCAGGAAGTAGCGGCCGTTCACCCGCGCCACGTCCACCGGGTACGGCTCGCCGGACACGGCATCCAGCAGCGCGCCGGCCGGGTCGCCGGTGGCGATCCCCATCCCCCCCGCCAGGTCGTTGCCCGTCCCCAGCGGCACGATGCCCACCCGGGGCAGCACGGGCGGCTTTCCCTGGTGGTCGTGCTCCTCGATCCAGTCGTACAGCCCGTTCACCACCTCGTTGATGGTGCCGTCGCCGCCGCACGCCACCACCAGGTCCGCGCCGTACTCCGCGCTCTTCCAGGCGAAGCGGTGCGCGTCCCCGGACTCGAAGGTCACGCGCGGATGCACCGTGTGGCCTTCCTCCCGCAGCCGCTCCACCGCCGTCCGCAGCGCCTCCACCGCCTCGGGCGAGGGCGGGTTGATGATCACCGAGATGTGCACGGGTCGTCGCCGGTTCGGGGCTTCGTCTCAAGGACTGTCTCGCGCGCGGTGGGGGCAAGAACTTCGCCAACGACGAAGTGCGTGAGTGCGGAAGTGCGTGAGTGCGGAAGTAGATGCAGCCACACCCACATCCTCTTACTTGCCGCGGGACGGAAGGAGAGAACGCCCGGGAAGCAGCCGCACCCCCCCCACCCCCCCACCCCCCCACTCCCCCACTCCCCCACTCCCGCACTCCCGCACTCCCGCACTCCCGCACTCCCGCACTCCCGCACTCCCGCACTCCCGCACTCCCGCACTCCCGCACTCCCGCACTCCCG
>NZ_DASWNM010000070.1:0-57082 GCF_036399255.1 Longimicrobium sp.
CTTGCGGCTACGACACGGGCGGACAGGGCCAGTGCCGGAGCGGTGCAGCGGGGCACCAGCAGCAGACAGTAGATTTCTCAGTCGGCGCGCAGGATTTCGTGCGAGCCGATGGTGCGGTGTGGCGCCTCCTTCGAAATGACAACGGGCGCGAGCGCAGGGATTCTTAAACACCCTCTGAGGGAGCCCACCACCTGAAACCAGAAGATCGACCAGCAGATTGCGCCCGACCGAGGGACCTCGTCTGGGTGGCGCAGGGGCCAGATCAGGGCACGGGACCAGCCCCGTCGTTCTGCTGGCGAGGTCCTTCGGTCGGCGCCATGGTTTTCGTACCAGCAAATAGAGGAGCGGCGCCTCCCTCAGGAAGTCAATCAGGGGTCAGGGTTGGCAACACCCTCTCAGGAAGTCAATCGGCCTGGAGCGCTGCGCATCCCTCGATCAATCGCGCGAATGGACCTGGCAACATTGTCCGGATACGCATTATCCGGATGCGCGAACGGGCCCGTCCGGGGAGGACGGGCCCGCGTCGTATCGCGGAGCGGCGCCTACTTTTCGACGATCAGCGCCGTGACCATCCCGAACATGCCGTTCGGAGCCTCCGCGTGGGGAAGGATGTGGCAGTGGAAGGCCCACACGCCGGGGTTGTTGCAGTTCACGATCACGTCCCACCGCTCGCCCGGCGCCACGTTCAGCGTGTCGCACTTCCAGGGCTGCGGCTGGGCCCAGCCGTCCTTGTCGATCACCGTCATGTGCATGCCGTGCAGGTGCATGGGGTGAATCATCATCCCCTCGTTCATGAAGCGGATGCGCACCTTTTGCCCCATCTTCGCCACGATCGGCTCCGTGGCGGGAAAGCCCTTGCCGTTGATGGTGTAGCCGTGCATGCCGTCGTTCAGGATCATCACGTAGTCCACGTCCACCCGCTCGATGGCGCGGGGGCTGCGCGGCTCGATGATGAAGGCGCCCAGCAGGCCCTTGCCCACCTGCTCGGCCGCGTTGTGGTGCGAGTGGTACATGTGCGAGCCCGAGTTGCCCGCGGGCGCCGTGAACTCGTACGTGTACGTTTCGCCCGGCTTGATGGGCGGCTGGGTGATGAAGGGCACGCCGTCCTGGTCGTTGGGCAGTTCCACGCCGTGAAAGTGCATGGCGGTGGACTGCTCCAGCCGGTTGTGGACGATCACGCGCACCCGGTCGCCCTCGCGCACCCGGATCTGCGGGCCGGGCACCTGCTGGTTGTAGGCGAAGGCCTCGACCCGCTTGCCGGGCTCCGTCTCCCACTGGATCTTCTCGGCGGTCAGCTCGTAGACCTTTACGCCGTTCTCCACGCGCGGCGCGAACGGCTGGTTGCCCTTGCCCGCGGTCTTGGCGGGGAACGACTTGATGCCGGCCTCGTGGTGCGCGTCCATGGCGTCGGCCGCGGCGCGGATCTCGGCGGGCGTCTTGGGATGCGGCGCGGTGGTGCCGCCGGTGTGGTTGCTGTCGGTGGCGGTGCCGCCGTGGGTGCCCGCCGCCGCCGTGCCGGCCGCCGCCGTGCCGGCCGCCGGCGCCGCGGGCGCGGCCTTTTCGCCGCCGCCGTTGCCGCACGCCGCCGCCACCACAGGCACGGCCAGCCCCAGGGCCGACACGCGAAGAAAGTCGCGCCGCGAAGGCGTGGCCGGTGCAGTCTGGGTATCGTTGGGTGCGCTCATGGCTCCGTTGCTTCCAAAAGAATCCGTTGTGCCCCGCCGCGCCGATGGGTCCGCGGCGGCGCCCGCCGTCTTGCCGGGCGACGCGGATAACTTACGGGATCGGCGTTCCCGCCTGTGTAGGCGGGTCGCCGCGAGCCATGCGGGGGAACGGATGGATCATCCGCGGAGTGCACCCCGCCGTGTCCGCCGCAGATGTAGGGGAACGCCCCACCGACAGGGCAGATTGTACCAGATTTTCGAAAAGAATCATCGTACAGAGGAACAGAGTCAGACAGAGGATGCGGGCCGAAAGATCATCGTGGTTCCTCTGTCTGACCCGGTTCCTCTGTATCCATAAAGGTGTTGCTTTCCCGGATTCGGCGGTACGCGTCGAGCGTGGGGGAAACGAGAGGGGACGCGGATGAAATCTCTCATCCGCGTCCCCTTCATTTCTCCCCAGGTACTCGGTATCAGGCGCTAGGTACCAGGCACTTGATACTGGGCACTGCTTCCCTCAGAACCGCCAGGAAAGCCCGGCCCGCAGCATCAGGATGTTGGCCGCGGCGGCGTCGTACTCCACCGTCACGTTGTCCTGGAACAGCCCGCCCAGCAGCACCTCGTCGCGGGCCGCGATGCGGTCCTTGTCCCAGAAGGTGATGTAGTCTTCCACGCCGAACGAGAGCGCCAGCCCCCGCGTTCCGATGTTGGTGGCCGCGTCGAAGGCGATGTTCAGCGCGAAGTTGCGGGCGCTGCCGGTGACGTCGTCGTTGTCGAAGCCCTCGATCTCGGGAAAGTCGGCCCACACCAGCGCGGGCGCCACCGTTACGTACGCCGCCGGGTGAAAGCGCCGGTTGTCGGGGAGGGGGTCCGGCAGGCGGTACTGCACGCCGGCCTTGAGAAACCAGATCTCCGGGCCGTTGGTTTCGAAGAACTCCTGGTTGCCCTCCAGGTCCGTCACCGTCAGCTGGTCCTCGTCGGCCGCGCTGTACGACACGCTGGCCACGATGTTCAGCGGGCGGGCCACCGCGAACGACGCGTCCAGCCCCACGGCCGCGCCGCCGCCGCGGTCCTCGTCGAGCTGAAGCTGGTCGCCGCCCTCGGTGAGCACGAAGTATTCGCCGCTGCCGTAGGGAACGCGAAAGCCCACCCACGGGGTGACGGCGAAGCGCGTGTAGGGCACCAGCTCGGCGCGGGGGGGAGAGGCAAAGCCTCCGTCGTTCTGTGCGGCGGCGGCGGCGGGCAGCGCAAGCAGCCCGGCCAGGGCAAGCACACCGAATTGCATCGGGTTCCTCCAGGAAAGTGCCGAAGAAGGGGGGACGAACGGTGCTTCTTCGGAGGGGGGATGTCGGGTGATTGCAGGCAAAATAGCGCGCAAGCGGCCGTCGCGGAATAGTTTCCGTCGCAAACACCCGCTGCCACGGCGGATGGATGCAGTTCAGCCGCCGCGCAGCCGCGCCAGGTCCGCCTCCGAAACGGTCGTCGGCTCCCGGGAAAGGCGCGCCACGTCGAAGCGCCTGACGAGTTCCGCCGGGCGCGCATCCTCCCCCGGCGCCGCCAGGCCGCAGCTGGCCGCCAGCCAGCCCGCTACGCGCTCGGGCGGCACGCCGGCCTCGCGCAGGTCGCCCAGCGAGACGGCGCCGTGGCGCTTGGCCAGCCGCTCGCCGTCGGGCCCCAGCATCAGCGGCACGTGGACGAACGCCGGCACGGGGAGGTCCAGCGCCCGGCACAGCAGGATCTGCCGCGCGGTGCTGGAGAGCAGGTCCGCGCCGCGCACCACGTGCGTCATCCCCATCGCCGCGTCATCGACGACGACGGCCAGCTGGTACGCGGCCGCGCCGTCCCTGCGCCGCACCACGAAATCGCCGCCCTCCGCCGCGGGGTCGAAGCAGCAGTCCCCCATCACCCCGTCCGCAAAGCAGACGGCGCCCGGCTCCACCCGCATCCGCAGCGCGAACAGCGAGCGCCCGTGCGCCATCAGCGAGGGAACGGCGGGGTCCACCCGGTGGTCGCGGCAGGCGCCGGTGTAGCGCGGCCCCTCTTCCCCCGCGTGCGGCGCGCTGGCGGCCTGGGCGATGTCCTTGCGCGAGCAGGTGCACTCGAACAGCAGGCCGCGCTGTGCCAGCGTCCGCAGCGCCGCGTCGTAGCGCTCCTGCCGCTGCGACTGCACGTAGGGACCAAAGGGGCCGCCCACGTCGGGCCCCTCGTCCCAGTCCAGCCCCAGCCAGCGCAGCTCGTCCAGCTGCCGCTCCATGATCCCTGGCCGTACCCGGCCAAAGTCCAGGTCCTCGACGCGCATGACGAACGCGCCGCCGTGCGCCCGCGCGTGCAGCCACGCGAGGAGCGCCGTGCGCGCGTTGCCCAGGTGCAGCGCGCCGGTGGGGCTGGGGGCAAATCGTCCGCGAACCATGTGCGCCAACTTCGCGCGGCGGGGGGATCATGGCAACGGGCGGGTCGAAGGGCCGGTGTGCGACGAAGGGCATCGAACTGCGCCCGCCGGGGTGCCCCTCCCCCGGCCCCTCCCCGTTCGTTCCTCACGGAGAGGGGAGGAAGGAGCAGAAGGGGTTGTGTGCTGCGACTGGCATTTGGCTGGCGCCCGACGGGGCCCCCTCTCCCCCGGCCCCTCTCCCCCGCGGAGCGGGAGAAAGGGGAGAATTCGATCCCGTTTCGACAGCCTGCGTTGGCGTGTTCGCTTGCCCGGCACATCAGGTAGTTCGGTACGCGTCACCTCTCTCCCGCGCTGTTTGCGGGGGAGAGGCCGGGAGAGGGGGCCACTCTCGGACGCAGTTCGATCCTTGTCGCAGCGCCACCCAACGCCTTCGAAAAACCGGGAAGATGCCGCCTCCGTGAAGAAGCCGAATCCGGGAAAATCGACCCAATCGGTTGACTAAGCCGTTGTCTGCGTTTAGCTTAGGGGCACATCGACAACGTCTATCCGCTTTGGCGACCGCCTTTTACGAGGTGGTCGCACTCTATGCGCGGCACGCCCGCGCACTCCAGAAACATCGCAGGTCACAGCACCCGCGCTTGCCATGGGAGGCCGCATGCAATTCAGGTCCGCTTTCCCCGTAGCCGTGCTCCTGGGCGCCGTTCTGGGCGCCGCAGCCGTCGGCGATGAGGGCCGGGAGAACGCACCTGTTTCGGCCGTGGCCACGGGCATCGTCCGCGAGGCCAACGCGGCGGTCAGCGGCGCCTCGTGGGACATCCCCGTGGTCCGCAACGCCCCGGTGGAGCGCTTCATCGGCATCTTCAGCGGGCGGCAGCAGGACCGCATGGCGCTGTACCTCAAGCGCAGCGGCCGCTACGAGGGGATGATCCGCGCCAAGCTGCGCGAGCGCGGCATGCCCGAGGACCTGCTGTACCTTTCGATGATCGAGTCGGGCTTCAACCCCACCGCAAAGTCGCACGCGTCGGCGGTGGGCCTGTGGCAGTTCATCGAGGACACCGGCGAGCGCTACGGCCTGCGCGTCGATGGGTACGTGGACGAGCGCAGGCACCCCGAAAAGTCCACCGACGCCGCGCTCAGCTACCTGGAAGACCTGCACGGCCAGTTTGGCTCGTGGTACCTGGCCGCCGCCGCGTACAACACCGGCGAGGGCCGCGTTGCCCGGGTGATGCGGCAGGTGACGGGCAAGGAAAAGGGCAAGGACGCCGACTTCTGGCGCATCCGCAGCCGCCTGCCCAGCGAGACGCGCGAGTACGTGCCGCTGATGGTGGCCGCCGCGCTCATCGGCAAGGAGCCGGCGAAGTACGGGCTGGGCAGCGTGCAGCGCTGGATGCCGCTGGAGAGCGACGAGGTGCAGGTGCCCGCCGGCACGCGCCTTTCGGTGGTGGCGCAGGCGGTGGGCGTCAGCGAGAACGAGGTCAAGCGCCTGAACCCGCACCTGGTGCGGTCCATGACGCCCCCGGGCAAAAAGGCGTACGCGGTGCGCGTGCCCCGCGGCCGCAGCCAGCGCTTTGCCGCCGCCTTCGCGGGCATCCAGAAGCAGGCCGCCGAGAACGCCGCCCGCGAGCGCCGCGAGGAGCAGCGCCGCCTGGCCGCCGCCCGCAGGCACACCGTCCGCCGCGGAGAGAGCCTGTGGACCATCGCGCGCCGCTACGACACCACGGTCAAGAAGGTGCAGGCCGCCAACAACCTGGGCCGCCGCAACCGCATCCGCCCCGGCCAGCGCCTGGTCATCCCGAGCTGATCGGGTGACGATAGACGAACGACCCGGCCCTCGCGAGGATCTCGTGGGGGCCGGTTTTCGTTCCCTTCCCGTCGTTGCTGGCTATTCCCTGTTCCCTGTTCCCTGCTGTTCGGGCGTGTCCCTCCGCTGCGCTCCGGGCCGGGCTGCGCGCGCCGTAGGCAACGATACGACTGTTGCCAACGGCGCCGAGCCCCCGGCGCTCACCGTCCCCTGCGCGTTCCCGCCGCCCTCGTGCGTGCGCGCCGTGTTCTCGGCCCTGCGGGCGCGCATCCCTCACGCAACCGCAGCCACCCCGAGTAACGGACGCGACGTCCGCGACCGAACACCGGCCCCCGCGAAGATCTCGCGGGGGCCGATTTGCCGTCCAATCCTGTCGTTGCTGGCTATCCCCTGTTCCCTATTCCCTCAGCAGCGCAGAACGGCCGGGCCGGATGCCCCGTGCACGTAGCGCGCGGGGCTGAAGTCCGCGCCCGCCGTCTGAAAGTAGCGGCGCCAGAACTCCCGCACGCGCACTCCCTCCGCCTTCGACGCGTCCGCGCCCACCACGGCCACGCAGACGCCCTCCAGCGAAGGGATGAGGCCCTGCTGCTGCCGCGCGGCGATCCAGGCGCTGTCCGGCAGTCCGCCCTGTCGTTCCATGCAGACGCCCTCGCCCCGGGCGCACTGCAGCATGTCGGAGAGCACCACCAGCACCTTGCGCCCGCTGCCGGTGCCCTGGCCTGCCTGCTCCCCCGCCGTGTGCAGCGTGGCGAACAGGTCCGTGCCGTTGATGGGCTCCGTCTTGAACAGCGTCGTCACGTACCCGTCCGCCGTCATGCGCGCGAGCTCCAGCTCCTCCCGTTCCCGCTTCAGTGGCTGCGCGCCACTGGGAACGGGCATGGAGACCGCCCGCGGAACGGAGGCGTCGCGGATGCCCTCGGCGTGCGTGGCCAGCAGGACCAGCCGGTCGCCGAAGTTCAGCTCCTTGACCAGCGCGCGCAGCAGCTTTTCGTGGCCCTCACGCTCCGTGGGGGTCAGGCTGCTGGACATGTCCACCGCCACCACGTACTCCGTCGCGGGCGGCGGCGGAGGCGGGGGAGGAGGAGGAGCGGCCTTGCCTTCGCGCCCGCAGGCGGCGGTGCAGGCGAGCGCGAGGATCGTGAGGGCGGATCGGCAGATGTTCATCATCGTCATCTCAGTCGGCGGCAATGCTTTCGGCTCCGTTCATCTCGGGATGCCGGTCGAGGTCAAGGTCCAGCAGGTGGTCCTGCAGGCGTTCGCATTCCGTGCGATACGCGTCCAGCGCGCGCGGGCGGTCCAGCGCAAAGCGTCCGGGGTCCGGCTGCGCGAACGAGACGCTCACCGGCACCCGGAAGGCGGCGATGTCGGCCACGTCCAGCCCGCGCAGCCGCGCGTTCTCGATGCGGAACGTCGACACCACGCCACGCAGCCGTTCGGCCTTCCCCTGCCAGTCGCGCAGCAGGTCCACCGCCAGCAGGTGCTCCACGCGCAGCATTCCCGCGCGCACCTCGTCCAGCGCCTGGTGCGCCGCCGCGCGCCGGTCGCCGAATTCCACGCTCAGGTCGGCCTGCCGCCGGGCGCGGTCGGCCGCGTGGTCGGCGACGGCCTGGGGGACCACGGAAAAGCGCTTCTCCTCGCGCAGGTAGCCCACCAGGATGGCGGCCAGCACCAGCGCGGCGTTCAGCCCCGCGATGGGAAGGTTCATCCCGTTGATGGCGCGGGCGTAGCTCTGCCGCTCCTCGCGCAGGCGCACCTCCTCGCGCGCGTTGGTTACGGCACGCCGCTTCTCCGCCGTCTCCAGCTCCGACGCTTCACTCGCTTCCGCCTGCTTCAGCTCCGTCTGCGTGGTGGCAAGCTCCTGCCGCGCCGTCGCCAGGCGCGCCTCGGCGGCGGGAAGCACCCCCGTGCGGGCCAGCGCCAGCATCAACACGATCACCGCGGCACCGAACACCGCGCCGCCGGCCGGCCACGCGCTCTGCCGCCAGATGTGCGCGTTGGACGCGGAAACGCTTCCCTTGCGGTGCCGGAACAGCGCCACCAGCGTGCGCAGGTGCCCGCCGCAGGTGTGCCCCAGGAACAGCAGAAGCAGCACGACCACCAGCGCCAGCACGGAGGGCTCCGGGTACACCAGCGCCTTCTTGACCATGGTGGCGATGCCGTGCAGGTCGGACAGGCCGTTGCTCAGCTGCCGCTCTTCCCACTCGGCAAAGCCCTGGTCCAGCAGGGTGTTCGCGGGGAACAGCTCCACGAACACCGGGTGGTTGGCGAAGAAGTCCGCCAGCATCAGCAGCGGCATCAGCATCCAGAACCACAGGCTCTTCAGGTGCCGCTCGGCGTGGATCTCCTCGGTCGCGGCCTCCGGAGCGGCGGCGCCCGACGGCTGCGCGTCGTCGCGGACGATGCGCAGCGCGGGGACGCGCTCGGGGAGCGGGGCGCGAGGGCCCAGGATGGCGCGTGCGGACGACGCGTTCGCCACCGCCCGGCGCGCGGCCGCGAGGCGCGTTCCGATCGCCTCCGTCTCGGCCGCGATCGCGCCCTGCAGTTGGCGATGCACGCGATCCACCCACCCGGACAGGACCTCGCGGGCGCGCTGCTCCAGCAGCACCTCCATCTCCAGCGGCTCGGTGCGCGGCAGGTCGTGGCGGGGCTGGCCCTTGTCCGCGTGCGCCGCGGCCAGCTCCGCCGCCTCCTTCTCCACCGCGGCGGCCCGGTACCCAAACCAGACTTCCGTGCGCTTGAGCACGTTGTGCACGGGATCGCCGTCGACCTCCGTCAGGTCGGCCGCGGTGCCGATGGCCCACCCGTTCTCCGCATCCACCACCAGCGTGGAATCGGCATCGGAAGGGCTCGCCCCGGCGGGGGGCGCGGGATCGGGAGCGTCGGCGGAGGGGCGTGGACGATTGAAGTTCGGAAGGCGCATCAGGGGACAAGCAGGGTTTGGATGAAACAAACGACGCCGTGGCAGACCCTACGGTGCCGCACACCACGAGGATTCACACGGTTTCATCGCAGAAACCGCGTCCAGAGGGAATCGATCGGAGACAAGGCGCGCGAAAATACCGATGAGAGATGGACGCCAGTATACGGGCAATTCGTATGTTTACGCAAGCGCGCTGCTACGGCGCACGTTGCAGCTGCTCGTCCGCTGGCGGTGACGACCCTGGCGTGTGCTGTTATCCTTTCATGCAGATGAGTCGGCCCGGCGGTTCCGTTTTCTCGCTCCCCGTGCATGAACGTGCCCCATCGCGCCATCCTGGTGTTCCTCGACGGCGTCGGCATCGGGGCGGACGATGCGGCGTTCAACGCGTTCGCCGCCGCGAGCCTCCCTCGCCTGCAAACGCTGCTCGGCGGCCGAAGGCTGGTCGCGGAGGAGATGGATGCCGACGGGCGCATCGTGGCGGAGCGGGCGGTGCTCGCGGCGGCGGACGCCACGCTGGGCGTCGAGGGCCTGCCGCAGAGCGGGACGGGGCAGACCACGCTGCTCACCGGCCGCAACGGTGCCGCGGAGTACGGGCGCCACTTTGGCCCCTGGGTGCCTACGCCGCTGCGCCCCATGCTGGCCGCCGAGAACCTGCTGCAGCGCGCGGTGGATGCGGGACGCACCGCGGCGTTCGCCAATGCCTATCCGCTCTCCGGCGCCCCCGCCGATCCGCGCATCTTTCGCCGCCCCGCCGGGCCCATGCTGGCCGCCCAGTCCGCCGGCGCGCTCACCCGCGGCGCCATGGAGCTGGCGGAGGGGCGCGCCGTGGCGTCGTCCATCACCAACGAGCGGTGGCGCGAGACGCTGGGCAGCGACATCCCCCAGGTCACGCCCGAGGAGGCCGCCCGCACCCTGGCCCGCATCGCCGCGGGGGCGGACGTGACGCTGTTCGCGCACTACGACACCGACTACACGGGCCACCGCGGCGCCCTGAACGGCGCAATCGCCGCGCTGGAGCGTGTGGACGCCTTCCTGGGCGCGCTGGCGGACGCGCTGCCGGCGGACACGCTGCTGGTCGTTTCCAGCGACCACGGCAACGTCGAGGACGTGCGCGGCGGGCACACCCTCAACCCCGTCCCCGTGCTGGCGCTGGGCGCCGGACACGAGCGCTTCGCGGATGCCGCTTCGCTGATGCACGTGACGCCGATGATCCTGGACGCGCTCGGCATCGCCCGCGCGGGTTGAGAGGGTGTTGCTAAACCTTCAAGCTCGCAACGAAGCGGTGACTTCCTGAGGGAGCGCACCACGCGTAACCAGAAGCCACACAACCGCCTGCGCGCGACCGAAGGATCTCGTCTGCCTTCGCGAAGGACTGTCCTCCGGGCGCGGCAGCCAGCCCCTCGGTTCTGCCGGCGAGATCCTTCGGTCGGCGCCAAAGTCCATCGTACCCGCAGGTTGCGTAGCGGCGCCTCCCTCAGGAAGTCAACGCTTGTGGACGGTTCAGCAACACCCTCTGAGAGTGTGTTCAGGAATCCGACGCTGCACATCCAGGCAGATCTACCAGCGCTGTCATTCCGAGGCCCGGCCACGCCGTAGCCTGCCTTCACACCAGAGGTTGCAGGGCCCGAGGAATCTACTGTCGGATTTGCTGGAGGGCAGACGCGGTAGCCCGTGCTGAACTCGCGGCTACGACACGGGCGGACAGGGCCAGTGCCGGAGCGATGCAGCGGGGCACCAGCAGCAGACAGTAGATTTCTCAGTCGGCGCGCAGGATTTCGTGCGAGCCGATGGTGCGGTGTGGCGCCTCCTTCGAAATGACATACGGGCGCGAGCAGGGGATTCTTGAACACGCTCTGGGGGGCTATCTGCAAGCGGCGGCGGGTGATAGACTGTCGCGGCCTACGACTGGGGAGGAGATGTGGCGGAGGGCGAACACGTATACGACGGCAGCGTGTACGATCCCATCACCCGGGACCAGGCGGAGGCCGTCTTTGCGGCGGGGGACCCGGGGGAGATCGGCCACGTCCTTCTCCGCCTGGCGCTGGCCGGCGCGGACGGGGAGTACGCGGAACAGCGTGCGCTGGAGCACGTCCGTCATCCCGACGTGTGGGTGCGCCGCAACGCCGCAACGGCGCTGGGCCACGTCGCCCGCATCTTCGAGCGTCTGGACCTGGACCGCACCGTTCCCGCGCTTCTCGCGCTGATGGCCGATCCTGAGGTGTTCGGATACGCCGACGATGCGCTGCGTGACCTGGAGCATTTTTGGGGCGTGAACCGCGGTGCATGGATGAACGACCCACGGCTTTGCGCCCTTGGATACAGCGACTTCGACGAGGTGGTAGAGGTGCAGATGACGGACGGAAGCGTGTTCCAGCATACCGGTGTGGATCCGGCTGCCTGGCGCGGCATGTGGACGACGCAGGATCCGGAGAAGCCGGACCTGCTCTCCCGCCTGAGCCCGTACCCGCGTCGCAAACTGCGCAGGCCGCGCATCACCCGGCGCAGCGAGCGGATGGCGGAATGAGCGGAACGACGCTGGAGGGGATTCGCGCGGTACTCTACGACTTCGACGGCACGCTGGCCGACAGCACCGAGCTCATCATGCGGTGCTACCGCCACACCATGCGCACGCACCTGGGCAGCGTGCCGCCCGACGACGTGTGGCTCAGCGGCTTCGGGATGACGCTGGAGTCGCAGATGCGCCGCTTTGGCCGCGATCCGGACGAGGTGGAGGCGATGCTGGATACGTATCGCGAGTACCAGAACAGCATCCACGACGACCTGCTGCGCCCGTTTCCGGATGCGGCACAGACGGTGGCGGAACTGGAGCGGCGCGGATACGGGCTGGCCATCGTCACCAGCAAGCACCGGCGGGCGGCGATGAAGGGGATGGAGCTGTGCGGGCTGGTGCGCCACTTCGACGTCATCGTGACCCCCGAGGACGTGGCGGAGCCCAAGCCGCACCCCGAGCCCGTGCTGCTGGCGCTGCAGAAGCTGGGCGTGGCGCCGCACGAGGCGCTGTTCGTGGGCGATTCTCCGCACGACATCGCATCCGGACGCGCCGCCGGCACCCGCACCGCCGCCGCCCTCTGGGGCCCCTTTCCCCGCCAGGCGCTGGAGGACGCGCGCCCCGACGCCTTTCTCCACGCCCAGCGCGACGTGCTGGCCCTGCTGAACGGCGGCGGGGCGGATCGATGAGGAATCGATCCGCCCCGTCCGGCACTGCTCCCGCCGGCGTGCTGCCGGCCGCGCCTCAGCAGACCTGCTGGCAGTTGTAGCCGGTGGCGCAGCTTCCGGTGCAGGAGAGCTGGCAGGTATCACAGCCGCTGCGGAGCGAACCGCAGAAATCCGTGAGCGCATTCCCGTGCACCGTCCCCTGCACGTCCGCGTCCGCGACCCGGGTCGCGAACGTCTCCACGGCCAGCTCTTCGATGTCGAGCTTCATCTTGCGCATTGGTGTTTCTCCCACCATCAGGTGATTCGGGTCGCGCCAGCCCTTGAGGCGCACGTTCGGATGGTAATAAAAACAGTCTGGAGGTGATTGGCGCAAGGCCACGGCCACGGAAGCCAAAGCAGTGGCCTGCCGAAGCGCGATCGAATTCTCCCCTTTTCTCCCGCGACAGCGAGAGAGAGGGGGCCTGTCGGGCGCCGGTTCGATCTCGTTCACCGAACCCTGAGCTGGCGGCGATCCCCCGGCAATGGCGAATGAATTCGCTGCAACAACCACACAAAGGCCGCCTTCGCGGACTGGATGCCTTGACCAGGGGGCAAGTGCCTGCCACGTAGCGGGTTGGGTGAAAGTGGCGATGTGCCCCCTCGTCGAAGCGGGATCGGATTCGCCCCGTTCTCCCGCGCAGCGGAAAGAGGGGCCGTGGGGAGAGGGGGTCCTGCCGGGCGCCGGTTCGATCTCGTTCGCCGGGCCGATCCACCGCCCCCCATCGGCCTCCACCGACACTTTCCTTCCGTTTCGTGCGTTACGCCCCGCGCGCTTTGCCATCCCCGCGCGCGACCGCTATCTTCCGCGCCCTTCACGACCCCCGCGCCGCGCGCGGGTGCGCACTCCGTTCACCCCGTTGCGAGTCTTATTTCCATGCGGATGCTGGTGCTGGGGGCGGGGCTGCAGGGTTCCGCCTGCGCCTACGACCTGCTTGCCTATACGGACCACGACGTGGTCCTGGCAGACCTGAACGTCGACAACCTTCCCGCGTTCCTGCAGCCCTACCTGGGCGGCCGGCTACGGGCGGTGACGGTGGACGCCAACGACCGCGCCGGCGTGCGGCAGCTGATGGAGGGCGTAAGCGCCACCATGAGCGCGTTTCCGTACTACTTCAACCACGGGATGACCGTGGCGGCGGTGGACGCGGGCTCGCACTTCTGCGACCTGGGCGGCAACACCCAGATCGTGCAGGACCAGAAGGCGCTGCACGCCCGCGCGGCCGAAAAGGGCGTCACCGTGGTGCCCGACTGCGGCCTGGCTCCCGGGATGGTGAACATCCTGGCCGAGCACGGCATCACGCAGCTGGACGAGGTGCACTCGGTGCGCATCAAGGTGGGCGGCCTGCCGCAGAAGCCGGAGCCCCCGCTGAACTACCAGGTGGTGTACAGCCTGGAAGGCGCGCTGGACTACTACACCACCCTGTCGTGGGTGCTGCGCGACGGAAAGCAGACGCAGGTGAAGGCGCTGTCCGAGATCGAGCACCTGGACTTTCCCGGCGTGGGCACGCTGGAGGCGTTCCACACCGCGGGCGGCCTGTCGACCATGGCGCAGCGGTACGAGGGCCGGATCCCCACGATGGAGTACAAGACGCTGCGCTACCCCGGCCACGCCGAGATCATGGCCGTGATGCGCGACATCGGCCTGATGGGGATGGAGCCGGTGAATGTAAAGGGCACCAGCGTGGTGCCGCGCGACGTCTTCATCTCCATCGTGGGCCCGCGGCTCAAGAAGGACTACCGCGAGAGCCCGGACCAGGTGGCGCTGCGCGTGGAGGCCGAGGGCATCGACAAGGGCGAGCGCGTGCGCTACCGCTACGACCTGCTGGACCGGTACGACGCCGAGACGGGGATCACGGCGATGATGCGCACCACCGGCTTCTCGCTGGCCATCACCGGCGCCATGCAGGCCGCCGGCAAGGTGAAGCCCGGCGTGTGGACCCCCGACGAGGCCATGCCCCCCCGCGAGTACATCGCCGCCCTCGCCGAGCGCGGCGTGGTGATCCAGGAGAGCCGCGTGGTCCTGCGGTAGGAAAGTGCGTGAGTGCGGGAGTGCGTTAGTGCGAAAGTGAAGAGGGCCCGGCGTGATGCCGGGCCTTTTTCGTCGTCGGCAGGTGGCGGATCCGGCAACGAGGCGCTTCGTAGGTATCAACTGGCGCCCGACGGGGGCCCCTCCCCGACCCCTCTCCGCTCGTTCCTCGCGGAGAGGGGAAAATTCGATCCCGCTCCGGCGTGGCTAACTCTCCGGGCCTCACCACCGGCTGCCTTTCACACCAACCTCCCCCAGGGTTTTTGGGGGAGGTGGGCCGGTGGTGCCGGCCCGGTGGGGGCGTGGCGGGTCGCGGCGAACTCTCCGGGCCTCACCACCGCCTGTCTTACATCAACCTCCCCCAGGGTTTTTGGGGGAGGTGGGCCGGTGGTGCCGGCCCGGAGGGGGCGTGCCGGGTCGCGGCGAACTCTTCGAGACTCACCACCGGCTGCCTTACACCAACCTCCCCCAGGGTTTTTGGGGGAGGTGGGCCGGTGGTGCCGGCCCGGAGGGGGCGTGGCGGGTCGCGGTTAGCTCTGCGAGCCTCACCACCGCCTGCGTTACACCAACCTCCCCCAGGGTTTTTGGGGGAGGTGGGCCGGTGGTGCCGGCCCGGTGGGGGCGTGCCGGCCCGGTGGGGGCGTGGCGGGTCGCGGCCACCCTTGACTCCTCATCTGAAATCCTATATTTAGATGATCGTCTAATAGACGTGTGTCTAATGGACGATGATCGATCACCAGGCGCACACCGGAGCCGCTGCCGCCGATGTTGGACGAAACCCTGCGCGCCCTGGGCGATCCCACGCGGCGCGAGATCCTGCGGGTGCTGCGCGGCGGAGACCTTACCGCGGGCGAGATCTCGGCCCGCTTTCCCATGACGGCCGCATCCGTGTCGCACCACCTGTCGGTGCTCAAGGAGGCCGGGCTGGTGCGGTCGGAGCGCAGCGGGCGCAACCTGGTCTACTCACTGGAGACGACGGTCTTCCAGGAGTTCCTTCAGCAGATGATGCAGATGTTCGGCAACAAGGAGGATGCGCGATGAGGAGCCGCTGGCTGGGCACCGCCGTGGCGGCGGCGATGTGGGCGTTCGTGGCGGCGGTCTACACCCGCCTGCCGCACCGCATCCCCTCGCACTGGAACCTGCGGGGCGAGGTGGACGGCTGGATGGAGAAGCCGTGGGGTGCGCTCATGCACCCCGCCATCGCCACCGCCATGCTGGCGACGCTCTGGCTGCTTCCCCGCATCGACCCGCGCCGCGCCAACCTGGAGCGCTTTGCCGAGGACCGGCGGCTGCTCGTCAACCTGATCATCCTGTTCTTTGCCGTGGTGCAGGGGGCCACGTACGGGCAGGCGCTGGGCTGGCCGGTGCAGGTGGACCGGGTGATCCTGGCCGCCGTGGGACTGCTGTTCGTGGGGCTGGGCAACTACCTGCCGCGCATCCGCAGCAACTGGTTCATGGGCATCCGCACCCCGTGGACGATGGACAACGAGCGCGTGTGGCGCGCCACCCACCGCGTGGGCGGCCGCGCCTTCGTGATCGCCGGGCTGGTGATGGCGGCCTCCGCGCTCCTTCCGGCGGACGTGCGCCCGTGGACCACGGGCGCGGCGATCGCGGCGGCGGTCGCGGTGCCGCTGGTCTACTCGTACGTCGCGTGGAAGCGCGACATGTCCGGACGGCCGGTCTGATGGCCGCCCGTTTCCCTGGATCAGGATCGATGATGCGCACGATGAACCGCGTCCTGCCGCGTCTGCGGCGCGGCGTGCTGGGCGTGTTGATGGCGGCGGTGCTGGCCGCCCCCGCCGCCGCGCAGACGCCGCAGGCGGAAGCCGCCCGGCAGATCGGCGCGTGGCTGCGGCTGATGGACGAGGGCCAGTACGCCGAAAGCTGGCGGCAGCTTGCCACGCCCGTACGCGGCCTGGCGCCGGCGGAAACGTGGGAGGCCACCGTCCGGCAGGCGCGCGCGCCGTATCCCGGCACCGTGCGGGGGCGCAGCGTGGAAGTCGCCGAGCCGATGGCGCAGCCGCCCGGCGCGCCCGCGGGCGAGTACGCGCGCCTGCGCTACCTGACCGCGTTCTCCGGCGGCACCTCCGCGCGCGAGACGGTGATGGCGCTGAAGGAAGGGGACGCGTGGCGCGCGGTGGGCTACTTCATCGCGCCGGGGGAGCGGCCGGACTACGGTGCGCCGGCGGACGCGCCGTACACCGCGGAGCAGGTGGCCGTCCCCACGCCGGCCGGCCACACGCTCGCCGGCACGTTCACGCTGCCGAAGGATGCCGCGGGACGCGTGCCGGCGGTGGTGCTCATCACCGGCTCGGGTTCGCAGGACCGCGACTCCGGCATTCCCGGCATCACAGGCTACCGCTTCTTCCGGCAGATCGCGGACTCGCTCAGCCGCCGCGGCATCGCCGTGCTGCGCCTGGACGACCGCGGCTGGGGCGCGTCCGGCGGCGACGCGTCGCGCGCCACCACGGCCGACCTGGCGGACGACACGCGCGCCGCGGTGGCGTGGCTGCGCGCCCGCGCGGAGGTCGATTCCGCCCGCATCGGCCTGGTCGGCCACAGCGAGGGCGGCATCATCGCGCCGATGGTCGCGGCGGACGACGCGCGGATCGCGGCGGTGGCGCTGCTGGCCGGGCAGGGGTGGACGGGCCGGCGGACCAGCGATTACCAGCTGCGCCGCGCGTGGACCGGGATGGGGATGTCGGAAGCGCGGATGGACTCGATGAAGGCCATCAACGACCCGCTCCGCGAGCAGCAGGCGGCGCAGGTTCCGTGGGTGCGGTTCTGGATGGACTTCGATCCCGCGCCCACGCTGCGGCGGGTGCGCGTGCCCGCGCTGGTGCTGCAGGGCGGCACCGACTGGCAGGTGGCGCCCGAACAGGCCGACGCCATCGCCGCCGCCCTGCGCGAGGGCGGCAACCGCGACGTGACCGTGCGCCTGTTCCCCGGCCTGAACCACCTGTTCCTGGCCGATCCCGCCGGCACTCCGGACCCGTCCACCTACGCCACGCTGCCTTCCAGGCAGGTGCCGGCGGAGGTGCTGGGCGCGCTGGCGGACTGGCTCGCAGAGCGCCTCCGCGCGCCCTGACTCCGCGCAATCCGGCGGGCATCATGCCGCCCGCCGCGGGAGCAAAGGGAGTTTGTTGCGATTCTGATCCAGTAACGTGCCGTCTGCTGAGCGAATGACGCGATTCTGATCCAGTAATGTGCCGCCCGCCCGCTGAGCGAATGAATTCGCCGCTGGAAAATCGCAAAGTCCGCCTTCGCGGACTCGGCGGCCCGGCGGTGTGCGGCGTCCCAGGCACCTGCGCGTCCGCTACCCGACCATTCTCCCGAGCTCCCGCCCGTTCACCCGTTCACCCGTTCACCCGTTCACCCGTTCACCCGTTCACCCCTTCACCCCTTCACCCGTTCACCCCTTCACCCCTTCACCCCTTCACCCCTTCACCCCTTCACCCCTTCACCCCTTCACCCCTTCACCCACCCCCGCCCTCCCGCCGACGCCGCCCGGGTGCTATCTTCCCGCCCGCAAACGACCTGTGCGGGGCGCGGCCGCCCCTGACCGACCTCTACCCGATCGCCCGAGCCATGAGCAACCTCGATACGTCGCGCTTCATCTACGTCATGAAGGAGCTGCGGAAGGTGGTGCCGCCCAACCGCGAGATCCTCAAGGGCATCTACCTCTCGTTCTATCCCGGCGCCAAGATCGGCGTGGTGGGCGCCAACGGCAGCGGCAAGAGCTCGCTGCTGCGCATCATGGCGGGCGTGGACAAGGACTTCAACGGCGAGGCGTGGGCCGCCGAAGGCACCCGCGTGGGCTACCTGGCCCAGGAGCCGGAGCTGGACCCCGCGCTGGACGTGCGCGGCAACGTGGAAGAGGCGGTGCGCGCCCAGCGCGAGCTGCTGCGCCGCTTCGACGAGGTGAACGCCAGCTTTGGCGACGTCAGCGACGACGACGCCATGAACAAGCTGCTCGACGAGCAGGCCCGGCTGCAGGACGCCATCGACGCGGCCAACCTGTGGGAGCTGGACCGCAAGATCGAGATCGCCATGGAGGCGCTGCGCCTGCCCCCCGCCGACGCGCGCATCGAGAACCTGTCCGGCGGCGAGAAGCGCCGCGTGGCGCTGTGCAAGGTGCTGCTGGAAGAGCCCGACCTGCTGCTGCTGGACGAGCCCACCAACCACCTCGACGCCGAGAGCGTGGCCTGGCTGGAGCACCACCTGGCCGCCTTTACGGGCACCATCGTGGCCATTACCCACGACCGCTACTTCCTGGACAACGTGGCCGAGTGGATCCTGGAGCTGGACCGCGGCGAGGGCATTCCCTGGAAGGGCAACTACAGCAGCTGGCTCGAGCAGAAGCAGGAGCGGCTGCGGAAGGAGGAGAAGCAGTCGTCCGCGCGCACCCGCAGCCTTGAGCGCGAGCTGGAGTGGGTGCGCATGGCGCCGCGCGCGCGGCAGGCCAAGAGCAAGGCCCGCCTGCAGGGGTACGAGCAACTGCTGAACGAGGACCAGCGGGAAAAGGTGACCACGGCCGAGATCATCATCCCCGCCGGGCCGCGCTTGGGCGACGAGGTGGTGATCGCCGACAAGGTGGCCAAGGGCTTCGGCGACCGGCTGCTCTTCGAGGGGATGGACTTTCGCCTGCCGCGCGGCGGCATCGTGGGTGTCATCGGGCCCAACGGCGCGGGCAAGACCACGCTGTTCCGCATGATCACCGGCAACGAGACGCCGGACTCGGGCTCGCTCAAGGTGGGCGCCACGGTAAAGCCGGCGTACGTGGACCAGAGCCGCGACTCGCTGGACGGCGAAAAGACGGTGTGGCAGGAGCTTTCGGGGGGCGAAGACACCATCGAGCTGGGCAAGGCCAAGGTCAACAGCCGCGCCTACTGCGGGTGGTTCAACTTCAAGGGGAGCGACCAGCAGAAGCTGGTGAAGACGCTGTCCGGCGGCGAGCGCAACCGGGTGCACCTGGCCAAGGTGCTCAAGGAGGGCGGCAACCTGATCCTGCTGGACGAGCCCACCAACGACCTGGACGTCGACACCCTGCGCGCGCTCGAAGAGGCGCTGCTGGACTTTGCCGGCTGCGCCGTGGTCATCAGCCACGACCGGTGGTTCCTTGACCGCATCGCCACGCACATCCTCGCCTTCGAGGGCGAGAGCCAGGTGGTGTGGTACGAGGGCAACTACCGCGACTACGAGGCCGACAAGAAGCGCCGCCTCGGCCCCGCCGCCGACATCCCGCACCGCATCAAGTACAAGAAGCTCGTGCGGGCGTAATCGCATCACGTCGGGCGGAAAGATCGCGGGGCGGCCGAGCTTGTCGGCCGCCCCGCTTCCGTTCGACTGCCGGCCGCCGCCGCACCGCTCGCTGGCGTATCATATCGAATCCGGGAAAACAACACCTTAAAGGTACAGAGGAACAGAGTCAGACAGAGAAGCGAGATGAAATACCATCTTGGTTCCTCTGTCTGACTCTGTTCCTCTGTACGATCATTCTTTTTCAGGATTTGGTATCAACCCACCTTCTGCGCCTCTGGTGCCTATCCACGGCCTCGTTACGATTGGATGCAATCCCTCAAGCCCGCGGCGATCAAGCACCCTTCTCTCCGAGGTATCCCCCATGAAGCTGAATCCCGAGTCGCTCACGGTCGATTCGTTCGACCTCACGCAGGACGTGTCTCCCTTCTACGTCATCGGCGAGCCTTCGGAGGATGTGGGGATCAGGTCGCGCTACTGCTCGCTCTACGATACCTGCAACACCTGCCGGTTTACGGATTGTCCCTGCGCGTAATTTCGGATGTCTGGAGGTGTTGGCCTTGAACTCTGAAGCCAAGATGCGCGACGAATACGACTTCACCCCTGAGCAGTTGCGGAACGCGGTACGTGGAAAGTATGCGACACGATTCCGTGAGGGTGTGAATCTTGTGCCGATCGATCCGATTTCCGGATGCCGAAGCCCTGAACCAGGCACTCAGGGCCATGGCCAGTATCATCCGGGCTCGGGAAGCCGGTGAGAAGGCAGCCTGACGACACTGCTGATCGACATGCACCCTGAGGCTGTTCCGCCACCCTCCAAGAAAGAGCCGACCCCGCGTGATGCGAGGCCGGCTCTTTCGTTTCCCCAACGTCGCGCGGTGGCTGGATCAACCGCCCTGGCCGGCGGGGAGGTTGGAGGTCTTGAGGAAGGTGGTCGGCAGCCAGCCGGTGATGCCGCCGGGGCCGCGTACGGCCACCCGCACCCAGCCGTCCTGGTCCTCCAGCGCCTCTACCTCGGTGTTCTGCGCCAGCGGGCTTCCCGCCACCGTGGGGTGGGTGAGCGCGGGGCCCGCGTGGATGTTCAGCGTGGTGGTGACGATGAAGCGCGGCGCGTCCGGCTGGTGCTCGCGGCGCATCACCCGCTCGCGGAACTTGGCGATGCCGAACGCCGGGCCGGGGTCCGTCTTGCGGCCGGGCGAGATCTCCTCGTGGCCCACCACGTCCTCCAGCCGGTACGCCTCCACCAGGGCGCGGGCCGCCCGGAACGCGGCGTCGACCTGCGCGTCGGTGTACCGCTGCCAGGCGCGCGGGCGCGACGTTCCGTCCACCGCCCGCGCGCCGTCCAGCATCAGCTCCGCCTCGGGAACCGCGGGGCCAATCCACTTGAACGACCCGTCCTCCTGCCGCCAGTAGCGCATCCACCCCTTGGTGGGGTGCTGAAACAGCTCGCCGTAGTTCACCATCTCGATGCCGATGGAGTGCCGGTTGAGCCCCGACACGCCCTGCCACTCGCTCTTTCCCGCGTGAAAGGCCACGCGGTCAAAGGCCATCATCTGCGTCACCCTTCCCTGACGGCTGATCACCAGGTGCGCGGACGCCTTGGACGCCGGGTTCTTGAACCAGTCCACCGCCGTGCTGCCGCCGTCCGCCGTGTAGTGCATCACCAGCCAGCGCGGCCGCAGCGGCGCGCCGCCGTGGGGCGACTGCACGAAGGGGAACGGAGAGCCGTCGTCGTCGAGAAGCCTGTGGCTGGAGATCTTCATCTGTGCACCTGCGGATGGGAGGGAACACCTGCGGAGACCCGCGTTCGCTGCAACGAACGGTCCCGCCGATGAGCGTGGCGCAAGCACTTGTGGATGATTGACTTACCTGTATCCCCCTTTGTCCCGGGCTCCTTGGATTGGGGCACCGGCGCCGCAACGTGGGGCGCGCGTGCGACGGCGGCGCCCTCTCCCCCGCCAGGCTTTTCGCTCGTTCCTCGCGACGACTGGCGCCCTCTCCCCCAAACGGCGGGGGAGGGGTGGGACCGGAACTGGGCTCGACGACAGGGATCGAACTGGCGCCCGCCGGCGCCCCCCTCTCCCGGCCTCTCCCCCCTGAACTGCAGGGGAGAGAGGTGACGCGAACGGAATCTCCGGTGCGCTCCGGGGAGGGCAGATGCGAGTAGAGTTGGTCGGAGCGGGATCGAATTCTCCCCTTTCTCCCGCTCCGCGGGGGAGAGGGGCCGGGGGAGAGGGGGCCCTGTCGGGCGCCAGTTCGATGCTTGTCGCCGAACCCCTGAGCCGCGCCCGCCAGAGCGCGGTCCAACACCATCGCGCACACACAAAGCCGGCCCCGCGATTTCGCGGGGCCGGCTCGTTCGTGTCCACCCGACGTGCTGCGCGGCGGGTCAGCCGCCGCGGGCCATGGAGTCCAGGAAGTCCTTGTTCGCCTTGGTCTTGCGCATGCGGCTGAGCAGGAAGTCGATGCTCTCCACCGGCGGCATGTCCGAGAGGAAGTTGCGCAGCAGGTACACCCGCGTGAGCTCCATCTCGCTCAGCAGCAGGTCCTCGCGGCGCGTGCCCGACCGGTTGATGTCGATCGCCGGGAAGATGCGCTTGTCGGCGATGTGGCGGTCCAGCGAGAGCTCCAGGTTGCCGGTGCCCTTGAACTCCTCGAAGATCACCTCGTCCATCCGGCTTCCCGTCTCCACCAGCGCCGTGGCGATGATGGTAAGGCTGCCGCCCTCCTCGATGTTGCGCGCCGCGCCAAAGAAGCGCTTTGGCTTGTGCAGCGCGTTGGCGTCCACGCCGCCCGACAGGATCTTGCCCGAGTGCGGCACCACCACGTTGTAGGCGCGCGCCAGGCGGGTGATGCTGTCCAGCAGGATCACCACGTCGCGGCCGTGCTCCACCAGGCGCTTCGCCTTTTCGAGCACCATCTCGGCCACCTGCGTGTGGCGGTCGGCCGGCTCGTCGAACGTGCTGCTGATGACCTCGGCGCGCACGTTTTCCTGCATGTCGGTCACCTCTTCGGGCCGCTCGTCGATCAGCAGCACGATCAGGTGCACCTCGGGGTGGTTCTCGGTGATCGCGTTGGCGATCTTCTGCATCAGGATGGTCTTGCCGGCCTTGGGCGGCGCCACGATGAGCCCGCGCTGCCCCTTGCCGATCGGCGCCACCAGGTCCATCACCCGCATGGAAAGGTCGGCGCTCGACGTTTCCAGGTGGATGCGCTGGTCCGGGTAGCGGGGGCGCAGGTTGTCGAAGGCCACGCGGTGCTTGGCCCGGTCCGGCTCGTCGCCGTTCACCCGCTCCACCTTGAGCAGGGCCAGGTAGCGCTCGCCCTCCTTGGGCGGACGCACCTGCCCCAGCACCGTGTCGCCGGTACGCAGGTCGAAGCGCTTGATCTGGCTGGGCGACACGTAGATGTCGTCGGGCCCGTACAGGTAGTTCCAGTCCTGCGAGCGCAGGAAGCCGTAGCCCTCGGGAAGAACCTCCAGCACCCCCTCGCCGCGCAGCACCACCTCGCTGTCGAGCAGGTTCTGCTCGATGCGGTAGATGAGGTCCTGCTTGCGGAGACCCGAGTAGTTGCTGATGCTGAGCTCCTCCGCCATCTCGTGGAGCTCGGCGATGCTCTTGGTCTTGATCGTGCTGATGTCCACGACTAGCTCCGAATGTATGTGCGAAGACCCATGGGCGCGGGGCCCGGGTCCGCTGGTATGTTCCGCTGTGTGGGAAGGGAAGCCAGGGAAGGGGGCGCGCCGTGCGCCGAAGCCTGCGGGTGTGGCGTCAGGAAACGTGGCCCCAACCTAAGCACCGTATACACGAAGGTCAAGAGAAAAGTGCCCGAGGATGCTGGGCCGTTCGCCGCGTGGCGCGTCGCCGAAGTGCATGACCAACAGGTGTTTCAGGCGCTTCTCCTTCCCGGACGCTCGCTTGCGGACGCCGACGTCCGCGCGTGGCTGGACCGCTGGCCCGGCCGCGTGTACGCGCAGTCCGGACCGCGCGGGACCGAGGTCACGCTGGCGCGCCGCATTCGCCCCCGGCCGCGCGAGCGGTGGTGGCTTCACCTGCTGCTGCTGGCCCTGACGGTCGCCGCCGCCACCGTGGCCGGCGCCGCGCTGGTGGACGGCAACCCCCTGGGCATCCGGAATTCGAGCGTGGGGGGGATTGCGATTCCCGTGCCCACCCGCCTTACACCCATGGCGGCCGCCCCCGGGCTCTGGTTCTCGCTTCCCCTGCTCCTCATCCTGGGGGTGCACGAGCTGGGGCACTACACGCTGGCGCGGCGGCACGGGATGGACGTGTCGCCGCCGTACTTCATCCCCGCGCCCTGGATGGTGAGCCTGATCGGCACCTTCGGCGCGTTCATCCGCCTGCGCTCGCCGCTGCTGAACCGCGCCGTGCTGCTGGACGTGGGCGCCGCGGGCCCCCTGGCCGGCTTTGCGCTCTCCGTCCCCGCCGTCGCCGTGGGCCTGGCGATGTCGCGGACGGTGGCGGACCCGCTCCCGCCGTGGGCCGCGGGAGTGCGCATCGGCGTGCTGGCCAACGGCGAGCTGCTGCCCATGGGCCAGTCGGCCCTGTTCGCGCTACTGCGCACCCTTTCGCCGGTGGGCGACGCCCCGTTCGTGGCGCTGCACCCGCTGGCGCTGGCGGGGTGGCTGGGGCTGTTCTTTACCGCGCTGAACCTGTTTCCCGTGAGCCAGCTGGACGGCGGGCACGTGGTCTACGCCCTGTCGCGGCGGGCGCACCGCCCGGCGGGGGTACTGACGATCGTCCTGCTGCTGGCGCTTTCGTGGGGGTGGCCGGGGTGGATGGCGTGGGCGGTGCTGGTGCTGGTGATCGGCCGGGGGCGGCTGGCGCACCCGCCGGTGTTCGACCCGGACTTCCGGCTGAGCCCGGCGCGGCGCGCGGTGGCCTGGGCGTGCATCGCCATCTTCTTCGCCACCCTGGTGCCGGTGCCCTTCCCCCTGTAGCCCCGCGGCGTGGGGGGATGAAGCCAGGGGGGCGGGCGGGCACTGTCCATTCACGGCGACACCCGGGGTTTTCGCGGGGCGGATGGACGCCCGGGGGCGGGCCGCGGAGCGGGGAGCGGGACGGCGGCGGAGGCAAATCGGCCGTTTCAAACACAGCCCCCGCCCCACCCGTGAACAAGCGCCTTGACATGCGCACCTCCGGACCGGAGAATTCTTACGGGAAAATGCGCAGGACCGCTTTAGTCCGGAGGTGGGGATGGCACGCCACAACCGCGAGGGGCAGGGAGAGGACCAGCACGGCCGGCGGTACCTGATCGGCTATCAGCCGGACTGGTTTCACCAGATCAAGGTGGCGCGGGGGCTCGACACGGGGCGGCAGAGCACCAAGATCCTGCTGCGGAACCCCGATCCGCCGGAGGCCGACCCGGGGCCCCGGGTGCGCACGCACATCGTGGCGCCGGAGCTGGGGATCGACGTGGAGGTGATGCTGCGCGACGCCGGGCGCGTGGTGCGCCGCATCACCGTCGAGACGGTGGTGCCCGACGGCGAGGAAAAGGGCGAGACGGTGAGCTTCGTGGTCTCGCGCATTCCCGACTCGCGCCGCGGCGACGGCCGCGCCTCCTGACCCGGCCGCGCACGCCGTTCTTTCCGCACCGCGGCCCGCCCGCGGTGCGGCACCTTCCTTTGGGGCCCTGTGATGAGCCTGCTGGTCCAGGTGGCGGCGGCGCCGGCCACCATGCCGACGGACAACCGCCTGCTCTTTGCCGTGACCGTGGGCGTGGTGGTGAGCGTGGTGGTGTTCACCGCCGGGGTCATCACCACGCTGCTGCGCCGCAGCGACCGCCGCCGCGCCGAAGAAGAGAAGCTGGCGGCGATGGGCACCGCCACCGCGCGCATCCTGCACCAGATCAAGAACCCGCTGCAGACCATCGTGCTGCACTCGGACCTGCTGCAGAACGAAAAGATGGTGGCCGACCCCCTGCAGCGCCGCGACGTGGCCGACGCCATCATCAGCGAGTCGCAGCGGCTGGTGGACATGGTGGCCGAGCTGTCCGTCTACGCCTCGGGCGCCCAGCGCGCCCTGAACCGCCAGCCCCTGTTCGTGGACGACCTGGCGCGCCAGGTGACCGCCAACGAGGCGCGCGAGGCGGAGGAAAGCGGCGTGCGGGTGGACGCCACCGGCGTGGAGCGGGCCATGGTGTTCGCCGACGCGTACTTCTTGCGCCAGGTGCTGGACAACCTGGTGCGCAACGCCCGCGAGGCCATGACCGACGCCATGGCCGCGGGGCGGATGTCCGGCCGCGAGGCGCGGCTGTCGGTGTCGGTGGAGCGCGACGGCGGCCAGGCGGTGGTGCGCGTGGCCGACAACGGGCCGGGGATCCCGGCCGACAAGCTGGACCTCATCTTTCAGCCGTTCTGGAGCACCAAGGGGAAGGGGATGGGACTGGGGCTGGCCATCTGCCGCGAGCTGGTGGAGGGGCACGCGGGGCGCCTGGAGGTGGAATCGACGGTGGACGTGGGGACCACCTTTACGGTGCGCCTGCCGCTGTACGGCGACGGCGTGGGCGCCGACACGCTCCCCGGCCTGGCGCCCGAGCCCGTCGTGGGGGCCGCGTGGACCTGAGAGGCGTCTTTGCGCCGGCCACCACCCCGTTCGACCCGGTGACGGGCGACGCGGACGTGGTGTCGCTGCGCGCCAACCTGCGGCGCTGGCTGGCCGAGCCGCTGCGGGGCATCGTGCTCTTTGGCTCCACGGGCGAGGGCGTGCTGCTGGACGAGGACGAAAAGGCCCGGCTCACCGGCGCCGCCCGCGACCTGGTGGACGCGGACCGGCTGCTGCTGTGCGGGACGGGGGCCGAATCCACCCGCGCCACCATCCGGCAGACCAGGGCGGTGGCCGAGGCAGGGGCCGACGCGGTGCTGGTGCAGCCGCCCTCGTTCTACAAGCCGCTGATGACGCCGGCGGCGCTGCGCGACCACTACCTGGCCGTGGCCGAGGCGTCGCCGGTGCCGGTGATCCTGTACCAGGTGCCGCCGCGCTTCAGCGGGGTCGAGCTGGAGCCCGGGCTGGTGGCCGAGGTGGCACGCCACCCCAACGTGATCGGCCTCAAGGACTCGTCGGGCGACCTGCGGGTGATGGGGGCGCTGATGGACGGGTGCCGCGGCGCCTGCGACGTGCTGGCGGGAAGCGGCGCCATCCTGTACGCGGCGCTGGAGATGGGCGCGGTGGGCGGCATCCTGGCCGTGGCGCTGCTGCTGCCGCGGGAGTGCGCGGAATTGTGCATCGCTTTCGAGGCGGAGCGGTACGGCGAGGCGGGGCGGCTGCAGGAGCGCATCGGCCCGCTGCACAAGGAGGTGGTGGGCGCGCTGGGGATCCCGGGGATCAAGGCCGGCCTTGACGCGCTGGGAATGCACGGCGGCGCGCCGCGGCCCCCCATCCAGCCGCTGCGCAGCCGCGACGCCGGCAAGCTGGCCGACGCCCTCGCCGCGGCCGGCATCCTTCCCAATCCCGTCGCCGGCTGATCACGCGTCCATCGACAAAAGATGGGCCTCACACAGAGTCAACAGAGTGCAAGTCCTCTGTTGACTCTGCTGACTCTGTGTGAGGCCTTCTTCTTTTGGGGGATGCGCGCTAGACCGGCTCCACGCGCATCCGCAGGCCGGTGGCGCGCAGGGTGATGCCGGGCTTGGGGACCACCGCCGCGCCGGGGGCGTGGCGCAGGCGCCAGCGGCGGGCCAGGGTGGCCAGCGCCAGCACCCCCTCCATCCACGCGAACCCCTCGCCGATGCACTTGCGCGGGCCGCCGCCAAAGGGAAAGTAGGCAAAGCGCGGAAGCGACGCCTCGAAGTCAGGCGCCAGCCACCGCTCCGGCCGGAACGCGTCGGCGTCGCCGCCCCACCAGCGCGGGTCGTGGTGCAGGATCCACGGGCTGGTGAGCACGATGCTCCCCGCGCGGATGCGGTAGCCCCCCGCCTCGAAGTCCTGCAGCGGCTCGCGCCCCACCGTCCACGCGGGAGGGTGCAGGCGCATGGACTCGGCCAGGATGGCGCGGGTAAAGGGGAGCGCGGGGTAGTCGGCCGCCGTGGGGACGCGGCCGGCCAGCGCGGTGCGCAGCTCGCCGTGCAGCCGCGCCTCGGCATCGGGATGCAGCGCCAGCAGGTGCCAGGTCCAGGCGAGCGCGTTGGCGGTGGTCTCGTGGCCGGCCAGGAACAGCGTCAGCAGCTCGTCGCGCAGCTGCAGGTCCGTCATCCCCCCGCCGTCGCCCTCTTCGTCCCGCGCGGCCAGCAGCATTCCCAGCAGGTCGTCGCGCGGTTCCGCGGACGCGCGGCGCTCGGCGATGGCGCGGTAGATGGTGGCGTCGAGCCGTTGTCGGGCGGCGCGCATCCGCAGGGTGCCGGGGACGGGCAGGCGGTCCAGCAGCGGCGCCAGCGGGTTGTGCAGCCGGTCGAACAACCCCAGCGCGGCCGTCAGCGAGCGGCCGATCTCGTCCGCCTCGCCCTCCACGTCCACCCCCAGCAGCGTCATCCCCGCGATGGCGAGCGTAAGGCGGTTCATCTCGCGGGTGGCGTCCACCTCCATCCCGGCGCGCCAGCGGTTCGCGGCGTCCTCCGCGTAGCCCGCCATCGTTCCCGCCATGGCGGCCACGCGGTCGCGGTGAAAGGCCGGCTGCGACAGGCGGCGCTGGCGCAGGTGAAAGTCGCCTTCGCTGGTGAGCAGCCCCTCGCCCAGCAGCACGCGGGCGCGCTGCAGGGCAAAGCTCTTGATGAAGTTGCGGTTGTGCGTCACCAGGACGTCGCGCACCAGGTCCGGGTGGCTGAGCACGTACAGCCGCCGCGGCCCCAGCCGCGACATCACCACGTCGCCGTAGTTCCGCTGCAGCCGCTCCACAGCCTGGAGCGGATTGCGGCCGAAGCGCAGGGCGCGCAGAACGGAAACCCGCCCGGGCGGTCCGGGCGGGTCGGGAAGGTGCGCGACGTCCGGCGCGGCGGCGCCGGAAGCCTGCGTCTGCGCGGTGCTCATCCGCGGGTCAGCGGATGGGGGTGCCGATGCGCCCCCAGCGCGCGGCCGTGATGAACGCCGGGAAGGGCGCGCCCAGCTGCTTGTCGAACGAGTAGTAGATGAACAGCGGCTTGCCGCGGATGGTGCGGCGGGGGATGGGCCCCATGAAGCGCGAGTCCAGCGACTGGTCGCGGTTGTCGCCCATCAGCCAGTAGTGCCCGGCGGGAATCACCAGCGGGCCCCAGGTGTTGCGCGTGGGCTGGTAGGCGCGCTTGTCCACCGACGGCAGCAGCAGCGGCAGGTGGTTGCGGGCGCCGTACGCCTCGGGCCGCACGTTGGGGTCCATCATCCCGAACCCCTCCAGCGGAATGGGGCTGTCGGCCGTCTCGTCGAAGTGCGCGTACCGCTCGGTCACCCGGTCGCCGTTGCGGAACAGCTGGCCGTTGGACATCTGCAGCGTGTCGCCGGGGGTGCCGATCACCCGCTTCACCACGTCGATCTGCGGCTCGTTGTAGCCGGGCCGAAAGACGACGATCTCGCCGCGGCGCGGGTCGCGCACGGCGGGAAGCTTGACGTCGGTAAAGGGGAGGGTGGCGCCGAAGAGGGCGTTGTTCGCCATCAGGTAGTCGCCCACCAGCAGCGTTTCCTCCATGCTCTCGGAGGGAATGCTGTACGCGGTGACGATGAAGGTGCGGATGACGAAGAACAGCAGCACCGCGACCAGGATGGACTTGAGCCCCTCCAGCGGCCCGCCCCCATCGTCCGCGGCCGGCTTTGCGCTCTTCTTTTCGGCCTTGCGGTCCCTGGCGCCGCGAAGCGTTCCCCGCAGCTCGGCGCGGCCTTCGGACGGGGCGGCGGACGCGCTCTCGGGGTGCGGGGCGGCGGAATGCCCGTCTCGGCTGCGGGGATTGGACACGATGTGCATCGATCTTGGATAGGACGGCGGCCCGGAGCGGGGAGAAAGCCTCCACGTCGGGCCGTGCCAGCGTGAACGGGAATATCCGCCGCGCGCCGGTTCCGCACAACCGCGCGGCCCGGTTGGGTACGCCGTTCCACGACGAAAGTTTCCGCCCCGCCACCCGCCGAAGCAGAGACTGCTTCATACCTGTCATTCTGAGGGAGCGCCCGCCCCAGGTTCTCGGGAACGTCGCGGAGCCCGACGGCGCGACCGAAGAATCTCCCTCCCCTCGCGCGGAGCCCTCTCCCGGGCAGAGCCCGGGAACCCCGCGTGACGGACAGATCGTGCCGTTTCCGACAAAGATTCTTCGGTCGGCGCCACGCTCTCGTGCGAACGGAGAGCACTCGGGGGCGCCTCCCTCAGAATGACAGTTTTGTCAGGTCTGGTTTAAACAAATCCCGGGAAACACCTGTCATTCTAAGGGAGCGCCCACCCCAGGCTACCGGGAAAACCGCGGAGCCAGTGGCGCGACCGAAGAATCTCCCTCCCCTCGCGCGGCACCCTCCCCGGGCATCGCCCGGGAACACACCGTGACGGAAAGATCCTGCCGCTTCGGATAAAGATTCTTCGGTCGGCGCCATGCTCCCGGGCGAAAGGAGAGCATCGCGCGGCGCCTCCCTCAGAATGACACTTTTGTCGGGGTTCGTATCAGGGCAGGGTCAGCTCGCCGCCCTGGATCATCTGCACGGGACGCTCCCGCTCCACCACCTGGAGGATCGCGCGGGCGGCGCCGCCGGCGGGGACCAGGATCATCTGCTCCTCGCGCAGCTCGTGGTGGCGCGGCAGCGAGGCGGCCGCCATCCGCACGCGGTACCACCCCGGCCGCAGCCCCGACGCGTCGAAGCGCCCCTCCGCGTCCGTCGTCACCCGCCGCACCGGGCCGGGGCCTGCGAGCTCCACCTCGACCCCCGCCATCGGCGCGGCGGCGGAATCGGCGGAGGCGCCGGCGGGGACGCGCCGCACCGTGCCCGTCACCCGCCCCGCCCGCTCCAGCCCGATCTCCACCCGCTGCGCCCCGGCGCCCACGGTCACGGGGACGGGGAGGTCGCGGTCGGCCACGCGCTCCGGGCCGGCGCCGGGCTCCACCCGCAGCGTGTACGCCCCCGCCGCCAGCCCGCCGAAGCCGGCGACGCCGCGCCGGTCGGTAAAGGCCACGCGGTCGCCCATCCGCACCAGCACGTGGGGAATGCCCTTCCCCGTCTCGCGGTCGACGACGTGCGCCGTCACCCGCTGCCCGTCCGCGCCGGGGATGGGGACGGCGACGGGGAGCGCGTACTCCAGGTAGCCGCGCGGCCGCCATCCGCCCGCCGCCTGGGCGCTGGCCAGCCCCCGCGCGGCGATGCGGTGCCCGCCGCCCAGGCTGCGCTCCAGCGACAGGTCCAGCAGCGCCTCGAGCGGCGCGCCCTCCGCCCGCCGCGCCTGCCCGGAGACGCGCACCCACGTTCCACGCAGCACGGGCAGGTGCGCGGAGAGCGCGCCGGACCACTCGCGCGCGCCGCCGGGGCTCACCGAGGCGCCCTCCCGCAGCTGCGCGTACGCCCAGAGCGACGCGCCGCCCCGCGCCGAGACGGTGGACTGCAGCGAGACGACGCGGAACGGGGCGGGCGCGGCGCCGGCGCGGGGCACCACCCGGCCGGCCTCGAACCCCGGGTGCAGCCACACGCGCCCGAACAGGGGAATGCCGGCGCGCGCCCGCAGCGAGCGCAGGTCCCCGCGCCCCACCGTGTCGCCGCCGGTCTCCTGGTACTCCAGGGTAAAGCGGCTTCCCCACCCCGCGGCGGCGCGGCGCGCCGTGCTGAACGTGGCCACCGTGTCGCCCAGGAGCCGGAAGTTGCCCCCGCGGCGCACGGACGCGGAGAGCGACAGCTCGCCGAAGGGGCGCAGGGCGAGCGAGGCGAAGTCCTGGTCCGCCGACCCGGTGCCGCCGTAGGTGGGCGCGCCGCGCAGGTGCAGCGCCTCGTACGAAAGCCTGCGCCCGTGGCCGGACACGCGCAGCGAGCGGGGCGGCTGCCGGGCCTCCCCCGCCGGCGCGGCCTCGGCTTCGATGGAAAGGAGGCGAAAGGGCGCGGCGGTGGCCTGCAGGGTCCAGCGGGGCGCGGCGGAGTCCGGCAGCAGCAGGTTGGCGCCCAGCCGCGCCCGCGGGCCGCCCACCCGCGCGAACCCGCCGGCGACGCCCCCGCGCCCGTCGCCGCGGCGGTCGCGCGCCAGCACGCCGCCCGCGCTCAGCACCCCCCGGTGGACGGTGGCACCCGCGCCAAAGCCGTAGCGGCCGGGCTCCGTCAGCCGCGAGAGGGCGTAGACGCCGTCGCCCAGGCGCAGGGAAAGGCCGGGCGACTCCAGCCGCAGGCGGTACTCGTCCTGCCGCGCGTACGGAGTGCCGGCCGGGTCGGCGGTGCGCGCCTCCACGTCCAGCCGCACCCGCCCCGCACGGTCCAGCGCGCCGCGCGCCGTGAACGCGAAGCCCGCGCCGGCCAGCGAGTCCGCCGCCCGCACCCGCAGCTCCGCCGGCAGCCGCCGCCGCTGCGCCCGGCCCCCGCCCCGCGGCACCACCGTGACCAGCGTCCGTCCGGCGGCGGACTCCATGGAGCTGGCGGCGTGCAGCGTGACCTGGTGGCGCAGGCTGGCGGTGCCGCGGCGGTCCGTCGCCGCGCGGACGGCCACCACCCGCTCGGAGGCGGGGGGGAGAAGGAGGGAGGCGGTGTCCGCACGGGGCGCGATCCCCTGGTCGCCCTCCGCGCGAAGGGCGAGCCGCTCGGCCACGTTGCCGCGGTTGGCCACGCGAAAGCGCACCTCGTACGCCTCGCCCGCCATCACCATCGCCCCCGTTCCCGCCGGCTCCACGGCGATCTCCCGGCGCTCCGCGACCACCACCACGGCGGAGTCGGCGGATCCCCCCGCCGCGTAGCGCACCAGGTGCCGCCCCGCCGCCGCGCCGGCCGGCACGCGCACGCCCAGCAGCCGCAGCTCCGCCTCACCAGGCGCCAACGGGTGCGCCGTGCCGCCGGTGGCGCGCCACCCGGCGGGAAGCGCGGCCTCCCCGGGAACCGAAACGGTGCCGGCGGAAAGGCTGGTGACGCGGAAGGGGATCGTGACCGCCTCGCCGGGCGTCCCCGCCACCTCGAGCGGGCCCCGCCGCTCCACGCGCGCAAGCTGGGCCTCCGCGCGTTCCGCCGCGCAGAGGCCCAGCCCGACCGCCAGGAGACAGCGGAACCGCATCACGGATCAGAGCCGGAGGGTGTACTCCGCCCCGAACACGTCCTCGCTTCCCGTATCCACCACCAGCAGCGCCCGGTAGGTGCCCGGCGGCAGCGACGCCAGGTCGAAGCGCTGGTGGATGGAGGTGCCGGGATACACCAGCCCGCGCGTGCTGGACAGCCGCCCCGCGGGCGCGCCCTCGGCGTCGAACAGGTCCACCCGCAGCTCCAAGCGGTCGGCCTGCTCGCCGGTGTTGGCCACGTTCACCTCGAACGCCTTTGCGCCTCCCTCCGTCGTGAGCCGCGCGCCCTCCAGGGCAATGCGGCGCTCCGCCTGGCCCACGTGCGTGGCCAGCTGCACGGCGTAGCGGATGGTGGGGGCGATCCCCACGCGCCCGGCTCGCACGGCGGCCGGCGCGTCGTCCACCGTCTCCACCATCAGCACGCTCCAGTACGACCCCCGCAGCGACGCCTGCGCCGGCACCGCGACCGTGTAGGCCACCGTGGCCTCTTCGCCGGGGGCCAGCGAAAGGCGCGACGGGCTGAAGCGCACCCAGGCGGCGTTGGAGCGCGCCACCGTGCCGGGCTGCTCGTAGAAGGTGCGCCCGTCGGCCAGGAACCGGTAGTCGGAGGCCGACACGCGCGCCGTCTGCGCCGTCGCGGCGGTGTTGCGCACGCGGATGGTGCCGGTGTACTGCTCGCCCGGCGCGGCGGTGTGCTCTTCGAGCGTGCTGCTGACCACGCTGACCTGGGCGGCGACCGGCGCGGCGCAGAGCAGCGCGGCGGCGAGGAGGGAGAGGTGCTTCATGGGAGTCCCGCGGAGGTTGGAATGCAGAAGATCGCGGGGCGGGCGCCGGTGTGGCGCCCGCCCCGCGGACGGCGAAGGGCTCAGGCGCCCGCCGTGATGGTGTAGGTGACCGTCTTGTTGCCCGAGGCCACCACGCCGGCCGCCACGGTGGCGCTCAGCTCGTAGCTGATGGAGAGGCCCGACTCGTTCACGTTGCTCACCCCCGTCACCACGTCGGCCGCGACGGTGCTCAGGCTCACGGCGCCGGTGCTGGTGCCGCCCGTGGGCGCGGCCAGCTCCACCTTCAGCGTGACGCCCGACGGCATGTTGCTGTTGATGTGCGCGGTGACCTTGCGGTTGGTCTCGTTGGTGGTGATGGCGTACGTGCCGCCGGCCGTGGCGGAGGTCAGCCCGGTGCCGGGGGTGGCGTCGTTGATCACCAGCGACGGCGAGCCGGACACGCTGATCTCGTTGATGGCGGTGACCTCGTAGCTCACCACCTGCGTGGCGGTCTGGGCGGACGCGTCGGCGGCGGCGAAGGCCGAGGCGGCGACGGCAAGGGCGGCGGCGTAGCGAATCGTCTTCATGATGGTGCTTCCTGTGGGATGTGTGAGGTTGGAGGCCCTGCGCGGGGTACTGCCCCGGAGGAGATTCGCCGGCATCACTTCGCGGCGGACGGCGGGGCGGTAGGCGAAGTGCGTGCCCGATTGGCGTGATCCCGCAAGTTCCTGTGAATGAGGCACTTGGGGAATCTGCTGCCGCCCACTCCGGATCCTCTGGCCGTACGGAATCCGGTCGGTCCGCAGGCCGTCTTTCCGCAAGTGCATCCCAAACGAGCGTTTACATCCACTGTCCGGGTTCCGCACGCGAACGCCGCCGAGCCGGGAAAAAGCAGAAGGACGCGAAGCAGCTTGCTCCGCGTCCTTCGCGTGATCCCGAATCCACGAAAGGACCGGGCCTCATCCTCATGCCAGATCCTGAAAAAGAATGATCGTACAGAGGAACAGAGTCAGACAGAGAAAGCGAACTGGAATATCATCTCGTTCCTCTGTCTAAGGCTCCCGCCGCCGCCGGAGTCAGCCGAACCACTCCGGTTCGTTCCCCGGCTTCCACTTGATGTTGCAGCCGATGCTGGGCTGCTGCTCCGCGGGCGCGGGCCGCCCCTCCAGCACCGCGTCCAGCGCGGCGCGCAGGTCCGCGCCGGTGGGCGCAACGCCGTTCGCGGGCCGGCTGCCGTCGAACTGTCCCCGGTACGCCAGCCGCCGCGCGCGGTCGAACAGGAAGATGTCGGGCGTGCAGGCGGCGCGGTACGCCCGCGCCACCTCCTGCGTCTGGTCGTACAGGTACGGGAACGCCCATCCCGCCGCCGCGCGCTCTTCGCGCATGCGCTCCGGCGCGTCCGCGGGGTAGCGCGACACGTCGTTGGACATGATACCGACGATGGCCACCCCGCGCGGCGCGTAGTCGCGGGCCAGCTGCGCCAGGGCGTCGCGCAGGTGCTTTACGTACGGGCAGTGGTTGCTCAGAAACATCACCAGCAGCGCCGGCGCCTCCGGCAGCTCCGCCAGCGACACGGTGTTCCCCTCCGTGTCCGGCAGCGCAAAGTGCGGCGCGGGGGTGCCCAGCTCCAGCATCGTCGAAGGGACCGCGACCATCCGTCTTCATCCTCCTGTTTCGGCGAATCGACCGTCTGCGCCCTGAATCTGAGTACGCGCGATGCCGTCCGCCACCGCCATCACAACGGAGCGCGGCCCGCGGCAAGGCGCCGCGGGCCGCAACCTACGGAACGGGATGCGCCTTGAGGTTCATGCGAATTCCCGAAAAACCTTGTTCTCACACAGACGCCGCAGAGGCCACGGAGGAACACCCCCTCGTGTCCTTCGTGCCCTCCACGTGAGGCAATCGGCTGCTGGCCACACCGGGTGCTCAGCCGGATTCGGCATCAGCCCTGTGTATGGGGGGTGAGGTATTCCACCCACTCCTCCTTCACCGTCTCGATCTCGTCCGTGCACCCTTCCGCGCGCGCGGCGGGAAGGTGCCCCTCGTCCACCATCCACGCGTACCCTTCGGGGTCGATGCCGTAGAACAGGCAGAGCAGGTTCTGCATGCGCGGGCCGCCAAGGGCCGCGCGGCCGGAGCCGGGGTTCTCCCAGTCCACCCCCCGCTCGCCCAGGACCAGCGCGCCCTCGGCGATGGTCTGCAGCTCTTCGGGGGCAAAGGCCGTCAGCACCGCGGTCAACTGGTCGGCGGCCTGTTCCGGAGGGACGGTCACGGGAAGGTCCAGCTGGTCCACCAGGGCGTGCCCCACCTGGTGCAGCAGGATGAACGCAAAGGCGCCCGCGAACACCTGCTCGGCGCCCTCTTCCCCGCCGCCCATCAGCGACTGCGCCAGGTTCACCAGCAACTCGTAGCAAAGCTGCACCGCCGGCCGCTCCGCGTCGTAGAAGGCGCCCTCGCTGCCGCACTCCGCCAGCTCCACCGTCACGTCGCGCGAGACGGGAAAGTGCTCGTTGAGGGGACCCACCATCGACGACAGGATGTCCTGCTCGGCGAAGTGCTGCTGCAGCGCCGCGTACTCCGGGTTCTCCGCGGGGGGATACGCCACCCGCCAGCGCCCCTGCGCGGCGGCGGGAGCGGCGGAAAGCGCCAGCACGGCCAGCGCGCCGGCCATCAGGTTGGAGATTCGCATGGAAAGGGAGGGCGAGTGGGGAGAAACAGGTGACGGAACGGGAGCCAGTCTACACCGGCTCCCGCGCCGGGTCAACGCGTCCGGGTGAAGTGCGGGGAATGAGCGATCAGCGGATCCGCGCTCTCACCCTGCCGATCTCCTCCTCAAGCTCTCCGAATTCGCACGTGACGGCGAGGATCCCATGGCGAGCGCATTCGGCCGCGAAAGCGAGCCGGTCCACGCCCGCCAGCCCGGACGCCGCTCCAGCGGAGATCCCGCCGCTCTGGAACATCAGAACTGCGATGGAAAGCTTCATCCGCTCCCCAAACTTTCCCGGGGTCGTGTTGATCAGGTACTGCTCGGGTACATCTGCCGTGACTTGCACGCCTTCTCGGCCCTCACTCTCCGTCACGCGGCGCGCTGCCATGGCAGACGGAACAGGTGCCGCCGCCTGGGGCGGGCCTCCGCCGCGGAGTGGGGCAGGGCGGGGGCCCGCGTCGGCGGATGATCGGCGGCGCCGTTCCCTGCCCGTGACCCGGAGCGGTACCCGGACCACCAGACCGGCCGTCCCTTCCACACCAGCCATCCGTCCACGAACTCCAGCTCCTGGGCCGGGGGCACTTCGGGCGGCGCGGCCTCGTCACGGATCGCGCGCCGCTGCTGTTCCACCAGGCTGGTGTAGAGCGCCACCTCGGCCCGCAGGCGGGCACTCGCTTCGGGCGACCGGCTGCCGCGGCCCGCGCGTTCCGCCGCGCGCTCCAGGTGGGCCTGTGTGGCATCGAGCCCCCGCTCCAGCGCCTCGGCGTACGCCGACTGCGCCAGCGAGGGCGTCCAGCGGTACCGCACGGGCTGCGACCCGGTGAGCGCGTTCTCGCGCGGCGACCACACGGGGCGCCCGCTCCACACCACCCATCCACCACCTGCAACTCGGCAAGAGGGGGGACGATGGGTGCGGGAACCTCCCCATGAGTCGCCCGCGCCGCCTGGTCCGCGAGGCTGGCGTAGTACGCCTGGACGGCCCGGAACTCGGCGCTCGCCTTCTGTACCTCGGTGCGTGCCATCAATCACCTTCCCGCAGGAAAACGTCATCGGCGTGTCCGGCCAGGCGCGACGTGTTCTCTTTGTTCGCCTGTCGAACCCGCGGCTCCTGCACGAACTGTACTTCTCCCCGCGTCCCCGCCACCTCCGCGCCCACACTGCGCACGCGCGGCAGGTCCGCCCGCACCATGCGGCGGATGTTCGCCGGGCGAAAGAAGGGGGCGATCAGCAGCAGGTAGACGTACGAGCAGCCCGCCAGCGCCACGACCAGCGCAATCCGCAGTGCCCAGACCACGGGCGGCCAGCCCAGGACGGTGCCCACGGGCTCACCCCTGCCGCTCGCACCAGGCCAGCACCTCGCCGAAGCGGTGGTCCTCCAGCGCGCCGAACAGGGCGTGGCGGCCCAGCCGGGCCGCGCTGATCGCGGGGCTGGGCAGGCCGCAGAGGAAGCGCGCCCGCCGCCGGGGCGTGCCCAGCGCGTCGGGCTGGGCCTGGCACAGCACGCCAAAGGCCGCGGTGTCCACCCGCGCTTCGATGGGGTGCGGCGGGGGGAGCGGGGGAAAGGCGGTGGCGCGCTCCGTCTGGCACCAGGTGCAGTGGCCGCACGGCACGTCGTGCGGTTCGCCGAAGTACGCCAGCAGGTAGTTGGTCTGGCAGCCGTCGCGCGCCACCAGCTCCGCCATCATCCCGATGCGCGCGATCTCGGCCTGCTCGCTGCCATGAAAGCGCGCCAGCAGCTCGTCGGCCACCGCGTCCACGTCGGGAACGGCCACCAGCTTCTGAAAGCGCAGCCGCAGGTCGCTGGCCTGCACCTCGGCCAGCCCCTGCTCGCCCAGCCACTCCACGGCGCGCACGGTGCGGCCGCGCTCCTCCGGCTCCAGCCCGTCCAGGTCGAGCGTGTACCACGTCCTCCCGAACTTGGCGCGTCGAAAGATCCCCTGCACGAACGCCGCGCGCTCCCCCTGAAAGCGCCCCACGATCTCGGGCACGGGCACCAGCGTGCGCAGCTTGTAGCCGGCGTAGAAGGGCGTGCTCTGGCGCAGAATGCCGCCCAGCTCCAGGTAGGTGAGCGCGGTGCGCAGCACCAGCTGGCGGATGTCGTGGCGGTTGCCCAGGCTGAGCGGCGCCACGTCGAAGGTGCCGTCGGCGTCGGCCACCTCCTGCACCAGGCCGCGGATGGCCTCGCGGTCGGGCGTGTCGCCGTAGGCAAAGTTCTCCAGCGTCGACAGGTCTTCCAGGCTTCCCAGCAGCTCCACGGTGGAGGGAAGCCCGTCGCGCCCGGCCCGGCCGATCTCCTGGCTGTAGCTTTCGAGCCCCTTGGGGAGGTTGAAGTGGTAGACGTAGCGCACGTCGGCCTTGTCGATCCCCATCCCGAAGGCGATGGTCGCCACCACCATCGCCCGGTCGGAGCCCTTCCACCACTCCTGCACCGCCGTCCGCTGCTCCGTCTCCATTCCCGCGTGGTAGGCGCGCGCCGGGATCCCCGCCTCCGCCAGCGACTTGGCCAGCCACTCCGCCGTCTTCTGCAGGGTGACGTAGACGATGCCGGGCCCCGGCTCGCGCCCGCGGATGCGCTCCAGCAGCGTCCGCTCGCGGCGCGACCGCTCCGTGGGGAGCGTCGACAGGAAGAGGTTGGGGCGGTGGAACCCGGTGACGACGGCGCACTCGGGCGGGATGCGGAAGCTGGCGCAGATGTCGTCCACCACGGCGGGCGTGGCGGTGGCGGTCAGGGCCAGGACGCGCTCCACCCCCACGGTGCGCGCCGTCTCGGCCAGCTTCAGGTAGTCGGGGCGAAAGTTGTGGCCCCACTGCGAAATGCAGTGCGCCTCGTCCACCGCGAACAGCGAGATGCGCGCGCGGCCCAGCTGGTCCAGGAAGCGCTCGTTGTTGAAGCGCTCCGGCGCCACGTACAAAATCTTGAGCGTTCCCGCGCGCAGCCCCCGCTCCACCTCCAGCGACTCGTCGCGGGTCAGCGAGCTGTCCAGCCGCGCCGCGGCGATTCCGCGGCCGCGCAGGTAGTCGATCTGGTCCTTCATCAGCGCGATGAGCGGCGACACCACGACGGTGACGCCCTCCAGCAGCAGCGCGGGAAGCTGGTAGCACAGCGACTTGCCGCCGCCGGTGGGGAACACGGCCAGCGCGCCGCCCCCCGCCAGCAGGCAGTCGATCACCTGCCGCTGCCCCGGCCGGAACTCGCGCAGGCCAAACTGCTCCAGCAGCACCTGGCCGGGATCGGGGGCGGACGGGGAGGCGTGGGGCACGTGGCTGCTCTGCGTGGGCATGGTTTGAGGCATGATGGCCTCCGATTGTAATGGTTGAGGATGGCGGGCGCGAACCGGCGCGCGGAACGGGGCCTGGATGCAAGCAAGTAAACAGCGTGCGCGGTGTCAAGAGTGTACGGAAAAGAGCAGCCAACGCTGGCTGATGAGGAGCGGTTTGTACGGCTGTTGGCGGATTGCGGAGGGGTGGATCGGGCTTCGAGCGGAGTAGAGGATGCGATGCGTGGGCGGGCGCCCCCTCCGGGCTCGCATGACTCGCCCACCTCCCCCAAAACTGCTGGGGGAAGTTGGGTTGCTGATGGATCGCGGTTCGGCGAAGGGCATCGGACTGCGTCGGCCGGGGTGCCCCTCCCCCGGCCCCTCCCCGCTCGTTCCTCACGGAGAGGGGAGAATTCGATCGCGCTCCGCAGGTTTCGGCTCGCGTCACCTCTCCCCCCTGCAGTTTAGGGGGGAGAGGCCGGGAGAGGGGGGCGCCGGCGGGCGCCAGTTCGATACCCGTCGTCGAGCCCCAGTCCGACCCCTCCCCCGCAGTTTGGGGGAGGGGTCGCCAGCCGTCGCGAGGAACGAGCGAAAGGCCTGGCGGGGGAGAGGGCCCCGCGGTGGAGGGCGTTTCTCCAGTCGTGAGCTTGCGGAGGGGCATAGAAGTAAACGAAGGGCCCGGAGCTTGCCATCCGCGCCCTCCCATGAACAAACCCGATGCATTGCGTGAATTCGCGCTCCTGGTCCACGAACGCCTGTGCGCGGCGTACGGCTGTCCCATCCCGTACTTCCACGACCTGGATCCGCTCAGCGAACTGGTGTCGTCGATGCTCTCGCACCGCACCACCAACCGCAGCTCGGGACAGGCGTTCCGCGAGCTGCGGCGGCGGTTCGTGACGTGGGACGCCGTGCGCGACGCGCCCACGGAGCAGGTGCAGGAGGCCATTGCCCCCTGCACCTGGCCGGAGCAGAAGGCGCCGCGCATTCAGCAGGTGCTGCGCGACGTTACGGCGCGGCGGGGCGAGCTGTCGCTGGACTTTCTGGCACAGATGCCGGTGCCGGAGGCGCGTGCCTGGCTGGAGTCGCTGACGGGGGTGGGGCCCAAGACGAGCGCGGCGGTGCTGCTCTTCAGCCGGCTGCGGATGCCGGCGCTGCCGGTCGACAGCCACCACCACCGCGTGGCCGCGCGGCTGGGGCTGCTGCCGCACGGCGTACCCGTGGGCCCCGCGCACCGCCTGCTGGAGGCGCTGCTGCCGCCGGAGTGGGACGCGCAGCAGGTCTATGACCATCACGAGGCGCTGATGCTGCACGGTCAGAAGTGCTGCTTCTTTCGCAATCCCGCCTGCGCCCGCTGTCCCGTGCTGGACCTGTGCCCCACCGGCCAGGCGCGGCTGAATCCATCCCCCGCCCCGCCCGATCTTTTCGGCTGATTCCGGCTACGGAAGAAGAACGATCCTCACGCAGAGGGAGCAGACGAAGCAGCGTCGTCGTTCCTCCGCAGCCCCTGCTCCCTCTGCGTGACATTCATCTTTTCCAGGCTCGGAATAGAGCCCTCCATCTCCTGTTCAAATCTGCACTTGCGCGACTTGCGCCAACCTTGTGCAGAGTTTAAATTTCGGCTCCTGTTCGGGACCGTTCTCCAGGGGTGGATCGCAGGATGGAAATCGCGCAGAAGCTCGCCATTCTGGCGGACGCGGCCAAGTACGACGCCTCGTGCGCCAGCAGCGGCGCCAAGGGGCGCAAGGCGGGGCCGGGAGGCATCGGCAGCACGGAGGGAACGGGCATCTGCCACAGCTACACGCCGGACGGACGGTGCGTGTCGCTGCTGAAGATCCTGCTGACCAACTACTGCATCTACGACTGCGCGTACTGCATCAACCGCCGCAGCAGCGACGTGCGCCGCGCGCGGTTCAAGGTGCAGGAGGTGGTGGACCTTACGCTCGACTTCTACCGCCGCAACTACATCGAGGGGCTGTTCCTGAGCTCGGGGATCATCCAGACCCCGGACTATACGATGGAGGCGCTGACCGCCGTCGCGCGGACGCTGCGGGTGGAGCACGGGTTCGCGGGATACATCCACCTCAAGGCCATCCCCGACGCATCGCCCGAGCTGCTGGACGAGGCGGGGCGCTGGGCGGACCGCATGAGCCTGAACGTGGAGCTGCCCACGCAGGAGAACCTGGACCGCCTGGCCCCCGAAAAGCAGCTGGTGCAGATCACCGGCGCCATGGACCGCATGCGCGACCGCATCGACGAGGCAAAGCAGGGCGCCGTGCCCGGCCGCCGCCTGCCCGTGTTTGCGCCGGCCGGCCAGAGCACGCAGATGATCGTGGGCGCCACGGACGCCACCGACGCCACCATCCTCGACACCGCGTCGAACCTGTACGACGGGCCCAGACTGCGGCGCGTGTACTACAGCGGCTTTTCGCCGATTCCGGATGCCTCGCCCGGCCTGCCGCCCATCGCCGCGCCGCTGGTGCGCGAGCACCGGCTGTACCAGGCGGACTGGCTGATGCGGTTCTACGGATTTCGCGCGGACGAGCTGACCACGCGCGAGGCGCCCAACCTGGACCTGTCCGTCGATCCCAAGGTTTCGTGGGCGCTGCGCAACCGCGAGCGCTTTCCCATCGACGTGAACGCGGCCCCGCGCGAGGAGCTTCTGCGCATCCCGGGCCTGGGGGCGCGCAACGTAAAGCGCATCCTGGCCGCGCGCCGCTGGACGCGCATCCGCACCGAAGACCTGCGGCGCCTGGGCGTGCCCCTGCGCCGCGCGCTGCCCTTCCTCGTCACGGACGACCATCGCCCGACGGTGCTGGGGCCCGACACGCTGGACCTGCGCGACCGCATTGCCCCCAGGCGCGCGCAGATCGACCTGTTCGAGACCGCGACGGCCGCGGCGCACGGGGAGCTGTAGGGGGAGTGGGAAGGGTTCTCAGCCCAATGGCCGGCCGCACGGCACTCGATCCGCCCAGTATGAGAGGCGGTCTTGTGTCCCGAGACCTGATCGGGGACGTGGCGGAGTGGATCCACGCACAACGAGAGCAGGTTTGCCGATCAAGCAGTCGCACCCGGCCCAGGCGAATGAATTCGCGGCTGGGACTACGCGATGCCGGCCTTCGCCGACGGGTGTGTGCCGCGCGGACGCCGCGGGGGTGCGGGTGAAGCCCCGCGGGGTTTGCGGGGCTTTCCGCCGTTGTTGCGGCGAATTCATTCGCTCCAGCGAGAGGTGCGGCCGATGATCCAGATCCGTATCGAACCCTCGTTTGCCTCCTGGCGGCAGGCGGCGCGGGGGCTGCTGACGGACGGCGTGGAGCCGCGCGAGGTGGAGTGGCGCGAGGCGGAGGACGCGCAGGCCTCGCTGGGGCTGTCGATGGACGCGCCCGTCGCCGGCGAGTCGCGCCCGCTGCCGGGGTTCCGCGTCCCGCGGCGCTTCGTGGAGCTGGCCGAGGCGGCGGCGTGCCACGCGGACCCGCAGCGGTGGGCGCTGCTGTACCGCCTGCTCTGGCGGCAGACGCACGGCGAGCCGCGGCTGATGGAGGTGGCCAGCGACCCCGACGTGCACCGGCTGCTGCGGATGGAAAAGGCGGTGCGCCGCGAGATCCACAAGCTGCACGCCTTCGTCCGCTTTCGCACGGTGGAGCACGAGGGCGGCACGCACTACGTGGCCTGGTTCGAGCCGGAGCACCCGGTGGTGGAGCGGGGAACGCCGTTCTTCGTGGACCGGTTCCCGTCCATGCGCTGGAGCATCCTTACCCCGCACCGCTGCGCGCACTGGGATGGCGAGCAGCTGACCTTTACCCCCGGCGTGCCGCGCTCGCAGGCGCCGGACGAGGACCGCCTGGAGGCGCTGTGGCGGACGTACTACGCCAGCACCTTCAACCCCGCCCGCCTGCGCCCCGCCGCCATGCGCGCCGAGATGCCCAAGCGCTACTGGAAGAACCTTCCCGAAGCGCGGCTCATCCAGCCGCTGATGAACGAAGCGCCGGCCCGCGTCCGCGAGATGCTGCGGCAGCAGGCCGGCGACGGGGAGTGACGGGCGGCGCCGTCAGTACTGGCAGTCCACGGACGTAAACTGCACGGCCGTGCCCTGCAGCCGCACCTCGCCGGGAGCGGAGGTGGGCTCCAGGAGCACGGCGTTGGCGTGCAGCCGGAACGCCGCGGTGCGCACGTCGCGGTAGGTGCGGCCCCACACGCCGCCCACCTCGCGAAACGGGCAGCGCGGGAGGGTGTGCATGTACAGGCGCACGTAGCGCTCGTTGCGCGGGCGCAGCGTGGGCTCGCGCGATCCGCGGCCGCCGAGCGACGGCCCGCAGGCCGCGAGCGCCGTCAGCATCGCAAGGCAGGCGATGGAAGTTCGCATGTGCATTCCGGAGGTGACGTAGAACGTTGCCGATGCGCGTCTCGATTCACTGCACACCCGCGGCCAGCGCGTGTCGATCGCGCGGCGCTCACCTCCGCCGTGGAGCGGACGGATGGTTTTCGAGATCGCGCATCAGGTGGTGCGGACCACTTGTCCCGCTGCACTTCGGAGATCATCGAGCGATCCCCATCCCTCCCCAAAAAACGCGGATGGCCCCCTGCCGCACGTCCATCCCTCTCCCGTTCCCGACAGCCCACGCCGGCTCGTGCCTCGCCGACCGGCGCGCCATGCCTCCGCTCACCACCGATCACCGCTCGCACCACGAGAGCAGAGGAAAGGGCACGAGAGAACTCCGTTGACTCCGTTGACTCCGTGTGAGGCCATTCTTTTCCAGGATCCGCTGCCGCACCACACATGACGAAGCGCGCCGACCCACGGGCCGGCGCGCTTCGTATCCTCCATCCAATGCGGGTATCGGCTACGGCTTTTCGATGGGCAGGCGCACGGCGTTGCCCCACTCCGTCCACGAGCCGTCGTAGTTGCGCACGTTGGGGTAGCCCAGCAGGTACGACAGCGCGAACCAGGTGTGCGACGACCGCTCGCCGATGCGGCAGTACGCCACCGTGTCGCGCTCGGGGTTCAGCCCCGCACCCTGCTCGTACAGCTCGCGCAGCTCGCCGGCGGGCTTGAACTCGCCGGTGTCGGGGTTCACGGCGCGCGCCCAGGGCACGTTGGCCGCGCCGGGAATGTGCCCGCCGCGCATGGCCCCCTCCTGCGGGTAGTCGGGCATGTGCAGCTTCTCTCCGCGGTACTCCTCGGGCGAGCGCACGTCGATCATCTGCCCCTTCTGCTTTACGTGCTCAACCACGTCCTCGCGAAAGGCGCGGATCTTCTCGTCGTCGCGGGTGGGCACCGGGTAGTCCGCGGGCGGATACGAGGGGTAGTCGCCCGTCATGGGCCGGCCCTCGTCGTCCCACTTCTTGCGGCCGCCGTCCATCACCCGCACCCGCTCGTGGCCAAACAGGCGGAACACCCACAGCGCGTACGTGGCCCACCAGTTGTTCTTGTCGCCGTAGAACACCACCGTCGTGTCCGGCCCGATCCCCTTTTCGCGCATCAGCCGGGCGAACGCCTCGGCGTCCAGGTAGTCGCGCATCAGCGGGTCCTGCAGGTCGGTGTGCCAGTCGATCTTCACGGCCCCGGGAACGTGGCCCACGTCGTACAGCAGCACGTCCTCGTCGCTTTCGACGATGCGGACGGCGGGGTCGTCCAGGTGGTCCGCCACCCACTGCGTGCTCACCAGCGCCTCGGGCCGGGCGTATCCGCGCTGCTCGATCGGCAGGCTTTCTGTCGACATCCTGGGATCTCCATCTTCCATGTTGAGGACGGCGCGCGGCGCCGTGATCGTGCCGCCCGCCGTGGAAACACGACGCCCGGAACGCTGAGCCAGCGGACCGGGCGATGATCGTGGGGCCGGGCGCGCCCGGCGCATGGCACGCATGCTACGGGCGCCGCTTCCCCCTGTCAAGAATCATTCTTGATAAGGGTCGACGGGACTACGCCGGGGCGCCGCCCTCCGCCTGCGCGTCGGCGGCGCGGACGGCGCGCTCGGCGGCCTCGAAGCCAATCCTGCTGTGCGCGCCGTCGCAGAACGGCTTCTTGGTCGATCCGCCGCAGCGGCACAGGTTGTACTTCTTTCCCGCCTCGAGCTCGTACTCGTTGCCGTCGGCGTCGATCAGCCGGAAGGGGCCTTCCACCAGGAACGGGCCGTTGTTCTTGGCCCGGATGGTGACCGCGGGCTGCTGCGGGTCCTGCCCCTGCGCCATGCCCTCTGACATCGTTCCTCGCTGGTTGTGTGGGTGCGGAATCTTGCTCGAACCGATCAGGCGCCGCCGGCCGCGTTCACCATCCACAGCACGCCGATGGCGGCGCTGCCCACCGCGGTCAGCGCGCGCAGGGTGCCCGCCAGCGCCGGCACGCGGTGCCCCGCCTGGTGAAACACCAGCCCCGCCGCCACCGCGTACAGCGCCATCGCGAGCGTCGTGCCCACGCCAAACAGCAGCAGGTACCCCGCCGCCCGCAGCGGCGACCCGGAAAGCGAGGCGGAGAGCGCGGCCACCAGCGGCGCCGTTCCCGACAGGCCGTGCGCCAGCCCCACCCACAGCGAGCCGCGTCCGTGCGTGTGGCCGTGCGCGTGCGCCTGCGCGCCGCCGGCCAGGCGGTGGGCGCGCTCGTGCAGCACGCCCCACAGCAGCCACACGCCCAGCCCCAGCAGCATGGCGCCCACGCCGAACTCCAGCCCTCGCGCCACCCCGTCCGGCAGCTGCACGTTCAGCGCGATGAGCACGCAGCCCACCACGATGATGGCCGCCGAGTGCCCGGCGCCCCAGCGCAGCCCGAAGCCCGCCGCCTCCAGCGGCCGCGGGCGGCGCGACACGAAGGTGGTGACGGCGGCCATGTGGTCCGGCTCCAGCGCGTGCGCAAAGCCCGCCACCAGCGCCGCGGCCGGCGCAAGAACCTGCAGCGAGTCCATCTGAACGTTCCGGGTGGATGTGCGAGAGCCGCGCGGGCGCGCGGGAGCCGGTCAGTCTACCCGCGCGCGGGGCTCCGCGTCAAATCCCCGCCAACGCAAAGAGGCGCTGCCATGACTCCAGCGGCGCTCCAGACCCCGCCGGATGTCCGCACGGTCTGTCATTCCGAGGCCCGGCCACGCCGCCCCGGACGAATGCGATGCGGATCCGCAGGGCCGAGGAATCTCCCGTCGGCCCGCGCGAGGCCCGACGCGGCAGCCTGTCGGGCGCGTCACCCTCCCCGCGCAATTGCCGGAGGGGGTGCAGGCTGGCGCAGCGTGAGCCCGTTCGGACGCCTCGATCCCTGCCCCTCATCAACCTCCCCCAGCAGTTTTGGGGGAGGTGGGCGAGTCATGCGAGCCCGGAGGGGGCGCCCGCCGCGCGCGCCAGGGCCTGTCGCCGATGCCCTCTTCAGAGTGTGTTCAAGAACCCCTGCGCTCGCGCCCGTATGTCATTTCGAAGGAGGCGCCACACCGCACCATCGGCTCGCGCGAACTCCTGGCGCGCCGACTGAGAAATCTACTGTCTGCTGCTGGTGCCCCGTCGCACCGCTCCGGCACTGGCCCTGTCCGCCCGTGTCGTAGCCGCAAGGTAAGCACGGGCTGCCGCGTCTGCCCTCCAGCAATCCGACAGGGGATTCCTCGGCCCTGCAACCCCTGGTGTGAAGGCAGGCTACGGCGTGGCCGGGCCTCGGAATGACAGCGCTGGTAGATCTGCCTGGATGCGCAGCGTCGGATTCTTGAACACCCTCTCAGGACGCCGCCGGCTCGGGGGCCCCGGTGCGGGCGGCGGCGCCGGGGACCAGGTTCTGGTCCAGGATGCGGTGGATGGCGGGCAGGTGGCCGGGCTCGCGCGGCCCCTCGGACTCGGAGATGAAGACGGCCACCAGCTGCAGCTCCGGCACCACGAACACGTACTGCCCGCCGTACCCCCAGGCAAAGAACACCCGCCGCCCGCCGGAATCCCGGCTCCACCATCCCAGCCCGTAGCCGTGCCCGTTGTACGGCGACGAGGTGCGGGGGCGCACGCTTTCCTGCACCCACGCGCGCGGAACGACCTGCCGGCCGCCGTACACGCCGCCGTCCAGGTACATCTGCCCAAACCGCAGCATTTGCCGGGGCGTAAGGTACATGTCGTTGCCGCCAAAGTAGATGCCCTGCGGATCGCGCTGCCACGGGCGAATGCGGAAGCCCAGCGGCTCGCCCAGCTTCTCGTTGGCGTACTGCCAGGTGCTCCTCCCCGTGGCGCGGGTCAGGATGGCGGAAAGCAGGTGCGTGCTGCCGGTGCTGTACAGCATGGGCCCGCCGGGCTCCGCCACCACGGGCTGGTCCAGCGCCGCGCGCACCCAGTTGCCGCTGCTGACCCACGCGCCGTACTCGCTGAAGCTGGTGGATTCAAGCCCCGACTGCATGGACAGCAGGTTGCCCACGGTGATCCGGCGCTTGCGCGGATCCACGTCCGCCCGCGCGAAGTAGCCGGGAAAGAAGTCGGAGATGGGCTGGTCGACGCCGCGGATGTGCCCCTCGGAAATGGCGATCCCCACCAGCACGGCAAGCACGCTCTTGGACGCGGACTTTACGTTGGTGGCCCGGTCCAGCCCCGCGCCGCGGAACCAGCGCTCCAGCACCACCTCCCCTCCCCGCGAGACCAGGATGCCCCGCAGCCGCGGCAGCTCCGCCGCGCGGTCCAGCGCCTGCGCCAGCAGCACCGTGTCCGCCGGGTCGGCGCGCGGCGCGGCGGCCGTGCGGGCGGGCGCGGCGGAAGCGGGCGCACGCGCGTCCGCCTGGGCGCCGGTGTCGCGCGCCGCGTCGCATCCCGCGAGCACGAGGCAGAAGAGGGCGATCGATCGAACGGTCATGCAGCGTCCGTATCCAGGCGTCGGGAGTTCGGAGGACGTCCGCTGTTACCCGCGCGCGGCGGGGAGGTGCGGCGGCTCATCATCTTCTCATCGACAGCGTGATCCCGGATTCCCGGCCTGATTGTGCATTTCCCATAGCCCGTCTCATCCTCAGGCTCAGACCAGGTCCTGAAAAAGAATAATCGTACAGAGGAACAGAGTCAGACAGAGAAAGCGAGCTGAAGTATCGGCTTGGTTCCTCTGTCTGACTCTGTTCCTCTGTACGAATGAAGGTGTTGTTTTCCCGGATTCGGCGTCACCCCGAGGACACGGAGAAGACAGGATGATCTGAGGATGAGTGTCACGCAGAGACGCGGAGAGCCGGTCCTGTCTCTGCCCCTCTGCTGCTCTGCGTGGCAGTTTTCCGCGCTCAGCGGACGGCCCGCCACCGCCCCGCGTCGGGCGCGCGGACGGGCTGGGGAAGGCCCTGCAGGTAGGCGATCACCACGTCGAGATCGACCAGCTCCGTGCGCGTCATCCGCCCCTGCGTGAACGAGGTGAAGCGGTCGCCGCCGGTGGCCACGAACTCGCTGAGCCCCACGGTCACCACGTCGTCGTCATCCACCACCGCGCCGCCGTCCAGCCGGACCTCGCGCACCCTGCGGCCCTCGGGGGCGGCGGAGTCGTAGCGCACCACCAGCCCGGAGACGTGGGCGTTCGGAGTGCCGGAGGCGAGCGCCACCTCCAGCGCCTCGCGCAGCTGCGCGCCCGTCACCCGCACCGTCACCAGCGCGTTGGCGAACGGCTGCAGCTCGTACAGAATGCCCCAGCTTACCGGGCCGGCGGGAAGGGGGCGGCGGATGGAGCCGTTGTTCACCAGCGACGCCTGCGCGCCGGTCTGCACGCGGATGGCGTCGGCCAGCAGGTTGCCCAGCGCGTACTCGTCCCCTTCGCGCTCCATGGGCTGCGCCAGCGTGGCCACCACGCGCTCGGTGATGGGGCGCACGCTGCGCTCCCACTCGGCGACGACGCGGGCCACCTGCGTGTCGGGCGACACCTCGTCGGCGAAGGGCGTGCGCACCTCGCGCGTGGTGACGACGGTGCGCCCGCCGCGCCGCTCCAGGTCGGTGACGCTGTAGGCGGTGGAGTACGACCCGGCCTCCACGATGGGGATGGAATCCTCGTGCGTGAGCACGCGCCGGTGCGTGTGGCCGCCCACGACCAGGTCCACCGGCTCGGTGAGCGCGTCCGCCATCTCCAGGATCTCGCCCCGGCACCCGGCCGAGGGCTCGGCGGGCGCGGTGCCCGACTCCTCGCAGCTGGCGCCCACGTGCGCGGTGACGACGACGAAGTCGGCCCCCGCCGCACGCGCCTCGCGCGCCGCCTGGTCCACGGCCGGCGCCTCGGGCCCGAACTCCAGCCCCGCCGTGCGCCCCGCCAGCACCACCTCGGGCGTGGTGCGCAGGGCGATGCCGATGACGGCCGTGCGCACACCGCCGCGCTCGATCATCACCCAGGGCCGCAGCCACGCCGGCTGCCGGCGCGTCCCGGCCACGAAGACGTTGGCGGCCAGCCAGGGAAAGCGGCTCTCGCGCACGCGGGCCGCCAGCGTGTCCTGCCCCCAGTCGAACTCGTGGTTGCCCACCGCCGCCGCGTCGTACCCGCTGGCGTTGTGGGCGGCGATGGTGGCGCGCCCCCAGCTCAGGTTGCTGATGGCCGTACCCTGCATGTCGTCGCCGGCGGAGAGGACGAGCGTAGGCCCGCCGAACCGCGCCGCCGCGCTGTCGAAGTGCGCCGCCAGCACCGCCGAGCCCCCGGCGGCGCGCCCGCCCACCTGCTGCGGCAGCAGCCGCCCGTGAAAGTCGTTGGTGTGCACGATGCGCACGCGCCGCACGCCGTCCCCCGGCGCGGGGCCGGCCGCCGGGGCCGCCGGCGAGCACGCGGACAGCGCGCCGGCCAGCAGCAGCGCGCCCAGAAAAACGCGGTCGGGTCGATTCATCATTCGCCAGGTCGGGCGTACAGGTGCGTGGACGGGACGCCCGGCTCCGCGCGCAATCACCGCGCCCGCCGGCGCCTTTCTGCACGAAATTACGCAATGGGCGCGAACCCCTCGAACAAAATACTTGCGTTTCGAGCCGCGGAGGAGCACCTTTTGTTCGGTTGCGGTCGCTTTGTTCATTTGGCCCGGAGGCGTTTGATGGACGACATCGGCATCCCGAAGTTTCTCGACCTGCCCCCCTCCAACCCGCGCGAGTGCGTAAGCGCCGGGGGCTACGAGATCTGCTTCTATCCCGGCTTCGTCCGCCGGCTGACGCTGGTGGACGGCGGGGTGGAAACGCGGGTGTACGAGCAGAAGCCGCCCTTCGTGCTGCCGCCCGGGCAGGTGAAGCCGTGGCCCAGCAGCACGGTGGAGGTGCGGGGGAACGGGGCCGACGTAATGCTGCAGGTGAACGACCCCGGCCAGCAGGTGGACCGCATCGAGATCGTGCTCAAGGCGCGCGACGGAAACGGCAACGAGGTGCGCCTGGTCATTGAGGACGGGCCGGTGCTGTGCCCGCCGTTCTGCCCCGAGCAGTAGGGCGCGGGCGATGACCGCCGTCCTGCAGCAGATCGCCTCGTCGGCGCTCATCCTGTTGTTCGGGGTTCAGGCCCTGAAGGTGTGGCGCCGCTTTGGCACGGTGCGGCGGGACCGCGCGGCGCTGGCGTGGAAGGTGACGGCCGCCAGCTTTCTCACGGTGGGCGTGTACGCCACGCTGCACGCCCTGGTGTCGGCCGCCTCCGTGGCCGCCGGCGAGAAGTCGTGGCTGTACCCCCTCGTGAGCGATTGGGGACTGCTGGCCAACCTGGGGCGCTGCGTGGCCAGCATTGCGTCCGGCCTGCTGCTGCTGGCGCTGATGGTGGTTTCGCGCCGCACCGCGCCCCGCATTGCCGCGGCCGCTCCCGCGGTGCTGCTGGTGGCGGCCGTGGCGGGCACGCTGGCCATCCGCCCGTTCCCCATTGCCTCGCCCCACGATTTCTTCACCCGGCTGGCCGTGTTGAACGCGGTCACGGCGGTGATGATGATGGCCGCCCTGCTGGCCGCCGTGCAGAACGACGCCATGGACCAGCTGCTGTGGCTGGCGCTGGCGGCGTACGCGATCAAGGAAACCCTGAGCGTGAGCCTGCTGGCGGTGATCGCCTTCTGGGGCGTGGCGCACGTGAAGCCCTATTTCAGCGCCCTGTTCTGGCTGCAGCTGGCGGTGGGGATCCTGATGTCGGTCCTGGCCGCGCGGCGGCTGCACCTGGCCGGCGGCGGGCGCCGCGTGCCCGCGCTTTTCGAGCGGCTGCACGACCTGCGGCGCCAGGCGCCCGGCCCCACGGGCCGCGTGTAGCAGCAAGCAGCAGTTGCACTTGCCGGATCGCGCCCGACGATGCACTTTGTAGCGCAGTGCAGTTCCCTCCTGGGCTCCCGCCTGTCGCAATCCCGATGAAATCAAAAACAGAGGAAACCATGGAAGACCACAAGACCGTTACCCGTGACGCCGACTACGACGTCACGTTTCACCCCGCGTTCGCCAGCGCCTGCGTCGTGGAAAAGAAGGGCGGCGCCCGCAAGGAGCTGTACCGCCAGCCCGACGACGACGTGGTGGACTGCAAGGACAAGGGGCACCCCAAGAAGCACGTCATCAGGCTCAAGGGGAAGAACGGCAGCAAGCGCGACATCACCATCACCATCGACGACCCGGAGCACAGCATTCACCGCCTGTCGGTGGAGCTGTACGACGAGGGGCGCAGCCCGGGCGAGCTGACCGAGTTCGGCGACGTGTTCACGGTCGAGAACAACGCCAAGACCTGCCCCCCGCACTGCGAGACCTGAGCGCGCGCAAGGCGGGGCACGTCCCGTGAGAACCCTGGTTCCGCAGCTGCTGAGCTCCATGGGCCTCCTGGTGTTTGCGTTCTTCGCGCACCGGGTGGCCCTGGGGCTGCCCGCACGCCAGCGCACGTTCCGCTACGGCTGGACGCTCACCGCGGCCACGTTCGGGGTGCACGGGCTCAGCTCGGCGCTGCACGACATGTTTTCCATGGTGGGCTGGCGCGGGGGCGAAGGGTCCGCCGCGTGGAACGCCGTGCTGGTGTGGCACCCCATCCTGAACCACAGCCGCACCTTTCTGCTGACCGCGTACTGCATCGTGCTGTGCGTGATCCTGCTGCGCGTGCAGCGCGGCGCCGCGCCGCCGCCGCTGGGGCGGGCGATGGTGGTGGTGCTGGGCGGGATGGTGGTGGGCGGGCTGGTGGGGGCGAACGAGCACGCCTTTTCCGGCCTTACGCACTACCTGGCCGTGGCCGTGTGGGACCTGATGGAGCTGCTGGCGCTGATGGCGGTTCTGCTGGTGGGCATCAGCAGCGGGGGGATGGACCGGGGGCTGTGGTCCGCGCTGGGCGTGAACGCCTTTACGCTGGCGCTCAGCGTGCTCTGGTTCGCCTTTCTGTCGCGCATCGACATCGGGGGGCAGTGGGCGCCGCAGCCGTACCACATCCACCTTACCAAGACGGCGCTGTACGGGGTGATGATCGCGCTGGCGTACCGGCAGCTGCGGCAGCTGCGCCAGGGCAGCCCCGTCCGCGGCTTCTTCGACGCACAGCCCCGTCCCGCCGTGCCTTCCATGCACTAGGCATGGGACGCGGTCCGTCCGGAGCGTCAGCGGATGGAACGGCATGGGGATACGGAGGAGCAGAGGCAACCCCGGCGGGGGCCTCTGCTCCTCTGTTTTTCCTCTGTTCCCCCGCACCCCGATCCCTCGCCGGATCTGCATCCCATCATCCTGACAACCGGTTCCGGGAAAACGACACCTTCACAAAGTCAGACCGGGGAGCCAGGATGATACCTCGGCTCGCTTGCTCTGTCTGACTCTGTTCCTCTGTACGACCATTTCTTTTCCAGGATCCGGCATGAGGACGAGACGGCCTGTGGGGGAATGCACGGCCGGGCCGGGAATCCGGCCTGAGACACGCAAAGCCCCGCGACCCCTTCCCCGCGCCTAACTATATATGTAAATTACAGTTACACGAATCGGACACGGGATTCCAGCGTTTTCGCTGAACTGGCTGTCTTTAGCCGGGCAACGCCGTTCCTCAATCTCAAACTACCCGGAGCATGGCCACAATCAAACGCGTCTCGCTTGCCGCGGCGGGACTGTTCGCCGTTTCGGCCCTGGGCGCCTGCGCGCCCGGCACGTCTTCGTCCATGGACGGCGCCGCCGCGCCCTCGCCGTCGCTGGCGCTGGGGGTGGACACCGCCGGCTTCGACCGCGGCGTACGCCCGCAGGACGACTTCTTCGCCTTCGTGAACGGCGGCTGGATCCGCAACGCGCAGATCCCGGCCGACCGCACCAGCATCGGCACCTTCCTGGTGCTGCGCGACAACGCGCAGGCCGCGCTGCGCGCCATCATCGACTCCGTGTCGGCGGCCCCCAACGCCGCCGGCACCGAGGGGCAGAAGGTGGGCGACCTGTACCGCAGCTTCATGGACACGGCCCGCATCGACCAGCTGGGCGCCGCGCCCGTGCAGGGCGACCTGCGGCGCATCGCGGCCGTGACCGGGCGCGAGCAATACCCGCAGCTGTTCGCCGACATGCGGCGCATGGGCGTGGGCACGCCGTTCGCCTTTGGCGTGGGGCAGGACCAGGGCAACTCGTCGCGCTACGCCATCACGGTAAGCCAGTCGGGGCTGGGCATGCCCGACCGCGACTACTACCTGGTCGACAACGAGCGCAACACCGCCGTGCGCCAGGCGTACGCTACCTACCTGGAGACGCTGCTGCGCCTGGCGGGCACTCCGGACGCGGCGAATGCGGCGCGGCGGGTGCTGGCGTTCGAGACCGCGGTTGCGCGCGTGCAGTGGGACCGCACCCGCAACCGCGACCGCAACGCCACCTACAACCCCACGGCGATGGCGGACCTGCAGGCCCGCACGCCGGGCTTCCGGTGGGCCCCCTACTTTTCCGCCGCGGGACTGCCCGGGGTGGACAGCGTGATCGTGCGCCAGCCGGACTACTTCAACGCCATCGACGCGCTGCTGGCCGCCACGCCGGTCGAGGACGTAAAGACGTACCTGGCCACGCGGATGCTGGACGGCGCGGCGCAGTTCCTGAGCCGCGACTTTCGCGAGGCGCGCTTCGCCTTTCGCAGCCGCACGCTGAGCGGGCAGGAGCAGGAGCGCCCGCGGTGGCAGCTGGGCGTGGGCGTGGTGGAGGGCTCGCTGGGCGAGGCGGTGGGCAGGCTGTACGTGCAGCGCCACTTCTCGCCCGAGAGCAAGGCCCGCATGGAGGAGCTGGTCGACAACCTGATGGCGGCGTACCGCGACGCCATCGACGAGCTGGAGTGGATGAGCCCGGCCACCAAGGCCCAGGCGCAGGACAAGCTGGCCAGCTTCAGCGTCAAGATCGCCTATCCCGACACGTGGCGTGACTACTCGTCGCTGGAGATTCGCCCCGACGACCTGCTGGGCAACGTGCGCCGCAGCGTGGCCTACGAGTACGCCGACATGATCGGCCGGCTGGGCAAGCCGGTGGACCGCACCGAGTGGGGGATGACCCCGCAGACGGTGAACGCGTACTACAACCCGGTGAACAACGAGATCGTGTTCCCCGCGGCCATCCTGCAGCCCCCGTTCTTCAACCTGCAGGCCGACGACGCGGTGAACTACGGGGCCATCGGCGCGGTGATCGGGCACGAGATCAGCCACGGCTTCGACGACCAGGGCCGCAAGAGCGACGGCCAGGGCAACCTGCGCGACTGGTGGACGGCCGAGGACGCCGCCGCCTTCGAGCAGCGGGCCACCATGCTGGTGAACCAGTACGGCGCCTTCGAGCCGCTGCCGGGGGTGCGCGTGAACGGCCGGCTTACGCTGGGCGAGAACATCGGCGACGTGTCGGGCGTGGCCATTGCCCACCGCGCGTACCGCAAGTCGCTGGAGGGCCGTCCGGCCCCGGTGATCGCCGGCTTTACGGGCGACCAGCGCTTCTTCCTGGGCTATGCGCAGGTGTGGCGCACCATGTACCGCGACCAGGCGCTGCGGCAGATGGTGCTGACCGACTCGCACTCGCCGGGGATGTTCCGCACCAACGGCGTGCTGGCCAACCTGCCCGCCTTCTACGAGGCGTTCAACGTGCGCCCCGGCGACCGGATGTACCTGCCGCCCGAGCAGCGCGTGAAGATCTGGTAACACCAGGTCCGCCCAAACTGTCATTCTGAGGGAGGCGCCGCGCAGTGCTCTCCGTACGCGCGGAAGCGTGGCGCCGACCGAAGAATCTCTCTCTGGGCGGCAGGATCTTTCCGCCACGCGGGGTCCCCGGGCGATGCCCGGGAAGGGGTTCCGCGCGAGGGGAGGGAGATTCTTCGGTCGCGCCAACCGGCTCAACGATTTTCCCGAAAGCGCGGGGTGGGCGCTCCCTCAGAATGACAGGTGTTTCCCGAGGATTGGGTACACGCCGCGCCTCGATGTGGATCGAAAAGAAGCCCCGGCCCGCAGACGCGGACCGGGGCTTCTTCGTTTGCGTCCATGGAAGCCGGGGAGCCGGCGGCTGGGGTCGAACCAGCGTCCAACCGGTTAAGAGCCGGCCGCTCTACCACGCTGAGCTACGCCGGACTCCCCGTCTTCCATGGACCTGCTCCGGCACCCGGGACGTGCCGGGCGCTCTACCGCAGTGCTATCCCGGAGCGTTCGCCTGCACCCGCGGCTTTCCCGAAAACCAGCCCAGCCGCCGCAGCATGTCGGCCAGGAACGGGTTGGCCACGGTCACGCCGTGCACAAGCTCGGGCGTGGGGCGAAACGGCGCAACCTGTCCGTGCGCCCGCGGCGCCATCCACCCTGACTTCTCCGCGTCCAGCCCGTGGCGGCGGCACGCATCCACCACCATGGGCAGGGTGCATTCCTCGTCGCCCGAGAGCACCCGCCACGGCAGTGGGAGCTCATTCCACACGAACAGGTTGCGGTCCGGCTCGGTGCCGGCGTCGCGGTGCCACGCCGCCACGTCGCCGGCGATGAGCCGCATGGCCTTGCCGGGAAGAAAGCGGTCCAGCAGCTCCTCCATCCCCAGCGCGTACAGCAGCCCGATCCAGTTGTCACGCGCGGTGTTCCACGCCCCCGCCGTGTTGTTCCAGGTGGTGGAGTCGTTGCCGCGCCGCACCACCATCGTGCTCCGGTCGATGCCGGAGCGGGTCCACGTCTCTTCCAGCACCTGCGCCACTTCCCGCAGCACCGCGTACCAGCGCCCCAGCAGCGCGCCCTTCTGCCGCTCGGAGAGGCGGCCGAAGACCTCCACCCGCGGATACACGTGGGCCACGGTCCACCAGCCGGCGTCGGCGCCGCGCTCGCAGCGGGCAAACAGCATGGCGGCCACCTCGTCGTACGCGCGCTGCTGTCCGTCGATGGTGAACTCCGAGCGCAGGTTGCGCCGCGCCGTGTAGTACGCCGCGAACGCCGCCGCGTCGCGGTCCGCGGCGAACTCGTCCCACGACAGCCGCGAGGCCAGCCCCGACCTGCCCATCATCTGCAGCTCGCGCTTGCGGATCTCGCGCACCAGGCGCTGCAGCTTGGCCTCCATGCGCGCCAGCAGGCGAAACCGCTTGTTGTAGCCGCGGCGCGACAGCTCCATCCCCCGCTCGAGCCGTTCCAGGTGCGACAGCCGGTGGTCGCGAAAGTCGCTGCGGCCAAACACCTTGCCGATCTCCTTCCCCACCGCGCGGATGAACGCCTCCACCGCGCCGGGGTTGGCGCACAGGTCGTGGTTCAGCGGATAGGCGGAGCGAAAGAGCTCGCACGCGCGGGACACCTGACGGTCCGCCCCCACCGGCCGGGCGAACTCCTGCGCCATGGAGGTGAAGCCGAAGATCCGCCGCTTGAGCGACCCGCCCGCGGCCCGCTCCAGCACGCGCGCCTCCGCGGGCGCGAGCGCATCCCCCAGCAGCTCGCGGATGGTCTCCGCCACGTCCTCCGGCCTGCGCCGCGCCGAGAGCGACGCGTGCAGCTCCCGCAGCGCCGCCTCGTCCGCCGTATCCATCGTCATCTCCGTTGCGCTCATCGTTCAGTATCGTAGCACCAACCCCGGAGGGTTGGGACGGGGCTCGACGAGAGAGATCGAACTGGCGCCCGCCGGCGCCCCCCTCTCCCGGCCTCTCCCCCCTAAACTGCAGGGGGGAGAG
>NZ_DASWNM010000071.1:0-68590 GCF_036399255.1 Longimicrobium sp.
TCAGGAGCGGACAGGTCTTCCGGGCGGGCGGCGCTACGTTCGGCGCTCGCCGGCGATGGCCATCGGGTTGAGCGACCACGTCTGGTCGTGGACCGAATTCCTCACCCTGTCGGTCTATCACTGAACAATGGGGCTGCTACCGCCTCTGTGCCCTCTGGGTGAGAACAAGTCTTTTCAGGATTTTCGCATCAATCGTCCGCGATCAGCGCGTGGTGCAGGCCCATGCCGGCCCGCACGCCGTCCGCGGAAGCGAGCGTGATGTTGCCCGGCCCGTACGCGGCGTCGCCGGCGGCGTACACGCCGGGGACGGTGGTCAGCTTCATCGTGTCGGTGCGGATGAGGGTGCCGGCCGGCGTCTCGTCGAACGCGCACCCCAGCGCCTCCGCCAGCGGGCTGGCCATCCGCATGAACGAGGGGACGAACAGCGCACGCACGGGCACCAGCCGGCCATCCTCCAGGCGAATGCCCTCCATCTCCACGCCCGGACCTTCCACCGCGGCGACCGGCGCGGGCTCGATGCGCACCTTGCGGCGCTCCAGCATCGCCCGCTCCTCGTCGTCCGGCTGCGGCCCGCCGTTGGCGAAAAAGGTGACGTCCCCCCAGTCCGCGACGATCCCGGCCAGGCGCGCGGACCCGGGCAGCGTCGCCAGCACGCCGATGGAGCCGCCGCCGATCTCGTAGCCGTGGCAGTACGGGCAGTGCAGCACGGTCTTGCCCCAGCGCTCCGCCAGCCCGGGGATGTCGGGAAGCGTGTCGGCCACGCCCGTCGCCAGCAGCAGCTTGCGCCCCTCCGCCACGGCGCCGTCCGCGGTGCGCACGGAGAATGCGCCGTCCCGGCCCGTGGCTTCGACCACGGTGCCCTGCAGCAGGGTGACGGTGGGGTAGGCGGCCAGCTGGGCGCGCGCGTCCGCCAGGATCTCGCCGCCGGACCGTCCGTCCTGCGCCAGCACGCCGTGCGAGTGCGAGGCGAACCGGTTGCGCGGCGCGCCCGCGTCGATGACCAGGATGGGCCGGCGGGCGCGGGCCAGCATCATGGCCGCCGTCAGCCCCGCAAAGCTCCCCCCGATGATGATTGCGTCGTACGTCATTGGCCTCTCCTCTCCGGTGTGGCTTCCTCTCACGTATCCCCAGATGTTACATTCACTGGCGGATGCCATGCTTCAGTGACCTGCACGATGCCAAAGATGGGGACGATGACGATATCACGCAACCCTTTTAGTTACGAGACTCGCTCCGGGTGCGCCGGCGGCGATGGACGGCGGGTGGATCGATGAGGAGCGACAGCCGGCTCTCGCGCATGCTCCACGCGCTGATCCACATGGAGCTGCACGAGGGGGCCGCCACGTCCGAGTCGCTGGCGCAGCTGCTGAACACCAATCCCGTGGTGGTGCGCCGGACGATGGCCGGGCTGCGGGACCAGGGCTACGTGCGCTCCGAAAAGGGGCACGGGGGCGGATGGGTGCTGGCCCGCGACCTCGGCGACATCACCCTGCTCGACATCTACCGCGCCCTGGACGATCCCACCCTGTTCGCCATTCGCCTGGCGGTGGACCACCCGGAGTGCCTGGTGGAAAAGGCGGTCAACAGCACGCTTTCCGATGCGCTGCACGAGGCGGAGGCGCTGCTCCTGAGCCGCTTTGGCGAGGTGACGCTGGCGGACGTGGCCCGCGACTTCGCGCAGCGCTCCAAGGCCGGGGAGTAGCAGAAGATCAAGGAGTACGGCCACGGAGGAGCGGATCCGCAAGACACTGCGTCCGGATGATCACCGTGTCATTCTGAGGGCGCCGCCCCAAACCGTCTTCACACTCCAAGGCCGTGGCGCCGACCGAAGAATCTCCTTCGGGAACGGGCGGCCTCTCGCGCCGAAACCCATCGTAGCCGTCGGGACCGTGCGCCCATCCGGAAGATTCTTCGGTCGGCGCACAGGGCTGCTGTGCGTTCCGGGACGGCCCGCAGCGGCGCCTTCCTCAGCCTCAGAGGGTGTTGCCAAACCTCCCAGCGTGATTGACTTCCTGAGGGAGGCGCCACCCCGTACCTCGCTTGTACACTGCACCTTCGCGCCGACCGAAGGACCCCGCCGGCAGAACGACGGCGCTGGTCCCGCGGCATGAAGCCGGCCCCGCCTCGCCGGAGAGCAGGTCCTTCGGTCGCGCGCAGACGGTTGTGTGGAAGCAGGTTACACGTGGTGCGCTCCCTCAGGAAGTCATCGCTTCTTTGTGATTCTGGGGGGGTTAGCAACACCCACTCAGAATGACACCGTCCGCCGGACCCGTAATTACGTGCTCCTCTCCGGGATTCGGATACCGTCCTTCTGCACCCCAACCTGTAGATCAGTTGTTCGGCTGTCCCGACCTCTTTGGTGCGCACTAGCTCTTTACGGGAAATTGTGTGTAGAGTGTTTCGCCGCGTCCGCGCACCTTCTCCGTCCTGAGTGCAACCTTCCGTAAAGTCCGTCATCCATCCGAGCAGTGGTGATGAGTTCCCCCAGCAGTCACGCGCTTAATCGGATAATTATGGCGGTAAAATAATGTAAACATCTACATAGGGTTCCCGTCCACCAGCGTGCTTGTTCAGAGAACCGCTGATCAGACACTTGCCCCCGCAATCCACTCAGGTTACTACTTGTAGACGAGTTGAGGCAGTTTGGCGTAGACTGATACGCATTCTGGTTCCACGTCTTTGCCTGAACCTGTACAAGTGTTACACTCTACAGGTGCAGCTTGCAAGATGGCGTAATAGGCGCGAAATGGATAACGGGATGATCCGGGTCCGTGGATCGGCATCCGGATCGGTGCCGGCACCGTAGATCATTCCGGGACGTGAGTGCGACTGCGCGATGCCGTTCCCGGCAGGGGACGGTTTGTCGCACGCACATCACTATTCAGGACTAAATTGACGTAGAACGCAGCCATGAGCCCCAGGAACCGGATGTACGCATGACCACGCCACTCGCGCTACGCGAGGTGATCACGGCGGGCGAGCAGCTGGTGGCCACGCCGCAGATCGCCGCGCTCATCGAAGGCACTCCCGGGTGCCGCCTGCACAACCACTACGGGCCAACGGAGACGCACGTGGCCACGGCGCACGCGCTCTCCGCCCGCTCGGCGGAGTGGGGGCTGCTGCCGCCGATCGGGCGCCCCGTGCCCAACATGCGCGTGTACGTGCTGGACCGTACGCTCCGGCCCGTGCCCATCGGGGTGGCGGGCGAGCTGTACATCGGCGGTGCGCAGGTGGCGCGCGGATACCTGGGGCGGCCGCGGCTTACGGCGGAGCGCTTCATCCCCAGCCCCTTCGGCCCCGAGCCGGGCGCGCGCATCTACGCCACCGGCGACCGCGCGCGCTGGAGGGGCGACGGCGAGCTGGAGTACCTGGGACGCGCCGACCAGCAGCTCAAGATCCGCGGATACCGCGTGGAGCCGGGCGAGATCGAGACGGTGCTGCGCCAGCGGGAGGACGTGCGCGACTGCGCCGTGGTCGCCCGCGAGGACGTGCCCGGCGACCGGCGGCTGGTGGCGTACGTGGCCGGCCAGGCACCCGCGGACGAGCTGCGCGACCACCTGCGCCGCGGACTGCCGGAGCACATGGTGCCCAGCGCCTTCGTCTTCCTGGACCGGCTGCCGCTGACGCCCAGCGGCAAGCTGGACCGCCGCGCCCTTCCCGCGCCGGAGCTGGCGCGGGTGGAAGACCTGTACGTGGCGCCGCGCACGCCGGTGGAAGCGCAGATGGCGGAGATCTGGGCCGAGGTGCTGCGCGTGGAGCGGGTGGGGCGCGACCACGGCTTCTTTCAGCTGGGCGGCCACTCGCTGCTGCTGCTGAAGCTGCAGGCCCGCATCCGCGAGCGGATGGGGGTGCAGGTGCCGGTGGTGGACCTGTTCCGCTTTCCCACCGTGGCCACCCTTTCCGAGCACCTGGACGCCGGGCGGGCCGCCCCGGCGCCGCGGCGCGGCAGCGAGCGCGCGGCCCGGCGTCGTGCGCTGGCCCTGCGCACGGCGGGGCGGGGAACGGATGACCGAACCAACCGAGAGGACGACGACCGATGAGCGACGGATTCGATACGGTGCCCGAGCAGGCCGCGGCCATCGCCATCATCGGGATGGCGGGGCGATTTCCCGGCGCGCGAGACGTGGAGCGGTTCTGGAGCAACCTGCGCGAAGGGGTGCACTCCATCACCTTCTTCAGCGAGGACGAGGCGCTGGCGGCCGGGGTGGATCCCCGGCTGCTGCGCGATCCCTCCTTCGTCCGTGCGGGGGGATTGATCGAGGACGCCGACCGCTTCGACTCCGCCTTCTTCGGGTTCACCCCGCGCGAGGCGGACGTGATGGATCCCCAGCACCGCGTGCTGCTGGAAACCGCCTGGGAGGCGCTGGAGAACGCGGGGCAGGAGCCCGGCACCGGCACCGTGGGCATCTACGCCGGCGCGCCGGGGAACGACTACCTCTCGCACGTGCTGGCCCGACCCGACCTGGTGGACGCCCTGGGCGTCTTTCAGCTGAGCCTGGCCAACGGCCGCGACTACCTGGCCACCCACGCCGCGCACCGGCTGAACCTGCGCGGCCCGGCGGTCAACGTGCACACCGCCTGCTCCACCGGCCTGGTCGCCGTCCACGTGGCGTGCCAGGCGCTGGCCGCCGGCGAGTGCGACGTGGCGGTGGCGGGCGGCGCCTCCATCCGCACGTGCTCGCCGGGCTACATGTACACGCCGGGCGGCATCGCATCCCCCGACGGCCACTGCCGCGCCTTCAGCGAAGACGCGGCCGGGCTCGTGGGCGGCGACGGCATCGGCCTGGTGGTGCTCAAGCGGCTGGATGACGCGCTGGCGGACGGCGACACCATCCGCGCGGTCATCCGCGGCAGCGCCATCAACAACGACGGTGCGCAGAAGGTGGGCTTTACCGCGCCCAGCGTGGACGGGCAGGCGGCGGTGATCCAGGAGGCGCTGGACGTGGGCGGCGTGGATCCCGAGACCGTGGGCTACGTGGAGGCGCACGGCAGCGGCACCGCGCTGGGCGATCCCATCGAGGTGGCCGCGCTCACCCAGGCGTTCGGCGACACGCGGCGCAGGCAGTTCTGCGCGCTGGGGTCGGTAAAGACCAACGTGGGCCACCTGGACGCGGCGGCCGGCGCCACGGGGCTCATCAAGGCCACGCTGGCGGTGGAGCGCGGCGAGATCCCCCCGTCGCTGCACTACACGGCGCCCAATCCCCAGATCGACTTCGCGTCGTCGCCCTTCTTCGTCAACACCGAGCTGCGCCCCTGGGCGGGGGACGCGCGGACGCCGCGGCGCGCCGGCGTGTCGTCGTTCGGCATCGGGGGGACGAATGCGCACGTGGTGCTGGAGCAGGCGCCCGCGCCCCGGCCGTCGACGCCCGCGCGTCCCTGGCACCTGCTGACGCTCTCCGCGCGGACGCCGGCGGCGCTGGACGCGGCCACGGACCGGCTGGCGGCGCACCTGCGCGCGCACCCGGAGCAGGCGCTGTGCGACGTCGCCTGGACGCTGCAGGCGGGGCGGCGCGCCTTCGAGCACCGCCGCGCGCTGGTGGCCCGCACGGGCGCGGAGGCGGCGGACGCGCTGGAGGCGCGCGCGGCGGACCGCGTCGTCAGCGGCATCGCGCCGGAGGGCGCGCGGCCGGTGGCCTTCCTGTTTCCCGGCCTGGGGAGCCACTACCCGGGGATGGGACGCGGGCTGTACCAGTCGGAGCCGGTCTTTCGCGAGACGGTGGACCGGTGCGCCGAGATCCTGCGCCCCATCCTGGGCGTGGACCTGCGCGAGGTCCTGTACCCCGGCGACGGCCCGGCGGAGGGCGAGAGCGCCGCGCAGTCCATCGACCTGCGCACCATGCTGGGCCGCGCCGGCGCCGCGCCGGACGATCCGGGCCAGGAACTGAACGTCACGCGGCTGGCGCAGCCGGCGCTGTTCGTGACCGAGTACGCGCTGGCGCGGCTGTGGATGTCGTGGGGGGTGCAGCCCGCGGCCATGGTGGGCCACTCGCTGGGCGAGTACGTGGCCGCCACCGTGGCCGGCGTGTGGTCGCTGGAAGACGCGCTGGCACTGACGGCGGAGCGCGCGCGCCTGGTGGCCGAGATGCCGCCCGGGGGGATGATGGGCGTCAACCTGCCGCCGGAGGAGGCGAGCGCCTACCTGCGCGGCGGGCTGTGCATCGGCGCGCTGAACGGGCCGTCGATCACCGTCTTTTCCGGTCCCGTGGCGGAGCTGGAGGAGGTGCAGGCGGAGATGGAGGCGCGCGGCATCGTCTGGCGGCGCCTGCCGCTGCAGCACGCCTTTCATTCGTCGATGATGGAGCCCGTGGCCGAGCGGCTCTCCGGGCTGCTGCGCGGGATGCGCCTGCACGAGCCCACGCTGCCGTTCTGCAGCAGCGTCACCGGGCGGTGGATCACCGCGGCGCAGGCTACGGACCCCACCTACTGGGCGCGCCACCTGACGAGCACCGTCCGCTTCAGCGACGGCGTGGAGACGCTGGCCCGCGGCGGCATCCGCGTGCTGCTGGAGACGGGCCCCGGCCACGGGCTGCGGATGCTGGCCTCGCAGCTGACCGTCTGGGGGGATGACCAGCCCGCCGTCGTCGCCTCCATGCGCCACGCGTACGAGCGCCAGCCGGACACCGCCCATCTCCTCGGCGCGGCGGGGCGGCTGTGGGCGGCGGGGGTGGCGATCGACTGGACCGCCGTGCACGCGCACGAGCGTCTGCGTCGCGTCCCCCTGCCCACCTATCCCTTCGAGCGCCGCCGCCACTGGATCGACCGCCCCACCGGCGCGGCGGCGTCCGCCGTCCGCACGGCGATCCCCGGCGACCACCTGCACGTCCCCGCGTGGAAGCGCGCGCCGCTCGTCATCAACCCCGGCGTGGAAGCGGGGAGCTGGCTGGTGCTGGCGGACGAGGCGGGCGTGGGCGCACGGCTGGCGAGCCGGCTGCGCACGCGAGGCCACACGGTCGCGCTGGCGGAGCCGGGCGAGCGCTTCGCCCGCGTGGGCGACAGCGCCTACACCGTGCGCCCCGGCCACGCCGCGGACCTGGCCGCCCTGCGCGAGGCGCTGGACGCGTCGGACGCGCGCCCGGGCCACGTGGTGCTGCTGTGGGGGATCGATCCGGTGGATGCGGACGCCCCGGACGCACCCGAGCGGGCGCAGGCGCGCGGCTACGGCAGCGTGGCGGCGATCGCGGCGGCGTTCGCGGCGGATTCCGCCGATCCCCTGCGGCTGACGGTGGTGACGGAGGGCGTGCAGGACGTGGCCGGCGGGGAATCGGTCGATCCCGCCCGGGCGACGGTGCTGGGCGCCTGCGCGGTGCTGCCGCGCGAGCATCCGCACGCCCTCTGCCGCACGGTGGACGTCCGCCTGCGGCCCGGCGGTGCGGAGCGGCTGGCCGACCAGCTGCTCGCGGAGGTCACGGCGGACGCGGCGGAGACGGAGGCGGCGCTGCGCGGGCCCGTGCGCTGGGTGCGCAGCTGGGAGGCGGCGCACCTGCCGCTGGACGCCAGCGGATTGAAGCAGGGCGGCGCCTACCTCTTTTCCGGCGCGCTGACTTCCGCCGGGTGGGTGCTGATGGAGCACCTGGCCGTCACCCTGGGCGCGCGGCTGGCGCTGGTGGTGGACCCCGCGCTGCCGGAGCGCGGCGAGTGGGATGCGCGGCTGGAGTCCGCCGCGTCGCGCCTGGACCCCCTGGTGCACACCATCGCCTGGCTGCGCGGCGCGGAGGAGCACGGGATGGCGCCGCTGCTGCTGCGCGCCCCGCTGGACGACGCGGAGGCGCTGCGGGCGGCGGTGGCGCGCGCGGCGGACGAGCTCGGCGGGCTGGACGGCGTCGTGCACGCGCCGGGGCTGGGCGAGGCGGCGGGGTACACGCCGCTGGCGCAGGCGCCGGCGGGGCACGCGGCGGCGGAGTGGGCCCGGCTGGCGCGCGAGCTGTCCGCGCTGCGGGCGGCCACGGACGGCGTGGAGCTGGACTTCATCCACCTGCAGAGCTCCCTGGTCCCCGCGTCCGGCGGCACGGGCGTGGGCGCGGCCGCGGCGGCGTTCGCGCTGGTGGACGCGTGGGCGCAGCGGGCGGCGGCGGAGGGTGGCCGCTGGACCAGCGTCGCCTGGGACCGCTGGCGGGTGGACGGCGACGGCGGCGACGCGGCGGGGGAGGGGATCCTTCCCGCGCAGGGGGTGCGCGCCTTTGGGCGCCTGGCCGCGCTGGCCGGCGAGCCGCGCGTGCTGGTGACCCCGCGCGACCCCGCCGCCCCGGCCGCGCGCCCCGCGTCGGGCGCGGTGCGGGACGACGCGGAGGCCGAGGCGCTGCACCCGCGCCCGGCGCTGCGGACGGATTACGAGGCCCCCGCGGACCCCGCCGAGGAGAGCCTGGCCGGCGTGTGGCGCGAGCTGTTCGGCATCGGCGAGATCGGCGTGCGCGACGACTTCTTTCAGCTGGGCGGCCACTCGCTGCTGGCCATGCAGCTGGTTTCGCGCGTGCGGACGCTCTTTCACGTGGAGCTGCCGCTCCCCGCCATCTTCGAGGCGCCCACCATCGCCGGGCTGGCCGAGCTCATCAACGAGGCCATCCTGCTCGAGCTGGACGGGATGACGGAGGAAGAGGCGCAGAGCCAGGTGGCCGGGTTCCACGGCGCCGGCGGCCGGCAGGCGGAGCCGGCGGTGAGCGACGCATCCAGCCCCCACCTGCTGCTGGCCACGCTGGACGAGATGTCGGACGAGGAGCTGGACCGCCTTCTTGCCGGGGAACCGGAGAACGGGACGTTGCGATGACGGTGCCTCCGGAGGCCGCCACCCTTTCGCGCGGCGAAAAGCAGGCGCTGCTGCGCCGCATGCTGGCCGAGCGCATCCACAGGACGCGCACGGCGCCGGCGTCGTTCGCGCAGGAGCGGCTGTGGCTGCTGGACCGCGTGCACGGCGCCGGCACGGCCTACAACCTTCCCGTGATGCTGCGCGTTCCCGGCGTGATGGACGCGCGGGCGCTGGAGCGCGCCGTGGGCGAGCTGCTGCGCCGGCACGAGTCGCTGCGCACCGTCTTCGCCGAGGCGGACGGATCGCCGGTGCAGGTGATCGCCCCCTTCGGCGGCTTTACCCTGCCGGTGGAGGAGCATCCCGGGGCGGACGCCGCGCAGGTGCGGCGGATCGCGGCGGAAGAGGCGGCGCGGCCGTTCGACCTGACGACCGGCCCGCTCTTTCGCGCGCGGCTGCTAAGGATTGAGCCCGAGGAGCACGTGCTGCTGCTGTGCATGCACCACATCGTCAGCGACGGGTGGAGCATCGGGGTGATGGGGCGCGAGCTGGCGGAGCTGTACCAGGCGTTTCGCCAGGGCCGGCCCTCGCCGCTGCCGGAGCCGCGCTTTCAGTACGCCGACTACGCCGAGCAGCAGCGCCAGCGGATGCAGGGGAGCACGCTGGAAAAGCAGCTGGCGTACTGGCGCGAGCGGCTGGGGGACGCGCCGCCCCTGCTGGAGCTGCCCACCGACCACCCGCGCCCCGCCGCGCAGTCGTACCGCGGAAATTCGTACGAGCTGGACATGCGCGGCGGGCTGGCCGACCGCCTGGAGGCGCTGGGGCGCGGCGAGGGGGCCACGCTGCACATGGTGCTGCTGGGTGCCTTTCAGGTCCTGCTGGCCAAGTACAGCGGCAGCGACGACGTGGTGGTGGGGAGCCCCGTCGCGGGGCGCACCCGGCCGGCGACGGAGGACCTGATCGGCTTTTTCGTCAACACGGTGGCGCTGCGGACGGACCTCTCCGGCGATCCCTCGTTCCGCGAGGTGCTGCGGCGGGTGCGCGCGACGGCGATCGGCGCGTACTCCAACCAGGACGTGCCCTTCGAGCGGGTGGTGGCGGAGCTGCGGCCCGAGCGGTCGCTGCGGTACGCCCCGCTGGTGCAGGTGATGTTCACGCTGGATCCTCCCGCCGCGTCCGGCGACGAGCTGCCGGGGATGAAGGGGCTGGCGCTGGACCCGGAGAGCGGGACCAGCAAGTTCGACCTCACCCTGTCGCTGGACGTCCGCGACGGGGGCCTGGGCGGATCGATCGAGTACAGCACGGACCTCTTCGACCGCGGCACCATCGAGCGGATGGCCGTCCACCTGCGGCGCGTGCTGGAGGGGATCGCCGCCGGCCCGGACGTGCGCCTTTCGCGGCTGGAGCTGGCGGGCGCCTTCGAGCGGCGCAGCGTGGTGGAGGACTGGAACCGCACCGCGACGGCGTATCCCGCGGACGCGGGGATTCCGGCGCTGTTCGAGGCCCACGCGGCGCGGACGCCGGACGCCCCCGCCGCCCTCTTTCACGACGCGTCGCTCACGTACGGCGAGTTGAACCAGCGTGCCAACCGGCTGGCGCACCACCTGGTCCGCGCGGGCGTGGGGCCCGAGGCGCGGGTGGGGATCTGCCTGGAGCGCGGCGCGGAGATGGTGGTCGCCATGCTCGCGGTGCTCAAGGCGGGCGCGGCGTACGTGCCGCTGGAGCCGGACTATCCCGCGGAGCGGCTGGCCTTCATGCTGGCGGATGCGGGCGTGGAGGTGCTGGTGACGCAGGATTCGCTGCGCACCTCCCTCCCCGCCGCCGAAGGAATCCGCATCGTCCGCGTGGACGGCGACGCGGCGCGGATCGCGGCGGAGCGCGCGGAGAACCCGGCAATCGAGACGGGGCCGCGGAGCCTGGCGCACGTCATCTACACCTCCGGCAGCACGGGGACGCCCAAGGGGGTGGGGATCGAACACCGCGGCGTCGTCCGCCTGGTGGTGGAGACGGACTACCTGCGCATCGGCCCGGACGACCGGGTGGGGCAGGCATCCACCCCCGTTTTCGACGCGGCGACGTTCGAGGTGTGGGGCGCGCTGCTGAACGGGGCGGCGCTGGTCGGCATCCCCAAAGAGGTGGTGCTGGCGCCGGAGCGGCTGGAGGCGGCGGTGCGGGACGGCGGCATCACGGTGTTGATGCTCACCACCGCGCTCTTCAACCAGGTGGCGCGGGAGCGGCCGGGCGCCTTCGGCTCGCTGCGCGCGGTGCTGTTCGGCGGCGAGGCGGCGGACGCGGCGGCGGCGCGGGCGGTGCTCGCGGCCGGCGGGCCGGAGCGGATGGTGAACGCGTACGGGCCCACGGAAAACACCACCTTCAGCACCACCTGGCGGGTGCGCGACGTGGCGGAGGAGGCGACGGCGCTGTCCATCGGCCGGCCGGTGGCGAACTCGTCGGCGTTCGTGCTGGGGGGCGGGCTGGAGCCGCTGCCGGTGGGGCTGCCGGGCGAGCTGTACGTGGGCGGCCACGGCGTGGCCCGCGGCTACCTGGGCCGCTCCGCGCTCACGGCGGAGCGCTTCATTCCCGATCCCTTTTCGGCGGCGCCCGGCGCGCGGATGTACCGCACGGGCGACCGGGCGCGGTGGCGGGCGGACGGCACGCTGGAGTTCCTGGGGCGCCTGGACGGGCAGGTAAAGATCCGCGGCTTTCGCATCGAGACCGGCGAGATCGAGGCGGCGCTGCGGCGGCACCCCGGCGTCACCGATTGCGCCGTCGTGGCGCGTGCGGACGCTGACGGAGGCTTGCGGCTGGTGGCGTACGTGGCGGGGGAGGGGGACGCGGAGGTGTTCCGCGCGCACCTGCGGCGCACCCTGCCCGACTTCATGGTGCCGGGCGCCTTCGTGACGCTGGACCGGCTTCCGCTGAACACCAACGGCAAGGTGGACCGCCGCGCGCTGCCGGAGCCGGACCCGGCCGCGGCGGAGCACGTGGCCCCGCGCACGCAGACGGAAGAGGTGCTGGCGGGGATCTGGGCCGAGGTGCTGGGGCTGGAGCGGGTGAGCGCGGACGGCGACTTCTTCCTGCTGGGCGGCCACTCGCTCCTCGCCACACGGGTGATCTCCCGCGTCCGCGCGGCGTTCCGCGTGCAGCCCACGGTGCGCACGCTGTTCGAGGCGCCCACGCTGGCGCAGCTGGCGGAGGCGATCGAAGGGTTGCGCCGCGCGGAGCTCCCCGCGCTGCCGCCGGTCGTTGCGGCGGATCGGACCGGCGCGCTTCCGCTCTCCTTTGCGCAGGAGCGGCTCTGGCTGGTGGACCGGCTGCAGCCGGGCGGCTCCGTCTACAACGTTCCCGCCGCGCTGCGCCTGCAAGGTGCGCTGGATGCGGATGCGCTGGAGCGCGCGCTGGCCGAGATCGTCCGCCGGCACGAGGCGCTGCGGACCACGTTCGCGGTGGTGGATGGCGCGCCGGTGCAGGTGATTGCGCCCTTCTCCGGCTTTGCGCTGCCGGTGGATGACCTCGCGTCGCTGGACGATGCGGCGCGCGAGGCGGAGGTGCGGCGGCGTGCCGCGGCGGATGCGGCGCGGCCGTTCGACCTGGCCGCCGGTCCGCTCTTCCGCGCGCGGCTGCTGCGGCTGGCGAACGACGACCACGTGCTGCTGGTTTGCCTGCATCACGTGGTGACGGACGGGTGGAGCATGGGCGTGCTCTTCCGCGAGCTGTCCGCCCTCTACGGCGCCTTCCGCGAGGGGCGTCCGTCGCCGCTGGCGGAGCTTCCGGTGCAGTACGCCGACCACGCGGTATGGGAGCGCGAGCACCTGCGCGGCGACGTGCTGGAGCGGCACATGGCGTACTGGCGCGAGCGGATGGCCGGCGCCCCCGCGCTGCTGGAGCTGCCCACGGACCATCGCCGCCCCGCCGTGCAGTCGTACCGCGGCGCACAGGTGCCGGTGGATCTATCCGCCGGCCTGCTGGCGCGGCTGGAGGCGCTGGGGCGCGGCGAGGGCGCATCGCTCTACATGGTGCTGCTGGCCGCCTTTTCGGTCCTTCTCTCGAAGTACGCCGGGACGGACGACGTGGTGGTGGGCAGCCCGGTCGCGGGGCGCACACGGCGGGAGGTGGAGGGGCTGATCGGCTTCTTCGTCAACACGCTGGTGGTGCGGACGGACCTGGGCGGCGATCCCTCCTTTCGCGAGGTGCTGCGCCGCGTGCGCGATGCCACGCTGGGCGCGTACGAGCACCAGGAGCTTCCCTTCGAAAAGCTGGTGGCGGAGCTGCAGCCGGAGCGGTCGCTGGGCCACTCGCCGCTCTTCCAGGTGCTGTTCGCGCTGCAGAACGCGGACGCCTCCGGGGGCGAGCTGCCGGGGTTGCGCACGACGGGCGTGGAGGCGGAGATCGGCACGGCGATGTTCGACCTGTCGCTGATGCTGGCCCAGCACGAGGGTGGCCTGGGCGGATCGCTGACGTACGCCACGGACCTGTGGGAGCGCGCCACCATCGAGCGGATGCTGGGGCACCTGACGCGCGTGCTGGAGCAGGTCTCGGGGGATGCGGATCCGCGGCTCTCCGATCTCGATCTGCTGGATGACGGCGAGCGGCGGCAGCTGCTGGGGGCGTGGAGCGGGACGGATGCCGCGTATCCCGCGGACCGGTGCATCCACCAGTTGTTCGAAGCGCAGGCCGCGCGCACGCCGAACGCCGTGGCGCTGGTGCACGAGGCGGAGGCGCTGGGCTATGGCGCCCTGAACGCGCGGGCCAACCGCCTCGCGCGCCACCTGCGGCGCCTGGGCGTGGGGCCCGAGACGCGCGTGGGGATCTGCCAGGCGCGGGGGACGGAGATGGTGGTTTCCATGCTCGCCGTGCTCAAGGCGGGCGGTGCGTACGTCCCGCTGGACCCCGCCTGGCCCGCGGAGCGGACGGCCTTCATGCTGGCCGATTCGGGGATGGCGGTGCTGGTGACGCAGGACGCGCTGCGCGAGTCGCTCCCCGTGCGCGACGGCGTGCGGGTGGTGAGCGTGGACGCGGCCGCGGAGGAGATCGCGCGGGAAGGGGCGGAGGATTTCGATGGCGGCGCGCAGCCGCGCGGGCTGGCGTACCTCATCTACACCTCGGGGAGCACGGGCGTCCCCAAGGGCGTGGCCATCGAGCACGGGAGCGCCGTGGCGATGCTGGCCTGGGCGTGGAGCGTCTTCTCCGCCGAGGAGCTGGGGGGGATGCTGGCGTCCACGTCCACGTCCTTCGACATGTCGGTGTTCGAGCTGTTCGCGCCGCTCACCCGCGGCGGGCGGGTGATCCTGGTGGAGAACGTGCTGGCCCTGCCCGCGTCCGCCGCGGCGGACCAGGTGCGGCTGATCGACACCGTTCCCTCCGCCATGGCCGCGCTGCTCAAGACGGACGGTCTTCCCTCCGGCGTGCGCACGGTAAGCCTGGGCGGCGAGGCGCTGTCCGCGGAGCTGGTGGATGCGCTGTACGCGCGCGGCGTGGAGCGCGTCTACGACGTCTACGGTCCGTCCGAAGACACCACCTTCAGCACCTTTGCGCTGCGCCGCGCGGGCGCGCCCGCCAGCATCGGGCGCCCGCTCCCCAACTCGCGGGCGTACGTGCTGGATCCCGCGCTGCGCCTGGTGCCGGCCGGCGTCGCGGGCGAGCTGTTCCTCGCCGGACAGGGGCTGGCGCGCGGCTACCTGGGCCGTCCCTCCCTCACCGCCGCGCGCTTCATCCCCGATCCCTTCGGCGAGCAGGCGGGCGGGCGGATGTACCGCACGGGGGACCGGGTGCGGTGGCGGGCGGACGGGACGCTGGAGTACCTGGGCCGGCTGGACCAGCAGGTAAAGGTGCGTGGATTCCGCGTGGAGCCGGGGGAGATCGAGTCCGTGCTCCGCCGCCATCCCGCCGTGGCCGACTGCGCCGTGGTGGCGCGCGCGGATGATGGCGGCGACCCGCGGCTGGCGGCGTACGTGGTGGGCGACGCGCCGGCGGAGGAGCTGCGCGCGCACCTGCGGCAGCGGCTGCCGGAGTACATGGTCCCCGGCGTGTTCGTGCGGATGGATGCACTGCCGCACACGCCCAGCGGCAAGCTGGACCGCGGCGCCCTTCCCGCGCCCGACGCCGCCCCGGCGGAGGAGCGGGGGGCCGAGGCGCGGACGCAGGTGGAGGAGGTGCTGGCCGGGATCTGGGCCGACGTGCTGCGCGTGGAGCACGTGGGGGTGGACGACAACTTCTTTCACCTGGGCGGGCACTCGCTGCTCGCCACGGTCGTCCTGGCGCGCGTCCAGGAGACGCTGGGCGTGCGGATGCCGCTGAGCGCCTTCTTTACCGCGGCGACGGTTTCCGAGCTGGCGGCGCGGGTGGAGGCGCTGCGCCGCGCGGGGCTGCCGCCGCTGCCGCCGGTGGTCCCCGTGGGGCGGGACGGCGCGCTGCCGCTTTCGTTCGCGCAGGAGCGGCTCTGGTTTCTGGACCGCCTGCAGCCGGGAAGCGCGTTCTACAACGTCCCCATCGCGCTGCGGCTGGACGGCGCGCTGGACGTGCGGGCGCTGGAGCACGCGCTGGGCGAGATCGTCCGCCGGCACGAGGTGCTGCGCACCACCTTCCGCGAGCGGGACGGCGCGCCGCTGGTGTCCATCCTCCCGTACGATGGCTTTCACCTGCCCGTGGACGACCTGTCCGGCGCGGACGAGGCGGAGGCGCGGCGGCGCACGGCGGACGAGGCGGCGCGGCCGTTCGACCTGCTGGGCGGATCGCTCTTTCGCGCGCGCCTGCTGCGGCTGGGGGCGGAGGAGCACGTGCTGCTGGTGTCCATGCACCACGTGGTGAGCGACGAGTGGAGCCTGGGCATCCTGTTCCGCGAGCTTTCCGCGTACTACGCGGCGGCGCTGGACGGCGCCGGGCCGCCGCTTCCGGAGCTGGCGGTGCAGTACGCCGACTACGCGGTGTGGCAGCGCCGGCAGCTGGCCGGCGAGACGCTGGACCGGCAGCTGGCGTACTGGCGCGGGCGGCTGGCCGGCGCGCCCGCCCTGCTGGAGCTTCCCATCGACCATCCCCGTCCCGCGCTGCAGTCGCACCGCGGCGCCACGGAGGGGTTTGAGCTTGACGGCGAGCTGCCGGCGCGGCTGGAGGCGCTGGGCCGGGCGGAGGGCGCCACGACGTTCATGGTGCTCCTGGGCGTGCTGCAGGTGCTGCTGGCGAAGTACAGCGGCAGCGACGACGTGGTGGTGGGCAGCCCCATCACCGGCCGCCAGCGGCACGAGGTGGACGGGCTGATCGGCTTCTTTACCAACACGCTGGTGCTGCGGACGGACCTGTCGGGCGACCCGGGATTCCGCGAGGTGCTGCGGCGGGTGCGCGAGACCGCGCTGGGCGCGTACGACCACCAGGACGTCCCGTTCGAGCGGCTGGTGGAAGAGCTGCAGCCGGAGCGGTCGCTGGGCCACTCGCCGCTCTTCCAGGTGATGCTGATCCAGGGGAACGGCGACCCCGCGGGGCTGGACCTGCCCGGGGTGCGGCTGCGGCGCTTCAGCGGCGGAACGGAAACCAGCAAGTTCGATCTCACGCTCGCAGTGACGGCGCACGAAGGCGGGCTCAGCGGATCGCTGGAGTACAGCACGGACCTCTTCGAGCGCGCCACGGTGCTGCGGATGATCGGCCACCTGCGGCGTGTGCTGGATCAGGTCGCGGAGAATCCGGACGTGCGGCTGTCGGAGCTCGATCTGCTGGATGACGCCGAGCGGCGGCTGGTGGTGGAGGAGTGGAATCGCACGGACGCGGCGTATCCCCCCGCCTGCGTGCACCATATGATCGAGGCGCAGGCGGCGCGGACGCCGGATGCCGTGGCGGTGGTCCACGGCGGCGAATCGCTGACCTACGCCCAGCTGAACGCGCGGGCGAACGGCCTGGCGCACCGGCTGATGGAGTCGGGCGTGGGGCCCGAGGTGCGGGTGGGGATCTGCCTGGAGCGCGGGCCGGGGATGATCGTCTCGCTGCTGGCCGTGCTGAAGGCCGGGGGCGCGTACGTGCCGCTGGATCCCGGCTACCCCGCGGCGCGCCTGGCCTTCATGGCGGCCGACTCCGCCGTCCCCGTGCTGCTGACGCAGGAGGCGCTGCGCCACGCCCTTCCCCCGCTGGACGGCGTGCGGGTGATGTACGTGGACCCACTCGCGGCGGAGGCGGACGAGGCGCGCGCGGAGAACCCGGAATCCGGCGCGGGTCCGGCGAACCTGGCGTTCGTCCTCTACACCTCCGGCTCCACGGGCACGCCCAAGGGGGTGGCGATGCCGCACGCGTCGCTGGCGAACCTGGTGGCGTGGCACCTTGCGGACGAGACGGAGCCGCGCCACGCGCTGCAGTTTTCGTCGCTCAGCTTCGACGTGTCGTTCCAGGAGATCGCCACCACGCTGACCTCGGGCGGCACGCTGGTGCTGGTGGACGATGAGCTAAGGCGCGATCCCGATGCGCTGCTGGGCTTCATGGCGCGCCACGGCGTGGAGCGGCTCTTTCTCCCCTTCGTCGCCCTGCAGTCCCTGGCCGGCGCGGCCCGGGTGGAGGAGGGCGCCGCCTCGGTCTGAGTGGGCAGGCGATTACGGAGCAATTGACTTCCTGAGGGAGCGCCCACGCGGAAGCTGAAGCGACACAAACGCTTGCGCGCGACCGAAGGACCTGCTCTCCGCCCGGGAGGGGCATGATCTTCGGCAGAGGTCCAGCCCCACGGTTCTGCCGGCGAGATCCTTCGGTCGCGCGCAGGCGGTTGGTGTGAAGTACGGTTGCACGTGGTGCGCTCCCTCAGCTCAGAGGGTGTTGCTAAACCTCAGATCCATAACGAAGCGGTGACTTCCTGAGGGAGCGCATCACATGTAACCAGAAGTCACACTACAGGTTGCGCGCGACCGAAGGACCTCGTCCCGGTGGCGCAGGGGCCAGATCAGGGCACGGGACCAGCCCCGTCGTTCTGCTGGCGAGGTCCTTCGGTCGGCGCCAAGGTGCAGTGTAAAAACGAGTTACGGAGCGGCGCCTCCCTCAGGAAGTCAATCACGCTAGGAGGTTTGGCAACACCCTCTCAGGAAATCAGGCTTGCTTGCAAGGAGGTGGCAATACTTCTCTGATAGACGAGCCACTCGCGCACGCCCCAATCTGTCATTCCGAGGGAGCGCACGCGCGGTACGTTGCCCGACCACGGAACCCGGTGCGCGACCGAGGAATCTACTCTCCGGATCCTCGTGGTCCGCCGCGACGCCCCGGACCAGCCCCGTCTGGCTGTTTCGCCGCCGCGGCGATGGCGCGGGCTGCCGCGGCCGGCCTCGCGCGGGCCGACAGTAGATTCCTCGGCCCTGCAACCTGCGTCGCGTTCGTCGGGGGGCGGCGCGGGCGGGCCTCGGAATGACAGATCTTCCTGGAACGCGACGGGCGGCATCCGCTGGATGCCGCCTGTCGCGCGTCTGCGTGCTGCGCAGCCGGAAGGGTCAGCGTACACGCGCTGCCGGTGCCGGGGGTGGTCTGCGCGGTCAGGCCGCCGCCGATGCCGCGCGCCAAGTCGCGGCTGGTTGCATGTGGTGCGCTCCCTCGGGAGATCAAGTTTGCTTTCAAAGGGTGTGGCACTACCTCCCTGATGGACGAGCCACTCGCGCACGCCCCAATCTGTCATTCCGAGGGAGCGCACGCGCGGTACGTTGCCGGAACACAGAACCCGGTGCGCGACCGAGGAATCTACTCTCCGGATCCTCGTGGTCCGCCGCGACACCCCGGACCAGCCCCGTCCGGCTTTTTCGCCACCGCGGCGATGGCGCGGGCTGCCGCGTTCGGCCTCGCGCGGGCCGACGGTAGATTCCTCGGCCCTGCAACCTGTGGAGCAAGCGTCCGGGGGCGGCGCGGGCGGGCCTCGGAATGACAGATTCCCTGGAAACAGGACAGGCGGCATCCGCTGGATGCCGCCTGTCGCGCGTTTGCATGCTACGCGGCCGGAAGCGTCAGCGTAAAGGCGCTGCCGGCGCCGGGGGTGCTCGCGGCCGTCAGGTCGCCGCCCATGCCGCGCGCCAGGTCGCGGCTGATGGCCAAGCCCAGCCCCGTTCCCTCGGCGGTGCGCGTGAGGTCCGCGCGCACCTGCACGAAGGGCTCGAAGATGCGGCCCAGCTGGTCGGCCGCGATGCCGATGCCGGTGTCGCGCACCACCACCTGCACCCGGCCGGCGGACTGCGCGCACGACAGCTCCACGCGGCCACCGGGGTCGGTGAACTTGACCGCGTTGGAAAGCAGGTTCACCAGGATCTGCCGCACCTTCTCGGCGTCCGCGCGGGCCGCCAGGGTGGGCGGGCAGGGCTCGACGGAAAGCGCCAGCTTCCGGGCCTGCGCCTGCGGCGCCACCAGCGCCTCGGCGGCGAGCAGCGCCTCGCGCAGGGGGACGTCGGCCAGGTCGTAGTGCACGGCGCCCGTCTCCAGCCGGGCGTAGTTCAGCACCTCGTTGATCAGCCCCAGCAGGTGGCGCTGGCTGGTCTGCACCCGCCGCAGGTCCTCGCGCTGCTGGGGGGTGATGGGGCCGCGGATCCCCATCTCCATCAGCTCCGCGTACCCCCCGATGGCGTTCAGCGGGGTGCGCAGCTCGTGGCTCATCACCGCCAAAAACTCGCTCTTGGCCAGGTTGGCGCGCTCCGCCTCGGACCGGGCGGCGTGCTCGGCCTGGAACAGCCGGGCGCGCTCCACCGCCAGCGCCGACTGCTGCCCCAGCGCCAGCAGAAACGCGCGCTCCTCCGGCGGAAAGGTGCGCGGCGCGCTGAAGGCGAAGGAGATCACCCCCACCGCCTCGCCCGCCGCGGTCAGGGGAACGAACACGGCCGACGCCACGCCCAGCCGGTCCCAGACCGGCGCGATGGGCGGAAAGCGCGCGTCCAGCCCCTCCGGCCCCTCGCGCGTCTCCAGCCACACCGGCGACCGGGTGCGGAAGCACTCCGTCAGCGGGCTGCGATAGTCCAGCGTCTGCCGCTGCACCCCCTCGGCCACCGGCTCGGGAAAGCCCACGGTGCGCAGCAGCACCAGCGCGTCGCCCTCGGGCGCGCGCCCGGCCAGCGCCCCCGTGCGCGCGCCCAGCGCCACCACCATGTCGGCCACCACCACGGTGGCCACGTCGTCCAGCGTGCGCGCGCCCGCCAGCGCGGCGGTCAGCGCCTGCAGGCGCTCGGCGCGGTCGCGGGCGCGCTCGGCCTCGCGCAGCGCGCCCTGCAGGCCGCGCAGCGCCCGCGCCCGCTCGATGGACTCCCAGCAGCGCTGCGTTACCGTGCGCACCAGCTCCACCTCGTCGTCCAGCCAGTGGCGGGGGGTGCGCTGGTGCACGGCCATCGCCGCGCGGAAGCGCCCCGCCTTGTGCAGCGGCATGCAGATGACGGCCACGATCTGCGTCTGCACGTACGCCGCGCGGTCGGCCTCGGTCACCCGCGGGTCGCTGAAGGCGTCGTCGACCACGTACGGCAGGTCCGCGCGCATCATCCGCAGCGTCTCGGCGCCGAAGTCCGACATGGCGTAGCGGCCCACGATGCTCACCGTGTCGCCGCGGGTGTAGTCGCCGGTCAGGACGAAGTGGTTCTCGTCGGCCTCGGCCTCGGCGTAGGCGCAGCGGTCCACGCCCAGGTGCTCGCCCAGCATGCGCGCGGCCGTGGCCACCGCCTCGTCGGGGCTGGTGATGGGCTGCAGCGCCTGGCCCAGGTCCGCCAGAAACGCCAGCCGCCGCTCCACCCGCTTTTCGCGCGAGATGTCGCGCGCCTCGATGATGGTGCCCACCGTGCGGCCGCCGTCGCGGATGGGGCTGGCGGTAAAGGCCACGGGGTAAAAGTGCCCGTCCCGGTGCACGAACACTTCTTCGCCCTGCTCGCGCATGTTCCGCGGAAAGGCGCGGTCGATGGGGCACTCGGCCAGCGGGTAGGGCGTTCCGTCGGGGCGGGTGTGGTGCACGCAGTCGTGCAGCGCCCGGCCCTGCAGCTCGTGCAGGCGAAAGCCCGTCAGCGCCTCGGCCGCGCGGTTCATGTACGTGCAGCGCTGCTCATCGTCCATGATGAACAGCGCCAGGGTTGCGTTCTCCGCCACCGTCTCAAGCTGGCGGCGGTAGTGCTCAGGATCGGTCACGAACCATGCTTCGGCGTCGTCCGGGAGATCTCCACGGGGTGATCGGGTGCCGCGACGGCGGGCACGTGCACGCGCCGGGCCGCAGGTGCAACATCTTCACCATGCATCCCGTTCATCCGCAAACGATCTGTCTCACGCAGAGGCCACGGAGGCCGCAGAGGGGAAGCTTCTCTCTGCGGCCTCTGGGGCCTCTGGGTGAGACAATTCTTTTGCGGGTCGCGGATCAGCCCGCCATGACGCGGCGGAACGCTGGAGAACGCGCCCGCTCGCCGGGAATGGAACGTTTCGATGCATCACAACGATGCACCACTGCCACGTAACGTGGCATGTTAATCCTGAAAAATATGAAATTCTTGTATCAGTAAAATGCGGATATATTTGTATACGGCAATGGTCGGGCGCTTTCCGTGATCCTGAAAAAACGTACGTTTAAGGGTACGTGCATTGCGCATTCGCAGTCCGAATCAAAGCGCCGCGTCCGGATCGTTGCCGGGCCTGCCTCCTTTGATGGCCATTCTGTTCCATGCTCCCGCTCTCCGTCATGGCGTGCCCGTGACGGCGGGTCTTCTCTCCCCACCGCGCTCCGGCCCCGGGCCCGCGCGTCCACGTTCTCCCCCAGGAGGGCACCATGCCGGTCGCGGTCAGCTATCCAGGCGTCTACATCCAGGAAATCCCCAGCGGCGTCCACACCATCGCGGGCGTGTCCACGTCGGTGACGGCGTTCGTGGGGCGGGCCTTTCGGGGGCCCGTGAACATGCCCACCACCGTGAACAGCTACGCCGACTACCAGCGCTTCTTCGGCGGGCTGAACGCGGACAGCACCATCAGCTACTCGGTGCGCGACTTCTTTCAGAACGGCGGCGGGCAGGGCGTGGTGGTGCGGGTGTTTTCGCCCGGGCCCGGGAGCGACGGCACGTACGCCGAGGCCGCGACGATCGTGGTGAGCCAGCCGCCGGAGCAGCCCCTGATCCTGTACGCTGCCCTCGAGGTAGCGGACGCGGCGTGGCTGGCGGCCCTTCAGCCCGGCTCGTCGCCGACGACCGTGCGGCAGGCGGCATTGTTCGCGTCGTCCGGATACCGCACGCGCACCGCGGTCGAGCGGAACGCCGCGAGCGTGGTGGCGAACGCCGTCACCGGCTCCGAGGCCGACGCGTACGAGGCGGCCGGAAACGCCTTGACCGCGCTCGGCACGCTGAACATCGCGGGCGTTGACCTTTCACCCGTGGCGGCCGCGCTCGCCGCGGGGTGGGCAAAGGCGGCCGACCCGGCCGCGCAGGCGGCGGACGTTTCGGAAGAGGTCGGCAACGGGCTGGAAGGCCTGCGGGAGCCCGCCGCGGATGCGGCCGCGCGCCCGGGGGCCACGCCCCTGTCGGTGATGCGGGCCGCCTCGGCGGCCGCCGTGCACGCGGTGGCCGCCGTCGGCGCCACCCCATCCCTCACCTTCGCCGCCGCCAACCCCGGCGACTGGGCCAACGGCGCGCTGACGGTCGCCATCGACCAGAAAGGCATCGTCACCGCGCAGCAGGACAAGCTGCTGAACGTGACCGTGACCTACGCGGACCCCGGGGGAGCCCCCACCGTCGAATCGTTCCTGGCCGTGTCGGTGGAGCAGGGGGCGGGGCCCAACCGGCTGGACGCCGTGCTGGCCGCGCAGTCCAACTTCATCACGTTCACCTATCCGGCCGCGCAGCCCGTCATTCCGAACAACGCCGGCAAGGGGGCCGTCGGCACCGCCAGCGGGGGCAAGCCCAGCGACGCGCTCACGGAAGAGACCCTCGAGGGAAGCCAGGCCACCAAGACGGGGATGTACGCGCTGGAGCTCTACGACCTGTTCAACATCCTGGTAATCCCGCCGGACACCCGGGCGACCACGGACCCCACCACCGACTGGTACCTGGACGTATACCAGGCCGCCGCGGCCTACTGCCTGCAGCGGCGCGCGTTCCTCATCATCGACCCGCCGTTCAAATGGACGAGCGAGTGGACGAAGGGGGAGGCCAACCAGATCCAGATCACCGACCTGCACAGCTACGGGCCCGAGGGCGAGAACGCGGCCGTGTACTTTCCCCACCTGATGGAGGGGGACCCGCTGATGAACGGGCAGCCCATGACCATGCCGCCCTCGGGCGCCATCGCGGGGATCTACGCCCGGACCGACGCGGCGCGCGGGGTGTGGAAGGCGCCCGCGGGGATCACGGACGGCGCCATCAGCGGGGTGATCGGGCTGGAGCTGAAGATGACCGACGCCGACAACGGCTTCCTTAACCCGCAGGGGATCAACGCGCTGCGCAGCTTTCCCACCTTTGGCTCGGTGGTGTGGGGCGCGCGCACGCTGTGGGGCTCCGACGCGCGGTCGGACGACTACAAGTACGTGCCCGTGCGGCGGCTGGTGCTGTACCTGGAGGAAAGCCTGTACCGGGGCACGCAGTGGGCCGTGTTCGAGCCCAACGCCGAGCCGCTGTGGGCTTCGCTGCGGCTGGCCGTGGGCGGGTTCATGGGCGACCTGTACCGGCAGGGGGCGTTCGCGGGCGCCAGCGCCAAGGACGCGTACTTCGTGGCGTGCGACGCCACCACGACCACGCAGAACGACATCGACCTGGGCATCGTGAACGTCACGGTGGGCTTTGCTCCGCTCAAGCCCGCCGAGTTCGTGGTGCTCACCATTCAGCAGATCGCCGGGCCGGCCGCGACCTGAGCCTCCGCGCGCGCCGCCGCACGGGCTGCCGCGGCGCGCCTTTCCTTCATCCTGACGGGGGCATTCCATGCCAGTCACGGTCTCCTATCCCGGCGTGTACGTACAGGAGATTGCCAGCGGGAGCCACGCCATCTCCGGCGTATCCACCTCGGTAACGGCGTTCGTGGGCCGGGCCTACCTGGGCCCCACCAACACGCCGACCGCGGTGAGCAGCTTCGCGGAGTTCCAGCGCATGTTCGGCGGGCTGAACCGCGGGTACCCGCTGAGCTACGCGGTGCACGACTTTTTTCAGAACGGCGGCGGCGAGGCGGTGGTGGTGCGCCTGTACGCCCCCGTGTACACGGCGCCCTACACCCAGGTGAGGGCCGCGGGTGACGCGGCCAAGGCCGCGCTGGCCGTCGTCACGGCCGTGGAGGCGTCGTACAAGTCGGCGGGGAAGACGCTCACGAAGGAGCAGTCCGCGACGGCCAGCGCCGTGGGCCACGCCCTGGCGCAGGCCAAATACCCGGGCGGGGCGGGGAACGGCGGCGGGGACGCGGTGGAGCAGGCCGCCGCGAGCTGGATGGCGGACTGGTACGACAGCCAATTCGCCGCGAACCCCACGCCCGACGTGGCCACGCTCAACCCGGCGGCGGCCACGGCCTCGGGCGCCACCGGGGCGGTGGCGTTCGCCGCACCCAACCCGGACCCCGCGGCGATCCTGGTCGCGGCGCCGGCGGGGCTGGCCGACGCGTGGACGGGGATCCAGGCGGTGATCACGGCGGTGTGGGCGGAAGTGGGCCGCACGGGCAGCCCCGCCGTCACGCCACAGACGGTGGTGCAGCAGGCGTCGGCGGCGGCCGCGCTCTTTCCGGCGCCTTCCACGGCGCGGACCGCGGCGCAGGCGCTGGCGACGGGGGTGCAGCTGTACTGGAGCGGGCACAGCGACGCGAAGCCGGAGGAGATCGCCGAGCAGGCTTCGGCGCCGGGCGTGCCGACCACCAGCCCGGGGAGTGCGGCCCAGGCGCTGAACGCCGCGCTCACGCTGGGCGCGGCGGCGGGCGCGGTGCTCAACCCCGCGGTCGACGCCGCGGCCGACGTGTTCGCGGCCCTGGGCAAGGCCGTGGGCGCCGGGGACGAGCTGGATGCCATCCGGGAGGCCGTAAAGAAGGAAGCGGGCAAGTTCACGGACGGCAACGCGAAGACGGCTGCCGACGCCGTCGAGGACGCCGTCGACGCGGCGTCGGCCTTGCCCGCGAACGTGCTGGCGGGGGCGGGGCAGGCGGTGGCGCCCGCGCTCGCGTCGCTGTTCTCGCCGCTGACGCTTACCGCGGCGTCGCCGGGCGACTGGGCCAACGGCGCGCTCAGCGTGTCGTTTGACCAGACCAACGTTTCCGGCCCCACCTACTTCAACCTGCGCGTGGCGTACGCGCCCCTGGTGGGCTCGCCGGCCACGGAGCAGTTCATGGGCGTGTCGCTGCAGCCCGACACGGGCGCGCAGCGGCTGGACCGGGTGCTGGCCAACCAGTCCAACCTGATCCGCTTCGGGTGGGACTACTCCCAGCCGCCCCCCGCGCTCCCCATTCCGGGCGCCGCGGGAACGGCCACGGGCGGGTCCGCCGGGTTCCCGCTGGGGCTGGCCGACTACCTGGGCGACGCCAACGCCAAGACGGGGCTGTACGCGCTGGACCTCTTCGACCTGTTCAACCTGCTGGTGGTTCCCCCCGACCAGTGGCCCGACGCGGCGCCGCAGCCGGCGTGGATGCTGGAGGTGTTTCAGACGGCGGCGGCGTACTGCCGCCAGCGCCGCGCCTTTCTTCTCATCGACCCTCCGCCGCAGTGGACCAGCGACTGGAAGCAGGGGCAGGTGTCCACCATCCAGATCACCGACCTGGGTGGCTACGGCCCGGAAGGCGAGAACGCGGCCGTGTACTTTCCCAACCTGGTGGAGGGCGACCCGCTGCAGAACGGCGCCTCCATCACCATGGCGCCCTCGGGCGCGCTGGCCGGCATCTTTGCCCGCACCGACGCGGCGCGCGGGGTGTGGAAGGCGCCGGCCGGCATCAACGACGGCGCCATCAGCGGGGTGACGGGGGTGTCGCTGCGCCTGACCAACGACGAGAACGGGATGCTGAACCCGCAGGGCATCAACTGCCTGCGCAGCTTTCCCGTGTACGGCTCGGTGGTGTGGGGCGCGCGCACGCTGTGGGGCTCGGACGCGCGCTCCGACGACTACAAGTACGTGCCCGTGCGCCGGCTGGCGCTGTACATCGAGCAGAGCCTGTACGCCGGCACCCAGTGGGCCGTGTTCGAGCCCAACGCCGAGCCCCTGTGGTCGTCGCTGCGGCTGGCGGTGGGCAGCTTCATGAACGGGCTGTTCGCGCAGGGCGCCTTTGCCGGCACCAGCGCGTCGCAGGCGTACTCGGTGCGCTGCGACGCCACCACCACCACGCAGACCGACATCGACAACGGCGTGGTGAACGTGCTGGTGGGCTTTGCGCCCCTCAAGCCGGCGGAGTTCGTGGTCCTCAGCATTCAGCAGATCGCCGGCCAGATCCAGACCTGAGCACATGGCCGCCCGGCGCTCCGCCGGACCGGCCTCACCCCCTGCGCACGGAGGGCAGCATGCCGCAGTTCACCAAGGACGCCACCCGCATCGACCCGTACAAGAACTTCAAGTTCGTGGTCACCTGGGACGGCCAGGCCGTGGCCGGCGTAAGCCAGGTCAGCGGCCTGGGACGCACGACGGACCCCATCGAGCACCGCGAGGGCGCCGACCCCATCGGCACGCGGGTGTCGCCGGGGCGCACCAAGGTCACGCCCGTAACGCTGAGCCGCGGGGTGACGCACGACCAGACCTTCGAGTGGTGGGCCAACAAGGTGTGGTTCTGGAGCAACGAGCAGCAGTCGCTGGCCGCCAACACCAACGGCCAGAACATGTCGCTGGCCGACTTTCGCAAGGACATCAACATCGCCCTGTTCAACGAGGCGGGGCAAAAGGTGATCGCCTACAACCTGTATCGCTGCTGGCCCTCGGAGTTCGAGGCGCTGCCGGACCTGGACGCCAACGGCAACGGGGTGGCCATCCAGAAGCTGGTGCTGCAGCTGGAAGGGTGGGAGCGGGACGTCAGCGTGTCGGAGCCCGCGCCGGCAAAGTACGGCAACCTGCCGGCGGCGAGCTGACCTGATGCGCGCGCTTTCTGCCCGCGACGTGGTGCAGGTGTGGGAGGCGGGCCGGGAGCGGCACCCGGTAGACCGGGCGCTTCTGGTGCTGGCCGCCGCCCTGCCGCGCAGCTCGCGCGACGAGCTGGCCGCGCTGAGCGTGGGCGAGCGCGACGCGCTGCTGCTCACCGTTCGCGAGCAGACGCTGGGCCCGCGCCTGGCGTGCTTCGTAAAGTGCCCCCGCTGCGCCGTTCCGGCGGAGTTCGCGGCGGAGGTGGACGAGGTGCGCCTGGCGCGGCCCGGCGAGCCGGTGGCGCGGGAGCATGCGCTGCTGGCGGATGGATGGGAGGTGCGCTACCGGCTGGTGGACAGCCGCGACCTGGCGGCGGTGGCGGGGCACACCGACCCGGCCTTTGCCCGCCGGCTGCTGCTGACGCGCTGCGTGCTCGAGGCGCGGCGCGAAGGCGAGCCGGTGGCGGCGCAGCGGGTGCCCGAGCCGGTGCTGGCCGCGCTGGCGGGCGAGCTGGTGCTGCGCGACCCGCAGTCCGAGATCGAGTTTTCCCTCAGCTGCCACGCCTGCGGCACGCGCTGGAGCGCGGTGCTTGACGTGGCGGCGTTCCTGTGGGCGGAATTGTCGGTGCTGGCGCGGCGGCTGCTGCGCGAGGTGCACGCGCTGGCGGCGGTGTACGGCTGGCGCGAGTCGGAGATCCTGGCCATGAGTGCGCCGCGCCGCGCGGCGTACCTTGAGATGGTGGGCACGTGAGCGACGCCTGGCTGCGGCGGCTGCAGGCGGACGCCGGCGAGGCGCCGCGGGTGGAGCCCGTGGCGGCGTCGCGCTTTGCGGAGGGGGCGGCGCTGCTGGACCCCGGTGGCGAGATGGCGGGCCCCGCCGAGCCCGACCGCGTGGAGCCGGTGCGCCACGGCGGTGCCACCTACGGCGAGGTGGGCGCCGCGTTCCCGGCGCTGCTGGAGGGGGACTGGGAGAACGCGTCCGCCCTTTCGCTGCTCTCGGTTCTGCACGCCCCCGCGCTGGTGGAGCCCTTTGGCGACGAGGCGGAGCCCGCCTGGGGCGATGATGCGGAGGACGGAGATGAGGGCGGGGATGCGCCCTCCGCGCTCCATCCCCCGCAACCCGCCCTCCCGGCGTCCGCCGCGGATGCCGCCCGCCACGGCGCGGATCACCCGGTGCTGCAGGCAGTCGTCGCGGATGCGGGCCGCGATTCCGCGCATCACCCGGCGCAGCAGGCAGTCGCCGCGGATGCGCGTCGCGATTCCGCGCATCACCCGGCGCAGCAGGCAGTCATTGCGGATGCGGGACGCGATTCTGTGCATCACCCGGCGCTGCCGTCAGTCGCTGCGGATGCGGATCGCGATTCGATCGGTCATCCGGTGCTGCCGGCCGTTGCTGCGGATGCGGATCGCAATTCCGTGCATCATCCAGCGCTGCCGTCAGTCACTGCGGATGCGGGGCGCGATTCCGTAGATCATCCGGTGCTGCAGGCAGTCGCTGCGGATGCGGGCCGCGATTCCGCGCATCACCCGGCGCAGCAGGCAGTCGTCGCGGATGCGGGACGCGATTCTGTGCATCACTCGGCGCTGCCGTCAGTCACTGCGGATGTGGATTGCGATTCGGTGGATCGCCCGGTGGCCCCCGCAGTTGTCGCGGATTCGGGTCGCGATTCCGTGCATCACCCGGCGCTGCCGTCAGTCGCTGCGGATGCGGGACGCGATTCCGTGCATCACCCGGCGCTACCGGCAGTCATCGCGGATGCGGGCCGCGCCACGGCGGACCGGCCGGCATCGGCGGCTTCGATGCGTGCTGGTGCGGATGGCGGAGCGGAGACGCGGACGGGCCCTGCCGTACCCGCCGCGAGCGCCGCGCCGACCGCTGCGCATGGAGGCGTGGCATCGGCCGATCCGGCTGTCGCATCCGCAGCCACACCGGCTGGCGTAGGCGCGTCCACGATGGGAGCGGCGGTGCAGCGGATGGCGGGGGATGCGGACGATTCGCCGCCATCCGCCCCGCCCGCCGCTTCCGACGTGGTGCGACGCGCGGCAGCCCTGGAGCCGGCGAGCGGCGCGCGGACGCCGGTGGAGGCGAAGTACGCAGCTGGAGATGCGCCGCAATCCGTCCTGCCAGGGCAGTCGCGGTCGGCCGCGGCGGGCGGGGCAGTCCCGGCGGATGCGAGTCTCTCCGTCTCGGACCGTAGCGAAGCTGGCGAAGTGCACCGCGCTCGCACCGCCTCCGAGGCGGGGGCGGCGATGGATGCCACCGAAGTGGACGCGCAGCCCGGTGCACCTGGCGCCCTTCACGCCGTCCTTCCGGCCACGCCCGCGCTCGCGGTGCCGCACCCGGACGCGGTCCTTGCCTCCACGCCCGCGGATGCCATCGCGGGAGTGCGGCCGGACGCGCCCGCCCGTGGGGCGCAGGCCGTGAGCCCCGCGGATGGCGCGAACCCTTCCCGTCCGTCCGGCACCGCGCTCACTGCGGATCAAGCGGGCGCTGTGGGTGGCACCGGCGCACGGATCGAGGGCCGCGCACCGGTGCCGGAGCCGCGCGGGGAAGCCTCCGCGCCGGCCTCGGCGGACGGCGGACCGGGCGAGACGGCAGCGGACCGCAGATCGGGCGAGACGGCGGCGGGCACTGAGCCCATCCTGGCCCGCACGGCAGAGGCGGCCGGCGGAAGGCGCGAGACCGCCGCGTTCCGCATGGACAGCGGAAGCGTGGCACCGGCGGGGAACGCCGCGGACCTGGCGGATGCGCCTGCTTCGGCCCCCGCCGAGCCTCGTGGCACCGGGGTGGCCGCGTCTCCCTCTTTGGGCGCAGCGGCTGCGGCGGAGCGCGACCCTGTCACGACGGCCGCCGCACGCTCCGCCGCCACCGACAGCTCCGCGGACGGCAATCCCTCCGTCCGCCCGTCCGTTGCCCCCGCTGGCGATGGCGGGGTACCGGAGCTTCCCTCGGCTGAGGGTTCGGCGGCCGTGCGCGCGGACGCGGCGCCTGCCCTCCGGCCCGCGGCCGGCGCTGGCGCCGTGCAGGAAGCGTCGTCGTCGCCCGCGGTCTCGGGCGTGATCGCGCCGGCTGGTGGGGATGGACGTGGGGGCGTGCCGGCCGGGGTGATGCCGGCCGCTGCCGTGCCGGCGCTTGCACCGGATGCTCCCCACACGGGCGCAGCTGCGCGGAACGCGGGCAGCGGAGAGGCGGGCGCTCCGCTCCTTTCCAACTCGACGGCCAGGCCCGAGCCGGGAGCGCTCGCACAATCCGCTGGACGTCATGCGCAGGCCGCGCCCGCCGCGGGAATCGTCTCTCCCGCCGAGGCGGCTTCCGCCGCGCCCGGGGCGAGCGAGCAGACGCGTTTTGTGCCTGCGCCGGAGTCTCTGGCTGCACCCGGCGCATTGCCCATCCGGCCTGAAGCCCTGCCGCTGGCGCCGCGCGCGATTCCCTCCACGGCGGGGGAGCCGCATGCGCCCGCGCCGCGTCCCGGCGAGCCGTCGCTGGTGGGCTCGCGCATCGCCGGGCCGGAGCACGCCCCGCCCGGCGCGACGCCCGTGATCGGCATCGGCATGGCCGCGGATGCCGGGCCATCCGCCACTGTGCTCCCGACCACGCCGTCCCTGGCCGCCGCGCCGATCGCATCCACCGCGCCCGCCGCGCCCGTCGCATCCGCCGCGCCCGTCGCGTCCGCCGCATCCGCCGCATCCGCCGCATCCGCCGCCGGGCCCATCCAGCGGTTTTCGGTGGATTCATCCGGCGCCGCACCGGCCGCGGCGGCGAGCATGGCGCCCATGGGTTCTCCGTCCGCCCCGCTCGGCGCAGTTGCTCCGCTCGCCCCGGTTGCCACGCTGGCTCCCGTGGCGGGCTCTCTGGCCGCGACACCTCTGCTGCCGCTCGCTGCCGGCTCCGCTCCGCCGGGACGCGGCGGCGAATCGATCGTACCCGCCCACCCGGGTGAATCCCTCGCGGCTGAGACCCGGCCCGCCGCATCCCTCACCCCGGCGGCGCACCCGGCCGTACCTCTCGGCCCCGCGGAGCAATCAGCCGCGGCAGCCAGCGCAGCCGCGCCCACGCCCTCCGCGGCGATGCCGGCCGCGGAGGTGCTTCCGGCCGCGTCCGCCGAACCGCTGAACGCGAGCACCGGTCCGGCCACGCCGCCGCAGACGCTTGTCGGCACGCCGGGCGCCGTCGCCCCATCGGTCTCGTTGGAGGCTCCGGTTGCGGCGGCGCATGGAGCGTCCGGTGAACTGGCCGTCGTGCACCCGGCGCAGATTGCGGCGGAGCATGCGGCGATCGAGCCTGCGCGGCGCGATGAGCCCGGCGCGCGGCCCGGCCCATCAGCTTCCGGCTTGGCGCACCAGGGGGCGGTTGATGTGGCTCCTGCGCCCGTACGGCGCGACGAGGCTGGCGCAGGGTCAGGCGCATTGGCTCCGGGCGTGGCGCACCAGGCGGGCGATGCGGCTCCTGCGCCCGTGTGGCGTGATGGCTCCGCCGCGCAGACGAGCGCACCGGCTTTGCGGCAGGCGCACCGGACAGCGGGGGACGATGCGGAGCAGGCGGCCGCGCAGACGGGGCGGGTCGCGGGCGGAGCGGTGGATGCGCGTCCGGTGCAGGAGCGCCAGGCTGAAAGCTCAACTCGCCTCGCGCACGAAATCGCACCCGTGCTGCCTGCGCTGGAGGGGCAGGGGCGGGGGCAGTCGGAAAGCCTGGGGATGACCGGCGCAGCGCCGGCCGCGGATGACGTGCACGATGCGTCCGCCGCGCGGGCGGGCGCACTGCACGGGCGGCAGGATCACCGCAACGCGGGGACGCCTGCCGCACGGCCGGATACGAAGCCGAGCGGCGCGACGCACGCGTCCGCTGGTTCCGCGGGCGCTGCCGCCAGCCACGCGGCGGCGGAACCGACGGACGGCGCCGCGCGAGAACGTGGCGCAACGCCGGCGGATGCGGCACCTACACCCGCAGGCCCGGGCGCTCGGCCGCGGCAGGTGGATGCGCGGGCAGAATCCGCCGCCGGATCGGTCCGGCCGCGGACCTACGCGCCGGCCGCCGCTCCGGAGATCGCACCGAGCGGAGCGTCGCAGTCTCCGGATGCCTTTACCGGCCAAGAGGTCACGCCCGCCGCTCTGCCGGAGATGCGATCCGCGTCGCCCGACCCGGTGCGGCCCGTGATCGTCGCGCGGTCCGCGGATGCGAGCCAAGCCCCCTCGGCGCCGGCCGTGGCTCCGGGCGCCTCAGCCTCAGCCGCATCCAGCGCTCGCGTATCGCCGGCACCGTCCGCCGCGGATTCCGCTGCACCGGCCGTGGCCGCATCCGCCGCGTTCGCGCAGCCGGGCCATCCGGCCGCGCGTGCGAACTCGGCGGCATCGGCCGCGCGCGGCGCATCCGAATCCGCTGGCGTGGCTGGCCCGGCCTCACACGCAGCGCCCGGGAGCCCGGCCTCCGTGATCCCGGCTGCATCGGCCACAGCCGCCGATCCGGTCGCGGCGCCGAGCCCGTCGGCGCTGACGGCATCCACCGCTCCCGTGATCCTGTCCGCATCGGTCACAGCCGCCGAATCAGTCGCGGCGCCGCGTTCTGCGAGGCTGGCAGCATCCGCGGCTTCGGAGACCCCGATTGCATCCGCCGCATTCGTTGATCCGGTCGCGGCGCCGGGTTCCGTGAGACTGGCGGCATCCACCGCTTCCGTCATCCCGGCCGCATCCACTGCATCCACTGCATCCACCGCATCCTCGGGTGCCGTGGTCCCGGCCGCGATGGCTGGCTCCCAACCCGCCGCGCCGGTCCAGCCGCGTTCGCAGGTACCGAGCGCCGCCGAGGCGGGCATCGTGTCCAGCGGAGCGCTGCAGGCAACCGGTGGGTCGCCGGGCCAGCGGACCGCGCGCGCCGACGGACCGGCAGCGCGGCCCACGGCGCGCCCTGCATCCGCCGAATCGGTGGTGCCTGTTGCATCCCCGACTTCCGGGACGCTTGGCACATCGTCAGATCACGCGAGCCCGTCCGCATCCGCCCCGGCGAGATCGTCGAACCCCGCGGCGCGCGCTGCATCCGCCGAATCCGTGGTTCCGGCTGCATCCACGGCTTCCGCGACGCCGGCCACATTGCCGCGTCACGCGGGCCCGGCTGCATCCGCCGCCCCGGCGAGAGCGTCGAATCCCGCGGCGCGCGCTGCATCCGCCGAATCCGTGGTCCCGGCTGCATCCACGGCTTCCGCGACGCCGGGCGCTTCATCGCGCCATGTGAGTCCGGCTGCATCCGCCGCTCCGGCGAGATCGTCGAATCCCGCGGCGCGCGCTGCATCCGCCGAATCCGTGGTGCCGACGGTATCCACCACCTCCGCGACGCCGGCCGCATCGTCGCGCCACGAGAGCCGGGCCGCATCGGCCGCTTCCGTGCTTCCGGCTGCAGCCACGACCCTCGCGACGCCGGCCGTAGCCGCCGATCCCGCGAAGCCAGTCTCACCCGCCACGCCGAAGGCATCGCCGAACGTCGCCGCGCGCACGGCATCCGCGGCATCTATCGTTTCGACTGTGCCCGCGGTGGCGGCTCCGGCCGTCCCGTCGAGCTCGTCGAGGCCGGCCACGTCCGCCGCATCTTTGCGTTCCACGAGCCCGGCCGCATCCGCCGCCTCCGCCGGCGCGGCGACAGCGGCGGAGTCCAGGGGGCGGGCCGCATCCGCCGCGCCCCTGGTTCCGGCCGCGCCCCCGGCTCGCGTGGCGCAGGCGGCACCCGCCGTGGTGCCGGCCGCCAGCGCGCCGCCGGCTTCGCCCGCGGACGAGCCGGGGCGGCGCGCGGGGGCGGTGGTGCCCGCGCCGGAGGCGGAGAGCCCGTTGCGGCCGGTGCGGCCGGCGGAGGCGCCGGCCATCGAGATCGAGATCGCGGGGGTGCGGGTGGTGGGGCGCGCCCCGCAGCCCGCCCGCGCCCCCCGCGGCCGCGCGCAGCCCCGCACCCCGCTGGCCGACTACGTACGGCGCTGGGGAGGGGCGGGCCGATGAGCAACTACCTGGCGGTCGCCGCGGTGACCGAGACGCTGGCGCACATCATCCGCGAGGCGGTGACGCCCGTGATCCCCGGCGTGCTGGTGAGCACCACCCGCCCCGACCGCGCCGGCAAGGACGCCGCGCCGCGCGTGAACGTGTACCTGTACCAGGCTACGCCCAGCCCGGCCCTGCGCAACAGCGACCTGCCCATGCGCGACTCCGCCGGCCGGCTGGCCCACGCCCCGCGCACCCCGCTGAACCTGTTCTACCTGGTCACCTTCTACGGCCCCGACGAGCAGCTGGTGCCGCAGCAGCTGCTGGCGCTCACCATGAGCACCGTGCACACCCACGCGGTGCTGGGGCCCGACACGGTGGTGGCGGCCCTGCGCTCGGCGCCCAACGGCTTTCTGAACGGCTCGGACCTGGGATACCAGCGCGAGCTGGTGACCGTTTCGCCGCTCACCATGAACCTGGAAGAGCTGTCGAAGCTGTGGCAGATCATGTTCCAGGTGCCGTACAGCCTGACCGTGGCCTACCAGGCCTCGGTGGTGATGCTGGACGGCGCGCCCGTCCCCGCGGCGCTCCCGGTGCACAGCATCGGCGCCGTGCCCGCGCCGGGACTGCCGCCCTCCATCACCGGCGTCGCGGGGCTGGACGGGGCGCCGCTGGCGGCGGGGGGCACGGCGGTGGTCTCGGGGCGCGGGCTGGGCGGCCCAACCGCCGTCGCCACCCTGGGCGGCGTGCCGCTGGCAACCCTGCCCGGGTCCACCGACACCCGCGTGCTGGTGCTGCTGAAGGGCGCCGGGCTGCGCGCGGGCAGCGCCGCACTGCAGGTGGGCCCACGGACCGGCCCACCGGGCGGCCCGCCAGACAACCCGCCGCGCGCGGTGGGGACCCACGACGTCACGCTTCTCCCCGTCATCGTCCGCAACCGCGTGCGGGCGGAGCAGGTGGAGCGCATGCGCGACGGCACGCGGCGCGGCACCCTGCGCCTTTCCATCCGCCCCGCCCCCGGCCCCGGCCAGCGCGTCACGGTGCTGCTGAACGCGCTTCCCGCCGCGGGCACGACGGCCCCGGCGGGGCCGGCACCCGCCTTTGCCCTGGAGGTGCCGCTTCCCCTTCCCGCGCCCCCGGCCCGGCGCGGCGGCCGCATCGACGTGGGCTTCGCGGGCGTGCCGCCGGGGGTGTACGCGGTGCGCGTGCAGGTGGACGGCGCCCGCAGCCCCCTGGCGTCCACGACGGGCGGCGCGCTGAACCTTCCCTCGGTGACCATCCAATGAGCGCGCGCTCCTGGACCGAGGCCAACCAGCGCCACCTCACGGCCTCCATCGCCGTGGTGCGCGCGCAGCTGGAGGCGCGCGCGGGCGACGAGGGCGCCCCCAGGGCCGAGGCCAGGGCGCGGGACCAGCTGGCGCGGGCGCAAAAGGCCATGCACGCCCCGGCGGCGCTGGACGCGCTGGTACAGGCGTTCGGCCTGTCCGAGTTCGAGCGCGGCATTTTGCTGCTGTGCGCGGGGGCCGAGCTGGACGGCGGCTTCGCGGCGCTGCTGGGCCGGGTGCACGGCGACCCGGCGCGGCCGTACGCCACCCTGGGGCTGGCGCTGGCGGTGCTGCCGGACGCGCACTGGAGCGCGCTGAGCCCCGCGTCGCCGCTGCGGCGCTGGCGGATGGTGGAGGTGGGGGCCGGCACGGCGCTCACGGCCGGGCCGCTGCGCATCGACGAGCGGGTGCTGCACCACCTGGCCGGCGTGCGCTACACGGACGGGCGGCTGGCGGGGTTGATGGAGACGGTGGCCGCGCCGGAGGAGCTGGTGGAGTCGCACGCGGCGCTGGCGCGGCAGGTGGCGGCCACCTGGGGGGGCGCGGACGACGGGGCGCCGCTCCCCGCGGTGCAGCTGCACGGGCCCGACCCGGCCAGCCGCCGCGCCGTGGCGGCCGACGCCTGCCGCCTGCTGGGGCTGGAGCTGGGCGCCGTGGCCGCGCACGCCCTCCCCACCGCCCCGGCCGAGCTGGAGGAGCTGCTGCGGGTGTGGGAGCGCGAGGCGGCCTTCAGCCCGGCGGCGCTGCTGGTGGAGCGCGACGACGCCGACACGCCGGACCCCGCCCGCGAGGCGGCGCTCACCCGGGTAGTGGACGGGCTGAACGCCCCCCTGCTGCTGAGCGGCCGCGAGCCCCGCTCGGCGCGCCAGCGCCCCCTGGTGAACGTGGAGGTGCCGCGCCCCACCCGCGGCGAGCAGCGCGCCCTGTGGACGGCGGTGCTGGGCCCGGCGGCGAAGGGGATGGACGAGGCGGTGGAGCGGATGGCGGAGCAGTTTACCCTGGGCCCCCCCGCCGTGCGCGCCGCGGCGGCGGCCGCGCAGGGGCGGGTGCGCGAGGCGGGCGGCCGGGGCGGGCGGGACGCGCTGGCGGCGGCGCTGTGGGAGGCGTGCCGGCAGCAGGCGCGCCCCGCGCTGGAAGAATTGGCGCAGCGCATCCCGGCCACGGCCGGGTGGGACGATCTGGTGCTTCCCCCCGCGCAGGCCGAGGTGCTGCGGGGGCTGGCGGCCCAGGTGCGCGACCGGCCCCTGGTGCACGGGCGCTGGGGGTGGGCGGGGCGGGGCTCGCGCGGGCTGGGGATCACCGCCCTGTTCGCGGGCGAAAGCGGCACCGGCAAGACCACGGCGGCCGAGGTGGTGGCGCACGAGCTGGGGCTGGACCTGTTCCGCATCGACCTGAGCGGCGTGGTCAGCAAGTACATCGGCGAAACGGAAAAGAACCTGCGCCGGGTGTTCGACGTGGCCGAAGAGGGCGGGGCGGTGCTGCTGTTCGACGAGGCGGACGCGCTGTTCGGGCGGCGCGGCGAGGTCAAGGACAGCAACGACCGCCACGCCAACGTGGAAGTCGCCTACCTGCTGCAGCGCATGGAGGCGTACCCCGGGCTGGCGGTGCTCACCTCCAACCTTCCCGAGTCGCTGGACCCGGCGTTCCTGCGCCGCATCCGCTTCATCGTCCACTTTCCCTTTCCCGACGCGGCGCAGCGGGCGGAGATCTGGCGGCGCGCCTTTCCCAAAGGCACGCCCACGCAGGGGCTGCGGCCGGACGACCTGGCGCGGCTGAACGTGGCGGGCGGCAACATCCGCAACATCGCGCTGAACGGGACGTTCCTGGCCGCGGCGGCGGGCACGCCGGTGACGATGGAGCTGCTGCTGCGCGCCGCGCGGATGGAATACGACAAGCTGCGCCGCCCGCTTCCCGACGGCGAGGTGCGGGGATGGGCATGATTTCGCGCGTTCCGCGGGCCTCTGCTACGTGTCTTACGCAGAGGGAGCAGAGAAAGCAGAGGGGCATCGCGCACACGCCGGCTCTGCCCGGGGGATGGATGGAAGACGGGCGCGCACGCGGGGCGCCGGGACGGTCACGACAAGCCGGGAGCAGGGGATGAACGGACCCGTGAAGCTGCGGATGGGGGCGATGGAGATGGACGGCGCCGCGCCCGGCGACCGCGCCCGGCTGGAGGCCGCCGTGCAGCGCGAGCTGCGGCGGCTGATCGCCCGCGGCGGGGCGGGGGATGGATCCGCGTCCGGCCCCGCGGGCCCGGTCCGCGTGGCGCCGGGAACGCCGGTGCACGCCGTGGCGGCGAAGATCGCGCGGTCCGTCTACGCCCGGATGGGAGGCGGGCGGTGAAGGCGGCGCGTGTCCAGCGGCCGTCCGTTCCCTCCGGGGCTCGGCGCGCGGAGCCCCGCGGGCCGGAGTGGGGCGGCTCGCCTTCCGTGGCCAGCGGCACTCGGGGGCATGACTTCGGGCAGGTGCGCGTAGGCTCGCAGGCGCAGAGCTCCTCGGGACCCATCCAGCCGATGCTCGGGGGCGTGCGCAACTTCTTCCGCAGGTGCATGGGCGGGATCTGTGGGAGCCGCGCCGCCGCGGACGAAGATTCGCACGAGTTGGAGGAGCGCGGCGCGCCGCGGCAGGAAGAGGCACCGCAGCACCCCGCCGAGCGCGCCATGGTCGATGCGTGGTACGACCAGATCCTCCCCGCGATTCGGCCCGCGAGAAAACGGGGACCGCTGGATTTCGGCGACCTTCAGCACATCCGCGACAACCAGCGCAACTGGGGGTTGCGCACCGTCGATAGCGGCGAGGCCGCACGCAGGGAGCATGAGAACAAGGGAGGTCACGGAGACGCATACGCCCTCGACCCTGGTGACCTTGGTGCTCACCACACCAACAGGCAGAAGCAGAACGCGGTGACGGCGTACGAGTCGCGGCTCCGGAAATCCATCAACCTGGGAATGAGCAACGCCCTCTCGGGCAAGCTCCGGCCTAACCACGTTCAGGAGGACCTTCTCAAAGCGTTCAGTACCGACGGGCCGCGCTTCTCGCTCGTGGACATGAACACGCCCATACGGGAGCAGGGCTACACGGGCACGCTGGACAAGTTCGGCAGCCGCCCGTTCACGCAGGCTAAGGAGGGCTACTTGAGCCTGTACCCGGAAGACATCCGCGCCAAGCTCCCAGGGAGTACGAGTTCCCGGGCTCCGCAGCCGGTGCGGAACGAGCCACTGCTCGACGAGCGCAAGGAGCAGCATCGGGGGCTGCTGGACCACGATGACCTAGAGGAACCCGATCTCCGGTAGCTGGCGAGGTTCTGTTCGACCACCAAGCGCGCTCCAAGGGGCCTGATCCCTGACGCTGAAAATTCCGTGTCGGAACACGCACGCACCGCCTCCAGGCCGAAGACGCAGCCACGCAGGCGGCGTGGCACAGGCTGAAACGAAGCCGCGGCCCAACCCGGATCACCGGAGGAAAACGATGCACAGCCCCAGGATGTCTCGCCCGCGAGCCGCCGAACGCGCACCCGCGCCGCACCCCGCGGTGCTGCGCCCCAGCGCGGGCGGGCACCCGCTCCCCGCGCCCGTGCAGGCAAAGATGGAAGGGGCGCTGGGCCACGACTTCGCCAACGTGCGGGTGCACAGCGGCGAAGAGGCCGGGTCCATCGGCGCGGTCGCGTTCACGCGCGGGTCGCACATCCACTTTGCGCCGGGCCGCTACAACCCGCACAGCGCCGCCGGCCAGCGGCTGCTGGGGCACGAGCTGGCGCACGTTGTCCAGCAGCGCGCCGGGCGGGTGGCCCTGCCGGGCGGCCCCGTCCCCATCAACGCCGACGCGCGGCTGGAGGCCGAGGCGGACACCGCCGGATCGCGGGCCGCCTCGGGGTTGGCCGCAGGAGAAGCCGGGGCTGGCGCGGCCATCCAGCGTTCGCGGGCGCCGGAAGGCGGGGTAATCCAGTGCGGAGGACGCCAGAGCCGGCCCGCGGAGCCCAAAGACGATTTCGTGGAAAAGTTCCGACGCGAGCAGGCGCGCCGCCAGGCAATCGAAGCGAGGGTCCGCACGATTCACCAGCGGCACCTGGAAGAGCGGCAGGCCGCTCAGACCGCGAACGACGTGTCTGCCGGGGCGGGCGCCGCGCGAGCCACCGCCGCCGGTGTCGACCTGGTCGCCCGTCACCAGCACGAGGCACATGCCCGGACCATCAGGCAAAACCGGGTCGTGGGCCTGGGCCGCAGGGGCATCGCCGTTTCCCGGGTTACCTCGCCGGTAATCGCTGCCAGCGGACTCGCCGAAGCGGCCAGCGACGTCGCGCAGGGAAACCATGGCCAAGCCGCGCTCGCGGTGGCTTCCACTCTAGGCAGCTTCGCGCTGAGTCGTGCGCGGTTACCCCTGCACAGGCTAGTTGGAGGGCTGGCCGGGGTGGGTGCCGAAGTCGCGAAGAAGGGTCTGCAGGCCCAGGACGCACGCGTGGCGTTGAACGCCGCGAAGAACCGGGCAATCGAGGAGAGGAAGGACGACCACGCGTAGGATCGGCCGCACGGAGGGTCGAAGGCTCCGCGCGCGGCTTCCCACACGCAGCCCTCGGCGCCCGTGACGGGACGTTAACGCCCTGTCCCGATGCCCGGCAGCACTGAACCCGTTCCGGATGCACCCATGCCCAACAATCCGCCCCTGCAGAAGGGCGCGCTGGTCACCACCGACCCGCTGAACCCGCCGCCGCGGACCATCGCCTTTCAGTACAACCCCGAGTCGCTGCGGCGCACGCTGCAGCCGCAGCTGGTGGGGGGCGACCAGCACGACCGCAGCCAGATGGTGCGCTTCGCCGGCGCGCCGATCGAGACCTTTACCGTCGAGGTGGAGCTGGACAGCGTGGACTCCAGCGGCGTGGCCGACGCCACCAGGGCGGGCAACGGGGTGCTGCCCACGCTGTACGCGCTGGAGCTGCTGGCGTATCCCACCACCAGCAGCGTGGTCACGGCCGCGGGGCACCTGTCCTTTGGCGTGATGGAGATCGCGCCCGCCGCGGCGCCCCTGACGCTGTTCGTGTTCGGCGGGCGGCGCGTGGTGCCGGTGCAGGTGACGCAGTACGACATCGTGGAGCAGGCGTTCGACATCTACCTGACCCCCATCCGGGCCACGGTGTCGCTTACCCTGCGGGCGCTCAGCTACAGCGACCTGGCCACCTCGGCACCCGGGTACGCGCAGTTCCTGGCCTACCAGCGCACCAAGGAGTCGCTGGCGCCCGGCGGATGGACGGCGGGGGGTGCGTAATGCCGGATCGGGAATTCACCCGTCATTCTCGTGGGAGTGTGCACCTCGGGGGGTGCGGAAGATCCGCGGAGCCGGCAGGGCGGCGGAAGGATCGTTCGCTCCGCGCGGAACGGCTTCCGGGCGACGCCCGGGAACACCGCGTGACGGAAAGATCCTGCCGCTTCGGATAAAGATTCTTCGGTCGGCGCCACGCTCCGGGGCATTTGGAGAGCCCTGCGAGGCGCCTCCCTCAGAATGACAGGTTTGGCCGGGTCCGGTACAGGACGGCAGCGCCCGGAAACACCGCGTGACGGAAAGATCCTGCCGCTTCGGATAAAGATTCTTCGGTCGGCGCCACGCTCCGGGGCATTCGGAGAGTCCTGCGAGGCGCCTCCCTCAGAATGACAGGTTGGGCCAGGTCCGGTACAGGACGCGGTTCCTCCGCGGGCTGAACCGGCAGGGCAGCATCAGCGACACGAATCGACCGGCATTATCGACCGAGCAGCATCGACCGAGCAGCATCGACCGAGATCCATCGACCGGCAGCATCGACCGAGATCCATCGACCGGGATCCATCGTCCGACACCATCGACCGAAAGCGCCTGAACCATGCCTTCGCCCACCAGCCGCTACGCGCAGACGGCCATGGCCACCTGGACGGCCCCCGACGGCAGCGTGGTGCGCTACCTGATGCGGCGCTTCATCCCCGACGCCGCCACCATGCCCCTGCGGCAGCAGGTGACCGTGGCGCCGCTGGACCGGCCCGACCTGGTGGCCGCCCGCACCGTGGGCGACGCCCTGCAGTGGTGGCGCATCGCCGACGCCAACACCGCCGTGGACCCGCTGGACCTGACCGCCGTGCCCGGGAGCACGCTGCGCGTGCCCGTGGCCCAGTTCCCCCTTGCCCCATGATCCCCGCGCGCGCCGAGCTGTCGCTGATGCTGGGCACCGTGCTGGCCGTTCCCGCGCCGGCCGCGGTCACCCAGTGCCTGCAGGCCGTGGAGGTGACGGTGAGCGACGACGCCATGACCGGCTTTCAGCTCACCTTCAACACCGAGCCGGGCGCCTCGACCGCCATGGAGGCGGTGCGGGCGCTGCTGCTGAAGCCCTTCAGCCGCGTGGTGGTGACGGCGGTGGTGAACGGCTTTCCCCACGTGCTGGTGGACGGGCTGATCACCAAGCTCGACAACCAGCCGGCGCAGGGCGGCCGCGGCGCGTCGCTCATCGCCAGCGGGCTGGACGTGTCGGTCGCCATGACGCTGCACGAGTCGTCCAGCGAGTACCCGGTGGAGTCGGCGGCAATGATCGTGGAGCGGCTGATCCTGGGGTACGCCGTGTACGGGATGGTGCCCGCGGTGATCCCCGCCCCGCTGTTGGTGCCCCCCATTCCCGTGGACCGCACCCCCATCGAGGACGGCACCGACCTGGGGGCCATCCAGGAGCTGGCCCGGCAGGTGGGCTACGTGTTCTACGTGACGGCCGGCCCCGTGCCGCTGGCCAACGTGGCGTACTGGGGGCCGCCGGTGCGCATCGGCATTCCGCAGTCGGCGCTGAGCGTTGACCTGGGGCCCGCCACCAACGTGGAGTCGCTCACCTTCGAGTACGACGCCATGAAGCCCATGATGGTGTACGGCGACGTGCTGGACCTGACCACCAACCTCAAGGTGCCGGTAGAGGCGGGGATCTCGCTGCGGCTGCCGCCCCTGGCCAGCATTCCCGCCCTGATCGCCAACCTTCCCTACACCCGCCGCACGCTGCTGAGCCACCCGGGGCTGAACGTGGCCCAGGCCGAGGTGCTGGCGCAGGCCATGGTGGACCGCAGCACCGACGAGGTGGTGACGGCCCAGGGCGAGCTGGACACCTTTCGCTACGGCGGCGTGCTGCGGGCCCGGGGCTTGGTGGGCGTGCGCGGCGCCGGCACCCTGTACGACGGGATGTACTACGTGAAGAGCCTGCGCCACTCCATCGCCCGCGGCAGCTGGAAGCAGGGGTTCACCCTGGTCCGCGAAGGGCTGGGCCCCACCGTGCCCCTGGTGCTGCCATGAGCGCCGTGAACCGCTACTGGGGCAAGCACCGCGGCAAGGTGCGCAACAACCTGGACCCGCTGGCCCTGGGCCGCCTGCAGGTGAACGTCCCCGCCGTGCCGGGGCTGTCGGAGGGGTGGGCCATGCCCTGCGTGCCCTACGCGGGGCGCGGGGTGGGCTTCTACGTGATCCCCCCCGTGGGCGCCAACGTGTGGGTGGAGTTCGAGGGCGGCGACCCCAACTACCCCATCTGGGCGGGGTGCTTCTGGGAAGAGGGCGAGGTGCCCGGCGAGCCGGCCGTCCCCGAGAAGAAGGTGTGGAAGACGCAGTCCATCACCATGGTGCTCAACGACATCGAGGGCGAGGGGGGCTTTTCGCTCACCGTGAGCCCGCCGGTGGTCGAGGAGGTCATGTCCATCACCATCAACGCCACGGGGATCACCCTGAGCTGCCCCGAGAGCACGGTCAAGATGACGCCCGAGATGGTGGAGATCGCCGTTCCCGAGGCCACGGTCACGGTGAGCGCCGAGACCATCACCCTCTCGCTTCCCGAGAGCACCCTGTCGCTTTCGCCCGAGACCCTCGAGATCACCGTTCCCCCCTCCACCATCACGCTGACCGCCGAGCTGCTGGAGCTGGCCATCCCCGCCTCCACCATCAGCATGACCGAGGAGGCGATGGAGATCGAGTCCACGGCGGTGAGCGTCACCGGCGCCATCGAGATGAGCCCGGAGGTCAGCGTGAGCGGCACCTTCGAGGTGGAGGGAAACAGCTCGCTGCTGGGGACGGTGGAGATCGAAGGGCCCAACCTGAACGTCACCGCCATCACCGAGATCACGGGCGCCGTGGCCATCACCGGCGCGGTCGAGGTGACGGGCGGAATGCTGATCGACGGCCTGGTGCCCATGATGCTGCCATGAACCCGTCCTTTGCCCTGATGCCGCCCAGCGGGGTGGCCGGCGCCGTCCCCGTCCCCGCGCCCGCCCCGCCCAGCGCCACGCGGTTCGACCTGGCGTTTCCCCTGGCGGTGGGAACGCTGGGGCGGGTGGCCGACGCGGCGTACGACGCGCACGTGCGGCAGATGATCGAGCAGCTGCTGTTTACCAGCCCCGGCGAGCGGGTGAACCGGCCGGACTTTGGCTGCGGGGTGCGCGAGATGGTGTTTGGCCCCGCGGGGGGCGCGCAGGCGGCGGCCACGCAGTTCCTGGTGGTGGGCGCCCTGCACCAGTGGCTGGGCGACGTCATCCAGGTGGAGGGGGTCACCGTAACGGGCGACGATTCCACCCTGGCGATCACCGTGCAGTACCAGCTGCGCGGCACGGGCGCCCAGCGCGCCGACACCTTTGCCATGGCGGGCGGGTCGTGAGCGCGCACGCGACCCCCGCCCCCCTGCACGCCGACGCCGAGCCCGACGGGAACGGCGGCTGGACGGTGCGCGTGGCGGTGCCCGCGGAGACGGACGCGGTGCCCGACGCCGGCACGCTGCGCGTGGAGCCGCTGGACTCCTCGCCGCCCCTGCGCGTGGACGCGGTGCAGCGCGTGGGCGGCCAGCTGGGCGTGCGCGTGTCGCTGGCGTACCCGCTGGCGGCGGGCGACCCGGAGCGCGGCGCCTACCTGCTGCGCCTGGCCGGCGGCGGGGGCGAGTGGGCGCCGTTCGCCCTGGAGCTGGCGCCCGCGCCGGCGCCCCCCGCGCCGGGGGCGCCCACGCTTCCCGCGGGGGCCAGCATCGACTACACGGCCCGCGACTACGACGGGTTCCGCACCCTGATGCTGGGGTACCTGTCGGCGGTGGAGCCGCGCTGGCAGGAGCGCTCGCCGGCGGACCTGGGGGTGGCGCTGGTGGAGGTGCTGGCGTACGCGGCCGACAACCTGAGCTACATGCAGGACTCGGCGGCCACCGAGACGTACCTGCGCACCTCGCGCCTGCGCACCTCGCTGCGCCGCCACGCGCGGCTGCTGGACTACGTGCCCTCGGACGGGTGCAGCGCGCTGGCGTGGGTGCAGGTGTCCGTCACCGCCCCCACCGAGCTCCCCGCGGGAACGCAGCTTTCGGCGCCCGTCCCCGGCGCGCCCCCCGTGCTGCTGAACGGCGGCGACGCGCACCGGGCGGCGCTGGCGGGGGCGCGGGTGTTCGAGACGCGCGCGGCGCTGCGGGCGCTGCCGGGGCTGAACGCGGCCTCGCTGTACGCGTGGGGGGCGGCGGACTTCACCCTTCCCGCGGGGGCCACCGGGGCCACCCTGCGCGACAGGGCGCTCCCCGGCGGCGGCCGCGCGCTGGATGCCCTGTCGCCCGGCGACGTGCTGGTGCTGGAGGAGGCGCGCTCGCCCGCCACCGGACGCACCGAAGACGCGGACCCGGTGATGCGCCAGGCGGTGCTGCTGCGGACGGTGACCCGCACCACCGACCCCCGCGCGGCCGGGGGCGAGGTGCCCGTGGTGGACGTGGCGTGGGCGGGCGAGGACGCGCTGCGCTTCGTGCTGCGGGTGGCGGGGACGGTGGGGACCACGGCGTACGCGGACGGGGCGCGCGCCCGGGGCAACGTGGTGCTGGCGGACCACGGCGCCTCGTCGCCCTGGACGGAGCTGTGGCCCGGCGCGGACGGCGCCTGGCGGCTGCCCGGCGATGCGGTGGCGGCCAGCCGGGTGCTGCCGCACGGGTGGGTGCCGGCGTACGCGGTGCTGGGCACGGCGCCGGACCCCGCCGCCACGCACCCCGCCGTGCAGGTGCGCGACGCGGCGGGGCGCAGCTGGCTGCCCCGGCTGGACCTGCTGCAGGCGGGCCCCTTTTCCCGCGCCTTCGTGGCCGAGGCCGAGGGGAACGCGCCGGCCACGCTGCGCTTTGGCGACGGGCGGCTGGGAATGCGGCCGCCGGCCGGCGCGCCGCTGTACGTTCGCTGGCGCACGGGCTTCGGGCCCGAGGGCAACGTGGGGCCCGACACCCTGGTGCACCTGGTGGCGCCCGACGCGGCCCGCTGGGACCGGTGGACGGCGGACGTGCTGTCGGTGGGCAACCCGGTGCCCGCGGGGGGCGGCGCGGCCGCCGAGACGGCGGCGTCCATCCGCGCCCGCGCCCCCTGGGCCTTTCACGCGCAGGCCCGCTGCGTGACCGACGACGACTGGGCGGCGGCCGCGGCGGCCCTTCCCGGCGTGGCCTCCGCCCGGGCCGAGTCGCGCTGGACGGGAAGCTGGACCACGGTGGTGGTGTCGGTGCAGCCGGCCGGGGGCGGGCAGGCCGGCGCGGAGCTGCTGGACCGGGTGCGCGCCTCGCTGGAGCCGCTGCGCCCCGCCGGGCACGACGTGGCCGTGCGCGGGCCGCGCTGGGCGGCGCTGCGCATCGTGCTGGAGGTGACGGTGCAGCCGGAGCGCACCGCCCGCGCCGTGCAGGCCGCCCTGGCGGCCGCGCTGGGCGACGGGGTGGCGGCGGACGGCACCCCGGCCTTCTTTCACCCCGACCGCCTGGGCTTTGGCGACCCGGTGTACCTGAGCCCGCTGCTGGCCGCGGCCATGGCGGTGCCGGGGGTGCTGGACGTGCGCGCCCTGTGGTTCTGCCGGGCGGGGGTGGACGACGGCGGCACGCTGGCGTCGATCTGCCGCGAGGCGGTGCCGGGGTGCGTGCGGGACCCGATCCACGTGGGGCCGGGCGAGATCGCGCGCGCGGCGGTGGGGGCGGGCGCCGCCTGGCGGGGCTCGCTGTCCTTCTGCATGGTGGGGGGCCGGTGATCCGGGGCCCGCTGTGGAACCCGCCGGGGCTCCCCGCGCTGTCGTGGCGGCTGGGCACCTACGCCGACTTCCGCGCGCGGATGCGGGCGGCGGCGCCCCGCTTCGTCCTTCCCTCGCCGCCGGGGGCGGGAACGGTGCCGCTGGCGGGGTGGAACGCCGACGCGCCGCACGACCTGGGGGCGGCGCTGCTGGGGGCGTGGGCGGTGGCGGCGGACGTGCTCTGCTTCTACCAGGAGCGGCTGCTGAACGAGGGCTTCCTGGACACGGCGGTGGAGCCGCTCTCCATCCGCGAGATCCTGGAAAGCCTGGGGTCGCGGCGGGCGCCGGGGATCGGGGCTTTTACCCAGCTGGCCTTCACGGTGGCGGCCGTTCCCGGGGAGGACGAGGTGCGCATTCCCGCGGGGACGGCGGCGCAGAGCGCGCCCGTGGGCGGCGGCGCGGCGCAGACCTTCGAGACGTCCGTCGAGGTGCCGGGGCGGGTGGAGTGGAACGCCATGGCGCCCTTCGTCGCCACCCGCCGGGTGCGCCAGTCGCTGGCGGCGGGGGCGGACGAGGTGCGGCTGTCGGGGGTTCGCACGGGCGTCAAGCCGGGCGCCCCGCTGCTGCTGGACGACGCGCAGGGCCGGGCGTGGTCGTTCGCCCTGGCCGGCGCGGTGCAGGCCGACGCGGCCAGCGGCACCACGCGCGTCACGCTGGGCGCGGCGGCGGCGGGCGGCAGGGCGGGCCGGCTGACGGTTCCGCGGGTGACGGGGTTCGGGCGCGTTGCGGCGCCGTACGGGCACGACGCGCCGGCGTGGGCGGCGGCCCGCCCGGAGCAGCGGCGCGCGGCCATGGACCCGGCGGGCGGGCTGTTCCTGCTGGCGCACGACGGGGGCGAGTGGACGGGCGCCGCGGCGGGGATCCCGCTGGAGGCCGCGGGGGCCGCGCGGGCCACGGCCGGCGGGCCGCCGGAGTACGCGGTGCCGCGCGCGGTGTTCTGCTCGTCGGCGGGGGTGTGGCTGGCGGCGGTGTCGGGGCAGGGGGTGTTCCGCTCGGCGGACGGCGCGGCGTGGACGCCGGTGCGGACGGGGCTGGCGGGCGCGGAGGTGTTCTGCTTTGCCGAGGGCGAGCTGGGCGAGCTGTACGCCGGGGGCGCGGCGGGGCGGGTGTACGGCTCGGCGGACGGCGGCGCCACCTGGGACGCGCGCCTTCCCGCGCCCGCCGCACCAGCAGCGTCCGCCGCGCCCACCGCGCCAGCAGCGCCCACCCCGCCCGCCGCGCCGACGGGGCCCGCGCGGCTGCCGGGCGTGGCGGTCCGGGCGCTGCTGGCGTGGCGGGAGAGCACGGGCCCGCGTCTGGCGGCGGGAACGGACGCGGGCGTCTACCTGTCCACGGACGGCGGCGGAAGCTGGACGCGGGCGGACTTCGCCCCGCCCCCCGCCGCTCCTCTCGTCCCCTGGTTCCCCTGGGGCGTGTTGCAGGAGCCCGGGCTGCAGCTCGATCCGCCGTCCGGCAGTCCCCCTGCCTCCGGCACGCCGGCGGGTGCGCGGCCGCCGCGGCTGCCGTGGCTCGCGTTTCCCTCGTGGATGGGCCGGTTCCACGTCCCCGGCCTGCCGCGCATTCCCTTTCTCTCCGGGCCGGAGAAGGCCCCGGCGTCCGCCGGGTCCGGGACGGAGGAGGCGCCGCATCCGCACCATCACACCCGGCCGCCGCACCATCACGTCCCGCCGCCGCTGCCGCCGACCCCGCCCGCGCCGCCGCTTCCGCCGACGTCGGGGCTGGCGGCGTACGCGGTGTTCGCGCTGGCGCGGGGTGCCGGCGGCGCGCTGCTGGCGGCGACGGCGGGGGGAATTTTCCGGGGCAGCGCGGGAGACGGGTGGACGCTGGTGAGCGGGACGGTGAACCCCGCCGTGCCCATGCCCCCGGTGCGCGCCCTGGCCGTGGGCAAGGACCCGTCCGGCGGCGCCGACAGCGTGTGGGCGGGGACGGACGCGGGCGTGTTCCGCGCCGTGGACGCCGGGGCCGGTGCGTGGACGTGGGAAGCGGCCTCCACGAGGCTGGGCGCCGCCGCGCCGGCCTCCACGGTGCTGGCCGCCCCCGTGCCCGCTGTGCCCGCCGCGCCCGCCGTGCGCGCGCTGCTGGTGAAGAAGTCCAAAAAGGACGGCGCGCACCTGTACGCGGGGACGGCGTCGGGCGTCTTCGTCTCGTCGAGCGGAGGCCAGAGCTGGGCCCCCGCCGGGGCCACCCCGCCCGCGCCTGGCCCGTACCCATGCACCACGGCGCCCGTGCCCGCGCCGGCGGGGCTGAACAACCCCGACGTGGTGGCGCTGGCGGTGGCACCGGACGGCGCGCTGCTGGCGGCCACGCCGTTCCTGGGCTACCAGGACTACCTCGGCCGGCCGCAGGTGGAGTGGCCCTGCTTCCACATTTCCGCTTCCACGCATGATCCGGACGGTGTCCTCCGCACCGCGCTGGACCTGGACGGCGCCACCCGCACCATCCTCCCCGGCACGCGCATCGTCGTCTGGCAGCCGGACGCGCCCTCGAAGCCCGCCGCCACGGACGGCGGATCGAGTGGATCGAGTGGATCGAGTGGATCGAGTGGATCGAGTGGATCGAGTGGATCGAGTGGATCGAGTGGATCGAGTGGATCGAGTGGATCGAGTGGATCGGGTGGATCGGGTGGATCAGGTGGATCAGGTGGATCAGGTGGATCAGGTGGATCAGGTGGATCAGGTGGATCAGGTGGATCAGGCGGATCGATCGGATTTACTGTATCGACCGGATTTACTGAATCGATCGGATCTGCTGGATTGATCGGATTTGCTGAATCGATCGGATCTGCTGCATCTGCTGGATCGACAGCATCAACTGAATCGGGATCGACAGGATCAGGATCGGGCGGAACTGCTGGATCGACGGGATCGGCAGGCGATGCGCCCGCGCCGGCGTCCGGGGGACGGGCGGTGCTGTGCGTGGTGGACGTGGTGCAGACGGCGCGGCGCACGGACTTCGGGGTGGCGGGCACCGTCACGCGGCTGCGGGTGCGGTCGGACCAGGACCTGACGGCATTCGACCTGCGCGCGACAAGCGTGTTCGCCGTGCCGGGCGAGCTGGCCTTGGACGAGCGCCTGGTGCCGGACCCCGTCCCCTTTGCGGGATCGGTGCTGGAACTGGCCGGCGCCGTCCCCCCGCTGGCGCCGAAACAGTGGCTGGCGGTCTCGGGAAAGCCGGCGCGGGTGGCGCTGGCCCCCGCCGCGGGCGTGTTCCGGCTGGACGCGGGTGGATGGACGCCCGCCGGGCTGCCGCTGCGCGGGGTGCGCGCCCTGGTCCCCGCCGGGCGCGGCGCGGCGTGGGCGGCGTGCGACGGCGGCGTGTACGCCACGGCCGACGGCGGCCAAACCTGGATCGCGGTGGGGACCGGCCTGGGCGCGCACGTGCCCACCGCCCTGGTGCGCGGCGCGGACGGCGCCCTGTACGCCGGGACGGACGGCGCGGGGGTGCTCGTGTGCCGCGGCGGTACGGGCGTGTGGGCGCCGCATGACAAGGGGATGAGCACCGAGGTGGTGCACGCGCTGGCGCTGGACGCGTTCGGCGGCGTGCTGGCGGGGACGGAGGCCGGCGTGTGGCGGCTGGACCCCGGCGCCGAGACGTGGCGGGCGGCCGGCACCGGCCTTTCCGCCGTGCCCGTGGCCGCGTTGCGGGTGGCGGCGGGCGTGGTGTACGCGGCCTCCGGGGCGGGCGGCGTCTTCCGGCTGGCGCCGGGCGGGGACTGGGAGCGGTTGCCGGAGGTGCCCGGCGCGGGAGTGGTGACCGCGCTCGAGGCGGGGCCGGATGGCACCCTGTACGCGGGCACCGCCGCGGCCGGCGTCTTTCGCCTTCCCCCGGACGGCGGCACGGCGTGGGTGGCCGTCCCCGGGCTGGCGGGGGCGCCGGTGCACGCCCTGCTGGCGTCGGGCGGCGCGGTGTACGCGGGCACGGCCGGCGGCGTGCTCCGCTCCCCGGCCGGCCGGTCCGGCTGGGCCCCCGTCCCGCTGGGCGCCGCGAACGACGTGTGGACGCTGGCGGCGGAGCCGGGCGGCGCCTTGTGGGCCGGCTGCGGCCCCGCGACGGTGCTTACCTCGGCGGACGGGCTGCGGCAGTCGGCGCTGGCGATGACGCGCGCCGCGAAGCTCCCCGCATCGGTCGCGGCCGCCCTGGACGCCGGCACCGTCCCCGCCGCGGCGCGTGATGCGCTGGCCCGCGGGGGCATCAAGGTCGATCCCCTGGCCCAGGTAGAGGTGCGCGCGCCCGGGCGTGCCTGGTCCACGGGCACCGCGGCCGCCCCCGTCTTTCTCTACACGCTTCCCGAGGGGATCGAGGCGTGGATCCCCGGCGGCCTTCCCATCCTTACCGCCGCCCCCGCGTACGCCCCCGCGCCCCCGCCCTTCGCCGGCGCGGCGGGTGGATCTTCGCGGACCGGACCTGGCGCTGGTTTGCGGGATGCGCCCGGTGCCGGTTTCGAGGACGTGTTTGACGTCGATTTCGGGGATGTGTCTGGCGGCGATTTCGGGGATGCGCCCGGTGCCGGTTCCGGGGACGTGTCCAGCATCGATTTCGAGGCTTCGCTCGGCGTCGATTTCGAGGACACGCCGGACGACATCCACGGATCCCCCGCGCACGCCACCGATCGCGAACCGCGGGACGCCGACGGAATCGCCGCGGCGGGCGGACTTCCATCATCCACCGCCGTGACCGGCTCCGCCGCGGCGGTCCGGGTGCGGGAGGTGGCGGTGCGGACGGACGCCGGGTTCGCGGGCGGCGCGTGGGCCCGGGACGACGAGTGGTCCTGGCAGCCGGCCGCAAAGGACGACGTGCCGGCGGCGGAGGTGGCGCGGGCCGCGTCGTGCACGGTGGACGGGGGAACGCGCACCCGGCTGGTGCTGCAGGCCCCGCTGGAGGGGATCTACGACCCGGCCAGCGCCGCCGTCTGCGCCAACGTGGCGCCGGCCACGCAGGGCCAGTCGGTGTCGCCGCTTCCCAACACCAACACCACCATCGCCTCGGGCGAGGTGCTGGGCAGCGGCGACGCCACGGCCGTGGGCCAGCAGTTCCGCCTGGCGCGCCAGCCGCTCACCTACGTCCCCGACGACAGCGCCGCCGGGGCGCGCAGCACCCTGGTGGTGCGGGTGGACGGCGCCGCGTGGAAGGAGGTGCCCACGCTCGCGGACCAGCTTCCCGGCGCCACCGTGTACGCCGTGCGCACCGACGCCACCGGCTGCACCACGGTGCTGTTTGGCGATGGGGTGCAGGGGGCGCGGCTCCCCACGGGGGTTGAGAACGTGCGCGCCTGGTACCGCACCGGCGCGGGTGCGGCGGGCAACCTGCCGGCGGGAAGCATCACCGTGCCGCGGGTGCGCCCCGCCGCCGTGCGCGGCATCACCAACCCCGTCCCCGCCACCGGCGGCGTGGACCCCGAGACCCCCGGCGCCGTTCGCCAGACGGCGCCGCTGGCCGTGCGCACCCTGGGACGGGTGGTCTCGCTGTCCGACTACGCCGACTTCTCGCGCGTGTACCCCGGCGTGTCGCTTTCCCGCGCCGACCTGCTGCGCGCGGCGGGGCACCCGCTGGTGGCCGTCACGGTCGCCGGGGTGGACGGCGCCGTCCCCGACGCCGGGCTGGTGGCGGACCTTTCCGCCTCCATCGCCGCCAACCGGCTGAACGCCGGCCGCTTTGCCGTGCTGGCGTACGAGCCGCTCTGGTTTCGCTTCGACGCCCGGGTGGTGGTGGACGCGGCGTTCGACCCGGACGACGTGATGGCGCGGGCCCGCGCGGCGCTGGCGGCCTCGCTGGCCTTCGCCCTGCGCACCTTTGGCGGCGACGTGCGCCTGGCGCGGCTGCTGGAGACCCTGCAGGGCGTGCGCGGCGTGGAGGCGGTGCGCCCCTCCGCGCTGTACGTGGACGGGCTGCGGCCCGCGCTGGACCCCCGGCTGGCCGCGGCGGCGGGGCGGCTGGACCCCCACACCGGCGCCCCCCTCCCCGCGCAGATCCTGCTGCCGCACCCCCGGGACGGCCTGTCCCTGAACCCCGCCTCCGCATGAGCGACGAACTGCTGTACCGGCTGATGCCGGCCGTCTACCGCGACCGCGACCTGGGGCAGGGGCAGCCGCTGCGCGCGCTGCTGGGCACCATGAGCGCCGAGTACGACCGGCTGCACGCCAACGTCATGGACCTGTACGACGCCTGGTTCGTGGAGACCTGCGCCGAGTGGATGCTTCCCTACCTGGCCGCGCAGGTGGGGGTGCCGGGGCTGGACGACCCGCTGCGCATCTTTTCGACCACCCGGGCGCGGGTGGGCAACGCCGTGCGCTACGCGCGCCGCAAGGGCACGCCGTGGGCTCTCTCCAGCGCCGTGCGCGACGCCACCGGCTGGCCGGCGCGCGTGGTGGAGGGATGGGAGCACGTGGGATGGGCGCAAAGCCTGGCCGACGTGCGGCCGGGCAGCGGCGGCACCCTGTCGCTGCACCCCGCCGTCGGCGCGGCGGAGGTGGAGACCGCCTTCGACCCCTCCGCGCGCACGGTGGACCTGCGCGTCCCCGGCCCCCCGCGCGAAGCCGCGCAGGCCGGCGACGACGGGCGCTGGGCGCCGGGGGGCGTGGCGCTGTTCGTCTGGCGGCTGCGCAGCTATCCCGTCGCCCTGGCCGACGCCGCCCCGCACGACGCGGCCCGCGGCCGCTGGCGCTTTCACCCCGCCGGCGTGGACGCGCCCCTCTTTCATCCCCCCGCCGACCCGCCGCCGATGGGCGTCGAGCCGTCCGTGGCGCAGGTGCCCGCCCCGCTCACCGCCGTGGAGCTGGCCGGGCTGCTCCAGGCGGAGCGGGACACCGGGCGGGGCGATCCGCTGCCGGTGCCGCCGGACGGCTGGCCGCTGCTGCGGGTGCAGGTGGATGACGAAGAGCTGCCGGCGGAGCAGGTCGCGGTGATGGACCTGGACGGCTGGCCCGAGCCGCTCCGGGGCGTGCGCGTGGCGGTGGACCCCGTCCGGGGCCGGCTGGCCTTTGGGGGCACGCCGCCGGCGCGGGTGCGCGTGGGGTGGGCGTACGGGCTTTCGGGCACCACGGGCGGCGGGCCGTACAGCCGCGCCGCCACCATGGCGGCGCCGGTGGCGGGGGAGTGGCGCGGGTGGGTGGGCCCTGCGGCGCCGCGGGAGTGGGCGGCGTTCGCGTCGCTGGACGCGGCGCTGGCGGCGTGGGCGGCGCTTCCCGCAGGGCGCGTGGGCCGGCTGCGGCTGGCCGGGAGCGCGCGGCTGGTGCCGGCGGGCGCCGCGTTCCTCGTGCAGCTGCTGCCGGGGCAGGCGCTGGCGCTGGAGTCCGCGGACGGCGAGCAGGCGGTGCTCGCCGGCCCGCTGCGGGTGGACGCGTGCGGCGGCGGGGCGCTGGTGCTGGACGGCCTGGTGCTGGCCCACGGGGTGGGGATGCGCGGCATCCCGTCGCTCACGGTGCGGCACTGCACCGTCCGCGGCGCCATCGCCCAGGGCCACGGCAGCGCGCCCGCCGTGACGGTGCGGCGCAGCTTTACCGGCCCCTTCCGCCTCTCCGCCGACGCCACGCTGGACGCCGGCGACAGCGTGGTGGACGGGTGCGGGGGATGGGCGGTGGCGGCGGATTCCGAGGGCAGGGCGGGGCCCCGCCTCACCATCCAGGCGTGTACGGTACTGGGGCGCGTGCACGTGCGGCACCTGCAGGCGGTCGACAGCATCTTCCGCGACCCCGTGCGGGTGGAGGCGCACACCCTGGCGCGCGCCGAAAGCTGCGCGCTGGCCGCCGATCCTGCCCACCCGCTGCACCAGCAGGCGCAGTGCACGGACGAGGCGCCCCTGTTTACCTCGGTGCGGCTGGGCGATCCCGGCTATGCGCAGCTTTCCACGCAGGCGCCGCACACCATCCGCGAGGGTGCGCGCAACGGCAGCGAGATGGGCGCCTGGTGCCGCCTGCGCAACCCGCAGCGCGAGGCCAACCTGCGCGAGGTGCTCGACGAGCAGCTGCCCATGGGCCTGCGCGCCGCCGTCATCTACGCCACGTGAATCCGTTGCCGATGCTGGATCACGCATCGCGTGGCGTTGGCGGCACCGCGACACCATCCCGGTCTTCACGTGTGGGCTGGCGGCGGAAAAAGACGCGCATCAGGTGGGGGCGTCGGCGGGGAGGAGCGGCATGCACGGACGACGCAGCAGAGCGCGTGACGGAAGCCGATTTTGGAATGGACGATACGTCCCCTGACGGAGGAAACGACGGGTGAAGTCGCAACGGAGCATCCAGAGACGCACCAGGCCGGCGGTCCAGGTCCCGGCGCTCGCCGCGCCGCGCGGCTTTGGACCGGCGCCCCGGGGCGTGCATCCGGCGGTGCTGCGCCCCAGCGCCGGCGGGAGCCCGCTTCCGGCGCCCGTGCAGGCAAAGATGGAGCACGCGCTTGGGCACAGCTTCGCCAACGTGCGCGTGCACCAGGGGCAGGAGGCGCCCTCCATCGGCGCGCTGGCGTTCGCGCGGGGCTCGCACCTGCACTTCGCGCCCGGGCAGTACCGGCCGCACTCGGCCGCGGGGCAGCGCATCCTGGCGCACGAGCTGGCGCACGTGGTACAGCAGCGCGAGGGGCGGGTGGCCCACCCCGGCGGCGCCGTTCCCATCAACGACGACGCACGCCTGGAAGCGCAGGCCGACGCCGCGGCGGCACGCGCCGGACAGGGGGGCGGCGGGGCCCTGTCCGCGGCGCTGGGGCAGGCCGCCGCCCTGCCGGTCGGTGTGGGCGCGGTGCAGATGAGCGATGACGAGGACGACTCCCCGGCGCGTCCGGGTCGAGATCAGAACCAGTCACGATCCAGAACGCCCCTGACAGGCGACGCATCCCCGCGAAGGCGAGCGGGCGGTCGCTACGCCGGGGACGGCGCGGACGGGCAGGCTTCGCAGGCGCGGGGCAGGGGGTTCGGAAATCCCGCGGGGCTTGCCGCATCTTCGCCGGCGGCAGCCTCCTTCTCTGCTGGCACCTCCGAATCCAGCCCACCGGTGGCAGCCGCGGCGGCGGGGAAGCCGCCTCGCAGGGCGAAACGCTCCCGGTCGAGCAGCTCGTCTGATTCCGGCGGCGCGGAACGCTCCAGCGGCTCGGCAGAATTGGAGCACGAGCTGGAAGACACGGCCGTGGCGATGGAGACCGGGGCACCGGTGGCACTCAGCGCCAGGCCTGGTGCTGGAAGGCCGCGGGGGGCGCCCGTTCCCGCTGCCGCGATGGTTGCCGAGCACGACGAGCACGACGAGTACGACGAGGATGACGAGGATGACGGGATGGACTCGGCGGGCGAGCTCGGAGGGCAGGGGCGGGGACACGCAGGTGCCGGTTTGCGGCACACGGCCACGGGCCGGAGGGCGAGCGCGCACCCCGCGAGTGCCGCCCGCCTGGACGGAGCGGGCGTGCCCGCGCTGAAGGAAACCAAGTACGGGGGAGCTCGTAACGAGAAATTCCTCTACCTTCCGGAGGGTCGGGTGGACGCGGCGCCCCCCGGCACAAAGGGCCGAACAAGCAAGCTGTACAAGGATTCCGGGTTCGCGCCGGAGAAGCGGAGGTACAGTGGCCATCGCACCGCGCAGGCACTTCGCTGGATGTCCACGGTCATGCACTCGCACCTGTCCGAGAAGACGAAGGAGCTGGTGCCGGAGGTGCAGACGAGCTACTCCAACGGGAAGTTCATCGTTTCATCCAACTCGAACGCCCACAACGAGCTGCTTCGCAAGGAGCTGGCGGGGATGTCGGTGAGGAAGGCATTCCACGGCATCCTGGAATCTGGAAAAATGCAGGGCAAGGCCGGCAAGCCCATGTTTCAGCCCCGATTCCGCCGGCACGCCGCCAAGCTGAACCAGCGCCTGGTGAAGTCTCGTCCGTCTGGAGAATACGAGGCCCTGGGGCCCGGCTTCGACGAGGAGTTCACGGTACCGGCAGCCGTCGCCGATGAGATGGATGGCCTGCACGCGGAGCGGCGGATCAAGGCCCACCTGGGGGCCGCCTTCAAGCACGCGACGACCCGGGGCACCATGCGGCCGTGTGCCGTCTGCAACCAGGAATGCTACGGCGGCGAGTGCGGAACGGGCGATCATCCCGAGCATGGGGGCCCCCTGTGGACCAGCGGGGCATCCACACGGGGCGCGACCGTGGAGGACGCGAAGAAGAAGGCGCGTGCCGGAGGCACCTATGCAAGCCTCACGCGTCACGGCGAAGCCAGCCACATCCATTTCGAGTACGACACGGATTCCGACTCCGAGGCCGAACTGGAGCCCGCAGGCCCATCGGCCGCAGCGGCAGCCCCGTCGGCCGCGGGCGGGGGATGGGGGGCGCGTGGCGACGCTGACGATGAGCCCGCGATGCCCCGCGTACCGCGGCCGGCGCGGAAGAAAGGGCGGACCGAGAGGGTCCAGGATCCCAAGGGCAAAGGTCCCGCGACCGACGAGGAGTCGGACGACAAAGACTGAGCCACGCAATCCCCCGCAGGCGCGCCCGCCGAACCCCGCCGGCGCGTCCACACCGCACCGGCGAAAGGTGCACGGTGGAATCGCCGCGCGGGAGCAGGCGGAGATCGGGGGCCGGGCGCAGGCGGGGAGCAGGACCGAAGCGGGCGCATGCGGCCGGTGCGCGGCGTTGAATCATTCGAATGAACTGGATGCGGCATGAAAGGCGACTTCTCCCGCTTTCCCGGCGGCGACGCGGGATACGGCGGCGTGTGGATGCAGCAGGGGCGCGTGCAGCTGGACGCCGACTGGAACGAGCAGGTGGCGCTCACCGCCTGGCGCGACCGCATGGTGGCCCGCGACGCCATGGGCGGCAGCGGCGCCCCGGCCGGCGATCCCGGCTTTCGCGTGTCGCTGCGCAGCGGCGTGCTGCTGGAAGCGCCCGGCCACGGCGTGTGGATCGACCCGGACCCCGCCGGCCCGCTGGGCGACGTCACGGCGTCGTTCACCATCGAGATCCAGGTCACGCTGCGCCCCGGCGGCCGGGGCGGACCCCTGCTGCACGCCCCCGGCATCTGCACGGTGGGCGTGGGCGCGGACGGGACCCTGTGGATGTCCATGGGCGGCGGACGCCTCACCGTCCCCCGCGCCCTGCGCTTTCGCGCCGCCACCTGGGTGGCCGCCACCTGGGACGGCGCCGCGGCCGCCCTGCACGTGGACGGCGCCCTGCGGGCCGCGGGCACCCTGCGCCCCGGCGGCGGCGCGCGGGGGCCCCTGTCGGTGGGCGCGGGGCCGGACGGCGAGGGAGGCACGGCGTCGCTGGACGGGCTGCTGGGCGAGGCCCGGCTGTGGGACGCCGCGCTTTCCGCCGGCCGCCTGCGCGACCTGGCGGCGGAGGGCCCGGAGGAAGGCGATCCGCGGCTGGCCGGGTGGTGGCGGCTGGACGAGGGCGCCGGAGAGACGGCGCGCGACGAGGTGCGCGGGCGCCACGGCCGCGTGGGCGGCGGGCGGTGGCTCCCCCCCGCGCTGCACGCCGGCCCCGGCCGCTACTGGGTGGACGGCACCCTGTGCGTGAACCCGGGCGACCTGTCGGTGGCCGCGCAGCCGGACCTCCCCGGCGTGCGCCCCCACGCCGCGGGCGACTACCTGGTGTACCTGGACGTGTGGGAGCGCTGGCTTTCGCCCGTGGAAGACCCCGCCGTGGTCGAGGTGGCGCTGGACGGGGCCGACACCACCGGCCGCACCCGCACCGTCTGGCAGGTGCGCACCCTTCCCCTGCGCGGGCTTCCCGCCGGCGGCACGGTGGACCCCGTGCACGCCCCGGACGGCCGCCCCTGGGCGCACCTGCTTCCCCCCGCGCGGGGGGAGGGGCGGATGGCGGCGGTGGGGACGGGCCAGCCCGCGAGCGACAACCGGCTGTACCGGGTTGAGATCCACCACCCCGGCGGCGCGTGGGGAGGGCCGCGTCCGCCCGGCGACCCCGGGCTCGAGGTGGTCGAGGTGGACGCGGCCGCGCGGCGCGTCCGTGTACGCGGCTGGGGCGTGGACGGGGCGGGGTGGCAGGCGGGGCAGCCGGTGGAGGTGTGGAGCCTCGCCGCCGACGCCCCGGACCGGCCCGGCGCCCGCGCCCTGGTCACGCACGCCGACGCGGGCGCCCACACGCTGGTGCTGGACCCGTTTCCGCCGGACCTCCGCGTGGACGACGGGGTGTTCGTGCGTCCCCTGGCCACCTGGGTGTGGTCCCGCGACAACGGCTCGCTGGTGTACGGCATCGCCGCGCTGGACCCCGCCACGGGGCAGGCGGCCCTCCGCGAGACCGGCCGGCCCGGGCAGACCCCCGCGGCCGAGGCGTGGATGGAGGCGCTGGACGACGTCCACACCCTGCAGGGGCGCCCCGGCCCCCTGTGCCGCATCACGGACGCGGCGCCCGGCACGCAGACCGTCACCCTGCAGCCCCCGCCGGACGTAAGCCCCGACCCGGCGCGCCACCCCCTGCTGCGGCGATGGGAGGCGTCCGCGTCCGGCGGCCCGCCCGAAACCCTCGTGCAGACCGGATGGACGCCGGTGGACACGGTGGTGCAGGTGTGCTTCGACCGGGCCGCGTACCGCACGGGGGACTTCTGGACCATCCCGGTGCGCGAGCTGGGGGCCGGCCCGGTGCAGTGGCCCACGGACGGCGGCGCCGCCGTCGCGCTCCGGCCACAGGGCATCGTCCACGGCCTCGCGCCGCTGGCCCTGGTGCGCCACGGCCCTGGCGGGGCGCGGGTCACCGACCTGCGCCGCGTCTTTGCCCCCGCCGCGAACGAGGACGCGGTGCTGCGCCACGGCCCGCAGCGCATGCAGGGCCCGCTCTCGGTCGCCGGAGACGTGGTGACGCAGGGCACGCTGCGCGGCCGGCTGGCCGAGTGCGCCGTGGACACACCGGCCCTGGCGGACTTTGCCGTGACCACCGCCAAGCTGGCGGACGGCTCGGTGACGGCGGAGAAGCTGGCCGTGCCGGTGGGCGGCCTTCCCGCCGGCGCCTGCGTGCTGGGCGAGCGCGCGCAGGCGCCGCCGGGCTTTCGCGGCCTGGGCGCGGTGCTGGACGTGGCCGTGCGCGACCCCGCCTGGGCGTCGCGCGGCGCCGCGCCGCTGGCGGACCCGGCCGGCGCGGCGGCCGCGGTGCTGCACGGCGTGCTGTACGCCGTCTCCGGCGACTGCGGTGACCTGTGGGCCTGGGACGCGGCGGGCGGATGGGAGAACCGGGCGCCCCCGAAGGTGGCGCGGCGCGGCGCCGCCCTCTGCGCGCACGGCGGGCGGCTGCTGCTGGCGGGGGGATGGGCGGGCGACGAGCCGGTGGACGCCGTGGAGGCGTACGACCCCGCCGCCGACGCGTGGACGTCGTGCGCGCCGCTCCCCACCGCGCGCGGATGGGCGGGGGCGGCCTCGGCGGGGGCGCGGCTGCACGTCTATGGGGGGCGGCGGTCGTCGTGGCTGGGCGCCTACGCCTCCGCCGCCAACGAGGCGTACGACGACGCGGCGGACCGCTGGACGGAGTGCCGCGACATGCTGATGCGCCGCGTTCGCCCCGGCGCGGCGGCGCTGGACGGCCGCCTGTACGCCGTGGGGGGCGAGCGCCGGGTGCGCGACGAGGGCCGGCTCACGGCCACCGCCGAGGCGTACGATCCCGACGCGGACCGCTGGCGGCGCGTGCGCAGCCTGCTGCAGCAGCGCGCGCAGATGGGGATCGCGGCGCTGGACGGCGCGCTGTACGTGGCCGGCGGCCGCACCGCGGGCCAGCCGTCCACCGCCACCGCCGAGCGCTACGATGCCGCCTCCAACCGCTGGTCCGCCTGGACGCCGCTCCCGGCGCCCGCCCGCGACCTGGCGCTGGCCGCGCTGGACGGGGCCCTCTTCCGGGTGGGCGGCCGCACCGCCGCCGGCCAGCCCGTCGGCGCCTTCGACGAGCTTCGCTTCGCGCGGCGCCTCTACGCCTGGTGCCGCGAGTAATCATGAAGCCGAATCCGGGAAAACAACACCTTCATGCGTACAGAGGAACAGAGTCGGACAGAGGAGCGAAGATGATATCCTGGCTCGCTTTCTCTGTCTGACTCTGTTCCTCTGTACGATCATTCTTTTTTCAGGATCTGTCTGAGGATGAGACGGCCTCCGGGGCCTCTGCGTGAGACGATCTTTTTGCGGTTCGCGAATCAGCCGGCCAGGACGCCGGGGCCGGAGACGGCGAACACGCTACGCCGCGAGTGCAGGACGCGCCCCAGGCGGCGGATGCCCTCGTGGATCTGCGCGGGGGCCAGGTTGGTGAAGTTCAGACGCATGGCGCTGCCGCCGCGCACGCCCCCCCCGGCGCAGAAGCCCCGCCCGGGGACGAATCCCACGTTCACCTCTTCCACCGACCGGCGCAGCAGCCCGGTGGTCGAGACGTCCTCCGGCATCCGCACCCACACGAACATCCCGGACGTGGGGTGGGTCCAGCGCGCCTCGGCGGGAAAGTGCGCGTCCAGCGCGTCGGCCACGGCGTCGCGGCGGGCGGCGTAGACGGTGCGCAGGCGCGCCAGGTGCTCGTCCACGCGCGCGTCGTCCAGGAACGCCGCGAGCGCCCGCTGCGCAAAGGTGCACACGTCCAGGTCGCTGCCGTGCTTGACCACCGACAGGCGCTGGACCACGGGCCGCGGCGCCACCACCCATCCCGTGCGCACCCCCGGCGCCATGATCTTGCTGAACGAGCCCAGGTACAGCACCCAGTCCGCGTCGTACGACCGCATGGCCGGCGGCGCGCCCGCGTCGTACGTCAGCAGGCCGTAGGCGTCGTCCTCCAGCACGGGCACGCCGTGGCGCGCCGCCAGCGCCGCCAGCCGCCGGCGCGCCGCGGCCGGCATGCTGGCGCCCAGCGGGTTGTGCCCCTCGGGGATGGTGTAGATGAGCGCCGGGCGCTCGCCGCGGGCCAGCAGCGCCTCCACCGCGTCCACGTCCATCCCCTCGCCGGGAAGGGAGGGCACCGTCAGCACGCGGGGCTGCAGCGGGCGCAGCGCGGCCAGCATCCCGTCGTAGACCAGCTCTTCGGTGACCACCGTGGCGCCGGAGGGCACCAGCAGCTGCCCCAGCAGGCTCATCCCCTGCTGCGCGCCGCTGGTGATGAACACCTCGTCCTCGGTGCACCGCACGCCGCGGCGCGCCATCAGCTGCACCACGTGGTGCCGCAGCCGCTTTACGGGCAGCCCGTACTGCAGCGCACCGGGATCGCCCTGCAGCACGGCCTGCGCGGCCCGCCCGAACGCCTCCGCGGGAAACGTCTCGGCCGCGGGCATCCCCAGCGCAAAGGAAAGCAGGCCGGGGCGGCCCAGCAGCTCGTGCACTTCGCGCAGCACGGACTGCTGCATCTGCCCGGCCCAGGGGGCAAACTCCAGCTCGCGGGCGGTCGCGGTCAGCATCATCCAGGAATGCCAGGGGTGGGAGAGGGCGCGGCGGGCGACGGCCCCCGCGCCTGGACGGCGTCCTCGATCCAGCGCGCCATCCCGGCGACCGTGCGGGTCTGGAACAGCGTGCGCAGCCGCATCTCCACGCCGAACGCCTCCCGTACCCGGCCGATGAGCCGCGCGGCGGCCAGCGAGTGCCCGCCCACCAGGAAGAAGTCGTCGTCCAGCGACGGCTCGGCGCCCAGCAGCTCGTGCCACACGCCGGCCAGCATGCGCGCCACGGGGCCGCCCTCCTCCGCCGCGCGCCCCCCGCGGTCGCCCGCGCCCGCCCCGGCTTCTGCGCCGGCGGGCGGTTCGGCGATGGGAGATTCGGGCGATGGAGGAGCGTCGAGCGCCACGCCGGCCGTGCGCAGGCGCTCCAGCGAGGCGCGCAGGAACACGGGCTCGGGGGTGTCTTCGGCCGCGTGGGGAAGGGATGCGCCCCACGCCGGGGCGGGGGAGCCGTCCGCGGCGGCCTGCATGCGGACGAAGGTGGCCAGCGACGCGCCCGGCCCGGCCTCCACCAGCACGCGCCCCGGCTCCCGCAGCAGCGTCGCGGCGCCGTCGGCAAAGCGGACGGTGCCCACCAGGTGGCGCGCCCAGTAGCCGGGGTCCGTCGCCTGCGCGGCCGTAAGCCAGGTGCCGGTGACGTTGGAGATCATGGGGATGCGCGGCTCCGACAGCGCCATCCCCGCCGCGAGCGCCGCCACGCGCTCCGCCACCGGCCGCATCTCCGGCGAGTGAAAGGCGTGCGACGCGGCCAGCCGGCGCGTGGCGTGCCCCGCATCGGCCAGGCGCCGCTCCGCCCGGGCGATGGCCTCCTCCGGGCCGGCGAGGACGGAGAGGGCGGGGGCGTTCACCGCCGCCAGGGCGGCCCCGTCGCCCAGGAAGGGACCGAGCGCGTCCGCGGGCAGGGGGACGGCGAGCATGGCGCCGCCGGGGAGCGCCTGGATGGCCTGGGCGCGCAGGGCCACCAGCTCCAGCGCGTCTTCCAGGCGAAAGACGCCGGCCACGCAGGCGGCGGTGTACTCGCCCAGCGAGTGCCCCAGCAGCGCGGCGGGGCGCACGCCCCGCGACGCCCACAACCGCGCCAGCGCGTACCCCACGACGAAGGCCGTCGGCTGCGCCACCTCGGTGCGGCTGAGCCGCTCCTCCGCGCCGGACGCGGGCGCGCGCTGCACCATCCGCCGCAGGTCGATGCCGCCGGATGCCGGCCGCGCGTCGCGCTCCCCGTCGTCCGCGAACAGCGCCTCGCGCAGGTCGAAGCCCAGCCGCGGCCGCAGGATTTCGGCGCAGCGGTCCACCTCCGCGCGGAAGACGGGCTCCGCCTCGTACAGCCCGCGCCCCATCCCCGGGTACTGGTCGCCCACGCCGGGAAACAGGAAGGCCACGGAGGCGGGCGCCGTATCCACCGGCGCCCCTTCCGCGGACGCCTGCTCCGCCGAGGGGCGGACGGCGAACAGGTTGTAGAGGATGGAGCCCTCCACCGCTTCGTCCTGCTCCACCGCCACGCCGAAGCCGCGCGCCTCCAGCAGCCGCCGCACCGCGTCCAGCCGCCCGTCCAGGTCGTGCACCTCCATCACGACCTGGCCGATCAGGGGCCAGTGCTCGTCGTCGATGCCGCGCAGCACGTCCATCTCGGCCTTCTGCACGTCGATCTTCAGCAGGTCGATGCGGGCCACGCCCTCTTCGCGGATCACGGCCGAGAGCGGGCGCAGGCGGCACTCCATCTCCACCGCGCGAAAGCGCTCGTCCAGCAGTTCGTCCGTGTACTCCAGCAGCGCGTCCAGCCCCTCCATCCCTTCCGCGCGCTGGTGCCGCATCATCGCCCGCAGCACCTCGCGCTCCTCCTCCGCGTCGGCGTAGAAGGACGACATCCCCGAGCTGTTGGGGTAGAAGGTGAACGCCGCCGTGCGCTCCGCGTCGGCGATGCCATGGTTGAAGACGCGGGCCCGGGCGCCGTTCAGCCGCAGGTTGGCCTGGATCCGCTCGAACAGCGGCGGCGCCGGCTCGAAGGTGAAGATGCGGGCGCCCGGCGCGTGGCGGTGCGCCCACAGGGTGAACATCCCGATGTTGCCGCCCACGTCGAACACGCAGGCGCCCGGCCGCAGGCGAACGCCGTGGCGGGCGTAGATGCGCTTTTCGAACAGGTCGTCGTAAAAGTGCTCGGCCTCCACGCGGCTCTGGGGGATGACGGTCATCCCGTTGGGCAGGCGCAGGCGCGGCGCGGCGGGAAGCAGGTCCGCCACGGGTGAGTCGATGGACACGTCAGCCGCCCCGTAGATCAGGTTCGCTTTGAAGAAGAAGGTCCAGCTCTTCGTCCGACAGCTCGTCCAGCACCGACAGCAGGCGGTGCGGGCTGGCGTCGGCCTCCGCGATCCACCCCGCCGGCCGCTCCGCCACGGCCACCGGCTTCCGCCGCGAAAGGCGCGAGGCGAGGGACGCGACCGTGGCGTGCGGATGGAGGAGCGCGGCCACGCCGACGTCGCCGTCGAACACCTCGCGCACGCGCGCCACCACGCGGGTGGCCAGCAGCGAGTGCCCGCCGATCTCCAGGAAGCGGTCCGTGGCGCCCACCCGCCCGCGGCCCAGCACCTCGGCCCAGATCCCCGCCAGCGCCTCTTCCACCGGGCCGCTGGGCGCGACGTACTCCGCCTCCGCGGGCGCGGGGTCCGGCGCCGGCAGCGCCCTGCGGTCGACCTTGCCGTTGGCGTTCAGCGGCAGCTCGGCCAGCGACACGAAGGCGGCGGGGACCATGTACTCGGGAAGGGTCCGGCGCAGGTGCCCGCGCAGCGCGTCCGCCGGCGCGCCCCCCACCACGTACGCCACCAGCCGCCGCTCCCCGGGCACGTCCGCGCGCGCCGCGTCTTCGCGAACCACGACGGCGCAGTCGGCCACGTCCGGATGCCCGCGGAGCGCCGCCTCGATCTCCCCCGGCTCCACGCGAAAGCCGCGGATCTTCACCTGCGCGTCCACGCGGCCCAGGAAGTCCAGCGTGCCGTCCGCCAGCCACCGCGCGCGGTCGCCGGTGCGGTACAGCCGCGCCCCCGGCTCCCCGCCGAAGGGGTCGGGGACGAAGCGCTCCGCCGTCAGCGCGGGGCGGCGGATGTAGCCGCGGGCCACCTGCACGCCGCCGATGAACAGCTCGCCCGCCACGCCGGCCGGCACCGGGCGCATCTCCCCGTCCAGCACGTACGCCCGCGTGTTGTCCACCGGCCGGCCGATGGAGGGGGCCCGCGTGCCCTCCCGCTCCACCACGGCGCAGGTGGCGATGATGGTGCACTCCGTGGGCGCGTAGTTGTTGGTGAGCCCGAACGGCACCCCCGGCCCCGGCCGCGCCTGCAGCCGGTCCGCGCCGGCCACGATCCAGCGCAGCGCGGCGTCGCGCGGCCACTCCAGCGCCATCAGCGGCTCGGCGACGGTGACGACGGCGGTGGCGATGGTGCTGCCGTGGCGGACGATCCAGCCGCGCAGCCGCTCGGGGTCCATCCGCACCGCGTCCGGCACCACCTGCACGCGCGCGCCCCGGGCCAGCGCGGGCCAGATCTCCAGCGCCGACGCGTCGAAGGCGGGGCTGGCCATCTGCGTCACCCGGTCCGCGGCGGTCAGGCCGTGGGCGCGGGCGTGCCAGGCGCACAGGTTCCGCAGCCCCCGGTGCTCCACGGCCACCCCCTTGGGCGTGCCGGTGCTCCCCGAGGTGTAGATGACGTACGCCAGCCCCCGCGGCTCCGCGCCGCCCGGCAGCGTGTCGACGGACTCCGCCGCCACCGCCGGCCACTCCGTGTCCAGCCGGATGATCTCGGCGTCCGCGGCGGGAAGGGCGGGGGAAAGGCGGTCCTGCGTCAGCACCACGCCCACGGCGGAGTCCGCCAGGATGAAGGCCAGCCGCTCGGCGGGATATCCCGTGTCCAGCGGCACGTACGCCCCGCCCGCCTTCCACACCCCCAGCATGGCCACGACGAGCTCCGGCCCGCGCTCCAGGAACAATCCCACCCGCGTGTCCGTGCCCACCCCCCGCCGGCGCAGCCAGCGCGCGAGCTGGTTGCTGCGCGCGTCCAGCTCGCCGTACGTCAGCGTGCGCTCGTCGCGGGTGACGGCGACGGCGTCCGGGGTGGCCGCCGCGCGCGCCGCCACCTGCTCCGGCACCAGCGCGCCGGCGGGGTGCGCGGCCTCCGTGCGGTTCCACGCGTCCAGCACCCGCGCGCGCTCCGCCGGGGGCAGCGGATCGAGCTCCGCCAGCCGCCGCTCGGGGTCCGCCGCGACCTGGTCCAGTATGTGGACAAAGTGGCCGAGAATCGCGTCCACCGCCGCCGCGTCGAAGCGCTCCGTGTCGTAGCCGATGCGCACGCGCAGCGGGGTCTCGCCCGTCACCGCCACGGCCAGGGCGGCGCCGGGGTGGCGCAGCACGCGAAAGCCGCGTCCCTCCCACGGGCCGCCCAGCGCGCGGAGCGCCGCGTCGAAGGGCCGCGGCTGGTAGTCCAGGATGCTCTCGAAGAGCGCGTCGCCCGCGTGCAGGCCGGTCCAGCGGCGGATGTCGGGAAGGGCGGCGTGCTCGTGCGCCAGCAGCGCCGCGTTGGCCTCGCCGATCTCGTCCAGCCAGTCGATCACCGCCGTCCGCGCGGGGAGCGGCACGCGGACGGGGACGGTGTTGATCAGCAGCCCCACCATCCCGTCCGCGCCCTGCACGCCGGCCCCCCGCCCGCCGCGGATCACGCCGAACACGGGTGCGCCGCTCCCCGTGTAGCGCGCCAGCAGCAGCGCCCACGCGCCCTGCACCACGCTGCTCAGCCAGACGCCCTGCGCCTGCTCCAGGCGGCGGAGCGCCGCCGTGGCGCCGGCGGAGAGGCGGACCTCCCGCTCGGCGAACGCGGGCTCCGCCGGGCCGCGCGGCTCCATCCGCAGCATCGGCAGCGGCTCGGCCGGGCCCGCGCCGCGCAGCACGCGGGTCCAGTACGCTTCGTCTTCCGAGGGATCGCGCGCGCGCAGCCAGGCGACGTGCTCGCGGAACGGGCGCGGCGCGGGCGCGTCCCCCGCGCCCTCCCCGTCGTAGTCGCCAAAGACGTCGCCCAGCACGTGGGCGACGGAGCGGCCGTCCAGCAGCGCGTGGTGAAAGCTCCACGCGAGCACGTGCTCGTCCGGGCCAAAGCGGAAGAGCGCCAGGCGCATGGCCGGCGCGTCCGCCAGGTCGAAGCCGCGCGCGCGGTCCGCCGCCAGCCATCCGTCCAGCCGCGCCTCGCGCTCCGCCGGAGGCACCGCGCCCCAGTCCTGGCGGTGCAGCGCCAGCGGCACGTGGGGCAGCACCTCCTGCACGGGCTCGGGGAGGTCGGCCCAGGCAAAGCGGGTGCGGAGGACGTCGTGGCGCCGCACGGCGCGCGTCCACGCCCGCTCCATCCGCTCCGCGTCCACCGCTTCGCGAAGGCGGCAGACCACCTGCTCCACGTTCACCCCCGCCCCGGGGTCCAGCAGCGTCTGCACGAGCATCCCGTGCTGCAGCGGCGTCAGCGGGTACCGGTGCTGCACGGGCGGGCTCGGCGAAGGGTCCGCGTCCGGGCGCCTGGAGTGCGTTTCGCTCATCGGCGCCGGAGGGAGCATGTGCACATACAACGTCCGGTTAGGAAAGTGCGGTGGAGCCGCCGTGGCCCCGCGCGTGTGACGGGAGAACGCGCGCGGGCGGGGAACGGTGCCGTGCCTCGGCACCGGGGCGCCACACCGGTCTTGCCCCGCTACCGCTCCCTGTGGGCCACCGTCGGTAAAGATGAGCCAAAGCTGGAGATCGCGCCAGTGCACCAGTGAGACAACAAATGTGTGAAATCCCGGGATCCGTTTCGAGCACGAAATCAGCCGATATAGATGCACTTGCTGAAGCGTCACCACACCGTTTATAGTCCGCCGGCCGCGCTTCTGCCGTGCCCGCCGGGTGCTGGCGCGGGGGGTGAGAGGGTTTCGTCGATTCCTTCCGGAAACGAGCATCCGGGACCACCTCCGGACGTCGGCTTCCCCGGTCCTGCGCCGCTCCGCGCACCCTGCTGGACGCAAACAAGGCTGTCATTCCGAGGCCCGGCCGCGCTGCAATCGGACGCTCGCGCCGCAGGTTGCAGGGCCGAGGAATCTACCGTCGGCCATGGGAGGCCGGACGCGGCAGCCCGCGCGATGCGTGCGGTGGCGAAACCGCCGGACAGGGCCGGCCCGGGGTGTCGCGGCGGGCCACCAGGAAACGGAAAGCAGATTCCTCGGTCGCGCACCGGCTGCTGAGGTCGGGCAGGTGCCGGGTGTGCGCTCCCTCGGAATGACAGATCGGGTGTGCGGGAGTGACTTCCCGGGTTCAGCGCCGCTCCGCGCACCTGCTGGACGCAAACGAGGCTGTCATTCCGAGGCCCGGCCACACTGCCATCGGGACGCTCGCTCTGCAGGTTGCAGGGCCGAGGAATCTACAGTCGGCCCATGGGAGGCCGGACGCGGCAGCCCGCACCATACGTGCGGTGGCGAAACAGCCGGACAGGGCCGGCCCGGGGTGTCGCGGCGGGCCACCAGGAAACGGAAAGTAGATTCCTCAGTCGCGCACCGGCTTTCGGGGTCGGCCAGGTGCCGGGTGTGCGCTCCCTGGAATGACAGATCGGGTGTGCGGCCAGTGACTTCCTGGATTCAGCGCCGCTCCGCGCACCTGCTGGACGAAGACAAGGCTGTCATTCCGAGGCCCGGCCGCGCTGCAATCGGACTTTCGCGTTGCAGGCTGCAGGGCCGAGGAATCTACCGTCGGCCCATGCGAGGCCGGACGCGGCAGCCCGCGCCATCGCTGCGGTGGCGAAACAGCCAGACAGGGCCGGCCCGGGGTGTCGCGGCGGGCCACCAGGAAACGGAAAGTAGATTCCTCGGTCGCGCACCGGCTTTGGGATTGGGGCAAGGTGCCGGGTGTGCGCTCCTTCGGAATGACAGATTGGGTGGGCGGGAGGTGACTTCCGGTCCACCGGTGCTCCGCGCACCCTGCTGGACGCAAACGAGGCTGTCATTCCGAGGCCCGGCCGCGCTGCAATCGGAAGGTTGCAGGGCCGAGGGATCTACCGTCGTCGGCCCATGGGAGGCCGGACGCGGCAGCCCGCGCAATACGTGCGGTGGCGAAACAGCCGGACAGGGCCGGTCCGGGGCGTCGCGGCGGGCCACCAGGAAACGGAAAGCAGATTCCTCGGTCGCGCACCGGCTGCTGTGGTCGGGCAGGTGCCGGGTGTGCGCTCCCACGGAATGACAGATAG
>NZ_DASWNM010000072.1:0-155376 GCF_036399255.1 Longimicrobium sp.
GCAGTGCAGGCGCGCGTGGCCCCGGCTGCTCCCGTTCTTCCGTACCGAGCGTCCGCTGCAGAACGGGCAGGGATCGCTGCTTTCGATTCGCGTTCGAGCCAACTCCACCTCCAGGCAGGAGAGCACCCAATTGCGCCTACCCGAAAGATAATTCGCCAGCGTCACTGAGCAAGGGAGCTGCTACCGGAACGGTTGTTGAGAGTGAGAATAAGCCAGTGCGCGGGATCTTAGTGGCAGGGGACTTTCACAAACGAGTGATTCTTGCATCTCGGGCGATTCCGAATCTCCAGCTGAGCCTGAGGAAGTACGCCTTCCAGTTCAGATTCGACGCTGTGACATGATCAGCGGAAACGGAGGGCTGAAGCCTTCCAGAAACACCACGTGCCAGCGGGACGGATGAAGGCAGGGAAGAGCGGCGGTAAGACGGCGGAGTTCGTGCGGGTGCGGGGGGCGCGGGAGCATAACCTCAAGAACGTGGACGTCGACATCCCGCGCGACGCGCTGGTGGTGTTCACGGGCGTGTCGGGGTCGGGCAAGTCGTCGCTCGCGTTCGGCACGCTGTACGCGGAAGCGCAACGGCGCTACCTGGAGTCGGTGGCGCCGTACGCGCGGCGGCTCTTCCACCAGATGGGCATCCCCGACGTCGACGAGATCGACGGCATCCCGCCCGCCGTGGCCCTGCAGCAGCAGCGCGGCACGCCCACCACGCGCGCGCCTCTCGGAATCGGAACAGCCACGTGCGCCAACGGTGTCGTGTCGCCGCGCCGTGCTCATGCGTCGTTCGCCCGACTGGCCGCCCGCGCGCTCGGACAGGCCAAATGGAACCCGGATGTCGGCCGCGTCGCCTCTATGGTGCAGGGACAGAGAGGAATGGTAAATTGCTCAGGTTACGTCCCGGCGATAGCCTTGGCGCCAGCACATCGGCGCACGCTCGCCGCGCCGCAATTCTGAAGAGCCTTTAGCTTCTTTATAGGCCTATATGGAGCAAAATACTCGCGATATGTCCAACCTTGAAGGTCAATCGCAGGAAGCCCTTAGCAACGAGATCCACCGCCTGCGAGCCGCTTTGCACAAGCTGGAACACGAAGCACAGCTACGTGCAAGACGCAGGAGTCGAATTGGTTTCTTCGTGTCTAAGGCTAGCCTCAGAACCTTTGCTGGATCACAGCTCTTTCGAAAAACGGTTGACCTGTGGGACGCATGGAGTACTTGGGTTCGTTCCGGCGGGGGGGGGCCATGGCCCGAGTCGCCAACGCGCGACTTCGCCGCCGCACTGCTAGCTCGGTTCACCAGGGTTGGACTGACCTTTGTTATTCTCGCTTCCTTACCACTCATTATTACGCTACTACAGCTTATTGCTCTAACGAGACAGACTGAATTGATAGATCGGCAAACGGAACTCGCCGAATCAGCACGGCGTTCCGCCCTGATCTTCGAGCAAACTGCGATTTTGGATAAGATAGACGAGGAAATGGGTTCGCTGACTGTTGCGGACTCAGGTAAACCGCGTCTTTCACTAAGGCTAGAGGGTCGTATCATTGCCCTGAGTAGGTCACTACGACCATATCGCTACTTGGACGGGAATAAGCTTACCCCCATAGCCCTAAGCCCAGAACGCGGCCAACTCCTCACGGCATTGATGAACTCCCAAATTGACATGTCTCACGTACTCACTCAAGCCAACTTCCAATATTCTGATTTGCCCGGAATACGCTTCCGTGATTTCGATCTTGGCCAAAAGATGATGGTTGTCTCGAAGATGACGGTTCTCGCCGATAGTACTATAATCCTAAGAGCGGATGAGATATCACTTGCCGGGTCAAACTTCCGATCCTCCCTCCTTGAAGACGGCTCGTTCAAACTGGTACGGTTTGAGGGAGCGGATTTTCGCAACGCCAGTCTGAACAGCGTAAATTTTGAGGAGGCAAAGCTGACTGGCGCTAGTTTTTCGTACGCGACCTTGATAGGGGTTAATTTCACAGATGCTAATTTACAGCATGCTGTGTTTGAGGGCGCAAGAATGATCAACACTACGATCAACTTGGGTCGCCATAACGAAGTCCGAACTCTAGGAGCAAGGCTCTGCCGAGCAAGCAGCATTGAGAGTTCTCTAATTTCAGCAGTTCTCCTAACCGAGATGGCAACGGACAGCGAGTGTGCACAGAAGTTACGTAATAACGTTGCTCAGACCGAGCCGTAGCTACCGCGCTCTACGAGCTTTGTGAGATCGCGTTATGAGGATCTCATGCGTCACATCGCGGGCGGTAGCCTTGGGCCAGCACCTCGTCGGTCCACTCGCCCGCGGCCTCCTGCGCGTTGCGCAGATCCTCGCCGAACTCCAGCACCGCCTCGGCAACCAGCAAATCCATCGACATCTCGCACTCGGAGACGTAGCGCGAGAGCTTGATCGAGGAGTACGCGACGGCTTCCAGCGCGCCGAAGCGGTCCGACAGCATCTCCAGCAGCCGCGCGGGTGAGGCTCCCTTCGTGTTCATCGCATCCTCCTCCTTGCTTGCGCCTCCGGCGAAGGATGCCTATCGTGTAGACATCCCGATCAGCCATCCGGCAGGTTGGGAGATAGAGGGCAGTCGCGAACTCTTGGCCGGGTGAGCGACTGCCCTTCCTTGTCTATGTATGGTAATCCGCTCACGAACTTTTGTCAACGGATTACCATACCGATCGTCGGAGGCTGGATGTGAGTGATTCGGAGAAGCTGCAACGGCTCGTGCGGGAGATCATCCGGGAAAGCGAACTGCCGCGCACGCTCCTCGCGAAGGACGCGGAGATCAGCCGCGCCGCGATCGAAGCGTGGCTGTCGGGCAATCGCAATCCGACGTTACAGAGCGCGGAGCAACTGGCTGCGGGGCTGGAGCGCCGTGCGACGCGGCTCCAGTATTTGGCGTTCCGGCTCCGCAACGGACTGGAGCAAGATGGGTAATTGTAAACAACGTTGTTTACACATGCCAATCGCTTCAAATTACCAGAAGCACACGGGCGGGCTGAAGGCATGAGGGCACGGAAGAACGGCGGGGCGGGGGACGCGGCGGAAGGCGCGCGGCGGCCGGAGTTCGTGCGGGTGCGGGGGGCGCGGGAGCACAACCTGAAGAACGTGGACGTCGACATCCCGCGCGACGCGCTGGTGGTGTTCACGGGCGTGTCGGGATCGGGCAAGTCGTCGCTGGCGTTCGGCACGCTGTACGCCGAGGCACAGCGGCGCTACCTGGAGTCGGTGGCACCGTACGCGCGGCGCCTGTTCCACCAGATGGGAATCCCCGACGTCGACGAGATCGACGGCATTCCGCCCGCCGTGGCCCTGCAGCAGCAGCGCGGCACGCCCACCACGCGCTCGTCCGTCGGCAGCGTCACCACGCTCAGCAACCTGCTGCGGATGCTGTACTCGCGCGCGGGTGACTATCCGCCCGGCCAGCCCATCATCTACGCCGAGGCGTTCTCCCCCAACACCCCCGAGGGCGCCTGCCCCGAGTGCCACGGGCACGGCCGCATCTACACGGTCACCGAGCAGTCGATGGTGCCCGACCCGTCGCTCACCATCCGCGAGCGCGCCGTTGCCCGCCATTTGGATTCAGTTGCGCTACAAGATTCCGCAAACAATCTGGCGGCGTAGGTTGCACACGTGTATCATCGTCAGAGGAAACGACACGACTGGGGCGTGGATTTGATGAACACTGAGCATCCCCGTTGCTGGCTTCCTGCTCGTTTATCCCCACAATCCGAGACACAGCATGCATCGTGAGATCATACGCCAGCTCTGGAATCCACGAATCTATTCACCCACCTTTCTGTACCTGACGGAGCTACGGCGGCAACAGATAGTCGATGTCATAGAGGCTCAAGTACGCGATGCCGAGCGAAGCTCACGCGACGAACCCGGAGGAGTTGCTTCGCCGCGGAATGTTTCACCTCATGATTATGGGTCGAGCTTAGTAGACCCGGTGCTCTTTGCGACTGCGTTAGCATTCTACCTAGAAACGCCGAACGAAGCAGAGTGGTTCTTCGAGCCGTGGTTTGCTGGCTCCGCCACCCCGGCCGCAGACGAGCGGCTCGTTGATTTGGAGATGGCATTCTCCGCAGCCGACTTAGTTCCCGTGCTGACAAGCGCGCGGGGGATACTCGATAGATTCTGTGCATTTGCTCTGTCGCAGGCCGTGAAGGAGGAAGTACGGGTAGAGCTACATGACGAACATCATCATCTGAACGCGTGGAATCGATTCAAGTCTATCGAAGGTGGGGCAGACGGCTACGAAATCAAGTATCAAGTTATGACCCACACGTGGTGGCTCCTGAACCCCATTTTGCACTTCGCACAAGAATCGAAAAACCCCGAACTGCCTGAACTGCTCCGGATGCGTGGAGCGGCTGCTCATTATCACCTCCATGAGCATGCCGTGCAGTGGAACACCACTCACCAAAACCATCTGGCCAGAGTGAGCCGCTTATGGAATGAGGCTCAGGACCGAGCAAATACCGAGTTTACGTCCAGTCCGCCGGCACGCAAACGTGAACTGCTCATCGAATTGAAATGTAGCCAAATGCTCGTAGAGCGCGCGAAGCTCTTGTATCGCTTTAATCCTAGTGAGATTTTTGCACACCAAGCAGGAGAAGTAGTCCACGCTGCCTTACGCTCACGGGTGACTGCACGCCAAGCGAGCAGCGCCGAACAACAAGCATTGGACAGAAGCAGGGACCGACTTCCCTCGGAGATGCGACAGTCTCGGATCGCCACAATCCTAGCGAGGATTTCGCGCGCTGTACGGAGCATAAGATAGAACCGCGCCTGAATTCAGCGGCATACCCAGCCGCTCGCGAGGCGACAGATCACATCACCCGAACTGTAGAGGAGGACAGATACAGTATGACGAGCAATGATCGCAAGATTCGCATCTCCGTGAGTGAAGACATCTCGATTGACGCTTTTGAGATGCTCTCAGCAGAACTGGGTGAGGTTCAGTTCGCGAGCTTTGCTCAATTGCAGGTGGAAAAAGAGGAGCATGATTTCTATTCTTTGAATCTGCCAGATTTGGTCGAGCTCGTTATAGAACCGGCCAAGATTGTCGCACCCGTGCTTTCAATCGTTACAAGCATCATCAGCTTGCTAAAGTTGCGGAATTCGTCAGGTCGCCCTCCTAAGGTCGTTGTTGAAGTGAGTGGTAAGCGCATCACCGTTGAGGAAGGCGATGCTGAGAAGCTCCGCGCCCTACTTGAGAATCCCACGAAGGATGAAACTGACGGGCGGTAGGCGCCCGTAGATTTCTCCTACTCGGTGCTGAACGCATGCTGACCATGCAGGGAGACTGGCTGACAGCTTTCCGTTAAACGTCAAGCGGCTAGAGTACCGCCTACGTTCAGCAGCGTATCATCAGCCCAAACGCCCCTACGTCGATCCTCGACATAACTCTCGAGTGTAATCGTTAGTGGTACTTATCACCCGTTTACCACCGCCTTGCACGCCTCGCGGAGATCCTTGCCGAACTCCAGCACCGCCTCCGCAACCAGCAGGTCCATCGACATCTCGCACTCGCTTACGTAGCGGGAGAGCTTGATCGAGGAGTACGCGACCGCTTCCAGTGCGCCAAAGCGGTCCGCCAGCATCTCCAGCAGCCGCGCGGGTGAGGCTCCTTCCATCTTCATGGCATCGCTCCTCGTTGCTTGCGCCTCCGGCGGAGGATGCCTATTGTGTAGACATCCCGTCTGCCTCGCGGCGGGTGGATTCTAAGGGCAGTCGCGAACTCTTGGCGGGGTGAGCGGCTGCCCTTCGGCTTTCGCCGTATATCTAATCTGTAGGCGGGTAGTTGTCAACGATTCTGCTCTACGCATCAGAGGGAGACGCGTGTGGTCAGCCCGGATCGAATCCAGAAGATCGTCCGCGAAGTCATCCAGGAGAGCGAGCTTCCGCGCACGCTGCTCGCGCGTGACGCGGAACTCAGCCGCGCCGCGCTTGAAGCTTGGGTTGTCGGCTCGCGCACTCCGCAATCCGAGAGCGTGGAGCAACTCGCGAACGGGCTAATGCGGCGTGCGAATCAACTGCAGCACCTTGCCATTCGACTACTCGCTCTTCGGGAGCAGATGAACGAATCCGGCGAACAGGCGTAGGGCCGGTGAGTAGACGGAATCTGTCTATCACCATGGTAATCACAAGCAGGCGGGACGGATGAAGGCAGGGAAGAGCGGCGGGGCAGGGGACGGCGCACGGCAGCACGAGTTCGTGCGGGTGCGGGGGGCGCGGGAGCACAACCTCAAGAACGTGGACGTCGACATCCCCCGCGACGCGCTGGTGGTGTTCACGGGCGTGTCGGGGTCGGGCAAGTCGTCGCTGGCGTTCGGCACCCTGTACGCCGAGGCGCAGCGGCGTTACCTGGAGTCGGTGGCGCCGTACGCCCGGCGGCTGTTCCACCAGATGGGCATCCCCGACGTCGACGAGGTCGACGGCATTCCGCCCGCCGTGGCCCTGCAGCAGCAGCGCGGCACGCCCACCACGCGCTCGTCCGTCGGCAGCGTGACCACGCTCAGCAACCTGCTGCGGATGCTGTACTCGCGCGCCGGCGACTATCCGCCCGGGCAGCCCATCATCTACGCCGAGGCGTTCTCCCCCAACACCCCCGAGGGCGCCTGCCCCGAGTGCCACGGGCACGGCCGCATCTACACGGTCACCGAGCAGTCCATGGTGCCGGATCCGTCGCTCACCATCCGCGAGCGCGCCGTCGCCGCGTGGCCGCAGGCGTGGGGCGGGCAGAACCAGCGCGACATCCTCGTCACCCTCGGCTACGACGTGGACCGGCCGTGGCGCGAGCTGCCGCAGGACGTCCGCGACTGGATCCTCTTCACTGACGAGCAGCCCGTCGTCCCCGTCTACCCGGGGTACACGCCGGAGGAGACGCAAAAGGCGCTCAAGCGCAAGGAGGAGCCCAACTACATGGGCACCTTCAGCAGCGCGCGGCGGCACGTGCTGCACACCTTCGCCAACACGCAGAGCGCATCCATGCGGCGGCGGGTGATGCAGTACATGCTCAGCACCGACTGCCCCGCGTGTGGCGGCAAGCGGCTGAACCCGGCGTCGCTGTCGGTGACGTTCGCGGGGATGGACATCACCGAGCTGGGGCGCCTGCCGCTGGCCCGCCTGGCTGCGCTCGTCCACCCGTACGTGGAGGGAACGGCGGGGGGATCGGCGGATGCGGATCATCCCGAAAAGGCGCTGGTGGCGCGGCGCATCGCCCAGGACCTGGCGGCGCGGCTGGAGGTGCTGCTGGACCTGGGACTGGGGTACCTGTCCATCGAACGCAGCACGCCGACGCTGTCCCCAGGTGAGCTGCAGCGGCTGCGGCTGGCCACGCAGGTGCGCTCCAACCTGTTCGGCGTGGTCTACGTACTGGACGAGCCCTCCGCCGGCCTGCATCCCGCGGACACCGAGGCGCTGCTCCGCGCTCTGGACGGGCTACTGGCCGCGGGCAACTCGCTCTTCGTGGTGGAGCACGAGATGGACGTCGTCCGCCACGCCGACTGGATCGTGGACGTGGGCCCCGCGGCGGGCGAGGGTGGCGGACGAGTGCTCTACAGCGGCCCGCCGGCGGGTCTGGCGGATGTCGAAGAATCGCAGACGCGCCGCCACCTCTTTGGCGAGACGCGGCCGCCCGCGCGCACGCCGCGCGAGCCGAAGGGCTGGCTGGCGCTGGAATCCGTCACGCGCAACAACCTGCACGAGCTGGATGTGCGCTTTCCGCTGGGCGTGTTCACCAGCGTCAGCGGCGTGTCGGGATCGGGCAAGAGCAGCCTGGTGAGCCAGGTGCTGGTGGAGCTCGTCGCGGCGCACCTGGGCCACGAGATCCCCACGTCGGCGGATGACGAGGACGATGCCGATCATCCATCCTCCGTCCCCGTCGGCGGGCGGATCGCGGGCGGGATGGAGGGGATCCGCCGCCTGGTGCAGGTGGACCAGAAGGCGATCGGCCGCACGCCGCGCAGCAACCTGGCGACGTACACGGGATTGTTCGACCACGTCCGCCGCCTGTTCGCCGCCACGCCGGACGCGAAGAAGCGGCGCTACGACGCGGGGCGGTTCTCGTTCAACGTGGCCAAGGGGCGCTGCGAGACGTGCGAGGGCGAGGGGTTCGTGATGGTGGAGCTGCTCTTTCTGCCCAGCGTCTACGCGCCGTGCCCCACCTGCCACGGCGCGCGCTACAATGCGCAAACGCTGGAGATCCGGTTGCGAGGCCGCAACATCGCCGAGGTGCTGGGGATGACGGTGGATGCCGCGTACGAGTTCTTCGCGGGGGAGGATGCCGTGCGCCGCGCGCTGCACGTGCTACGCGAGGTGGGATTGGGATACCTGCGCCTGGGCCAGCCCGCCACGGAGCTGTCCGGCGGCGAGGCGCAGCGGATCAAGCTCGCCACCGAGTTGCAACGCACGCAGCGCGGCCACTCGCTCTACGTGCTGGATGAGCCCACCACCGGCCTGCACCCCTCTGACGTGGAGAAGCTGGTGGCGCAGCTGCACGGCCTGGTGGACGCCGGCAACACGGTCGTGGTGGTGGAGCACGACATGCACGTCATCGCCGGCAGTGACTGGGTGATCGACGTCGGCCCCGGGGCAGGGGAGCAGGGAGGTCGCGTGGTCGCCGCCGGCCCGCCTGCCGTGGTGGCCGCAGCAGCGGAGAGCCGCACGGCATCCTATCTCGCGCGGGAGCTGCCGTAACGTCACCGCGAGTCCGTCCAACGCCTTGTCGGCCCGGAGGGAGAACAATGGTTCTCCGCAAAGGGAGTCGCTGGCCTGATCCGGCGGAGGCTCACACTGGCGCGGCGGCGCGCTCGCGGTAGCCCGCAACGAAGTCGCTGACCCCGGGAATCGCGGTTTCGTATCGCCCGCAGAGATCCAGGAATGCGTTCTGCCAGCCATCCGGAGCCGCAGCCTCAGGAACGCGGACGTCGAACAATAACCGGCTCGCGAAGGCGTACCAGTACACCCAGTGCTCTGGCACAGTCCGGATCTGTGCCTCCATACAGCTGAAGATCGCGGCCGTGAGCTCGTAGATAGCTGCATCGGAGTCTCCCGTCTTGGGAGGGGCTAGCGGGGCGTCGTAGCGGATCACCCATTCCCCGCGTTCGGTCTCGTAGCACCACGTAGGGATCACACGAGCACCCGACTTTACCGCGAAGTACGCCGTGCCACCCATGGCAAAGGTGAATCGCCCCATGAACGGCACTAGCAGCGCACTCCCGCTTCGGTTGTCGTACACGTCGGGCTGCATGGTGAGAACCTCGCCACGCCGCAACGCTTGGAGCCCAGCCCGCACGGCGCGGCCGTCGCCCAGCAGCGTGTTGACCGTGGGGCTCATCTTTTCAAACAGCTCACGGTAGCCGGCCGTGCTCGGATTCTCATCCGGGGGGGCGTAGAAGGTGTTGACCCGCTTGCGCCCTTCCATCGCGAAAAGCAGGTGCACGCATGCGAGCAGCGGCACGCCGTAGTGAGCGGAAAAGGCGATCACCGGGCCATCGTGCTCCCGCGCGGCCTGCAGGTGCTCCTCGCCCTCCACCCGCACGCGCGTGCGGAAGAACTCCTCAAGTTCGGCTTTCCCGGCGCTCTTCATCCACTCCACCGTCAGACCGAAGCGGAACTGTGAGCGCAGATTGCACCTCGCGAGGGCCGGCAACGCGTCCGGTTCCATCTGGGGAAACGCCATCGCCAGATTCTTGCGCACACGCTCTACCTGCGACGCGGATGCCCGCGGCGCGGTGCCTGACGCGAGCAGCCCCCGCAGGAGGCCGGCGCGCATGCCGCCTCGTAGTCCCGGGCCCACCGGGAGCAGGCGGTTCGCCAAGTTCAGCCATCCCGTCTGCGCAGCCGCGCGGGTCACGCGCCCCTCCCGGCGTTGAGCGCGCGCGGCGCGTGTTTCGCCTCATCGGAAAGGGAGTTCAGCCGCGCCGTCGACCACGCGTACAGGTCCGGCTCCATCCCCGGACCGCTTGCCTGCCACACCCGCAGAAACCCACGCAGGTATCCCAGCGCCGCCGTTCGCGTGTAGACCGCGGCACTGGCCGAATTCCGATCCAACCACCCCCACGACAGCACCTCCTCCGGCCGCCAACGGATGACCCGCTCCATCGCACCCGCCAGCCCCTCAACTAGCGTGGTGATTTGGACCGACGTTACGGTGCTCCCGTGATCGCCCATGAACTCAGACCGGAGGGCCAGCGTGCTTGAGCCGTCCACGTCCAAGGTATAAACGGGCGAGACGCCGCGGGCCGCCAGAAGCGGCTCTAGGAGGGAAAAGAGGTGCGGCGACCCCAGGAAAGGGGTCTCCCACCGGCCGTTCAACCCCGCGGCGGCATGATCGGGAAACGTCACGTAAACGGCACGCTCCCCTGCCCGTGCCATGCCGAGCAGCTCCGTCGCGGTCGCCAGGCGTGCCCGCGCCCGGGAAAGGTCCGCGAGCAGCGGGGTTAGGAACGTCTCCGTTGCGGGGGTTTGCAGGATGCGGAGCGTCCGCCCTTCATCCAGAAGCGCCGCGACCAGCGCCACGGCATCCACCGTCAGCGGGAGCGCGAGCAGGGACGCGCCGCCGGAATCCGGGACGCAGGGTAGCGGGCGCAGGGTACCGCCCGGCCAGCGAAGGAGGCGCCGCGCCAGCCCCGGCCGGCCGCGCAGGAGGGCCAAGACCCGCCGCTGGCATCCGGACGAGTCCTCACGAAAGACGCGGGCCTGCCCAGCGGAGCAGCCTAGGGCGCGCTGCAGCAGGTCAAGGCCCGGAACGGGGATTTCCTCGGGCAGTTCGGGCAGGATGGCGTGCCAGCGCCAGCGCGCGTACGCCGCCAGCAGCGGCGCGGGCGGCCACGCGAAGACGGAACGGGGCAGGGCGGGCATCAGGACTCACGCTTCGGGGGAGGGCGGGGCCAGGAGCGCCGGCCGTGCAGGGGCCGCCGGCACGAGCAGCAGGTAGACTCGCCTGGCGAGAAAGAACAGAGCGATGAGGATGATGAGGATCCAGAACGTGCCGGACAGGAACTTCCCGAGGGCGAGCAGCGGCGTGCTGGCGTCATGCCCGCCTGCGGAAGAGACCGCACTCGAAAACTCCGTGGCCAGGGCGGGATACGCCCGCACCGCCGCGCCGCCCGCCGTCACGAGGGCGCGGCCGACCAAGATGAAGTACAGCGTGAACAGGGTGCAATAAGCTGCCAATATCCCACGCTGCACGCCGGCCTCCGCGGCCGTGGACCGAGGCGCACGTCCCAGCAGGCGCGCAAGCCCGCCACGGATCGCCGTGTAAGTCCGGTCATGCAGGTTGGTGAGACCGCTCAGGTCCGTGAGGAGCCAGTAGCCGTCCATCTTGTACATTGGGTTCAGCATGTGCGCCATCGAGAGCATGCTGAGCCATACGAACCACCGCGCGGACGCACTCCCCGTCTGCCACGCGTACACGGCGGAAACCGATACGACGAGCGATTGGAAGTACAGCCCCCCCAAGTCCACCACGGCCCGGCTCCGGGGCGGCAGGCGCCACGCGCGCGTGACGTCCGTATACATCACGGGGAAGACGAGATAGATACCCGCGCCGATTTCGCCGGGTGGACAGCCGAAGCGCGCGCACGCGGACGCGTGCCCCAGTTCGTGCACGAGCATGCTTGCCAGCACCAGCGCCACGATCAGGACAAGCTCTCCGCCCGCGACTGGCGTGGCCGTGGCGGATGGAGATGAAAACGACAGGAGCAGGGAGGCTGCGAAAAACGCCAGGACCACCGTTGCCGCCGCGGGAGTGAACATCCACGTCAGGCTGCGGCTCACGCGCACGACCACGGACTCGCGCAGCAGGGTCTTCCGGACCAGCAGCGGCGACCGGCGGGCGGCGGGTGCAGAATCCGCGAAGAGCGTCGCGGGAAACTGTCCCCAGACGACGCCCCGCAGCTGCTCTTCGGTCAGTGGCTGGCCCCCGTCCGCGTTGCAGCGCGCCACCAGGTCAGCCAGGGTCGCGGGGCGGTGCTCCAGCGCCGCGAGCACGCGGTGCATCGCCGCGTTCACTACGTAGAACGTTGTCCCCGCCTCCACCAAGTACTCACCCCGTGCGGCCCGCGGGCCGTCGGGAAAGGGGGAGATGCGGATGTCGTCGCGAAGCTGAGGTAGGGTAGTATTCACGATCACCAACAGTGCGGGTGCGAGAGTGGGTGCCGCCGGGGACGGCCTGCGCCGCCCCGGCGGACGCCCTATTCACCCGTGATCAGCAGTACGAGTTGCACTCGGAGATCGTGATCTCCTCGACAAGGGCCGCCATCTCGAACCGCTCTTCCAACTCCTCGATCTGAAACGTCTGCTGTTCCATGGTTCGTCTCCGATTGGGCGTAAAATGCGCACCGGGGACTCAGTTCCGCCGGCACACCATTCGTCACTGCGAAGACCCACAGGCGAGTGGAGCGGAGGGCGCCCTCGCTCATCGATCCTTGGTGCCTCCGCGGGTGAGCACGCATAAAATGTGTCTGTTCAACAATGCCGCCAAGCACGCAGAGACATACTAACAGCACGCTCCCGCGCCTGTATATCGTGCTGTGCTTACATCATGATGTGTCACCATCAGGCCCCCAGTATTCGCGAAGGTGCTGGGTGCGGAACTGTGTCAAGAGGAGGTCCAGTCCTCCGCGCCTCCGTACGTCGCTCGCCGTGAGCCCCGCATATCGGTGAAGCTGGTTGCGCAGGCCGGATGAGGAGGCAAATGCAAGGGCGCCCGCTACGTTCTCGACCGAGCGTCCAGGGTCTTCCAACAAATGTCCTGCGCGGAACAGCCGCATCCACACAACCAACTTGTTCACCGGAGGGAGCCCCGCCGCGCGTAGGTGCTCCCGCAGGGTATTCGGATGACGGTGGTAGAGCGCGGCGACTCGCGCCGGCGGGAGCGCCCCATCCCCGTGGATCACCACCTCATGCACAAGGGCGCGCAGGTGGTGGGGAATCAGATCGCCGATAGCGGTGAAAACCCGGGTGGGGAGCCACTCGGCTCGCGCTTGGGCGAGGAGGTACGCGAAGGCCGCCGGCCCATCCTCCTGATCACGCATCACAAGGTGACGCACCCCCATAAGCCCCAACTGTAAACCATCTCGCGCCGTTCCTCGAAACTCCCCGTAAGGGAGCAGCACCACCGAAGGAAATTCCAGGCGGAAGTGCGCGCAAGCCTCCACGTCCAGCACCCCGCGGCTGCAGGGATCCACTACAGCCAGTTCGGGCATGCGCGACCGGGCGGCACCGGCCAGCTCGTTCCAGCCGCGCACTTCCACGAGCGCCGATTCCGGGGGCCCCCCCGCGTTCATGCGCAAGGCGACTCGAAGGCGGCCGAGCGCCACGGGATCTGGAAGGAAGGCGAGGAAGGGTAACATGATTCATCCACATACTGTCGGATAGAAATTACTTCTGATACAATGCCCGTCTTGTGTTTCTGCAAACTATGATCCGACGGGATGGCCTGTGTGGAGTGATTGGACGAGCCCTCCGCCGGCCTGCACCCGGCCGACACCGAGGCGCTGCTCCGCGCGCTGGACGGGCTGCTGGCCGCGGGGAACTCGCTTTTCGTGGTGGAGCACGAGATGGACGTCATCCGCCACGCCGACTGGATCGTGGACGTGGGCCCCGCGGCGGGGGAGCAGGGCGGGCGCGTGCTCTACAGCGGCCCGCCGGCGGGATTGGCGGATGTGGAGGAGTCGCAGACGCGCCGCCACCTCTTCGGCGAGACGCGTCTGCCCGCGCGCACGCCGCGCGAGCCGAAGGGATGGCTGGCGCTGGAATCCGTCACCCGCAACAACCTGCACGAGCTGGATGTGCGGTTTCCGCTGGGTGTGTTCACCAGCGTCAGCGGCGTCTCGGGATCGGGCAAGTCCAGCCTGGTGAGCCAGGTGCTCGTCGAGCTCGTCGCCGCGCACCTGGGCCACGAGCTTCCCACGGCGGTGGATGATGAGGACGATGCCGATCATCCATCCACCGTTCCCACCGGCGGGCGGATCGCGGGCGGAATGGAGGGCATCCGCCGCCTGGTGCAGGTGGACCAGAAGGCGATCGGGCGCACGCCGCGCAGCAACCTGGCCACGTACACGGGGCTGTTCGACCACGTACGCCGCCTGTTCGCCGCCACGCCGGACGCGAAGAAGCGGCGCTACGATGCGGGCCGCTTCTCGTTCAACGTGGCCAAGGGGCGCTGCGAGACGTGCGAGGGCGAGGGGTTCGTGATGGTGGAGCTGCTCTTTCTCCCCAGCGTCTACGCGCCGTGCCCCACCTGCCACGGCGCGCGCTACAACGCGCAGACGCTGGAGATCCGTTTGCGAGGCCGCAACATCGCCGAAGTGCTTGGGATGACGGTGGATGCCGCGTACGAGTTCTTCGCGGGCGAGGATGCCGTGCGCCGCTCGCTGCACGTGCTGCGCGAAGTGGGGCTGGGATACCTGCGGCTGGGCCAGCCCGCCACGGAGCTATCCGGCGGCGAGGCGCAGCGGATCAAGCTCGCCACCGAGCTGCAGTGCCAGCAGCGCGGCTATTCGCTCTACGTGCTGGACGAGCCCACCACTGGCCTGCACCCCTCCGACGTGGAAAAGCTGGTGGCGCAGCTGCACGGCTTGGTGGATGCCGGCAACACCGTCGTCGTCGTCGAGCACGACATGCACGTGATCGCCGGCAGCGACTGGGTGATCGACATCGGCCCCGGGGCGGGGGAGGAGGGCGGCCGCGTGGTCGCCGCCGGCCTGCCCGCCGCAGTCGCGCAGGCGGCGGAGAGCCGCACGGCGCCGTACCTCGCGCGGGAGGTGGGATGACGGGGCAAAGCACAACGATCATGATCGCAGCGGAGGCGCTCCCTTCAATCCAGGGAAGCGCCTCCGTACGCGTTGCTCGCTTGTTGATGCTGGTGCGCGGTAAGGTTCAGCAGCAGTCGCTCACATACAGGTACTGGCTACCCGGCATGGGTAAGCAAATGCAAGCCTCCTCCTGGTAACTGTAGGAGTGGGAATCGAAGCCATGCACCGTTCCACGGGTCGCTGGCGAGTTCGGCTGGACTTCGAACTGCTCGACGCGCAGCTTCTCGATCTGTAGGCTGAGCTTCTTCTTCATGGTCCACCTCGCTGCCCAAAGGTTGGATCTCGGGCGGCATTCGTCCGGTCCGGACGCGCCGATGCAGAACTGTGCGTCACAACCTAATTGGTCACATTTACGACACAAGACATCAAGGTGGTCGGTCACATGCACGTGATCGCCGGCAGCGACGGGGTGATCGACATCGGTCCCGGCGCTGGCGCTGGCGAGGAGGGCGGCCGCGTGGTCGCCGCCGGGCCTCCGGATGTGGTGGCCGCCGCGTCAAAGAGCCGGACCGCGCCGTACTTGGCGCGGGAGCTGGGGTGACAGACGTGGGGGCCTTGGGTCGAGTTCGTGCTGTGCCTCGCCGTGCGAGTCAGCAGGCAGATAAACGCTGAACGGCGCGATTGCGGCCCCTGTTACAACCGCCTCTCGTGCCGCTGTGATGGCAACTTGACAATGTGTAGCGAACTTCTACTTGGAGGATTCAAATGTATTCAATCATCGAGTATGAGGGCAGAGAGATTAATGTTCGCCAGATTGCACGCCCGGAGGGCTGGCAGTGCCGGGTGCTAATTTCGGAAGATGGCACCGAATACTTTTTCGACCATATGGTGCGGCTCTCGACCTTGTTTGACATGTCGTTCATCCACAAGATGACGGACGAGGAGATCGCTGGGTACAATGCGGGTACCCTACGGATGGCGGACTTGGCAGAGGAATTGGAGGCCGAATACCACCGTCTGCATCGCCCCCCGCAACCTCGCCCAAGACGATGGTAATCGAGCTGCAGCGCACGCAGCGCGGCCATCCGCTGTACGTGCTGGATGAGCCCACACCGGCCTGCGACGCGCTGGGCGAGTGGGTGGACCGCCTTCGACGGCTTCCCCGAGCCCCTGCGGGCGCGCTGTCGGAGGAGGGCTCCCCGCGGTCGAAAGCGTTACCGTCCTGTCCGAAGCCAGCGCCCCGGTCCAGATCTGCACGTTGGGGCCGAGCGATGGCGTCAGCGTCGCATTGCCGCTCCGGACGGCGACGCCGCCGGCGGGGGTGAGGGGGCGGCCGCACACATCCACGGCGGGCTGCGCATTTATTCATTGACTGTCCTAAACCGTGGGTGTATGTTCCGGAATCCAATCGTTCTCCGGGGGCAAATCTCCCCGGCCCCCATGAATCGAGGAAGAACCATGCAGAAGCTCCAGCTGAACGTGGAAGAGCTCGCGGTCGAGCAGTTCTCGACCGAGGCGGCGGCGGACACGCGTGAGGGCACAGTGCACGCGCATGATGCCTCCAAGGAGTGGTCGGGGTGTAACATCCACACCTGCTACTGCTGAGCCAGGCTTTCAGGATGGCCACGCATGCCGCCGCTTCCGGAGTACGGAAGCGGCGGCACGTCTTTCCGGCCACGGCTACCAGGCCCCGGAGCACCGCCCGTTGCTCCCGAAACGCCCCGCGGCCGTAAAAATAGTCAACCTGATTGACTATCTTGCGGGCGAGTCGTACATTCTCGACCGTACCGTGTGGGTTTCTCCAGACGAAAGGTCCAGAATGGCGGTCATCCAGCGGGCGGAGAACGAGCGGCACGCCATGCACGGCGCCGTGTTCACCGCGCTTGCCTCGCCCAGCCGCGGGACGCGGCAGACCAGCCTGTGGCGCGTGGAGATTCAGCCGGGAACGCCGGCCACGCCGCACCAGGTCACGCAGGAGGAGATCCTGGTGGTCACCGGCGGGCGGGCGCGCGTGCGCATCGGCGCGGATGAGGCGACGGCCGCGCCCGGCGACTGCATCGTGGTGCCGGCGGACACCACGTTCGCGCTGAACGTGGACGGGCCGGAGCCGCTGTCGGCGCTGGTCTGCTTCCCCGTCGGCGGCCGCGCGCGCCTGCCGGACGGCGCCGAGTTCACGCCGCCGTGGGCGCAGTGAGCACGACTCGCGGTGAAGAGGCGGGCGTTCCCCTCGCCCGCCTGTTCGCCATGGCGTTCCGTTCGCTCATCGACGCGCTGCACGTGCGGCTGCAAGGGACGGACGTCGCCGACCTGCGCCCGGCGTACGGCTTCGTGCTGCTGGCGGCGCGCGACGGGGTGCCCAGCGTGGGCGACGTGGCCGCGCTGATGGGCACCACCAAGCAGGCCGCCTCCAAGCTCATCGACGGGATGGAGGCGGACGGCTACGTCCGCCGCGTCCCCGACGCGGACGACGCGCGCGCCCGCCGCATCCGCCTTACGCCGCGCGGCCATTCCGCGCTGCGGACGGTGGAGGCGGTGTACGCGGAGCTGGAGGCGGAGTGGGCGCGGGTGCTCGGCAGGGAGCGGCTGGAGGCGTTGCGGGCGGACCTGGCGACGGTGCTCCGGTCCCGGAACGACGGCCGCCTTCCCGCCGTGCGGCCCACGTGGTGAGCCGGGTAGATCGAAACACCACCAGAACGGGCGCCCATTGTGGGGCCGGGGCAGGGGAGGAGGATGGCCGCATCGTCGCCCCGGGCCCGCCCGCCGCCGTGGCGCGCGCCGCGAAGAGCCGCATCGCGCCGTACCTCGTGCGGGTGCCGGGGTGACGGATGGACGAGGTCCCACGGCGGCACTCCCGCCAACCGCAGCGGGTGCCGGGGCGCGCGGAGATCTGTTACTTTTATAGACCAGAATTGGGAGTGCGCGCATTCTGCGCGGCACACACCCAACGCATCCGAACGGAGAAAACGATGAAAAAGCTGAGCCTGAAGATCGAGGACCTGACAGTCGCGAGCTTTGCGACCGACGTGGCGCAGGACGAGCGCGGCACCGTACAGGGCGCGCAGATCTCGATGTTCTGCACGCGGCACGAGTGCGTGGAGCCCTCGCAGCCGGGCTACGCCACGTACGTCAACAACGTCTGCATCCGCTGCTGATCCCGCCCTCCGGACCGGCGTCGTGTTCGCGGCGCCGGTCCTCGCATCACCCGAAGACGGCAAAGCAGTAGCTTGCCGCGTTCCCGGCGCGTTTCCCTTCGTCGCGCGGCTTGACGCGCAGGGGTGGCACCTGTACGTGACCCTGCTGTGGAGCGGGGTGAGGAATGGAGAGGGAAGGGAGCCGCCCGCCTTTTCGGAGGAACCCGGCGGCGCTAGAATGCCGGCCATGGCGAAATACAACGTACGGCAGCGCCTGGCGCTGCGCCGGTCCGGCATTCACGGCAAGGGAGTCTTTGCGCGGGAGCCCATCCCGGCGGGCACCCGGCTCATCGAGTACACGGGCGAGCGGATCACCCAGGAAGAGGGAGACCGGCGCTATCCATGGCTCGATTCCGTCCCTTATCACACGCTGCTGTTCACCATCGAGGATGACCTGGTGGTGGACGGGGGCGTGGGGGGCAACATGTCGCGCTACATCAACCATTCCTGCGATCCCAACTGCACGTCGGTCATCGAGGATCGCCGCATCTACATCGAAAGCCTGCGCGACATCCAGCCCGGCGAAGAGATCACCTTCGATTACCAGATGATCACCGGGGGGCGGCACACGGCGGCGGAGAAGCGGCGCTTTCCCTGCCGCTGCGGCGCCGCGGGCTGCCGGGGCACCATGCTCAAGAAGAAACGCTGATCCGCGGGCCGGGAGGCCGTGGTGTTCGGCGGGAGCCCGGTCCGGAGCGGATGGATGCCGGCCGCGGCGGGTGGATCATCACGTCCGGAGCCGACCGCGCGAAGCCCGCACGCCGGCGATGCCGCGCGTGGACGGGTTGGAGTCCGCGGTCAGGCGCTCCACTTGTGCAAGCCATAGTTTACGCCCTTATTCAGGCGTTACACACCCTACCTTTTCCAACTCCTCTCCGACTGGGAAACTCCTATGGCCAAGCTGACGCTGGACCTCGACGCCCTGCAGGTGGAATCGTTCGGCCCCTCCGACGCCGTGGCGGCGGAGCGCGGCACCGTGCACGCCCGGGAAGCGCTGTTCGCCGCGAGCAAGCCCTCCTGCGCCGCCTCGTGCGGCTACGCGACCGACCCCTGCATCTGCGGTCCGGTCGAGCCGCTGACGTCGGTCTGCTGATTGGCCGATCGTACGCCGGCGAAGGCCGCGCCCTGACGGACCGGGGCGCGGCCTTCGCGTTCTCGCCCGCCGTAAGGCACTGCCATGCGGAGCCGCTGCCGCGCGCAGACCAGGGGCGGGCCTTGCACATCGGGGCGAATCCGTCGTAGCGTGCCCGGTTTCCCGGTCAGATGGACGGCACGCGCCTGTACCCACGCCACCGCCGCGGACGGCTGGGCCCACGCGTCCGCACCCCTGGGGCTTGATGAAAAGACTCTGGATTCTTCTCCTGCTGCTGGCGCCGTCGCCGGCCTTGGCGCAGACCCGCGCCGACTCGGCCCTGGTCGGCCGCATCCTGGTGGCGGAAGACCGGCGCGACTCCACCGACGCGGCCCTCGCCGCCGGGCTGCGGCACGCCGACCCGCGGGTGCGGCGGATCGCCGGCCGGGCGCTGGGGCGCATCCGCGATCCGCTCTTTGCCGCGCGCGATTCGCTGCCGCCGGCCGCCGCGGCGCCCGCGTGGCCCGAGCCGGCGTGGCGGCTTCGCTACCGCGCGCTCGCCGACCGCAAGGCGGACTGCGGCGCGCTGCGCGCCGCGCTGGCCGACAGTGCGTGGCAGGTGCGGCTCCGCGCGGCCGGCGTGGCCGAAGCGTCGTGCGGGGCCGACTCCGCCTTCGTACGCGTGTTGAGCGGGTGGGTGGATGCGCTGCCGCGCGACACGCGCCGGCGCGCCGCGGGCGGGGTGTCGTGGCACGCGGGCGCCCACGCGCTGGTGGCGCTCGCGCGGATCGCGCCGGACCGGGCGCGGGCGCGTATCGGTGCGCTCGCCACGCACCCGGACTGGCACGTGCGCCTGTACGCCGCCCGCGCCGCCGCCCTGCTGGCCGACAGCGCGCGGCTGCGCACCTTCGCGCACGACGCGGACGGCAACGTGCAGGAGGCGGCCATCGACGCGCTGTCCAGGCTGGTCGGCCACGCCGCGGACGACGTGTACCTGGCCGCGCTGCACGGCGACCAGGCGCAGGCCGTCCGCGCCGCCGCCGTCGCGTTGAAGGGGTCTCCCGCGCCGGGGCTGCGCGCGGCCGCGGACAGCGTGTTCGAGTGGTGGGTGCGCCGCGCCAGCGAGTCGGAGCGCGACGTGCGCGTGGCCCTGCTCGAGGCGGCCGGGCGCCCCGCCGGCGACGACCGCGCCCCCGCGCCCCGCTCTGACCTGCCGCCGGACGCGGCCGCGCTGGCGCTGGGGCGGGAGGTGCGCGTCCGCGTGACGATGTCGCCCGAGGCCGGCGGTGGGGCGTTCGTGGTGCGGATGCGCGGCGACGTGGCGCCCATCATGGCGGCGCGCGTGCTGGCGCTGGTGCGCGCCGGCTACTACGACGGCGGCAATTGGCACCGCGTGGAGCCCGACTTCGTGATCCAGGGCGGGGGTCCGGGGACCAACGAGTACGTGGGATACGCCCGTTACCTGCGCGACGAGCTGGGCACCGTGGCGCATCCCCGCGGCACCGTGGCCATGAGCACGCGCGGGCACGACACGGGCGACGCACAGTGGTTCATCAACCTCAAGGACAATCCCCGCCTGGTCCGCGAGTACACCGTCTTCGCCGAGGTGGTCGAGGGGATCGGCGTGGTCGACGGCATCCTGGAGGGCGACGTGGTGGCGTCCATGCGCGTGGAGCCGGCCGGGCGCTGACCCGCGGGAGCGGGACTTCGCCCGGGGCGCGGGCGGATCCGCCACGGTCGTGCCGGGTGTGCGACCCGGCCAAGCCAACCATGGAACAAGGGAGCGGGCGACGGCGGACGCCGGAGGGCGCAGCCACCGCGGGAGCCCTGCATCGACAGAAACCTCCTCCCGGCTACAGGGAGAAGGTTTCTCGCTTCACTTCACTTTGCCAGCGCCGCGCGGTTCGCGTGCGCCCCGCGCGCGGAGGCGCGGGCGGGGGTCACTCCATCCGGAACAGCTCGTGGGTGACGGGCAGGTGCCGCGGGGCGGCGTAGACGAAGAGCGCGCGCATCGTCTGCGCCTTGTCCCGCGCGCGCCAGGCGTGCTTGATGGCGGACTCGTAGTGCGCGCAGTCTCCCGGGCCCAGCGTCTTGACCAGGAAGTGCTCCCGGCTCAGCCGCCGCCGGTTGTAGTCCTCGCGCAGCGCCGCCGTCATCTCGTCCGGGCGCTTGAGCAGCCACAACTCCGCCTCGCCCTCCAGCACCCAGACCACCTCCTCGCCCTCGTGGTCCGCGGCGCCCATCAGCATCAGCTCGTCCTCGGCATAGTCGCACTCGAAGAGAATCTTGCGCATCACGGGCCGCAGCTCGCCCTGGCGGTCCTCCGGGTCGACCAGGTTGTCGGCGGCCCCCTCTCCGCGCGCGTGGTTCACCGGCTCCAGCGGCAGGTACCGGTACACGCCCCGGGCGTACATGATGGCGTGCGCCCGGTCCGCCCGGTCGGGACGGTGCCGCGACGTGCGCAGCTCGTCCAACGCGGGGCCGTACCGCGCCGCGCGGACGATCTCCCACGGCGCGCGCCGGGGCTCCTCGATGAGCTCCGCCGGGTCCAGGTCCAGCGCCAGGCACAGCAGGTGGAACTCGCGCAGCGAAAGGTCGCCCCGGTTCTCGATGCGGCTGATCTGCGCCGCCGAGACTCCGCGCTCCTCGGGGTCCAGCTCCCGGGTGAGCGCCTCCACGTCCTTCATCCGCAATTCCTTCTCGACGCGCCGCATCAGAATGCGCTTTCCCACGTTCCAGCCGAGTTCGTACCTCAATGCATCCATCGTCGGGTAGTGGGAGGGGAGTGGAGGGGGCCGCACAGGGGACCCGCGGGGCGGCCGTCAGCGCCACAGTAAAAACGGAACCAGTCCAGCGCAAGCCAGAATGCTACACGGGAATGAAGAAGGGTTAATCCGACGCTCATTCTTCTTCCCAACAAAACTCTTGCGCGAAAACGGCGCCAACTGCAATTATTGGAATGACCATTTCAGGAAGTCCCAATCAGTGCGTTCTAAACGGGAGGGATTGCGAGCGGCGGGCTTGGCAAAGATCAGCGATGTGTGGCGGGAACCTGGCGAGGGGGTAGACAATGAAGAGGCCGGACGACTCGGATCTTGAGTACCTGGCGCGCATGATCCACGACCTGCGCAGCCCGGCGAACACCATCCTGGGCTACATCGGGAACCTGGAGGACGGCGTGCGCGGCGAGATGACGCCGGAGCAGCTCGCGGACCTCGCCAGCATGCGCCGCGTGACGAACCGCCTCGTCGCCATGCTCGAGCAGGAGCTGCACCACATCACCATCGAGCGCGGGGCGCTGCGGCTGTCCCCCGCCGACATCCCCCTGTCGCTGGCCGTCGCCGAGCTGCAGTGCACGGCCGGCCCGCAGCTGCAGGCCAAGGACATCGCCTTCGACCGGAGCACCTGCCGCACCAGCGCGTGCCAGGTAACGGTGCGGGCAGATCACCTGGCGCTCATGCGCATCTTGACGAACCTGCTGGACAACGCCATCAAGTTCACTCCGGCCGGCGGCCGCATCACCGTCTCCTGCGGCGCGCACGCCGAGGCGGGCAGGGCCACCGTGCGGGTGTGCGACACGGGCCCGGGGATTCCCGCGTCCGAGATCGAGAACATCTTTGAGCCGTACGTGCAGCTGGAAGCGGCCGTCCAGGGGGCGCACGGCGGCGTGGGGCTGGGGCTGGCCAACAGCCGCGACCTGGCGCGGGCCATGAACGGGGAGCTGCGGGCGGAAAGCACGCCGGGCGCGGGCGCCGTCTTCGTCCTCACCCTGCCGCTGGCCTGAGGAGCGCGCGCCGCGAGACCCTCCGCGCCGCCGCCCGGCCGCCATGACGGGGGCATGCCGCACGAGTCCCCTCATTTCACGGGAGAGCAACGGTGCGTGACAATATCTTCGGGCTGCCGCGGCTGGCCGCGGCCATTCTCGCCGCCGCCGCGGCGCTCGCCAGGTGCGGCGGCGGCGAGGGCGAAAAGGGCGCGGCGGCCCCCGTGCGGTTCGGCGTCGTCCTCTCCACCACCGGGGCGGCGGCGCCGTACGGCATCGACAACCTGCGCGGCCTGCAGGTGGCGCAGGAGTACCTCAACGAGCAGGGCGGCATCCACGGCCGCCCCGTGGAGCTGGTGGTGCACGACGACGCGGGCGAGCCGGCGCAGGCCGTGGCGCTGGCCCGTCGCTTCGCGGGCGACCGGCGCGTGACGGGCATCGTGGGCCCCACCCGCACGGGCACGGCCGTCGCCGTGGCGCGCGTGCTCCCCTCGCTGCGCATCCCCATGATGTCGGTGGGCGCCACGGGCGACTGGCGCGCGGCCGCCGGCGAGTTCAACGAGTGGACCTTTCGCTCCACCCGCGTGGACACCTACCTCATCCCCCCCCTGCTGCGGACGGCGCGCGACTCCCTGGGGGTGCGCACCGTGGCCATCGTTTCCACCGGCGACGACGACTGGTCCCGCAGCACCCTGGCCGTGTACCGGCAGACCCTGCGTGAGCTGGGGATGCGCCTGGTGGCGGAGGAAACGCAGATGACGGGCGACGCCGACCGCTCCGCCCAGCTCACCCGCATCCGCGCCGCCGCGCCCGACGCGCTGGTCATCAACACCCTGGCCAGCGACGCCCCCACCATCGCCGACCAGGCGCGCCGCATGGGGATCCGCGCGCGCTTCCTGGGCACGGCCGGCTTCACCACGCCGCAGACCTGGAAGCTGGCGGGGCCGGGGGTGCTGGACGGAACGCTGGTGGCCGACAACTACGACCCCGGCAGCGCGCGGCCCATCGTCGGCGAGTTCATCCGCCGCTACCGCGCCCGCTTTCAGGCCGATCCCCCACCGTACGCCGCCTACGCCTTCGACGGGCTGCTGCTGATGGCCGAGGCCGCCCGCCGCGCGCCGGACCCCGCCGACCGCCGGGCCGTGCGCGACGCGCTGGGCACAATCCGCGACTTCGAGGCCGTGCTGGGGCGCGTGTCGTACCGGGGGCGCGGCGACGCCGACAAGCCGGCGGTCGTCCGGCAGATCCAGGGCAGCGGCGTTCGGCAGGTGCCGTGATGCCCGACGCCCTGCTCGCCCTGGACGGGGTATGCAAGCGCTACGGCGGCCGCACCGCGCTCGCGGACGTCTCGCTGGCCGTGGGCGCGGGGGAGGCGCTGGGGGTCATCGGGCCCAACGGAAGCGGAAAGTCCACCCTGCTCAACGTGGTGGGCCGGCTGGTGGAGCCCGACGCCGGGCGGGTGCGGCTGGGGGACGCGGACCTGCTGGCGCTGCCGGCGTGCAGGCTGGCCGCCGCGGGGATCACGCGCGTCTTCCAGGCCCCGCGGCTGAACGCCCACCTTACCGTGTACGAGAACGTGGCCCTGGGCCTGTACGGGGCCACGGGGCTGCGCCGGCGGCTGCTTTCTCCCGTCCGGGGCGGCCTGCCGCCCCGGGACCACGCGCGCGTCCTGCGGCTGCTGGACGACGCCGGCCTGGCGGCCTTCGCGGGCGGCACGCCGCGGGCGCTGACGCACTTTCAGCTTCGCTGCGCCGAGCTCGCCCGCGCCCTGGCGCCCCGTCCGCGCCTGCTGCTGCTGGACGAGCCCACCGCCGGCTTTTCGCGCGAGGAACGGGACGCGTTCCTGCGCATCCTGCGTTCCGCCCGCGACGCCGCGACGGCGCTGGTGCTCATCGAGCACAACTTCGAGCTCATCGTGGAGAGCTGCGACCGGGTGCTGGTGCTGGATGCCGGGCAACGCATCGCCGAGGGCCCGCCCGCCGCCGTGCGCGCCGACCCCGCGGTGCTGCGGGTGTACTTCGGAGGCGCGCATGCTCCAGGTGTCTGACCTCACCGTCGCCTACGGGCACGCGCCCGCCGTCCGGGGCGTCTCGCTGCGGGTGATGCCGCGCCAGGTGGTGGCGCTGCTGGGGCCCAACGGGGCCGGCAAGACCACCCTGGCCCGGTGCGTGGCGGGCTTCCTGCGCCCCCGCGCGGGGCGCGTGGAGCTGCACGGCCCGTCGCGGGTGCACGCGCTGGGCGGGCGCCCGCCCTGGGAGATCGCGCGGCGGGGCGTGGTCCACGTCCCCGAGTCCCGGCACACCTTTCCCTCCCTTACCGTCGCGGACAACCTGGCCACCGCGCTCTCCGCCGTTCCCGCCGCCCTCGCCCGCGCCCTGCTGGCGGAGGCGTGGGAGACGTTCGCGTCCCTGGCCCCCCTGCGCCGGCAGGCCGCCGGCACCCTGAGCGGCGGCGAGGCCCGGCTGCTGGGGATCGCGCGGGCCGTGCTCTTTGCGCGGGGGCTGGCGGCGTGCGGGATGATGGAGGGCGGGACGCCCGTGCTGGTGCTGGACGAGCCCTCGTCGGGGCTGAGCCCCGTGGCCGTGGAGCACGTGGGGCGAACGCTGCGGGAGCTGGCGGGGGAGGGGTGGTCCATGCTGCTGGTGGAGCAGATGGCCCCCTTTGCCCTGGCCCTGGCGGACTACGCGTACGTGATGGCGCACGGCGAACTGGTGGGCGAGGGCGCCGCGGACGCCGTCGCCGCGGACCCCGCCGTGCGCCGGCACTACCTGGGGGGCGCGCCGGAAGGGGGGGCGCCGTGATCCTGCAGCAGCTGCTCAACGGGGTCGGCATCGGCCTCACCTACGTACTGGTGGCCCTGGGCTTCAACCTGGTGTTCGGGGTCATGCGGGTGCTGAACCTGGCCTTCGGCGAGGTCTTCATGCTGGGGGCCGTGGTGTCGCTCGCCTTCGTGGAGCGCTTTCCCGCGTACGCGGTCCTCGCCCCCGCGGTCGCCGTCCTCGCCGCCGTGGCGGCGGGGCTGCTGGTGCACCGGCTGGCCGTGGCGCCGCTGGGACGGGTGAGCGAGCTGGATTCGCCGCGCCACCTGGGGGTGATGATCACCACCATCGGCGCGGCGCTGGTGATGCAGAACGCCGCCATCCTGCTCTTTGGCGCCTACCCCCGGCGCTTTCCCCCGCTGCTGCCGGACGTGGACGTGGGGGTGGGCCCCGTCCAGGTGCGCTCGGCCATCCTGCTGGACCTGGCCGCCGCGGCGGCCGCGCTGCTCCTGCTGGCGCACGTCATCCAGCGCACCCGCTTCGGCCTGCGCCTGCGCGCCATCGCCGACGACCCGGAGCTGGCGGCGGCCACCGGCCTGCGTATTCCCGCCCACGAGGCGGCCGCGGTGGCGCTGAGCTCCGCGCTGGCCGGGCTGGCCGCCTTTCTGACCGCGCAGACGGTGGGCGCCGTGTCGCCCTACTTCGGGGTCACCTTCGGCTTCAAGGGGCTGGTGGTGGTGATCCTGGGCGGGCTGGGCAGCTTTCGCGGCACCGTCGTGGCCGGGCTGGCCCTGGGGGTGCTGGAGGCCCTGGCGGCCGGATACGTCTCTTCGTCGTACCGCGACGCGGTGGCGTTCGGGCTGCTGCTGGCGTACCTGGTGTGGCGCGGGCACCTGGGCCGGTCCACGCGCCGCGCCCCCCTCCCGGCGGAAGGCGCCTAGCCGTGTACGCGCTGCAGCTGGCCCAGCTGGCGGCCATCAACGCCCTGCTCGCCATCGCGGTGTACCTGCCGTTCGCGGCGGGGCGGCTGGTGGTGTGCTTCGGGGCCTTCATGGGGTCCGGCGCGGTCGCGTTCGGCTGGGCGCTGGGCCGGTCCGTGCCGGTGGCGCCCGCGCTGCTCTGCGCCGCCTGCGCGGGGATGGCGCTGGCCGCGCTGGTGGGCCTGCTGCTGCGGCACGTACGGGGAATGACCTTCGCCGTGGCCACACTGAGCGTGGGCGAGCTGCTGCGCATCGTGGTCACCAACACGCCGGCGCTGGGGGGCGCCCTGGGCTACACGCTCCCCGCCGTGGGCCCCCTGACGGCGGCGCCGCTCGTGGTGCTGGCGGCGGTGGCGGGATGCATGGCGTGGCTGGAGGCGTCGTCCGTGCGCACCGCGCTCTTCCAGGTGCGCGCCGATCCCGAGCTGGCGCGCGCCCTGGGCATCCACGTAGAGCGGCACGAGCTGTTCGCGCTGGCGCTGGGAGGTGCGGTGGCGGGCGTGGCGGGCGGGCTGTTCGTCCAGAGCGTGGGGATCGTGGAGCCGCGCGTGTGGGGGTTCCAGTTCAGCGTGCAGGTGCTGATGTTCGCCGTGGTGGGCGGCAGCACGCACTTCGCGGGCGCGGTGGCGGGTGCGGTCCTGCTGACGCTGGTGCCCGAGGTGCTGCGCTTCTCGTCGTCCTACCGCATGCTCCTGTACGGGGCCGTGATCGTGCTGGTGACCATCCTGCGCCCCGAGGGGCTCCTCTCCCGCCGGCCCGGCGGGTGGATGCACGCCCTGCGGCGCGCCCCCGGCGCCCGTCCAGGCCCGGGCTGACCGTCCGGAGGCCCGGTTCATCGCATCGTCCGCCGTGCGTGCGAACGACGACGAGCACGCCGGGGCGGCCGCGCGTGACCCGTCGAACGAAGCCTCCTCCCCGGCCCGGTCCGGGAGGAGGCTTCTGCGTCCGGCAGGCGCGCCGCTCACCTCGACGGTGGAGGTGGCGGACGGTTCTCCGGATCGCGCATCAGGTGGTGCCGGCGGCCTGTTTCCGCGCGTTGCGGAAACCATCGAGCGATCCGCATCCTCCCTGAAAATCGTCCGCCGGGCAATGGCGAATGATTCGCTGCAACGACGACACGAAGGCCGCCTTCGCGGACTGGAGGATGTGGACGTGGGGCGGGTGGCCGTGCGCGCCTCCGGTTTCGCATCGGGCCCCGCCACGTGCACGAGGCCTGGAACTCACCCCGGACCGTACAGCCCGCGAAGGCGGACTTCGTGTGTTTGTTGCAGCGAATTCATTCGCCCTTGCCGGGGCCCGACCGCAAGATCCGAGGAAACGGCACGAGAAAACTCAACTCTGTTGACTCTGCTGACTCTGTGTGAGGCCATCTCTTGGGGATTCGGCCGATTACGCCCCAGCCGGTACGAGCGGCGCGGCGGCGGTCCCCAGGCGGCGCGTGAACTCGCGGCGAAGCAGGACCAGGCACAGCCCCAGCTGCACCCACACCGTCGCCGCGGACAGGATCCAGACCCACGTCATCCGGAAGTCCGGATGGCGCGACAGGAGCAGCGCCGGCACGATCAGGATCGCCATGCGCAGCGCGGACGCCAGCAGCGACGGGATGGTGTTGCCCAGCGCCTGGAACATGCTGGAGGACACGAAGACCATCCCCGAGGCCACGAAGGTCCACGAGATGATCTGCAGGTACATGGTCCCCGCCCGCACCACCGCCGGGTCGGCGGTAAAGAGCTGCACCATCCCGTGCGCCCACAGATGCACGGCCGCCGTGAGCACCAGCATCGCCGTGGTGGCCATCAGCGCCGCGTCTCGGAACACCGCGCGCACGCGGCCGGCAAGCCGGGCGCCCACGTTCTGCCCCGCCACGGGCGCCACCGCGAACCCCAGCGCCACCACGGGCATGAAGGTGGCCTGGATCACCCGCATCCCGATTCCGAACCCCGCCTGCTCCGCCGCGCCGAACGGACGGGCCAGGGTGTAGACCACCGCCTGGTACAGCGCCATCATCGCGAACTCGAAGCCCGCGGGCAGGCCAATGCCCAGCAGCCGCCGCCACGCGGCCAGCCGCGGCCGGACGTCCGCCTGCGCAAAGCGCAGCCACGCACCGGGGCCAGTGAAGTGCGTCGACAGCCACGCCACCGCCAGGACGATGGAGACCAGCGACGAGATCGCGGCGCCCGCCACCCCCAGCGGCCGCCCCGTGCCCCACCCGAAGATCAGGACCGGGGCAAGCGCCATGTTCGCCGTCACGCTCACCGTCGATACGATCATCGGCGCCCGGAACTGGCCCGTCCCGCGCAGCGCCGCGCTCATCACGCCCAGGGGAAACTGCAGGGCCATCGCCGGGATGAACCACACCAGGTAGCCGCGCGCCGCCGCCGCCGTGGCCGCGTCGGCCGACATCGCGCGGGTGTACGCATCCAGCCCGGCGAGCCCGATCACCAGGAACGCGAGCGCCGTGGCCAGCGAAAGGCCAATCGCCTGGTTGAACAGGTGCCCCGCCTCCGCGGCGTCCCGGCGGCCGGACGCGTGCGAGATCAGCGTCGTGGCTCCCACGCCCAGCATCTGCCCCAGCGCCAGCACGATGAACGAGAGCTGGCCGGCGATGGAAACACCGGCCACCGCCGCGGTCCCCAGGCGCCCCACCCAGTACAGGTCGATCAGGAAGTAGAGCGTCTGAAAGACCATCATCACCAGCATGAAGCCGGTGGTGGCCAGCAGGTGGCGCGATACGGGGCCGGTGGTCAGGTCCTTCATCGGAGGGATTCGGGGGAGGGAAGGACGATGCGGACGGTCGCTCGCGCGGGGAGTGACGGAAGCTACCGTCCCGCGGCGGCCGGTGGGAAGGGCGTGGCAGAACCGCGGATGGGGTGATAGGGTGAAGGGGTGAACGGGTGACCGATGAGGGATGATCCCTGGTCCGGGGAAACACCTGTCATTCTGAGGAAGCGCCCACCCCGGGCTCTCGGCCAAACCACGGAGCCAGTGGCGCGACCGAAGAATCTCCCGCCCCTCGCGCGGAACCCCTTCCCGGGCAGAGCCCGGGGAACTCCGCGTGGCGGCAGGATCCTGCCGCCCGGCACACGGGTTCTTCGGTCGGCGCCACGCAAAGCGGACGAAGAGCCTTGCGCGGCGCCTCCATGAATGAGAAACGTAGCCTCTGGGATGAGGATCACGCTCTGGGAAGCGAAAGGATAACGCCGCGCTGATGGATGCTCTTTCCGCCGCCGCGTTCGGCGTGGTGCTGGCGGCCACGGCCGGGCTGCGCGCGTTTCTGCCGGTGTTCAGCGCCAGCCTGGCGGCGTGGCTGACGGACCTGCCGCTGCCGGACAACATGGCGTGGCTCGAAAAGCCGGAGACCGTGCTGATCTTTGGCGTGGCCACGCTGCTGGAGATCCTGGGCGACAAGCTCCCCATCGTCGACCACGCCCTCGACAGCGTGCAGGTGCTCACCAAGCCCGTGCTGGCGGCATTGGCGGCGACCCCGTTCCTCTACCAGCTGTCGCCCGAGTACTCGGTGGGCATCGGCATTCTGCTCGGCGCACCGCTGGCGCTGGGGGTGCACTCCGCCAAGGCCACCGCGCGCCTGGGCAGCACCGCCACCACCGGCGGCCTGGGCAACCCGGTGCTGAGCGTCGTCGAAGACGTGGCGGCCGTCGCGTCCATCCTCCTCGGCTTCCTGGCGCCCCTGCTGGCGCTGGTGCTGATGGCGGTGACGATCTTCTTCATCGTCCGCCTGGCCCTGCGGGTGCGCCGCCGCCGTCGCGCGGCCGGCCGGGTGAGCGGGTGAGCGGGTGAGCGGGTGAAGGGGTGAAGGGGTGAAGGAGTGAAGGGGTAAGCGCAGGATCTTTCAAACCGCCGATCACGAGGCGACCGTGTCCGGATTCGAGGTGAAGCCCATCGGGATCGTCGAATCGTCCCTGACCGATCTGCAGGCGGCCCCGCGCCAGGCGGACGAGGGCGCGCCGGAAGCCTGGCTGGTGTTCGATGCGGAGATGGCCGAAGGCCTGCGCAGCCTCGGGGCGGGGGACGAGGTCATCGTCATCACCTGGCTGCACCGCGCCCACCGCGACGTGCTGAGCGTGCACCCGCGCGGCGACACCGCCCGGCCGCTGGAGGGCGTCTTCAGCACCCGCTCGCCCAACCGCCCCAACCCCATCGGCCTGCACCGCGTGCGGATCACCGCCGTCGACGGCGTGCGGGTCCGCGTGCGCAGCCTGGAAGCGCTGCACGGCACGCCCATCCTGGACCTCAAGCCCGTCCTCAGCGAAAACGTCGACGAACGCTGAGCGGAGCCCCAGCCCGTCACCCCGACGCGCCACGAATGAACGCGGCCGCCCGCCGGGAAAGGCGAGCGGCCGCGTGCGCAGCGCATCAGGCGCCGGGTCGGTCAGTTATTCCCTGACCTGACCCTTGACCCTGGGCACTCGATCCCGCCGTTCACATCCCCGCCGGCTGCACCCCGAAGTCCGTCACCACCACGTCCAGGTTGTGGTTCAGCCGCAGGCCGTACACGCCGTCGGTGTTCACGCCGCGGGGCAGCTTGCCCACCTCGGTGCCGTTCACCAGAAAGCGAACGCCCTGCGCGCCGGTCTCCACGGCCAGCGTGTTGGTCGCCTTGCCGTCGGCGCCGGGCTGGCGGACGGCGGGGCTGGCCGTCCAGTCGATCACCGTGTGCGTCTCGTTGCCGGCGCGGTGCTTCACCATGAACTGCCCATCCTGGCGAACCAGGAAGTACAGGTAGTCCTGGTTGTCGGCCTCCAGGTTTCGCCCGCCCAGGAGCATGCCGAACGCCTCGGGGTGCGCCGACGGCTTGTTGAGGGTGAACGTGCCCTGCAGCGTGTACGCGCCGGTGGCGGTGGACGCCGGCTGGTAGAAGATGCCGGCGGGCCCCAGCACCGCGTGCAGGTGGCCGTCCATCTGCATGAAGTGGATGGGGGCCGTGCTCCCCGGCCGGTCCAGCCGCGCCTGCCACCCCTCGGGAATGCCGGTCGCGTGCGGCGCGGCGTGGTCCGCGTGCTGTCCGGCCTGGGCCGGTTGTGCGGGATGGGCATGCTGGTGCTGGGCCGCCGCCGGCAGGGCCGACGCCAGCAGTGCCGCCGTAACAACGAGTCCGCGCATTGCAATCCTCCTGAGGATGTCCGAGAGGGAACCGCCGGGTGAGCCCGCGCGGAGACCTGTAACGTATTCCACCGTGCCCATTCTGTCACGGTCGCCGAAGATCCGCGCACGGATGGACTCGGCGGCGCCTCCCTCGGAGGGTGTTGCTGAACCTGATCCCGTGATTGACTTCCTGAGGGAGGCGCCGCTCCTCGATCTGCGGGTAGGAAGAAACCTTGGCGCCGACTGAAGGACCTCGCTGGCACAACCGGGGGGCTGGTCCCGCGGCATGGAGCCGGCCCCGCCTCGCCAGAGAGCAGGTCCTTCGGTCGCGCGCAGGCGGTTGTGTGGAATCGGATTACACGTGGTGCGCTTCCTCAGAGGGTGTTGCCAAACCTCCCAGCGTGATTGACTTCCTGAGGGAGGCGCCGCGCTGTAACTCGCTTGTACACTGCACCTTGGCGCCGACCGAAGGACCTCGCCAGCAGAACGACGGGGCTGGTTCCGTGCCCTGATCTGGCCCCTGCGCCGCCGAGACGAGGTCCTTCGGTCGCGCGCAGGCGGTTGTGTGGCTTCTGGTTACCCGTGGTGCGCTTCCTCAGAGGGTGTTGCCAAACCTCCCAGCGTGATTGACTTCCTGAGGGAGGCGCCGCGCTGTAACTCGCTTGTACGCTGCACCTTGGCGCCGACCGAAGGACCTCGCCAGCAGAACGACGGGGCTGGTCCCGTGCCCTGATCTGGCCCCTGCGCCGCCGAGACGAGGTCCTTCGGTCGCGCGCAATCTGTTGTGTGACTTATGGTTACACGTGGTGCGCTCCCTCAGGAAGTCACCGCTTCGCTATGGATCCCAAGGTTTAGCAACACCCCTCTCAGGAAGGCACCGCTTCGTTGAGGGTTTGGCAACACCCTCTCAGGAAATCGACGCTGATTACACGGTCACGAAGCGGTCGAGGATCAGAACGGCAGCTCGAACATCAGCGCGAACCCGTTGATCATCAGCACCGCGCCGATGACGCCCAGCCCGATGGCGAGGTACAGCACCTTGCGCGACAGGGCCAGGATGGCCACCGACCCCAGCACGATGGCCAGCTGGAACGCCACCTCGCTGTAGTCGAAGTTGCTGTCCTGCGCCCCCGCGCGCTCGCGCAGCGCCTCGTAGCTGCGGGCCTGCGCCGAAAGCTGCTTCTTGCCCTCGCCGCGCAGCGTGTCGGCGGGCGCGGCGGGGTCCGGCTCGTCATCGTAGCGGGCGATGGTGGCCTTGTACCTGTCCACCGTGGCCTGCATGTCGGCGCGCACCTGCGTCGGCAGGCCGGCGTCGGCGGCCAGCTGCGCCTGCATCTGGTCCACGGCAATGCGGTACTGCGTCTGGCGGACGTTCTTGGCCTGGTAGAACGCCCAGGTGTCGCTGGCCTTGATGTTGTTGTGGATCATGTCCTCGGCCACGTTGCCGCCGCCCAGGCTGCCCACCGCCAGCAGCATGGCCAGAATGGCGATGAGCATGGCCGCGCGGTCGCGGAAGTGGTTGTCGGCCTCGTTCTCAGCGCGCTCCTCGCGAATTTCGCTGATCAGCTCCGCGGCATCCGATGCTTCCATGGGTGTGTCGGGGTGTGGCGTGGGGATGGATCGGTACGCGGCCGCGGGCAGGCGGCGGCGGGTTGGATCGTCGGGATTGTTTGGAATACTGCACCAGCGGAACGTAGCAATTCGGCGCGACCATTCTACACGATCCGCCTCTGCGCGCAAGCCCAATTCACCCTTTTACGGGGATCCGCACGAACACCGACCGGCCACACGCGGAGACGCGGAGGCGCTGAGAGAGCCGCGCTTCATCTCTCCTTCCGCATCTCTGCGCCGCTGCGTGAGGCCAGGTCTTTTTCGCGGATTCTCTGCTGTCCGCGCCGCGCCCCGTCTCTTGCACAGCCGCGGGAGGGAGAACCGAGCCCAGACTTTCGACGAGGACCCTGTGACCGACATCATGCCCTGCCGCGTCCGCCAGCCCGGCCCGCCGTCGAAGGTGGAGGACGTCGGGCCGCCGGTGGCGTACGATGCGCGGTTCGCGGAGGTGGTGGGGGATGCCGCGGAGCTGCTGTCGCTGTACGACCAGGCGCTGTTCAGCGAGGGGCCGGTGTGGTGGCCCGCGCGACAGGTGCTGGTGTGGAGCGACATCGAGGGGCGCCGCGTGCTGGGATGGCACCCGGACGGGGCGGTGGACGTGGTGCTGGACGCCACGCCCTTCAACAACGGAAACGCGGTGGATGCGGAGGGGCGCCTGCTGCACTGCGAGCACGGCCGGCGCTGCATCAGCCGCACCGCGCCGGAGGGCGGGACCACCGTGCTCGTCACGCACTTCCAGGGGCGCCGCCTCAACTCGCCCAACGACCTGGCCGTGGCCGCCGACGGGGCGATCTGGTTCACCGATCCCACCTACGGCATCGAGAATCCCAAACAGGGATGCCCCGCGCAGCCGGAGCTGGACCACCGCGGCGTCTACCGCTATGACCCGCGCACGGAGGACTTGGCGCGCATGGCGGAGCTGCGCCAGCCCAACGGAATCGCCTTCTCGCCGGATGGCCGCGTGCTCTACGTCTCGGACTCGGACTTGGAGCGGCACCACATCATCGCCTTCGACGTCGGCGAGGACGGTGCGCTGGCGGGCCGGCGCGTCTTCCGCACCATCGAGCCCGGCGTCCCCGACGGCTTCTGCGTGGATGCGCGCGGATGGCTGTGGAGCAGCTCCGGAAGCGGCGTGCAGGTCTTTTCCGCCGAGGGCGAGCCGCTGGGCCTCATCCCCACGCCGCACACCTGCTCCAACTGCACCTTCGCCCCCGACGCTCGCCGCCTCTTCATCACCGGCGAAGAAAGCCTCTGGGCCATCGACCTGGCGTAGGAGGGATGTATCGTCCCTCAGGAACTGACTTCCTGAGAGGGTGTTGCTAAACCCCCAAATCCAGAAAGAAGCGGTGACTTCCTGAGGGAGCGCATCACGTCCAACCAGAAGTCACACTACAGATTGCGCGCGACCGAAGGACCTACTCTCCGCCCGCGAGGGACAGGCTCTGCTGCAGGAGTCCAGCATCCAGCCATGTACCAGAATCTGTCATTCCGAGGCCCGGCCACGCTGCCGCCGGCCGAATGCGACGCAGGTTGCAGGGCCGAGGAATCTGCTTTCGGCCGGCTGGAGGGCGGACGCGGCAGCATCAACCATTGCCGCGGCGGCGCAACCGCCAGACAGGGCCAGTACCCGGCGCCACGACACGCCACGAGGAAACGGAGAGTAGATTCCTCGGTCGCGCACTACGTTCGTTGCGGGGGCGGGGTGTGGGGTGTGCGCTCCCTCGGAATGACAGTCCGGGGCGTGCGGCGCCCGTTCACCCGCTCACCCTTTCACCCCTTCACCCCTTCACCCGTTCGCCCGTTCACCGCGGCACCGCCCTGTCCCAGCCGAGCGCATTGTAGCGGCGAAGAACCTCCAGCGTACGGTCGATCGGCAGCGCCTCCACGGTGATCCCGTTACCGCTCGTCGTCGTGGCGCGGAAGAGGGAGTTGAGGATCGCCTCCTCCGTGGCCTCCGCGACCGCCTGGAAGATGCCCGTCGTCGCCTCGTTGGGCAGGTCGCGGACGGAGACCGGCTCGCGGGCGGCGGGCGAGCGCCGCACCTCGGCCGCGGTGGAGAAGGCGATCACGTAGTCGCCGGAGCCGTTGGTCATCGCCGCGCCCGTGCGCGCCAGCCCCACCAGCGCGCGCGTGGCCAGCCGCTCCAGGTTGCGCGCGTCCAGCGGCGCGTCCGTGGCCACCACGATCATCACGCTCCCGTCGCCGTGGTCGCGTGGTCCCTGCAGCTGCTGCTGGAACATGTAGCGGCCCAGCTCGCGCCCCACAGGCGCGCCGTTCACGCTCAGCACGCCACCGTAGTTGGTCTGCACCAGCACCCCCACCGTCCACCCGCCCAGCACCGCCGGCAGCCGCCGCGAGCTGGTGCCGATGCCGCCCTTCCACCCGAACGCCACGGTGCCCGTCCCCGCGCCCACGGCGCCTTCCGCCACCGGTCCGGCCGACGCGCCCTCCAGCGCCGCCACCACGTGCTCGGCGAGCAGCGGACGCGCGCGGATGTCGTTCAGCCCGCCGTCGTTGGTCTCGCCCACCACGGGGTTGATGGAGCGCACCTCCTGCATCCCCGGCCTGGCCAGCATCCAGTCGGCCATGGCGTTGGCCGCGTTCCACACGCACAGGGTGCAGGTAAGCAGGATGGGCGTCTCCATCTCTCCCAGCTCGCGCACCTGCGTCACCCCCAGCAGCTTGCCGTAGCCGTTGCCCACCACGATGGCCGCCGGCACCCGCTCGCGGTACGCGTTGCCGCCGTGGGGCAGGATGGCAGTCACCCCGGTGCGCACGCGCTCGCCCTCCACCACCGTCGTCTGTCCCACGCGCACGCCCTCCACGTCGGTGATGGCGTTCAGCGGGCCCGGCGGCAGGATGCCGACCACCACGCCGGCCTCCCGAGCGCGCGGGCGTTCCTGCGCGTCCAGCGCGCCGGCGATGGAGGTCATGGCAAGGATCAGGAGCAGCGGATGGATGATGCGCACGCGGAATCCCTCGGCGGATGGGGTTGCTTGGCGAAAGCCTCGCTGGCGGACGCGAAAAAGCCCCGCAAAGTGCGCGGGGCTTCCTCCAGCCGCAATCCGTCCGGGCGAGCTTACAGGTCGCCCAACGAGCCGGTGTCCGTCGTCATCATCCCCCCGTCCGCCGGCGCCACGCACTCCGCGGACACGCCGTCCAGCATCACGGTCTTGCCCGTCATCCACGAGAAGCGGTTGCTGACGATGAGGTAGTACCGGCCGGGGCCCACCGTCAGGTCGATGTTCTCGTCCGTCGTGCGCTGGCGCGCCAGGTACGAGTCGAACTGCGCGCCCGCCTTGAAGCCGGACAGCCCGTCCTCGTCCACGAAGAACACGTCCACGTCGCGCCCGCCGCCGGCCGTCCCCGCCACGTGTCCGCGCACCGAGCACGGCCCCCAGTTGCGCAGGTCGAAGGCGTAGACAGAGTACTGGCCCGCGCCCACGTCCTCGCTGCGCGAATCCATAAGCGTAAAGCGCGACGGCGGCGGCGGGGGAGGGGGCAGGGGACGCCGCCTGGGCTCCGGGGCCTTCTCCTCGGGCTTCGCGCCGCCGGGAACCAGGCTCGACGTGGCCGCGCCCGTCGTGGCCGCGTCGGCCTGCAGCACGCTCTTGCCCAGCGTGAACCCGCCCGCGCCGGTGACCAGCACCACCACCAGCGCCACGAAGGCGTTCATCGCCCAGTTCTCCGCCGGCTCGCGCGGCGGCGACTGCGCGCGGTTGCAGAACCGGCAGACGATCGCCGCGTCCTGGATCTCTTCGGCGCAATAGCGGCAGGGCTTCATCGTCGGAGGGGAGATGCGTGGCGGGAAGGAGAAACTGCGAGCATCAAAATATCATCTGTTCCCCTTGCACGGCAAGCGGATTGGCCTCCATGGCCCGTCTTCCACGACGCGTTCGCCGCACCTCTCGCGAATGCGTGTGCATCGCACGAGAGCCTTGTTATCACCTTGCTGGATGCAAAGAGTCTGTCATTCCGAGGCCCGACCGCGCTGCCACCTGACGAACGCCCCGCGGGTTGCAGGGCCGAGGAATCTACTGTCCGCCTGCTCGAAGCCGGACGCGGCAGCCCGCGCCACACGTGCGGCGGCGAAACCGCCAGACAGGGCCAGTCCGGGGGTGGCGCGGCATGCCACGAGGAAACGGAAAATAGATTCCTCGGTCGCGCGCCAGATTTCGTGGTCAGACAAGGTGCCGGGTGTGCGCTCCCTCGGAATGACAGCGCGGGTGTGGCCAATGACTGGCGAGGGGCTGGCTCCCGTGCTCGGAATCCAGCCCCTCAGTTCTGCCGGCGAGGTCCTTCAGTCGGCGCCAGACCCTTTCGTACGAGCGTGTCGCGGCGCGGCGCCTCCCGCAGGAAGTCAAATCGTGGGCATGTCATCTTGAGGAGAGGATCCTGCGCACAAGCTCATAACGAGGCGGTGACTTCCTGAGGGAGCGCACCACGTGCAGCCATAAGCCACGCAACCGCCTGCGCGCGACCGAAGGATTTGCCTTCTGTTTCCTCGTGGCGCGTCGCGACGCCCGGGGACGGGCCCTGTCTGCGGTTTCGTTGCCGCGGCGATCGCGCGGGCTGCCGCGTCAGGCCTCCAGGAGGCCGACGGTAGATTCCTCGGCCCTGCAACCGGCGGCGCGTTCGGCGGGCGACGGCGCGGGCGGGCCTCGGAATGACAGACCCTGTTTTCAGCGGATCCAGGGCGGTCCGCAGTGCCGGCCGCCGCGAGTCATCGGCCATCGTCGCCCAGGGGGACGGTGGCGCCGTCGCTGGTGCGGATCTCCAGTACCTTGCCGCTCTGCTCGGTGATGGCGTACATGCGAAAGCGGCGCATGGAGCTCATGGCGAACTCCGCCTCGTGGTCGCTGCGCAGCAGGGGCGCGCGGATCAGCCAGCGGTACAGCACCCAGGCGCCGCTGGGCAGGCGCCGAAAGTCCATCCGCCCGCCCAGCCGGTTCACCGGCCCACGAAAGCGCAGCCCCGTGTACTGGTACTCCACGTAGCGCAGCTCCGCCGTGGCGCGGTCCAGCCACAGCACCCCGCGCACGTCCGGCAGCACCCGCCCCCGTAGCGGCACGAACTCCAGCCCCACCATCCCCGGCTGCCCCGGCCCCGCCGCGCGCAGCCCGAAGCAGTGGTGCCGCACGAACTCGTCGGAGAGGATGGCCGTGGCATCCACCCCCTTCAGCTCCAGCCGGTCCCCGCCCAGCACCATGTATCCGCCCGACACCAGCTCCTGCACCGAGGCGGAGCGAAAGGGCTTGCCCTGCGTCACCACCTCCCGCGTCTTTTCCGCGTGCACGCGGCTGCCGTTCAGCGCCGTGTGGCGCTCCAGCAGCTGCGAGCGGAACCAGTAGTCGCCGCTCTCCGCCGCCAGCGCCGCCTGGGCCAGCGCCTTGCGCGCCTCGTCCCACACCGTGGCCGCCACCGCGCCGTCCCGCGGCGGGGCGGAGCAGCGGCGGCGCACCGTGCGGCTTTCCACCGCCTCCAGCACCACCCGCCGCGACGCCGCCCGCACCTCGTGCCGCAGCGTCCGGCCCGCCTCCAGCGTCACCATCGACGGGGCGGCGGTGGCAAAGCCCACCCGCTCCACGCGCAGCTGGTACGTGCCCGCCGCCGGGGCCGTCAGGCGGTAGCGCCCCTCCGCATCCGACAGAACCGCGGCCACGCCCCGCCCGTTCGCGTCCCACAGGCGCAGGACGGCGCCGCGCACCGGCTCGCCCGTCTCCGCCTCCACCACGCGCCCGGCGACCGACTGGGCGTGCAGCGGCGCCGCCAGCAGCACGAGCGCCAGGGCGATGCGGACGGCGCGGGGCGGGCGGGAGGGCAGGAGCATGGGATGAACTCCGTGCGTGGGGCGGAAAGGGCGGGGGATGGACCGGCCGGGGCCGTCGACGGTAACGTACGGTCACGGAGGGATTCTGACACGCAGGCAACGGGTTTGCGGAGGAGTGCGGGAGTGCATCCAGGGATCGATTTCACCTTGACGGACGGGAGGCCCGCGTGAGACGGACGGTGCTGATGCTGGGAGTGCTGGCGCTGGCCGCGTGCGGCGCCCCGCCGGAGCCGGAGAGCGGCCCCGCGCCGGCGGGGCAGAGGCCCGTGGTGCTGGACGTGGGCGGCGGCGGCACGCCCAGCATCCGCGGCCTCATCGGCGAGCGCCAGCGGCTGCGGCTGACGGGCGCGCAGGTGACCACGCTGGATTCCATCGCCATGCGCCTTGCCTCGGCCAACGACTCGCTGCGCAACAGCATTGGCGCGGCGGGCGAGCGGCCGCGCCCGGGAAGCGCCGAGTGGCAGCGCACCATTCCCGTGCTGGAGACCATGGCCCGGAACAACCGCGCCGCCGGGCTGCTGGTGCAGGAGGTGCTCACCGAGGAGCAGCGGCGGATTGCGTGCGAGATGCAGGCGGAGGACGAGGGCCCGGAGCCGATGCGCCGCACCCCGCCGGGGGCCGCGCGCATCGGGGGGCGGGGCCGGCCGGCCGAGGTCGTCGAACCACGGGCGCGCGGGTGGCCCTGGTGCGCCGCGCCGGTGCCCGCCGCGCCCCGCTGACGTGCGCCGCTCGTCACAAGGGTCTTGAACCCGGAGGGGTGGCGAGGGTATCATGATTCCGTCCCCTCTCCGCCGCGCGTCCGCGTGCGCGGGGGTGGTGACGAAGGCGCCGCCCGCACGGGCGCGTCTTCCCGCGGTCCTGGCAGCCCGGCCCACGCGCGCAACCCGCCGTACAGGTTCCTGCCGACGACACTGACAATCTGCTGGCGGGGCCTGCTTTTGGGGCGGCCCGTGGACCGCGCGCCGGCAACACGACCCGAACGATGGACGATCGAGAACGACTGTACCGGCTTTCGGCCCCGGCCCGCCGCGACCGCGCGAGCGCCTGGGGAATCACCCTCCTTCACACCCTGCCCCTGCTGGTGGCGTCCGTGCTGGCGCTGCTGCTGGGACGCCCCGAAGTCGCGGCCGGCGCGCTTGCGCTGGTCCTGCTGACACTGGGGCTGGTGCGCACCCTCACCCGGCCGCGCAGGCTGGTGGTGGCCCCCGGACGGATCCGGGCGCCGCGGGAGGTGAGCCGGAGCCGCTGACCCGCGGATCCCAACGCGCAGGACGATGATAAGGCGGGCCCCTCCAGACCCGGGGGCTCGCCTTTTCCGTTTCCTCTGGCGGGGTGCCGCGGGATCGGGGCTCGCCGACGAGGATCGCACTGCGTCCGCCGGGGGCCCCCTCCCCCGGCCCCTCCCCCCTCGTTCTCGGGGAGAGGGGAGAATTCGATCGCGCTTCGGAGGGTCCTGCGCGAGAGGCACGCCCCCTCCGGGCTCGCATTACTCGCCCACCTCCCCCAAAACCCCTGGAGGAGGTTGAACGTCGATGCTCCTTCGATCCCGCCACGTGGCAGGCACCCACCCTGTCCCACATCCGCCAGCCCGCGAAGGCGGATTTCGTGTGGTTGTTGCAGCGAATTCATTCGCCCTTGCAGGCCTTGGCGGATCGAAGCCGGGGGGCCGGGATGGACGAAATCCCCGGTTCGTGTATCTTGTTCCGCCCCCGCAGCTGCGTGCAGTTCCCGCCCGCCCGGAGAGTTCCCGTGCCGTCCATCCTTCGAATTCTGCCGTTCGCCTTGCTGGCGGTGTTCGCGCCCGCGGTGCCGCTCGCGGCGCAGGGCTTCGTGTACCGCGACATCGCGTGGGGCAGCGACTTCCAGACCACCAGCCGCCAGTTGGAGGCGGAGGGGTTTCGGCTGGAGGAGGACTATTCCCCCGACGAGGGCGAGGTCGTGTACACGGACCCGGAGAACCAGGACGTGCTGGCCATGGCCTCGTTCGCCGGCGACCGGCTGGTCGGCATCCGCATCGTCGCGACCAGCGAGAACGTGGACGGGCTGTTCGACCAGACCGTGCAGGATTGGACGGAATCCCTCGGCGAGCCGGACGAGGCGGAGGAGGGGATGGCCGCCTGGCACAGCGACGGGACCACCTTCTCCGTGGCCCTGGGCGAGACGGACAACGGCCTGCGGTTCGTGTCCGCGCAGTACGCCGGCCCCGGCTACCAGGAAGAGATCCAGCGCCGCATCGACGCCGCGTCGGGGCCGGTGGAGTACCCGGCGCTGGACGAGCGCTGGGTGGTCGCGCTGCAGAGGCCCGCGCAGCGCACGGCCTTCGACCGCGCCACGGTGCAGGCGATGGGAAGCCGCGTGTTCCGCGTGTGGCTGCGCGACGACTACGCCCAGCTGCAGGCCGACCCCGTGGACCACGACATGGAGCTGCACCAGATCGACTACGACTGCGGCGCGCGGCGCTTTCGCGTGGGCGCGGCGACGTACCAGCTGCGGAACCAGCTGGTGCATACCGAGACCCCATCCGAGCCCTCGGAGTGGATCCCCATCCCACCCGAAAGCGTGGGCGAGCAGATCATCACCGCCGTCTGCCGCGCCGCTGAACGCCGGTAAGCTCGCGGACCACGATGAAAGGCGGCCTCTCGCGCAAAGGGCCGCCTTTTTCGCGGGGGAGCCGAAGATGTACATTGCACCCGTGATCCCCGCATCTCCCCCATCCGATCGGCCTCTCGTGTCCGAACCGAACGACCTGATCGCCCGACCCGTCGCCGAAGTCACCGCGGCCCACGCCGCGGCGGCGATGGAGCACTGCTTTCAGGGATACGTCGTCCCCGTGCGCACCACGGCGGAGTCGTGGGAGCGGCGCTTCAGAAGCGAGCACCTGGACCCGTTCGCCAGCCGCATCTACCAGCGCGATGAAGCGGACGTGGCGGTGCTGTTCATCTGCCGGCGCGGATGGACCAGCCGCGTGGGCGGAATGGCGGTGGCGCCGGACACGCGCGGCGGCGGGCTGGGCCGGCGCGTGATGCGGGATGCCATCGCCGAGGCCCGCGCCCGCGGCGACCGTACGCTGCTGCTGGAGGTGATCGAGCAGAACACGCCCGCCGTGAAGCTCTACGAGTCGCTTGGATTCCAGCGGACGCGCCGGCTGGTGGGCTACCGCGCGGCGCCGGGGGAGGGGGAGGGGGAGGGCCCGGCGGACGCGCTGCGGGAGGTGGATCCGCTGGAGCTGGCGCGCGTGGCGCACGTCGAGGGCGAGCCGGAGCTGCCGTGGCAGCTGGCGGCGGAGACGCTCTCCGCCGCCACCGCGCCCGCCCGCGCCTTTGCGCTGCGGGCCCACGCGTACGCGATGGTCGCCAACCCACAGGCGGAGACGCTGACGCTTTCCGCGCTGGTGGTCCCGCGCGCCCATCGGCGCCAGGGCTGGGGCACGCGCATGCTGCGCGCGCTGGCAGCCGCGTTCCCGGAGAAGCCGTGGCAGGCCGTCGCCATCGTCCCCGAAGCGCTGGCGCCCGGCTTCTTTGCCCGCGCCGGCTGGACGCGGCAGGAGATCAGCCAGTTCGAGATGCGGCTGGAGCTGGGCGGGTGAGCCTGGCGCGCAACCGGGTCGATAGGGAACCGCGACGTTGAGGACAAAACTGGTAACCGTGTGTCCCAACTGAGGCCTGCATGCCACGCTCAACAGGATTCTCGAAAATCCGCAAGTACCGGCCTGCAAGTCCTTTGATGGCAGCAGCCTGGGAGTTTTGAACGCCTTTTGTGCCGTCGCGGTCCACCCGTTGCCACAGGAGGCAGGCGCGGCACCGGAGCGGGACCACAACGTTCCGATGCCCGCTGGATGGGAGTGGCCGGATGGGCGGGCCAGTGCCATTTAACAGATCGGTTGGGGAAAATACCTGAGGGGAATGGAAGCATCTTTACCTGGCAGTCATCGGCACTGACCCGCGCCGTCCGGGCGCGATCCATCGGCAGCTTGCGAGACTCCGCGCGGCGGGTGGCCGCGGCGGATCTTCATCATCATCACAACGGGAACTTCGACAATGAGCAAGCCCAACCAGCAGGTCTTCACGGGAACCTCCGTCACCGGCAACCTCCAGGAAGCGCTGGACGACGCCATCGGGCAGGCCGGCCACGGCGTGCCCTGGCGCCTGGCCAGCATCGATGGCGTGCAGGGCATCGTCAACTCGGTGACGGTGCGCATCTACGCCGTGACGCAGGCGCCGGCCAGCCGGGAGCTCGGCACCGCGGGCGACGAGCCGGTCTACGAGGTCCCCACCTCGCGCACCGGGCTGGTGGAGGACATCCGCGACCAGGTCAGCATCTGCCAGGACGGCGCGCAGTTCGAGCTGGTGTCGCAGACGCGCGGCGGCGAGGAGCGCCTGCGCCTGAAGGCCACCAACCCCGACGCCGAGCGCGTGCTGGCCGACGCCGCGGGCACCCGGCAGGCGGTGACGGTTTCGGGATACATCCGCACCGTGGAGTGCGAGCGGATGGACGTGTACGACGCCGCGCCGACCGGCGGCGGCCAGCCGGGCGGGGAGCCGGGCGAGGCGCCCACCACGCTGCAGGGCACGGTGGAAGTGCTCACCGAGGAGATCAGCTTTTGCCAGGACGGCGCGGAGTACGAGCTGGTGACGCAGACGCCCGAGGGCGAGCAGCGCCTGCGGCTGTCCGCGAAGGGACGCCCGGAGAGCGTGCTGCGGCGCTTCGCGGGGACGGGAGAAGAGGTGCGCGTCACCGGCGTCATCCGCACGGTGGAGTGCACGTCCATGCACGTGGCGCAGGCCGAGCCGGTCCGCGCCTCCACCCGCGAGATGGCGGACGCCGCCGGCCAGCCGGCGCCGGGCGAGGCCACCACCACGCTGCAGGGCACGGTGGAGGTGCTGGCCGAGGAGATCAGCTTTTGCCAGGACGGCGCCGAGTACGAGCTGGTGACGCAGACGCCCGAGGGCGAGCAGCGGCTGCGGCTGTCGGCGAAGGGGCGCCCGGAGAGCGTGCTGCGGCGCTTCGCGGGAACCGGCGAGCAGGTGCGCGTCACCGGCGTCATCGTCCACGTGGAGTGCACGTCCATGCGCGTGCAGCAGGCCGAGCCGGTGCGCGCCGCCGCCGGCGCAGCGGAGAGCTGACATCCACGCGGGGGCGGACGGTTGCCGCACCGCCGGTCGCCCCCGTATCGTACCGCCGCCACCGGGCACTCGGCCCGGTGGCGGCGCGCGTTTTCACATCCATCCACCCGGGTTGTGCATGCGGATTGGCCACGGCTACGACTCGCACCGCTTTGCCGAGGGGCGCAGGCTCATCCTGGGCGGCGTCGACATTCCCCACGAGCGGGGGCTGGACGGCCACAGCGACGCCGACGCGGTGGCGCACGCGGTGACCGACGCGCTGCTGGGCGCCGCCGGCCTGGGCGACATCGGCCGGCACTTTCCGCCCACGGACGCGCAGTGGAAGGATGCCGACTCGCTGCAGCTGCTGGCGCGCGTGGTGCGCCTGCTGGAGGGCCGCAACTACCAGGTGGTCAACGTGGACGTCACCGTGGTGTGCGAGGCGCCAAAGATCGGCCCGCACGCGCAGGCCATGCAGGAGCGCCTGGCGTCGGTGCTGGGGATTGGGCCCGGCCACATCAGCATCAAGGGCAAGAGCAACGAGGGGCTTGGGTGGATTGGCCGTGGCGAGGGAATTGCCGCCTTTGCCGTGGCCCTGATCGACAGCCTGGAGGACATCGACGCCCTGCACGCGCGGCACCGGCGCGACGCCAGCCTTTGAACTGACAGTGCGTGAGTGCGTGAGTGCGTGAGTGCGTGAGTGCGTGAGTGCGTGAGTGCGTGAGTGCGTGAGTGCGTGAGTGCGAAGGTAGCGGGCGGGGCGGTTGCATGGAATGATGGTGGGATCGGGAACGGCGGAGCGCGAGGCACGATTCATCTACTCCCGCACTCACGCACTAACGCACTCACGCACTTCTCTTTACCGGTGAGGGCATGGGAGGACTGATCGACCAGCTGATCGCGTGGATGGAGGGGCTGCCGGAGGCCCTTGTCTACGTGGTGATCGGCGCCATGGCGGGGCTCGAGAACATCTTTCCCCCCGTGCCGGCGGACGTGGTGGCGCTCACGGGCGGCTTTCTGGCCGGCCGCGGCGTCACCGATCCCATCCTGTCGTTCCTGGTGGTGTGGATCTGCAACGTGGGCACGGCGCTGCTGATGTACTGGGTGGGGCGCCGCTACGGCACGGCCTTCTTTTCGGGCAGGCTGGGGCGCATGCTGCTGCAGCCCAGGCAGATGCGCCGCCTGTCGGAGCTGTACCAGAAGCACGGCGGCAAGGTGATCTTCTTCAGCCGCTACCTGCCGGGCTTTCGCGCGGTGGTCCCCATCTTCGCGGGCACCAGCGGAATGACCTTCTTTCGCGCGGCGTTCCCCATCGCGCTGGCGTCGGGGCTGTGGTACGGCCTCATCGTGTACCTGGGCGCCACCGCCGGCCGCAACTGGGAGCAGATCCGTGCGACGGTCGAAGCATCCGGCCGCTGGCTGGCCATCGCGGCCGTCATCCTGTTCGCCGGCGTGGCGTGGTGGTGGTGGAAAACGCGCGGCGAGGAAGAAGTCGTCGAGGAGTTGACGGAGCCGGACAAGGATTGAGCGGGGGGCGGGTAAGGGCTGGGGCGAGGGGCAAGGGCCGGCAATGGCGAATGAATTCGCTGCAACAACCACACGAAGTCCGCCTTCGCGGACAGGCGGTTGTGGGGTTGGGGCCCGCCGCGTGGAGGGATCGAAGCAGCATCGAAGTTTAACCTCCCCCTGGGGTTTTGGGGGAGGTGGGCGAGTAATACGAGCCCAGAGGGAGCGTGCCTCTCGCGCAGAACCGTGCGAAGCGGGACCGAATTCTCCCCCTCTCCGTGAGGAACGAACGGGGAGGGGCCGGGGGAGGGGCACCCCGCCGGCGCCAGCTCGATGCCCGTCGCCGAGCCTCCAGACCAGCGGTTGCGATCCGTCGGGGCCTGCAATGGCGAATGAATTCGCTGCAACAACCACACGAAGTCCGCCTTCGCGGACAGGCGGGTGTGGGGTTGGGGCGGGTGCCCGCCGCGTGGAGGGATCGAAGCAGCATCGAAGTTCAACCTCCCCCAGGGTTTTTGGGGGAGGTGGGCGAGTAATGCGAGCCCGGAGGGAGCGTGCCTCTCTCGCAGGGCCTTCCGCAGCGGGATCGAATCCTCCCCTCTCCGTGAGGAACGAACGGGGAGGGGCCGGGGGAGGGGCACCCCCGCCGGCGCCAGCTCGATGCCCGTCGCCGAGCCTCCCTCCCCTCCATCCCTCCCGCGCGGACGTCAATCCGTCCTGCGGCCGAACACCGAGGGCGGCCGGCGGGTGGAGGGGGATGGGGAAGGCCCTTCCTGCAGCCGCACGCCCGCGCCGTCGGGGGGCTGGATGCTGAGCACGCGGCCGGCGGTCTCGCGCAGCGCCCAGATGCGGAAGCGCGACATGGACGTCTGGGAGAACAGCGCGTCGGTGCTGCGGCGCAGCAGCGGCCCGCGGACGACCCACTCCGACACGATCCACGCGCCGCTGGGCAGCCGGATGAACCGCAGCTCTCCGCCCAGCCGCTCGGCCGGCCCGCGGAACTCCAGGCCGGTGTAGGTGAACTCCAGCGTCCGCAGCTCGCCCGTGGCGCGGTCGATCCACAGCGTGCCGCGCACGTCCGGCCGCCCGCCGGTGCGCAGGGGGACGAACTCCAGCCCCACGTGCTCTGCGCCGCCGTCGCGCAGGCCAAAGCAGTGGCGGCGCCGGAAGTCTTCCGAGAGCACCACGGCCGGGCCCACGCCGTACAGCACGATCGAGTCTCCCTGGAACGCCACGTAGCCGCCGTCCACCACCCGCTCCGCCGGCAGGGTGGCGAACGGGCTGCCGCTGCTGGTGAAGACCCATCCGTGGGAGTTCATCTCGCCCAGGTCGCGCAGGCGCACCTCGCGCCGCTGTACCTCGGTCCAGAAGTGGTAGCCGTCGTCTTCCAGCTGCACGGCGGCGGCCAGGGCCTTGCGGGCCTCCTCCCACACCAGGGCGGTGTACGGATTGGCCTCCACCCGGCCCTCGCAGCGGTTGCGCGCCTGCACGGTGACCGGCGGCAGCGTCACGCGGCGGGCGCCGGCGCGCAGCGGCCGCTCCACGGTCTGCCCGGCGGCCAGGGTAACGGTGTCGGGCCGTAGCGAGCCGTAGCCCACGCGCTCGGCCGCCAGCGTAAAGGTGCCCGGCGCGCGGGCGGTAATGCGGAACCGGCCCAGCGAGTCGGCGATGGTCGCGCCGTGCCGCGCGCCGCCCGGGGCCGCCAGCACCACCATCGCGCCGGGCACGGGCTCACCCGTATCATCCGTGACCACCTGCCCGTGCACCGTCTGCGCATTCGTACGCGCGGGGACCAGGGCGAGCCCCAGGAGCGCGGCGAGGGTCAGGAAAAACGGGGATCGATGGCGGATCGGGCGCATGGATCGCTCCTGGCGGGCGGGTGGGGCGTGCGGGGTCATCCCACAACGAACGGGCGCGAACGGATTCTGACGATGGACATCAACCGAAACCCCCGCAGGCGCCGTGGCCGCACCCGCTGAGAAGCCCGCGCCGCCGATGGCGTTCGCGGTGGGGACGTTCCTGGACCACCTGCGCTTCGAGCGGGGCCTGAGCGACAAGACGCTCGAGGCGTACGAGCACGACGTGGCGCGGCTGGCGGAGTTCGCGCGGGGGCAGGGCAGGACCAAGCCCGGCGACGTCACCACGGCGGACCTGCGCAAGTTCATCCTGCTGCTGAAGGACCTGGGGCTGGCGCCGTCGTCCATCGCGCGCAACCTGGCCGCCATCCGCACGTATTTCCGCTTTCTGCTGGGCGAGAACATGGTGGTGGCGGACCCCAGCGAGCGCATCGACACCCCCAAGGCGTGGAAGCGGCTTCCCGACGTGCTGTCGGTGGACGAGATCGCGAAGCTGCTGGAGACGCCGGACCTGTCGCACCCGCTGGCCTGGCGCGACCGGGCCATGCTGGAGTTCGCCTACGCCAGCGGCGTGCGGGTGAGCGAGCTGACGGACCTGCGCCTGCGCAGCCTGCACCTGGACGAGGAGTTCGCCAGCGTCTACGGCAAGGGCGCCAAGGAGCGGCTGGTGCCCATCGGGCGGCGGGCCATCGGAACGCTGTCCATCTACCTGCGCGAAACGCGGCCGCGGCTGGACCGGGGCAAGACGGACGGGCGCGTGTTCCTGAACGCGCGCGGCGGCCCGCTGACGCGAATGGGCGTGTGGAAGATCCTGCAGGCACACGTGAAAGGGGCGGGGATCGAGAAGCGCGTGACGCCCCACACGCTGCGCCACTCGTTCGCCACGCACCTGCTGGAAGGCGGCGCGGACCTGGTGGCCGTGCAGGAGATGCTGGGCCACGCCGACATCAGCACCACGCAGATCTACACCCACGTGGACCGCAGCTACCTGCACCAGACCCACAAGTCCTTCCACCCGCGGGCGTAGGTCATTCATTTTGTACGCACCGTACAGAGCTCTCAACTGAACTCGACTGCAATGGCAAAGAAAGCAATGGATGGATCGCGGGTCCGAGAGCACCTCGGCTCGGAAGTCCAAGCGCTTGTTACAACCTACGAACAATTTGCCAAGCTGGTACCGCACAAGACTACAGATGGGGCGGCGCATCGAGGAGAAGATGGCCGGTATGTAGAGTCGCTTGTCCGCACCTACTTGAGGAAAGTCTTACCGACATCCCTCGAAGTGACGAGCGGATTCATCATGCGACCAGCAGTGAAAACAGGGTAGGACGGACGTGAGCGCCGGGGTACGAAGGACTCTCACTCGACGCAGTTAGATATCATTGTTTATGACAGCGCGAACTATCCGGTGTTCCAGAGGTTCGCAGACAACGTGATTGTACCGCCCGAAGGAGTAATCGCTATCATCTCAGTTAAAAAACACCTAAGGCCGGCTGATGTCGGACCAGAATGCATCGCCTTACGCGCGGCTGCCCGAATGTGCAGATGCCTTGATGCCTCTGATCAGCCGATACGTGGGCCGTTCCTTGGCATCGCGAGCGTTACGGCCAAAGATTTCGCAGCGTCGCGGACACTCAGCGAATCGATCTTTGCTGAAGTCGCAAAGGTCTATGCAAATCTTACCCTCCCCACTTTTGACGATATAGTGGGTTACGTCGGCACTCTGCGCGAAGCTAGCGTCTTCAAGAAGCGGCCAATTGGCGACCCAGTTACCGGCGCGAGCTTCGTCGGGATTGACCATCGGGCTGATGAGCATCATTGGGGCTTACAGATGTTGCTGACAGGCATTCTCTCGGTACTCTACGACCCATCGCGAAGTGCTCTTCGCCGACCGGGTTTCTCTGGATTCGAATCGGGCCGGCCGCATGACACGGATCTTGGCGCAATCCCGGTAAACGGGTTGCGGTAGATTTGTCCTCCACGCCGACATCAGCACCACACAGATCTACACCCACGTGGACCGCAGCTTCCTGCACCAGACCCACAAGTCCTTCCACCCGCGGGCGTAGGATGCGGCTGGTAATCCAGGCAGACGAAGACACGGTGGTGGATCCCGCCACCCCCGAGGCGATCCGCGCCGCCTTCTACCAGCCCGAGCTGTGGTACGGGACCTCCATCGACGTGCAATCGGCCGCGGGCGACGTGCTGGGCGCCGCGGCGGCCACCGAGATGTTCATGAAGCCGGAGGACGAGGGCCAGTTCTACCTGTCGTTCGAGCGCGGCCCGGCCGTCCTGGTCCTCCGGCATCCGCTTACGCGCGAAGCCACGCTCGCCCTGTTCCTGCGCTTCACCGCGGGCGACAGCGGGTTCCTGGACGAACTGCCGTGGGAGATGTAGGATCGCACCAGTCGGCGGGTGCCGGATGCCGCTTCATCGGAGGACACATGCACGTGAAGGTGCTGGAGTTCATCGAGTATCCGGAGAACAGGGAGCCGTGGCGCTCGGAGAAGGTGCGCGTCGAGGCCTGGTCCGACATCGAATCCGCCATCCGGCGCCTGGACCGGAACCGCTTTCCGTTCCTGTTCCTGTGGCCCACCACGGACGAAGCGCACCCACGACCTCTCCGAAGACGAGGTCTTTCAGGTGATGGGTGGCCGCGGAGCATACTGGGTCGCGGGCAACGTGGACGGATCTTTCGAGCGGCGGCTCCACTTTCCGGAGCAGGGCGGAGAGGAGGTGGAGGTCTGGGAGAGCGACCAGGGGTACGCGGCCCCGGCACGGCACGTGTGCTTCGACGTCGAGGCGGTGCTTCGCGCCGCACGCTACTATGCGGAGCGTGGCGGCTTCGATCCGCACTTCACCTGGTATGAAGGCGTTTGACCGCCATCCATTCATTGCAGACTCTCACAGGACTGACCAGTGAACAGTGTTCGCGTGCGCAGGTGGTGGAGGACGTGGTACTATGGAATCGTGGCGGTTGCGGCGCCGTTCGTCGTGCCCTCGGCCCTCGTCCGCCCGGATGCCGAGCGGATTGCTTTCACCAGTGGCTGGGCGGCGGCGGCACTGCTGTATGCGGCGCTGGCCTGGAGCGCACGCCGCGACGGGAAGGTCTGGCTCGTTCAGGACGTGCTGACCGTCGTGGTGTTCCTGCTCACGGCGCTTTACGAAGCGAACTGGCCGGGCTTCAGGATCTGGACGGTTCCGGCGGCGGTCGGAGGCCTTTGGGCGGCCTCCGGGCTGGGAAGCAGTCTCGTTGCGGCGAGACGGTGGCAGCCTTCGCAGAGCTCCGCGCCGTCCTCTTGATCGCGGCCACTGCCGCCAGGCAATGATGGCGCCGGATTCCGTTCCGCTGATCGCCCGACTACCACCTGCGCGAACATGAGTTCGTCCCCCGACCCGGACAACGGCCTCCCCATCGACCCGCGCATCCGGTTCATGATGGTGCTGGCCATCATCGCGGTGGCTCTCTCGCTGCTGCAGCAGACCCCGTTCGCCCCGCTGCCGCACGCGATGGACGGGTTCCTGGGCGGGGTCGCGATCGGACTGGGGATCGGCTCCCTGATCGCGCTGTACGCATCCTCCCAAGCCTGATCGAGCCCCCACCATGAACAGGAGCGCCGCCATCGCTGGCGGCGCTCCTCATTGAATCGCGCGGTTCACCTGGATGTGTTCGCCACAATCAGTGGGGATCGATGACGAACCGGCAGCAGCCCTCGGACCCACCGCAGCCGCTTCCGACACAGATCAGGTTCCCGTACCGATCTTCCATGAGCCTGCCGGAGCCGGAGCGGCTCACCCTTTCCCCGCCTGGAAGGATGGCCGTTTCAGAACCCGGCAGGATGGGAAGGATCTCGATCCGCGGCTCTCCCGCTGGTTCGCCGTCCGAGCGGGCGACCAGATTTCGTGGAATTGCGGGCTGTTTTCTCAGTTGATGCTCGAGCTGCGCGAGCAGGGCCTCCGCGGAGTCGCGGTGCCGCGGGAGGATGACAGGCGCGAGCTTCGGTCGTGCGCGGGCATTCTGCTCGGCCACGGCGTGCAGGGTTTCGGCGGCATCGTGCTGCCCCGCGGCTCGCAAGCCCCTGACCACCGGTTTCACGACCTCAGGATCGTCCTTCCCGAACTCCTTTGCCGACTGCAGGATCACCTGCGCGTCACCGAGCTTCTTTTGCTCTGTATTGTCGGTGTGCGTGAGGTGAACGCCGGCGATGCCGATGCCGCATCCGACCAACCCGGTGAAGATTGCCACCAGGACGTTCACCCGGTCCAGCAACGGCTTGCGGCGTGGCGGCGCGTCTGCGGCCTGCGGTGCTACATGATCTGACATGGCTCCCCCCTTCGCGGTTGCTTCCCCACACTGCATAAGCTCTGCCGGGCAGCCGCATGATGAAGAAGCGCCGCCATCGCTGGCGGCGCTCCCTTTCCATCATCCCACCTGATCTCGACTCACTCCGGAGCCGGCGGAGCCGCCTCGAACAAACTCCGCTGACTCCGTTGACTCCGTGTGAGGCCAGTCTTTTACGAACTGTGAATCACGCGCGCAGCTGGGCGGCGATCCAGCGGTCGATCTTGTCGTCGAGCACGTCCAGTGGCAGCGCGCCGCTCTCCAGGATCTGGCGGTGGAACGCCTTGATGTCGAAGCGCGAGCCCAGCGCCGCCTCGGCCCGGCGGCGAAGCTCGGTGATCTTCATCTCGCCCACCTTGTACGCCAGCCCCTGCGCGGGGATGGCCGAGAAGCGCTCCACTTCACTCGTCGTGCTGGTCAGGCTGTTGGCGGAGTTCTCCTGGGCGTAGGCGATGGCCTGCTCCAGCGTCCACCCCTTGGCGTGGATCCCCGTGTCCAGCACCAGCCGGATGGAGCGCCACAGCTCCGACGACAGGTAGCCGAAGTACTGGTACGGGTCCTGGTACAGCCCCAGCTCGCGCCCCAGCGTCTCGGCGTACAGCCCCCATCCCTCGGAGTACGCCGTGAACCCGCCAAAGCGGCGAAGGCGCGGCAGGTGCTCCAGCTCGCGCGCGATGGAGATCTGGAAGTGGTGGCCGGGCGAGCCCTCGTGCATCAGCAGCGACTCCATGCCGTAGCGCGGGCGGGCCGGCGGATCGTAGGTGTTCAGGTGAAACACGCCGGGGCGCGAGCCGTCCAGGCTGGCCGCCTGGTACGATCCGCCGCTGAAGCTGCGCTCGCGGAACGGCTCCACCGGGCGGATCTCGTAGTTGGCCCTGGGCTTCAGGTCGAACAGGCGGTCCGTGGACGCGTCGATGCGCGCCTGGGCGCCGCGGTAGTCCGCCAGCATCTCCTCGCGCGTGGTGTAGTGAAAGCGCGGCTCCGTCTGCATGTGGCGCATGAACGACTTCAGGTCGCCCTGCCATCCCACCTGCCGGATCACCGTCTCCATCTCGCGGTGGATGCGCGCCACCTCCGACAGGCCGATCTCGTGGATCTGCTCGGGCGTAAGGTCGGTGGTGGTGACGGCGCGCACCTGGTGCTCGTACCACGCACGGCCGTTGGGCTGCGCCGACAGGCCCACGGTGGTGCGCGTGCGCGGCATGTACTCGTCCCGGACGAAGTCGTGCAGCTTGCGGAAGGTGGGGACGATGATCTGGCGGATGGCCTGGTCGTACTGCGCCGTCAGCCGCTGGCGCTCGGCCGGCGTGAACTCGGCGGGCAGGTTGGTGATGGGCCCCCAGAACAGGCTGGTGGTGGGATCGTCCACCACGTGCGCCGAAAGCTGCGGCAGCACGCGCTCCATCAGCACGCGCGGCTGCACCACGCCGGTGGCCATTCCCTCGCGCATGTTGGCGATGGCGTCGTCCACCACCTTCTGGAACCCCTGCATCCGCGACAGGAAGTCCTCGTAGTCCTTGACCGTGCGGAAGGGGTGCAGCCCGGTGCCGGCGCCCATCCCCACGAACCCTGCGGTAAAGTTGAAGAACTGGTTCAGCGGCACCAGGTGCCCGGGAAACTGGTCGGAGCGCTGCGAGCTTTCCAGGTCCCAGCGGAACACGTCGTAGGTAAGCTGGTGCTCCTCGTCCAGCGCGGCGCGGTCGATGGCCCGCAGCCGCCCCAGGTATTCCGCCACCAGCGCGCTTTCGCGGGCGCGGATGTCGGGGCTGAACCCGGCCGTGTACAGGTGGTTGTAGCGGTTGTCGCCGATGGAGGTGGCCGCCGTGGGGCTCAGCGCCAGCCCCGCCTCGAAGTAGGCCTCGGCAAGCTGGTCCAGCCGCTGGTTGGCGTCCGCCGCCATGGCCGGCGCCGGCGCGGCGGAGGCGCCGACGTCGGCCTGCTGCGGCGCGCAGGCGGCGGCCAGCATGCAGGCCGCCGCAATGGGAAGGTACTTCTTCACGAATCGTCTCCGTACAGGGTCTCGTCCCGTCTCCCGGTGGTGTGCGAAAATATTCGCACCTCCCGCCGCGTTCAGCAACCCGCGAGCTCCGCGCCAGAGTCGTCGCACGGCTGCAGAGGGTTTGCGCTGTCCGGATGCGGGGCACGGATCACGCAGGCGGCGCCCCGGCCGGCTCACGCGGAGCCGGGGACGCACTTCAGAGGGATGACGGGGGCAGGATGCAGACGCGAAAGCTGGGCAACAGCGACCTGATGATCACGCCCATCGGCTTCGGCTCGTGGGCCATCGGCGGAACGGGGTACGCCTTTGCGTGGGGGCCGCAGGACGACGACCAGTCGGTCGAGGCCATCCACAAGGCGCTCGACATGGGCGTCAACTGGATCGACACCGCCGCGGTGTACGGCTTGGGGCACTCGGAAGAGGTGGTGGCGCGCGCGGTGGAGGGGTGGTCGGGATCGCGCCCGTACGTGTTCACCAAGTGCGGGCTGGTGTGGGACGACGACGCGGAAGTCGTCAAGACGCTGCGCGGCGACTCCATCCGCCGCGAGTGCGAGGCCAGCCTGCGCCGGCTGAAGGTGGATGCCATCGACCTGTACCAGATCCACTGGCCCACCGAGCCCAACGATCCCGACGAGGACGCCGAGGGGTGGCGCACCATGGCGGAGCTGCAGCGCGAGGGAAAGGTGCGCTGGATCGGCGTGAGCAACTGGAACGTGCCGCAGCTGCAAATGGCGCAGGAGATCGCGCCGGTGACCTCGCTGCAGCCGCCATACTCGCTGATCAACGACGAGGTGGAGCGCGAGATCCTGCCGTTCTGCGAGCGGAACGGCATCGGCACCATCGTCTACTCGCCGATGGGGAGCGGGCTGCTGACGGGCGGAATGACGCGTGAGCGGGCCGAGAACTTCCCGGAGTCGGACTGGCGGCGGCGGAACCCGGAGTTCCAGGAGCCGCGGCTGTCGCGCAACCTGGCCATCGCCGACGCGCTGCGGGAGATCGGCGAGGCGCACGGTCGCTCGGCGGGCGAGGTGGCCATCGCGTGGACGCTGCGCCTTCCCTCCGTCACCGGCGCCATCGTCGGCGCCCGCTCGGCCGAGCAGGTGCAGGGCGTGATGGGCGGCGGCGACTTCCGCCTCTCGGACGAGGAGATCGCGCGCATCGAGGCGCTGCGGGGCGGGGAATAGCGGGGGAGGGAATAGGGAACAGGGAACAGGGAATAGGGAATAGGGAATAGCGGGATGAAGTGATCGCGGCGCCGCGTCAGGGAACGTCAGGGCCTGACGCGGCGGCGCGATCTGTCATTCCGAAGGAGGCGCCGCACCGAAACCGGCTCCTCGCACAATCCTCTGGCGCCGACTGAGGAATCTACTTTCGGAGTCTCGTAACCCGCCGTCGTGCCGCGTCGCAGGCGGCTCGTTGGCATCCGACACCACCACATTCCGCTTGGTCCGAACATGGAGTGGCCGCAGATCTTGCGCGGGCTGCCGCATCCAGCCTCGGGGCAGCGGAGAGTAGATTCCTCGGCCCTGCAACCATCGGCGCGAGAAGACGATGCAGCGCGGCCGGGCCTCGGAATGACAGAGTGTGGTTGTGCCGCCTCAACCCTGGCCTCGCTCTGTCATTCCGAAGGAGGCGCCGCACCGAAACCGGCTCCTCGCACAACCCTCTGGCGCCGACTGAGGAATCTACTCTCGGAGTTCTCGTAACCCGCCGTCGTGCCGCGTCGCGGGCGGCTCGTTTGGCATCCGACACCACCGCATTCGGCTTGGTCCGAAGATGGAGTAGCCGCGGATCTTGCGCGGGCTGCCGCATCCAGCCTTGAGGCAGCGGAGAGTAGATTCCTCGGCCCTGCAACGGTCGGCGCGAGAAGATGATTCAGCGCGGCCGGGCCTCGGAATGACAGATTGTGGTTGTGCCGCCTCAACCCTGGCCGCGATCTGTCATTCCGAAGGAGGCGCCGCACCGAAACCGGCTCCTCGCACAATCCTCTGGCGCCGATGAGGAATCTACGTTCCGACTGCTCGAAGCCCGTTCCGCGCCGACAAACCCGCCGTGACTTCCTGAGAGAGGCGCCGCGCAATCCCGTCCGCCGCCGCCTTGGCCGGCGCGCCGACCGAAGGATCTCGCCTGCATTGCGACGGGTCTTCCGCCGAGGCTGGGACCCGGCCCACGCGAGCAGGTGAAGCCCCGCACGGCCGCGAAGCGGCTGTGCGGGGCTTTCCGCTCTTGTTGCGGCGGGTTCACCCGCTCTCGCAGGGGCCGCGCACCGTGGCTGAAGACCGGCTCCGAGCAGCCCGAGAGGAGGTCCTTCGGTCGCCCGCACACCTGAGTGCAGTCATCCGGGCCTGCGCGGGCGCTCCCTCAGGAAGTCAGTGCTCGCATATGGCAATCATCCCCCCTCACGCCGCCGCGAGCTCGCCCTCCGGCTGCAGGTAGCGGCTCGTCAGCGACTCCGCGCAGTCCAGCAGCTGCATCGGCGTGCCTTCAAAGACCACCCGGCCGCCCTTGTTGCCGCCTTCGGGACCCAGGTCGATGATCCAGTCTGCGTTGCGGATCACGTCCAGGTTGTGCTCGATCACGATCACGCTGTTTCCGCCATCCACCAGACGGTTCATGATCGCCAGCAGGTGGGTGATGTCGGACATGTGCAGCCCCGTGGTGGGCTCGTCCAGCACGTAGATGCTCCCCTTCTTGTGCAGCTCGCTCGCCAGCTTGATCCGCTGGCACTCCCCGCCGGAGAGCGTGCTCAGCGGCTGCCCCAGCGTAAGGTAGTCCACCCCCACGTCGCTCATCGCCTGCAGCCGGCGGACGATCTCCTTGCGGGAGAAGAACTCCAGCGCCTGCGCCACCGTAAGCGCCAGCACGTCCGAGATGGACTTGCCGTCCAGCGTGTACGCCAGCACCTCGTCCTTGAAGCGCCGCCCCTGGCACACCTCGCACGGCGTCTTTACGCCGTCCAGGAACGCCAGGTCGGTGTAGATGACGCCCGTGCCCTTGCAGTTCTCGCACGCCCCCTTGCTGTTGAAGCTGAACAATCCCGCGTCCACCTTGTTGGCCGCCGCGAACGCCTTGCGCACGTCGTCCATCACCCCCGTGTAGGTGGCGGGGTTTGAGCGCGTGGACGTGCCCACCGCCGACTGGTCGATCACCACCGCCTCGGGGTGCTGCCGCAGGAACGCCTCGTTGATCAGCGAACTCTTCCCCGATCCCGCCACGCCGGTCACCACCGTCAGCACGCCAGCCGGGATGTCGACGCTGACGTCCCGCAGGTTGTTGGCGCGTGCGTTCCGGATGGGCAGCACGCCCGTCGCCGTGCGTACCTCCGTCTTGATGGGGAGCGCCCGCTGCAGGTAGCGCCCCGTGAGCGTGTCGGCCTCCAGCAGCTCCGCGTACGGGCCTTCGAAGACAATGCGGCCGCCGGCGCTTCCCGCGTGCGGGCCCACGTCCACCACGTGGTCCGCCACGCGGATCACGTCGGGATCGTGCTCCACCACCAGCACCGTGTTCCCCTTGTCGCGCAGCTTCTGCAGCAGCTCGTTCAGGCGGTGCACGTCGCGGGGGTGCAGCCCCACGCTGGGCTCGTCGAAGATGTACATCACGTCCACCAGGCTGCTGCCCAGGTGCTTCACCATCTTGATGCGCTGCGACTCGCCGCCCGAAAGCGTGTCCGTCTCGCGGTTCAGCGTCAGGTAGTCCAGGCCGATGCCGGCCACGTGCCCCAGCCGGTCCACCAGCGTGGCCACGATCGGCGCCGCCTCCGCCCCCTCGATGCCGCGGATGAACGGGATCAGCTCGCCGATCTCCATCGCCGCCAGCTCGGCGATGTTGCGTCCGTCGATCGTGCACGCCAGCGCCGCCTGGCTGAGCCGCGCGCCTTTGCAAAGCGGGCACGGCTGCGGGCGGATGTAGGGCGCCACCGCCTTCTGCGTGCGCTCGGAGAGGGTCTTGAGGTCGCGGCGGATGTACGCGCGCTCGATCTTCTCGATGATCCCCGAGTACGTGACGTTCATCGTGCTGCCGCCGAACTGCATCTTGAACTTGCGGTCCTTGCCGTACAGCAGCAGGTCCATCTCCTCGGGCGTGAAGTCCTTGATCTTCTTGTCGTTGTCGAAGAACCCGGATGCCGGGTACGCGCTGGCTTCCCAGCCGGCGAACAGCGGCACCTGCACCGCGCCCTCGTTCAGCGACTTTTCCAGGTCCAGGAAGTCGTCGCTCACCACGCCCAGCTTTCGGCCCAGCCCGTTGCACTCCGGGCACATGCCTTCGGGGTCGTTGAACGAGAATGCGTTGCTGTAGCCCACGTGCGGCTGCCCCACGCGCGAGTACAGCAGCCGCAGGGCGGTGTAGATGTCGGTGATGGTGCCCACCGTGGAGTGCGACCCGCCGCCCAGCCGCTTCTGGTCCACCACCACGGCCATGCTCAGGTTCTCGATGGCGTCGGCCTCGGGGGGCGGGTACTTGGGCAGGAAGTTGCGCACGAACATGCTGAAGTTCTCGAACAGCTGCCGCTGCGCCTCGGTGGCGATGGTGTCGAACACGATCGACGACTTTCCGGACCCCGACACCCCGGTAAAGATGGTGATCTTTCGCTTGGGGATGCGGAGCGACACGTCCTTCAGGTTGTTCTCGCGGGCGCCGCGGATCTCGATGAACTCGCTCACGATGCACCTTTTCCGGAAGGGATCACGGCCCCGCGCGGGGGCCAGAGGGGCCTGCAAGCTATCACTGGAAGCGGGCTAGAGCGAGGGTGGGGGTGCGGAAGGAAATGGATGGCGGGGTGTTTTGCGAGGGCGGGGAAGGGCTGCGAGGGGCTGCAAGGGCGAATGGATTCGCTGCAACAACCACACGAAGTCCGCCTTCGCAGACTGGAAAGCTCGGGGTTCCAGGCAGGTTCTCTGCGCGTTGCAGAGTGTAGGTGAAGCCCCGCCTGGCGAGCTTTGCGAGCCTTGGGCGGGGCTTATGGCCGTTCCAGCCACGGGTTTCAACCCGTGTGCTTGAGGCGGCGCGCGCGGAACCCCTTGCCGTGCCGCCGCGCCCGCCAGATTCTTCCGCATCCTCCAGGTCCACCATCCGCCGTCCCGCCCGCACCCCGCCTCCATCCCGTGACGCAGCCACACTCCGCATCCACGCCGACCGGCGCGCCGCAGCTGGCCCGCAGGCTGGGGCTGTTCGACGCTACGATGATCGTGATGGGCGGCATCGTGGGCAGCGGCATCTTCGTTACGCCGTACGTGGTCGCGCGCCAGGTGCACACGCCGGCGCTCATCGTGGCCGCGTGGCTCGCGGGCGGGCTCATCGCGCTGGCGGGCGCGTTCGTGTACGCGGAGCTGGCGGCGCGGCGCCCGCAGGTGGGCGGGCAGTACGCCTACCTGCGCGACGCCTACCACCCCGCGGTGGCGTTCGTCTACGGCTGGGCGCTGCTGCTGGTCATCCAGACGGGCGGCATGGCGGCCGTGGCGGTGACCTTTGCGCGCTACTTTCGCGAGGTGACGCACGTTCCGCTGGCCGAGCCGGTGGTGGCGGGGCTGGGGATCGCGCTGCTGGTGGCGGTCAACTGCCTGGGCGTGCGCTCGGGCAGCACGGTGCAGAACGGGCTGATGCTGCTCAAGATCCTGGCGATCCTGGGGCTGGTGGCCGCGGGGCTGTTCTTCGTGGCCGGGCCAGAGGATGCGGCGCCGGCGGCGGCCCGGGCGGCGCCCTCCGGAAGCCTGCTGCTGGCCTTTGGCGCGGCGATGACGCCGGTGATGTTCTCGTACGGCGGATGGCAGACGGCCAGCTTCGTGGCGGCCGAGATGCGCAACCCGCGGCGGGACCTGGCGCGCGGGCTGCTGATCGGCGTGCTGGGGGTGATCGCGCTGTACGTGGGCGTTACGCTGGCGTGCATCCACGCGCTGGGCGCGGAAGGTCTGGCGGCGACCACCACCCCCGCGTCCAGCGTGATGCGCCTGGCGTTCGGCCAGACGGGCGCCACGATCATCGCCGCCGGCATCGCCATCAGCACCCTGGGATTCCTGAGCCAGGGAATGCTGACGGCGCCGCGCGTCTACTTTGCCATGGCGGCGGACGGGCTGTTCTTTCGCCGCGTGGCGTGGGTGCATCCCACCACGCGGGCGCCGGTGGTGGCCGTGGTGCTGCAGGGCGTGCTGTCGCTGCTCATCGCCCTTACCGGCACGTACGAGCAGATCCTGAGCTACGTGGTGGCGGTGGACTGGGTGTTCTTCGGCCTGACGGCGGGCGCCATCTTCCTCTTCCGCCGACGGGGCGGGGATGCGGACGACGGCGTGTCGCGCGTCCCCGGCCATCCGCTCACCACGGCGCTGTTCATCACCGCGGCGGCGCTCATCGTCGTCAGCACCGTGCTGGCGGCGCCGGTGGACAGCGCCATCGGGCTGGGGATCATGCTCACCGGCCTTCCCGTCTACCTGCTCTGGCGCCGGCGGGCGGCATGATGGACGTCCACGGCAGCGAGTACCTGCGCTGGGCCAAGACGCGCGGGCCGGCGCGCTTCGACCTTACCTCCAGCGGCGTGCCCTACCTGCCGCTGCGCGAGCTTCCCGTCGTCCTGGACGACCTGGAGATCAGCGGCACCGGCGCGTACGGCTGGGCGCCGCTTCAGCAGGCGATCGCGGACCGGTACCGGGTGGATGCGTCCTGCGTGGTGGCGGCGATGGGCGCGTCGATGGCCAACCACCTGGCGCTGGCGGCGCTCGTCCAGCCGGGGGCCGAGGTGCTGATCGAGCATCCCACCTACGAGCCGCTGATCACCGTCGCGCGGTACCTGGGCGCGGAGGTGCGCCACTTCGCCCGGCGCGCGGAGGACGGCTTTCGGCTGGATCCGGCTGAGGTGGAGCGGGCGATCACGCCGCGGACGCGCGCCGTCGTCATCACCGACCTGCACAACCCCAGCAGCGCGCCGGCGGACCGGGACGCGCTGCGGGAGATCGGCGCGCTGGCGGGGCGGGTGGGCGCGCGGGTGATCGTGGACGAGGTGTACCTGGACAGCCTGTGGGAATCCGCCCCGCGCACCGCGTTTCACTTGGGGCCGACCTTCATCTCCACCAACAGCCTGACCAAGGTCTACGGGCTCAACGGCCTGCGCTGCGGATGGGTGCTGGCTGCGCCGGAGCTGGCGGGGCGGATGTGGCGGCTGACGGAGCTGTTCAACAACATCGGCGTGCACGCGGCGGAGCGGCTGAGCCTGGCCGCGTTCCAGGACCTGGACGCCATCGCCGCCCGCTCCCGCAATCTGCTGGATGCCAACCGCGCCGCACTGAACGCCTTTTACGCCGCGCATCCCCAGTTGCAGGCGATGGAGCACGCGCACGGCACTGTCAGCTTTCCGCGCGTCACCGGCGGCGACGTGGATGCGCTCTGCGCGCTGCTGATCGATCGATACGAGACCGCCGTGGTCCCGGGCCGCTTCTTCGGCATGCCGGAGCACGTCCGCATCGGCCTCGGCGTGGACCCAGCAACGTTAGCGGAGGGGCTGGACCGGCTCGGCCGCGCGTTGGACGCGCTGTCCTGAACGCCGACGCCGCGAACTGTGAGAGTGTGTCTAAAAATCCCCTGCGCTCGCGCCCGTCTGTCATTTCGAAGGAGGCGCCACACCGCACCATCAGCTCGCACGAACTCCTGCGCGCCGACTGAGAAATCTACTGTCTGCTGCTGGTGCCCCGCCGCACCGCTCCGGCACTGGCCCTGTCCGCCCGTGTCATAGCCGCGAAGCAGGCACGGCTACCGCGTCTGCCCTCCAGCAAATCCGACAGTAGATTCCTCGGCCCTGCAACCCCTGGTGTGAAAGCAAGCTATGGCGTGGCCGGGCCTCGGAATGACAGCGCTGGTGGATCTGCCTGCGGGAAGATCATCGAATAGCCTGGCACGCCGGCGACCGCGGCTGGCCCCGCTTGTGCCGCGGAAAGCCCGGACCGCAGATTGCAGCCCGCTCATCGACCCGAAATCAACGAAGTATGAGGAGTAGAACGATGCGTGCGATGGTGAACGCCTGTCTGCTGTCCGCCGCGTTCCTGGCCGCCGCGCCCGTCGCGGCGCAGGCGCGGGCGGACAGCGCGGGGCTGGTGACGGTGCTGGGGCGCGACACGCTGGCGCTGGAGCGCTGGGTGCGCACGCCGGAGCGGATTACGGCCGAGGCGGTGGTGCGCTCGCCGCGGACCACGTACCGGCGCTACGTGATGGACCTGGCGCCCGACGGCACCATGCGCCGCTTCGAGGAGCGCAGCTTCGATCCCTCCGCCTCCGCCGAGCGGCCCACGCGCACGGAAGTGTTCGAGGCGGCGGACGGCGGCTGGACGCGTACACTGACGCAGGGCGATTCCGTCGCCACGCGGCGCGTGGAGGCGCCGGCCACCGCGCTGCCGTGGGTCGACCTGGTGCACTGGCCCTTCGAGCTGGTGCTGATGCGTGCCCGGGGAGGCCAGGGGGGTGCGGCGCCGCTGCTTTCCGGCAACAACCCGCTGGCGTACACCGTCACGCCGGCGCAGGGCGGGGGATGGACGCTCACGCACCCCTTCCGCGGCCCGTCCGTGGCGCAGGTGGACGCGCAGGGGCGCCTGGTCTCGCTGGACGCGGCCGGCACCACGCGCAAGGTCGTCGTCTCGCGCGTGCCCTGGGTGGAGGTGCAGGCCCCCGCCGCGCGCTGGGCGCAGGCGGACCGCGAGGGGCGCGGCATCGGCGAGCTGTCGGGGCGCGGGCGCGAGGAGGCCACGGTGGCGGGCGCGCACATTCGGGTGGACTACGGCACGCCGGTGCGCCGCGGACGCGACATCTTTCCCGCCGTGGTGCAGTGGGGGCAGCTGTGGCGCACGGGCGCCAACCGCGCCACGCACTTCACCACCGACCGTGCGCTGGTGCTGGGCGACCCCGCCACGGGCACGCTGGAAGTCCCCGCGGGCGAGTACACGCTGTTCTCCATCCCCGAGGAGAACGGCGGCTGGCTGATCGTCAACCGCCAGACGGGCCAGAACGGCACCGCGTACGACGCCACGCGCGACCTGGGCCGCGTGCGCATGCGCCTCGCGATGACGGACGAGCCCGTGGAGGTGTTCACCATCCGCGCCCAGCCCGACTGCGGCGACGCCGGCGTGCTGCGCCTGTCGTGGGACGACACCGAGTTCTCCGTCCCCTTCCGGGTGCGGTAGACCTCCCGCCGCGCGCCGTCCGCAAAAAGAAGTGTCTCACCCAGAGGCCGCAGAGGCCACAGAGAAAAGCATCCCTCTGCGGCCTCTGCGGCCTCTGGGTGAGAATGATCTTTTGCCGGAGTCGGGAATCACCCCAGCAACTCTCGATGATCAACGGAGAGGAAAAATGAGAATCGCTCGGATCGCCGCGGTGACGGCGGGGCTGGCGGTGGCGGGGGCGCTGTTCGGCGGACTCGCGGGCGCCGTGGTGCTGATGCTCTGGGCGATGCAGCTGGAGGGCGTCTACGCCGCGCTGTCCGATCCCTCCATTCTGCTGATGGGCGCGTGGTTCGGAGGCGTGGTGGGCGCGGCGCTGGGCCCGCTCGCCGCATGGCTGCTGATGCGGCACGTGCCGCTGTGGCTGGCCGTGGGCGGAACCACGCTGGGCACGCTGGCGGGCGGGGCGGTGGGGATGCTGCTGACCGGAGCCCCGGATCTCAGCATGTACGCGGGGATGGCCGGGTTCACCATCTCGGCCATCGCGCTGCGGGTCCGTACGCGGCCGCGGAGCCGCACCCCGCTGCCGCCCGCCGACACCGGGGCCCGCCTGAGCGCCTGACCGCCGCCGGGCCGGATACACGTCATCCGCCGCCCCTCCGCCCGCGCCGGCATTGCGCGGCGGTGGGGCGGCGTGTGATTTTCCGCAGATGACGATTGTTATCAGTGGATGGACGCCAACGTTCGTAAGAACACGCTTTAGCGCAAGCAGCTTATCTGATGATCCTGGTTATCGATAACTACGACAGCTTCACCTTCAATCTCGTCCAGTATCTGGGCGAGCTGGGGGCCGAGATGGAGGTGCGGCGCAACAACGAGCTGAGCGTGGACCAGATCCGCGAGCTGGCGCCGGAGCGCATCGTCATCTCGCCGGGGCCGTGCACGCCCAGCGAGGCCGGCGTCTCCGTGGACGTCATCCGCCAGCTGGGACCCACCACCCCCATCCTGGGCGTGTGCCTGGGGCACCAGAGCATCGGCGCGGCGTACGGCGGCGACGTGGTGCGCGCGCGGCGGGTGATGCACGGCAAGACGTCGCCCATCCGCCACACCGGCGACGGCATCTTTCGCGACGTGCCCTCGCCGCTCACCGTGGCGCGCTACCACTCGCTGGTCATCGAGCCTTCCACGCTCCCCGACGCGCTGGAGGCCATCGCCTGGACACAGGAGGAGGGGTGGGAGGACGAGATCCAGGCCGTGCGCCACCGCGAGCATCCCGTGTGGGGCGTGCAGTTTCACCCCGAGTCCATCGCCAGCGAGCACGGACACGACCTGCTTCGCAACTTCCTGAGCATCGGATGAGGCGCATCCGCCGCGTCCTCGTCCTGGCGCTCTCTCTCGCCTTCGCGCCGGCCGCGGGGGCGCAGGTGCCGCAGATCAGCGGCGACGACCAGAGCACCGCGGCCCGCATCGCCCGCGAGGTGCTGGACCGCCGCGCGTACGTGTACATCGACCGCGACACCATCCTGGGCCCCGACTTCCAGGCCCCCGGCGACCTGGTGGTGTATGACGCCGAGGTGCGGCTGGAGGGAAGCGTGCCGGGCTCCGCCGTGGTCATCGGCGGCGACCTGTGGATCCGGCCCGGCGGGCGCGTGGGCGGATCGATCGCGGTGGTCGGCGGCGGCGTGTACCCGGCGGGGCTGGCGGTGGTGGACCGCGACTCCATCTTCGTCACCGGTCCCCGCACCCGCATTGAGGTCGAGACGCGGCCCACGGGGCGCGACGGCGAGTACGTGGCCGCGGCGCAGATCACCCCGCCGCCGCGCCCCGCCTTTTTTGCCCCCGCCGTGGGCCCGTTTCCCACCTATGACCGGGTGAACGGCCTGACCCTGTCGGCCTCCGCCAACGTCCGCCCCACCCGGCGCGACGACGGGCCGGTGTTCAACGTGTGGGGCGCGTACCGCTTCGAGCAGGAGAACGAGCTGGGCGGCGGCGTGCGCTGGCGGGCGCCGCTGGGGCGCGAAAACCTGCAGCTGACCGGCGAGGCGTCCCGCGCCACACGGACGATGGACGCCTGGATCCGCGGCGACGTGGCCAACTCGGTGCGCGCGCTGGTGCTGGGCCGCGACTACCGCGACTACTGGGACGCCGACGTGCTGCGGGTGATGGTGGAGCGCCCCGTGGGCAAGCCGCTGATCGCGGGCGAGAGCTGGCTGGGGCCGCGCGTCGGCGTGCAGGTGTCGGACGACCGCGCGCTGTCGACGCAGTCGCCGTGGGCGCTGCTGGACCGCGAGGGGCTGGAGCGCGAGAACCCGGCGGCGCTGGAGGGGACCTTCGTTTCGCTGCTGGCGGGAACCGAGTACCACTGGCGCGCCACCACCTCGTCGTTCGACGGCGACGCCAACCTGGAGCACGCGCTCGCCGCGCCGGGCGACGCGGAGTTCACGCAGGTGCTGGTGCAGGGCACCTACCTGGCCAGCGCGCTGCGGACGCACTCGCTGCGCCTGTACGGCCGCTTCATGGCACCCATCGGCGGCAGCGCGCCGCCGCAGCGCCGGGGCATCCTGGGCGGCGGCGGATCGCTCCCCTCCGAGCCCATCGCGCGCTTTCGCGGCGACCACCTGGTGTTCATCGAGTCCAGCTACATCATCCCGCTCAACAACATCGTCCTTCCCGTGGTCGGCTCGCCGTCGGTAGAGGCGGTGCACCTGGCCGGCGCCGCGTGGACGGGCGACGACGAGCCGCAATGGGTGCAGAACGCGGGCGTGGGGGTGATCTTTGCCCTGGTGCGGGCGCGGATGATGATCAACCCGGCGGACCGGCCCGCGACGCCCAAGTTCAGCTTCGGCTTCTACATCCCGCAGCGGTGACGGACCCCGATCGCGAGGCGGCGCTTATCTGGAGCTGGATGGCCAACGCCGACGCATGGACGCGCGCGGTGCGCGAGGGGCGCATCGAGAGCCGCCGCGTGGCCACGGACACGGCCATCGTCGAGGCGGTGGCGGCGCTGAAGCCGGGCCGCGTGCTGGACCTGGGGTGCGGCGAGGGGTGGCTGATGCGCGCGCTGGCGGAGCGGGGGATCTCGTCCATCGGCCTGGACGTGTCGCTCGAGCTGGTGATGGCGGCCGAGGAGACGGGCGGCGGCCGCTACCGCTGCTGCTCGTACGAAGAGCTAGTGGACGATCCCACCCGCGCCGGCGGCCCGTACGACGCCATCGCCTGCAACTTCTCGCTGCTGGGCGCGGACCTGGTTCCGCTGCTCCGCGCCCTGCGCGCCAACCTGTCGCCCGGCGGCGCGATCGTCATCCAGACGGTGCATCCCTGGACCGCCGCCGGCGACGAGGGATACGCGGACGGCTGGCGCACGGAGACCTTCGACGCGTTCGGCGGCGAGTTCGCGGAGCCCATGCCCTGGTACTTCCGCACCCTGCAGTCGTGGGTGGATGCCCTGCGCGCCGGCGGATTCCGACTCTCGGACCTCCGCGAGCCGGTGCATCCCGGCACGGGCAAGCCGGTGTCGCTGCTGATGGTGGCGGAGCCCACCCCGGGTTGAAACCCGGGGCTGGAAATGCCATAAGCCCCGCCCTGGGCTCGCGGAGCTCGCCCGGCGGGGCTTCACCCGCTCGTAGCCGCAGGTCCGAGGCAGGGCGGCAGGCCCCCCAGGAGGCGGACACCCTCACCACACCCGCCACGCGCACCCCACCCTCCCCAACCGCCCGCCCCGGAGGGGTTCACCTGGTGCGCTCGCTCGGAATGACACTCCGGTGAGTCGGACACGAAGCCCCGTGCAGTTTGCGGGGCTTTCCGCGTTTCCAGCCGCGGGTTCACCCGCCCGGGACGAGGCCCGCCACGCGCACCCACCCTCCGCAACCGCCCGCCCCGCCAGCCCGCGAAGGCGGGCTTCGTGTGGTTGTTGCAGCGAATTCATTCGCCCTTGCAGGCCCTTGCAGGCCCCTGCCGCCCTCGCACCGCCGCAAAAATCTGTTGTCCGCCGCGCTCCCGCCGTTTACCTTGTCGCCGCGGCGCCGCAAGACCTCCGCGCCGCCACATCCGCATCATCCCCCGCCCGACCCAGAGACCACAGCGATGAGCCAGATCCAGTTTTCCGACAACTACAACGACCTCTCGACCGATACCGGATTCCAGTTCGAGTTCCACTGCGAGCACTGCGGCGAGACGTGGCGCTCGGAGTTCGACCGCTACGCCACGGGCACGGCGGAGAACCTGCTGGGCGCCGCGGAAGGCATCTTCGGCGGCATCTTCGGCACGGCGCGCAACGCGGTGGGGCACGTGAAGAGCGCCGGGTGGAGCAAGGCGCGCGACGCCGCCCTGCGCGACGCCGTGGAGCAGGCCAAGCAGCACTTTCACCGCTGCCCGCGCTGCGCCAACCACTTCTGCGACAACTGCTGGAACGAGGACGAGGGCACCTGCATCAGCTGCGTCCCGCGCCTGGACCCGGAGCTGGCCGCCATCAACCGCGAGGCCAAGCTGGCCCGCGCCCGCGAGGTGGCGTACGAGACCGCCAGCGTGACGAAGGAAGACATGCAGCAGCGCGTGGTGAGCTGCCCCGGCTGCGGCGCCGCCAACGCGCGCGGCAAATTCTGCTCGGAGTGCGGCGAAGCGCTCTCGCTCACCCGTAACTGCGGCTCCTGCTCGGCGGAGATCCCCGGCTCGGCCAAGTTCTGCCCGGAGTGCGGCCAGAAGGCATGATTTGATGGATCGACGACCGAGGCCCCGGTCGCCCGGGGCCGCCCCGGGTTGAAACCCGGGGCTGGAACTGCCACAAGCCCCGTCTCGGCTCGCTTGCGCTCGCCGAACGGGGCTTCCCCTTCGGGAGCGCACGACAGGTTTTCGCGATGTTTATACCCTCTCCCGGTTGCGGGCGAGCCTAAGCGAGCGGGTGAGGGCCCCCGCCGGCGCCGCGAGCGGCATGTGGGAGCCGATCAGCCTCCGCTCGGTGCAGTCGAAGCCCCGTTTCGTGAGCGGTAGCGAACGAAGACGGGGCTTCTGGCCTTTCTAGCCCCGGGTTTCAACCCGGGGGACCGGGGACGGGGCGATGGTGTCGAGGGAACGGAGCGAAGGTGCGTCGAAAAATGGGGCGAGATCCACGTCGGGCCGGTTCTCCCCTCCACCCCCACCCTAGCCGCCACCGCCGCAATCGAGTACCTTCCATCACACGTCCTTGCACCACCGCTGCACCGAAGTCCGCGCCGCCTGACGCGTTGTCTTTGACAACGGCGCCCGGCGGCGCTATCTTGTCTGGCGTGATTATTGCAACGGATCACGCGGCTTCCCCCTCTGCGGGTATGCTGACTGCCGGTGTTCTCGGCGTCATTCCAGCCCGGCTGTCTTCTCAACGGCTCCCCCACAAACCGCTGCACTCCATCGCCGGCAGGCCCCTCATTGAATGGGTCTGGCGCCGCGTCGTGCATTTCGGTCTTTTCGACGCCGTCGTGGTCGCCACGGACAGCGCGCAGGTGGCGGAGGTGGCGCGCGCGTTCGGCGCCACGGTCGAGATGACGCGAGACGACCACCCCTCCGGCACGGACCGGGTGGCCGAGGTGGCGCGCCTGGGGAAGTACGCGGGGTTCGGCACCATCGTCAACGTGCAGGGCGACGAGCCGTTCGTCCGCCGCGACCACCTGCAGGCGGCGATCGATCTCGTCCGCGAGGGCGGGTGGGACGCGGGGACGGTGGCCACCCCGATCGGCGGCGCGGACGAGTGGCGCGAGCCGTCGGTGGTAAAGGTGGTGCGGGGGGACGACGGAGCGGCGCTCTACTTCTCCCGCGCACCCATTCCCTTCCGTCGCGACGCGGAGCCGGAGGCCGAGGACTTTGCGTCCGGGCTGTACCTGCGCCACGTGGGCATCTACAGCTACCGCCGCGAGGCGCTGCTGCGCTGGGTGGCGCTGCCCGAGGGCGCGCTGGAGCGCGTGGAGCGGCTGGAGCAGCTGCGGCCGCTGGCGGCGGGGATCCGCATGGGCGTGGCGGTGGGCGCGCCGGCCCAGGGCGGGGTAGACACGCCGGCTGACGCAGAGCGGGCGGAGCACATCCTGAGACGTACGATTCACACCGAAGAGGCACTGGCATGACCGCGATGAACACGACCCCCACCAAGTACATCTTCGTCACCGGCGGGGTGGTCTCGTCGCTGGGCAAGGGGATCGCCGCGGCCAGCATCGGGCGGCTGCTGGTGAACCGCGGGCTGCGGGTCACCATCCAGAAGTTCGATCCCTACATCAACGTCGATCCCGGCACCCTGTCGCCCTTTCAGCACGGCGAGGTGTACGTCACGGACGACGGGGCCGAGACGGACCTGGACCTGGGGCACTACGAGCGCTTCGTGGGCGAGTCGCTCACCGTGGCCAACTCCATCACCACCGGGCGCATCTACCAGGACGTCATCCAGAAGGAGCGCCGCGGCGAGTACCTGGGCGCCACGGTGCAGGTGATTCCGCACATCACCGACGCCATCAAGGGCGCCATCCGCCGGCTGGCGCCCAACCACGACGTGGTGATCACCGAGATCGGCGGCACGGTGGGCGACATCGAGTCGCTGCCGTTCCTGGAGGCCATCCGCCAGTACCGGCAGGAGGTGGGGCGCGAGCACACGCTGTTCGTGCACCTTACGCTGATTCCGTACATCGCCGCGGCGGGGGAGCTGAAGACCAAGCCCACGCAGCACTCGGTGCGCGAGCTGATGGAGATCGGCATTCAGCCCGACATCCTCATCTGCCGCAGCGAGCACCCCATTCCGCCGGAAATGCGGCGCAAGATCGCCCTGTTCACCAACGTGGACGTGGCCAGCGTCATCGAGGCGGCGGACGTAAAGAGCATCTACGAGGTGCCGCTGGAGTACCACAAGCAGCGGCTGGACGAGCAGGTGTGCCACAAGCTGGGGCTGCCGGCGGGCAAGACGGATCTGGCCGAGTGGGAGCAGCTGGTGGAGCGCATCCGCCGCCCCAGGAACGGCACGGTGAAGGTGGCGGTCGTCGGCAAGTACGTGGCGCTGGTCGATTCATACAAGTCGGTGCAGGAGGCGCTGTACCACGGCGGCATCGCCAACGATGTCAGGGTGCACATCGAGTGGCTGTCGTCGGAAGACTTCGAGAACGGCCAGACGGCGGACAAGCTGGCGGAGTTCGACGGCCTGCTGATCCCCGGCGGCTTCGGCGTGCGGGGCGTGGAGGGGATGCTGGGCGCCATCAACTGGGCGCGTGAGAACGGGCTGCCGTTCTTCGGCATCTGCCTGGGGCTGCAGACCGCCATCATCGAGTTCTCGCGCGCCGTCTGCGGGCTCGAGCACGCGCACTCGGCCGAGTGGGAGCGCGACACGTCGGACCCCGTCATCTGCCTGATGGACAGCCAGCGCCAGGTGACGGACCTGGGCGGCACGCAGCGGCTGGGTGCGTACATGGCGCGCCTGGCACCGGGATCCAAGTCCGCCGAGATCTATGGGTCGCACGAGATCAGCGAGCGCCACCGCCACCGCTACGAGGTGAACAACGCCTACCGCGGCCAGCTCGAAGACGCGGGAATGCGCATCAGCGGCACCTCGCCCGATGGCAACCTGGTGGAGATGATCGAGCTTCCGTCGCACCCGTGGTTCGTGGCCACGCAGGCGCACCCGGAGCTCAAGTCGCGGCCGGACCATCCGCACCCGCTGTTCGCCTCGTTCGTCCGCGCGGCCATGGACCGGCGCGACGGGCAGGCGCAGACGTCGCTGGAGCGCGACCTCGCCGCGCCCGCCTCCGTGCAGGCTGGGGCGCCGGCGGAGAAGGCCCCGGAGCGCCCGGTGACGGTCGCGTGATGAACGACGCGAGCGGGGACGGGCAGATGCGGGACGATCGCGCGCCGGGCGAGCGGATGACGGGGTACGTGCTGGGGCCGGAAGGCTACCAGGCGTTCGAGGCGCCGAGGGAATCCGCGCCGAACGCGACATCCGTGGCCGAGCTGTTCCGCGTGGGCGGGCCGTTCTTTCTGATCGCCGGGCCGTGCGTGCTGGAGGACGACGCGCTGAACCTGACGATCGCCGAGGCGCTGGCGCGGATGGCGGACGACCTGGGGCTGCCGATCGTCTTCAAGGCGTCGTTCGACAAGGCCAACCGCTCGTCGCCCGGCTCGCCGCGCGGGCCGGGGGTGGACGAGGGGCTGCGCAAGCTGGAGCGCGTCCGCGCCGAGACCGGGCTGCCGCTGCTGACGGACGTCCATCTCCCCGAGCAGTGCGCGGCGGTGGCGGAGGTCGTCGACGTCCTGCAGATCCCCGCCTTTCTCTGCCGGCAGACGGACCTGCTGGTGGCTGCCGGGCGGACGGGGCGGCCGGTGAACGTAAAGAAGGGGCAGTGGATGGCGCCGCAGGAGATGCGGGGCGCGGCGGGCAAGGTGCGCGGCGCGGGCTCGCCGTCGGTGGCGGTGACGGAGCGGGGGACGTTCTTCGGATACGGCAACCTGGTCGTGGACATGCGCTCGTTCGCGCTGCTGCGCGAGGCGTGCGACGCGCCGGCCATCTTCGACGGCACCCACAGCGTGCAGCGCCCGGGCGAGGGCGCGGGCGTCAGCGGCGGCGAGCCGCGGCACATCCCCACGCTGGTGCGCGCGGCCGTCGCGGCCGGGGCCGACGCGCTCTTCCTGGAGACGCACCCGGAGCCGGCGAAGGGATTGTCGGATACGACCAACATGCTGCCGCTCGACCGGCTGCGGCCGCTGGTGGAAGAGGTGCTGGCGCTGCGGGCCGCGCTGGGGATGGAGGCCGCCCGTGTCTGAGACGATCCCGGCGGAGCTGGCGCGGCGCATCCGCATCGTCGTGTTCGACGTGGACGGCGTGCTGACGGACGGCGGCATCTACCTGGGCGCCACGGAAAGCGGCGAGCCGGTGGAGCTCAAGCGCTTCGACATCCAGGACGGGCTGGGGATCCTGATGATGAAGAACGCCGGCCTGCGCATCGCCATCGTCACCGGGCGCACCTCCGAGGCCGTCCGCATCCGCGCGGACGAGCTGCAGGTGGACGACCTGCACCAGGACAAGACCGCCAACAAGGTCACCGCGCTGACGGCGATCCTGGAGCGGCAGGGGATCGGCTGGGACGAGACGGCGTTCGTGGGCGACGACCTTCCCGACATCGCCGTGCTGCGCCGCGTGGGGCTTCCCGCCGTGGTCGGCAACGCGACCAGCGACGCGCGCGCCTTTGCCGTCTGGCGGGCGACGAAGCACGGAGGCCGCGGCGCCGTCCGCGAGTTCGCCGAGGCGCTGCTGACGGCGCGCGGCCAGTGGGCGGAGCAGGTGGCGGCCTACGTGGCGGAGCGAGAGGCCGCGCAGTGAGCGGGACGGAGGTGGTGGACCGGGTGGATTCCACCGCGGAAGCCGGGCTCTCCCTGGCGGAGACGCTGCGGCGCGCGCGCCAGGTGATCCGCATGGAGGCACAGGCCGTGGCCGCGCTGGAGGACCGCGTCGGCGACCAGTTCGCGGGGGCGGTGGAGGCCATCCTGGCGGCGCCGGGGCGGGTGATCGTGGCGGGGATCGGCAAGAGCGGGATCATCGGCCGCAAGATCGCCTCGACGCTCACCTCCACCGGCACGCCGGCCAGCTTTCTCCACCCGGTCGAGGCGCTGCACGGCGACCTGGGGATCGTGGGCGGCGGCGACGTGGCCATCCTGCTCAGCAAGAGCGGGCAGAGCGAGGAGCTGCGCGGGCTGATGGAGTACCTGGGGCGCATGGGCGTGCGCACCGTGGCGATGACCGGGCGGGTGGACAGCGCGCTGGCCCGCCACGCGGAGTTCGTCCTGGACTGCTCCGTGGCCGAGGAAGCGTGCCCGCACGACCTGGCGCCCACCTCGTCCACCACCGCCGCGCTGGCGATGGGCGACGCGCTGGCCGTGGCGCTCTTGCTGAGGCGCGGATTCGGCCGCGACGACTTCGCCCGCTTTCACCCCGGCGGGGCGCTGGGACGCCGGCTGCTGCTGCGCGTGCGCGACGTGATGGTGGCCGAAGACGTCCCCGCGCTGCCGCCGCACGCCACCATGCGCCAGGCCGTGGTCCTTCTCGCCGAGCGGCGGGGAACGGCGGCGGTGGTGGATGACGAGGGGCGGCTGCTGGGGGTGCTGACCTCCGGCGACCTGACCCGTCTGATGGAGCGGGAGGAACACTTCTTCACGATCGCCGTATCCGAAGTGATGACCACCACCCCCAGGACCGCCGAGCCGGACCAGCTGGCCGCCGCCGCCGTTGGCGTGATGGAGCGCCACGGCGTCATGGCGCTTCCCGTCGTGGACGGCGACGGGCGGCTGGTGGGGATGGTTCACCTTCACGACCTGATGCGGGCGGGGGCGGTTTGATGCGGATGCGGAGCGGTGCGTGGATGCTGGTGACGGGGGCCGCGCTGGCGGCGTGCGAGACGCCGCCGACGCCCGCCGCGCCCACCGTGGCCGAGGCGGACGACACCCAGCGCACGTACGGGATGAACCTGAAGCTCACCGAGGGCGGCGTGCTGCGGGCCGACCTGTACGGCGACACGGCGTTCACGCGCCCCAACACCCAGGTCACCGAGCTGCGCGGCGTAAAGCTCACCTTCTACGACGACCAGGGAAAGAAGCCCGGCAAGCTCACGTCGAAGACGGGCGAGTACGACGCGACCACGGGGATCATGGTGGCCCGCGGCAACGTGGTGCTGGTAACGCACAACGACCGCGGCGAAGAGCGCATCATCAAGAGCGAAGAATTGCACTACGACCAGCGCGGCGACCGCGTGTGGAGCGACCGCGAGACCATCATCGACGAGCCCGGGCGCCGCGGGGTGAGCGACGGGTTCACCAGCGACACCCGCTTCACCAACATGCGCGGCAAGAACGCCCGCAGCAGCGGCATCCGCGTGAACGCCGGCGAAGGCGGCCTGTGAGGATGACCCGCCTTCTCGCGCCCCTCCTGCTCGCCCTGGCGATGCTCCCCGGCTTCCGCACGGACGCCGCGGCGCAGAACGTCTGCGACCTCGTCTACCAGAACGGCGACTGGGTGTCCGTGGGCGCCGAGGGGCAGCGGGTGATCAACGCCGGCGGCCCGCTGCTGGTGCGGTGCAGCAACGGCGAGGAGCTGCGGGCGGACAGCGCGGTGGTCTACGAGGCCATCAACGAGTTCCACCTGTTCCGCCGCGTGGACTATCAGGACCCCACGCGCTCGCTGACCTCGGACTACGCCACCTACAACGGCAACACCGGGCGGCTGTGGGCCACCGGCAGCGTGGTGTTCACCGACAAGAACCGCGGCAGCACGCTGCGCGGGCCCAACCTGGAGTACTACCGCGCGGCCCCCGGCCGGCCCGACGCGCAGGCCATCTCGACCGAGCGCCCGCACCTTACCGTGGTGCCGCGCGGGGGCCGCGCCCGCGAGCCCATGGAGGTGGACGCCGACCGCATCACCACCGTGGGCGAAAAGTTCGTCACCGCCGAGGGCAACGTGGTGATCGACGGCAAGGAGATGGACGCCTGGGCCGCCGAGGCGTTCTACGACGCCGACGCGGAGCGGATGGAGCTGCGCCGGAACGCCCGCGCCAAGGGCGAGACGTACGAGCTCACCGGCGACTTCATCGAGAGCAAGCTGGCGGAGGGGGTGCTGGAGCGCGTCCTTTCCCGCGGCAACGCGCGGCTGGTGGAAGAGCGGCTGCGCGTGACCGGGCCCCAGCTGCAATTGTTCTTTGCCCGCGACTCGCTGCAGCGGCTGGTCTCGGGGCACAACCCGGCGCTGGACAGCACGCAGGTGCAGGGGCGCTCCGTGGCGCTCGCCCGCGGCTTTCGCATGGAGGCCGACTCGCTGGAGGCGCTCACCCCGGGGCAGCGCATCCGCCGGGTGACGGCCATCGGCACGGCCGAGGGGCAGTCGTGGGACACGGCCGGCGTGGCGAGCCCGTCCCCCGCGGACACCAGCGCCGCGGCGCCGGACACCGTGGCCGGGCTGGCGCTGGGGGAGCGCGACCTGATCTACGCCGACACCATCATCGGCTTCTTCAAGGACGACTCGCTCGCCGGCCGGGGACCGAGCCCCATGGACTCCGCGCGCGCCGCCCAGGCCGACCCGTCGCGCCCCGTGCGCCCGGACAGCGCCGGCGCCGCGCGGCCGGACAGCGCACAGGCGCAGCTGGAGCGAATGCTGGCCATGGGAAGCGCGCGGTCGCTGTACCGAATGCGCCCCAGCCGCGAAGAAGCGGCCGACACCACAGCAAAGCTGGGCATCAACTACGTGATCGCCGACACCATCGACCTTACCTTCGCCGAGGGCGAGGTGGACATCGCCACCGTCCGCGGGCTCAAGAAGGGCGTCTACCTGGACCCGCTGAAGACCGACAGCGCCGGTGCGGACTCCCTGCGCGCCGACAGCGGACAGGTGGCCGCGGGCGCCCGCCGCCCCCCGGCGGACGCTCCGGCGGATTCCGTCGCGCCCGCGGGGCAGGGGACCGGCGGCACGCCGGCCCCGCAGAATCCGCCCGCGACGACCGGGAGCACCACGCCGGCCCCGGCGGAACGCCGCCCCGCGCCGACGACGCCCACGCCGGGAGGGCGCCGATGAGCGGCTTCGACGCGCTGGTGGGCGCCGCCGGGGACGCGGACCTGAGCACGCTGATCGCCCTGCGCGCGCTGGTGGACCGCGCCAACGGCGACGGCACCGTGGAGCGGGCCAGCTGGATGACCGGCGTGCGCGAAGAGTACCTGCGCTGGTACGGGCCCGGGCACGACGGCGTACAGCCGGAGACGTTTCCCGCCGCCGAGACGGTGCACTACCTGGACGAGCACATCGTCCGCACCCTGGCGGAGCAGCGCGTGGTGGAGCCGCTGGGCCATCCGCAGGAAGACGCGGACCCGGCCGCCGGCGAGGTGCCCTGGACGGCCGTGCGGCTGAGCCCGTGGGCGGCGGCCGAGGTGGAGGCGCGCAGGCCCGCGGTGCTGGATCTGCTGGACGGGCGCATCCGCGGCATCCTGGAGCAGATCGACCCGCCGGCCGCCGCGCCGCACGCCGCGCCGCTGGACCTGCCCCCCGCGCCCGCCGAGCCGGTGGTGGAAGCGGCGCCGCTCCCGGGGGCGATGCTGGTGCCGGGCGGGGCCACCCTCAGCGCCCGCGGGCTGGTGAAGGTGTACCGCAAGCGGCGCGTGGTGAACGACGTGGACCTGCAGGTGTCGCAGGGCGAGATCGTGGGCCTGCTGGGGCCCAACGGGGCGGGCAAGACCACCAGCTTCTACATGATGGTGGGCCTCATCCGCCCCGACAAAGGCAAGGTGTTCATCGGCGACCGCAACCTGACCGGGGTGCCCATGTACCGCCGCGCGCGCGCCGGCATCGGGTACCTGGCGCAGGAGCCGTCCATCTTCCGCAAGCTCACCGTGGAAGAGAACGTGATGGCCATCCTGCAGATGATGAAGATCAAGCGGGCCGACCGGAAGGCGCGGCTGGAGCAGCTTCTGGACGAGCTGCACATCAAGCACCTGCGCAAGACGCGGGCGTACGCGCTCTCCGGCGGCGAGCGGCGGCGGCTCGAGATCACCCGCGCGCTGGTGGGCAACCCCAAGTTCATGCTGCTGGACGAGCCGTTCGCCGGGGTGGACCCCATTGCCGTGCACGACATCCAGCAGATCGTGAGCGACCTGCGCCGCCGCGGCATCGGCGTGCTGATCAGCGACCACAACGTGGAGCAGACGCTCGACATCGTGGACCGCGCCTACATCATGTACGACGGCCGCGTGCGGGTAAGCGGCACGGTTGCCGAGCTGGTGTGGAACGAGGAGGTGGCCGAGATCTACCTGGGCCCCACCCTCACCGCGCGCATGCGCGAGCGCTACGCCAACCCCGCCGACGAGGCGTCGGCCGCGCACGACCCGCGCTTTTCCACCGGCTTCGATGCAGGCGGGTACGGGGACGGGCGGATGGAGGACGACGCGGACGGCGAGGCGCAGGGCGCGTTCGGCGACTTCGGCGGGACGGACGGCGGGGTCGCGCCAGGGCGGGACGGCGGGCTGGAGGAGGAGGGCTGGACATCGCGGGGCCACGGCTACGCGGCGGGCGGCGACGGAGAGCGGGACGGGGCGGGGCACCAGCCCGATGCATCCCAGGACCACACGCAGGATCCACGAGAGGACGAAGCGGCATGAGGACAGGCCTTTACCAGGGTACGACCCTGAAGCAGGAGATGAAGATCAATCCACGCCTGTACCAGGCGATGGATCTGCTCTACATGCCCCTGCTGGACCTGCAGCAGCACCTCAAGCAGGAGCTGCTCAACAATCCCTTCCTGGACCTGGTGGAGCCGGACGCCGAGGAAGAGGCCAAGGAGCAGGAAAAGGAAAAGGAAAAGGACGCCGACGAGATCGACTGGGAGGAGATCCTCCTGAACGGCTTCGAGACGGGCGGCCGCCGCGAGGAGTACGAGGAGCGCGAGTACTACGAGCCCGTCTCCGTCGACACCAAGGACCTGGGCGACCACCTGCACGACCAGCTGACGCTGCTTCGCCTGACCGAGCGCGAGCTGCTGCTGGGCGAAGAGATCATCGGCAACGTGAGCGACGAGGGGTACCTGGTCTGCGACCTGGAAGAGACGGTCGTGAACCTGAACAACTTCATCGCCGACGCCGGTGAGTTCGAGGGGCTGGAGCCGTACGGGATGGAAGAGGCGGAGCAGATGCTGCGCGTCATCCAGGCCTTCGACCCGCCGGGGATCGCCGCGCGCGACCTGCGCGAGTGCATCCTGCTGCAGCTGCGCGACAACGTGGTCAGCGAGCTCATCCAGGAGACCGGGGAGAGCGATCCCGACGTGGCCGAGATCGAGCGGCGGCTGGCGGCCAGCCTGGCGTTCCGCATCGTCCGCGACTACTTCGACCAGCTGATCAACCACCGCTGGAGCGAGATCAGCAAGGAGCTGTCGATCACCCCGCGCGACGTGCAGGACGCGGCCGACGAGGTGGCCAAGCTCGATCCCAAGCCGGGGCTCAAGTACGGCAGCGGGGGCGACAACTACATCATCCCCGACCTGATCGTCGAAAAGATCGAGGGCGAGTACCTGGTGTTCCTGAACGACACCAGCCTGCCGCGCCTCAAGCTGTCGCGCGCCTACCGCGACATCGCCAAGGACAAGAAGAAGTTTGTCGGCGAGAACAAGGAGTTCATCAGCAACAAGCTCAACTCCGCCAACTGGATGATCCAGGCCATCGAGCAGCGGCGGCAGACGATGCTCAAGGTGATGAACTTCATCGTCGACCGGCAGCGCGACTTCTTCGACAAGGGCGTGCAGTACCTCAAGCCGCTCACCCTGCGCGAGGTGGCCGAGGTCATCGACATGCACGAGTCCACGGTCAGCCGCGTGACCAACGAGAAGTTCGTGCAGACGCCGCGCGGCGTGTTTCCGCTCAAGTTCTTCTTCTCGTCGGGCCTCAGCACGACGAGCGGCGAGGACGTGTCGGCGCGCGGCATCAAGGCGCAGATCGAAAAGCTGGTGAGCGACGAGGACCCCGCGCACCCGCTGACCGACCAGGCGATCGTGAACATCCTCAAGGAAGAGGGGATCCAGATCGCCCGCCGCACGGTGGCCAAGTACCGCGACCAGCTGGGCGTGCTGAGCGCCCGCATGCGCAAGCGGGTGTGACGGGCAGGGGACAGGGTACGGGGGACAGGGGACAGGGGGGCGTTCTGGTGGACGCCCCTCTGGCGGTTTCCACGTCCGCATCCACGCCGCTTCCGGTAGTGCCGGCCGCGCTGCGCGCCAACTTCGCCGTGCTCATCCCCGCCTTCGACGAGGTGGAGAACGTCCCCGCGCTCTTCGCCGAGCTGCGGCGGACGTTCGAGAAGCACGGGCTGGCGGGCGAGATCATCCTGGTGGACGACGGCTCGCGCGACGGGACGTACGAGGCGGCGCGGCACGAGGCCGTGAACACGCCTCGCACCAAGGTGCTTCGCCACCGCCGCAACCTGGGGAAGACGGAGGCGATGGTGACGGGCGCCTTCGCGGCGGAGACGGAGTTCCTGGTGCTGTTCGACGCCGACCTGCAGCACTCCACGGAAGAGATCCCGCGCTTCCTCGAGAAGCTGGGCGAGGGGTGGGACATCGTCACCGGCCGCAAGGTGGGGCAATACGAAAAGCGCGGCGTCTCGTCCGCCTACAACCGCCTGTCGCAGACGCTGTTCGACGTGCCGGTGCGCGACCTGAACAGCATGAAGGCGTTCCGCACCGAGATCCTGCGCGAAATTCCGCTGCGGCACGACTGGCACCGCTTCTTCGTGGTGCTGGCGCACGCGCGCGGGTACCGGGTGTCAGAGATCGACATCGAGCTGTTTCCCCGCCGCGCGGGCGTGGCCAAGTTCTCGGGCCGCCGCCGGGTGCTGGTGGGCGTGGGCGACCTGGTCGTCGTCTGGTTCTACCTGAAGTTCAGCGAAAAGCCTATGCAGTTCTTTGGCGGCGGCGGGCTGCTGCTGATGCTGGCGGGGATCCTGGTGGGGCTGACGACCATCGTGCTGCGCGTGGGGGGATGGATGCCCCCGTTCGGCTACCGTCCGCTGCTGACCTTGGTGGTGCTGCTGGAGACGATGGGCGTGGTGCTGTTCGGCTTCGGCTTCATGGCCGAGCTCATCGCCACCCTCCGCGCCGAAGTCGAGGACCTGCGGCGCCGAAGGTAGACGCAGGGCAGGGGATCGCATTCAAGAGGAGGGGCTGGATGAGCGAGCCGCACGACCCGGAGCCGCGCGTCGACCGTACCGCGTTCTCGATCGTCTCCTCGTTCGAGGAAGCGGATGCGGAGGACGATGCCTACTGGCGTTCGCGCACGCCCGCGGAGCGCTTGGTCCACCTCGAACTCCTGCGCCGGATCAACTATGGCGATGCAGCTGCCGGCAGACTTCAAAGAGTTCTTGAGCTTGCTTGGGCTACATGGCGTTAGGTACCTGCTGATCGGGGGATACGCAGTCAATTACTACGGCTATACCAGAGCCACGGGCGACATCGACGTCTGGATTGCTCTGGATGCCGCGAACGCGGAACGCATGGTCGATGTGGTTCGTGAGTTCGGATTCGACACACCGGAGCTCTCGCCCGAATTGTTCATGCAGGAGGGCCGGATCGTGCGGATGGGAAACATCCCGCTGCGCATCGAGATCCTGACGGTCATCTCCGGTGTTACCTTCGAAGAATGCTACGGCGAGCGGGTGGTCGATACGATCGACGGTGTCGAAACGTCCATCATCAACCTGAGCCAGCTGAAGCGGAACAAGCAGGCGAGCGGGCGCCACAAGGACTTGGCGGATCTGGACCACCTGCGCTGATCTCACGCGTGGGTCATGGAGGAAAAGACGAGGACGTGGATGAGGCCTTCATCCGCGTCCTTTCTCTTCCTCCATGACCCACGCGTGATGCTTTTCCTGGGCTGCACACCGGAGCGTCGTTACGTCCCGTCAGAATTGCGCGCGCTTGAGTCGTTGATGGAAATGTGCCGATGCGCCGTCCGACCGGCGCACGTGGTCTCCCCGATCCGCACGTTCCCATGATGATTCCGCCCGCATCCTCCCGACACGCCGTACCCCGGCGCCGGTCCGCGCTCTGCTCGGCCGCACTGCTCACCCTTCTGGCCGGCTGCGACGGCTCGCCCTCGGACGCCGCGGTGCGTGAGTGCGGCGAAGGGCCCATGCGCCTGGAGGTGGGGCAGGCGGTGGACGTGGCCATCGACGAAACCTGCGACCTGCGTCCGCGCGACGGCGCCCGCTACGCGCTGGCGTTCTACGACGCGCAACTCGCCACCCTGGCCGAGACCCGGGCCGAGCCGTATGGCGGCGTGGAGGCCCGCACCGCGTTCACCGTTGTCGAAGGCGACGGCTCGGAGGAAGGCAGCGTATTTGGCACCGCGCTGCTGCCCGCGGCGGCGCAGGGGCCGGACTTTCGCGTGCTGGCCGCGGACGGGTCGACCGGGCCCCTGGCCGCCGTGGAGGGCGACGGCCCGTGGCGCGAAGGCGAGACCATGCGGGTGGGCGAGCCCCTGTGCCAGGTGGAGTGCAGCGCCCGCGTGGCACGCGTGCTGGACGGATGGCTGGTGTTCGCCGTGGATGACGCCACGGTGGGCGCCGACGCGGCGCGCGTGGCCGCGCTGTTCGACGCGGCGGCCCCGCACTTTCGCCAGCACGCGCTTCCCATGCTCGAACAGCTGTTCACCCCGCACCGGCCCGTGACCACCCCCACGTCCGGCCAGCTGGTGGTGCTGTTCCGGGGCAACGTGACGGGGGTGGCGGGCCTTGCGTGGAGCAGGCTGCGGCCCGAGGGCAACACGCACGTCATCCAGATCGAGCTGGAAGAGGAGTTCGACGAGGGAGCGCTGCTGAGCGTGCTGACGCACGAGGTCGCGCACACCTTTCAGTTCGAGTTCGCCGCGCGCGACGCGCCGGCGCCCGGCGCGGAAACCAGCTTTGGCCACACGCGCTGGGGCGTGGAGGGCGGCGCCACCCTGGCGGCGCTGGAGGCGCTGCGCCACGCGGCGGCGCGTGCCCACGACGCCAACGTGGACTTTCGCGCCGCGCCCGCCTCGGCGTGGGAGAAGCGGCTCTTTCGGCTGTCGAGCCTGGGCGGCGGAACGCTGGTGACCGGGTACGGGTCGGCGGCCAGCTTTCTGGACTACCTGGCGGTGCGCCGCACCGAGGCCGGCGATCCGCGCGACGTGGCGCTGCGTGAGGTACTGCGCGGCGCCATGGAAGGGTGGTACGGCCACGCGAGCGCCGGGCCGGGCCGTCAGGGGATGGCGGCCCGCATGCGAACCCGCATCCCCTCGTGGAACCCCGCGGACGCGGTGCTCGCCTGGACGCTGGCCGCCGGCGCCGACGACCACGTGTCCAATCCCGTGTACCAGCACCCGGCGTGGCTGCGCGTGGGCGACGTCGGCCCCGAAATCGACATGGGATGGATGGCCTACCGCATCATCGACGGCGGCTCCAACCGCACGCTGCGCTTCGACCGCCCGGGAGGCAGCAGCGGGTGGCTGCTGCTGCGCGACACGGGCGCGGGGGTCCGGGTGCGGGTCGGATCACTGCCTTCCGTACGATGGAAGCTGCTGCGCATCTCCTGACACCCCTCCCCGAAGGAGATTGGACGTGCCTGCGCCCGGGTTCGCCCCGGCCGCGGGCGTCACGGAGGGAAGGGCAGGCTCGTTGTTGACACAGTAGGGGCCGGATTCTGCGCCCGCGGCCCCGCGGCATCCCACCCAGGCCGGTTTTCCCATGCCGACACCCATGATTCCCCATCCACGCCGAATCACGCGGCCCCTCGCCCGCGCGGCCGCCATCGCGCTGTCGCTGGCCGCCTGCGCCGACTCGCCGTCCGCCACGGACGGGTGCGGACGCCCGCTGCGGCTGGAGGTGGGCCAGGCGGTGGACGTGCAGCCCACGGCGGAGTGCCCGCTGCGCGCGGAGGGCGGGGCGGAGTACGTGCTGGCCTACTACGACGCGCGGTTCGCCCTGGGCGCGCAGACGCAGCCGGAGCCGTACGTCGGCGCCGGCGCCGACGAGCGCTTTACCCTGGTGGTGCAGGACGTGGCCGGCGGCGCGCGGGCGTCGGTGGCGCCGTCCATGACGTTTCTCGCCGCGCCCGCGGTGCCCGCCCACGTCCGCGTTTCCGCTGGCGGCGGGGCCGGGCGGGTGCGCTCCATCCCGGCCGGCGGGCCCTGGAGCGTGGGCGACCAGATCCCGCTCATCCGTCCCGACTGCACGGCCAGCTGCACGCCGTACACGTCGGCGCGGGTGGCCAGCGTGTTCGACGGGTGGCTGGTCCTGGCGGTGAACCCCTCGCTGGCGGGAGACACGGAGCGCGTGGTGCAGCTGTTCAACCAGGCCGCGCCCCTGCTTCGGCAGCACGGGCTTCCCCTGATGCACGCCGCGTTCACCGCAGAGCGCCCGGTCACCACGCCCGAGTCGGGCCAGCTGGTGGTGGTGTTCGAGGCCGACGTGACGCCCGGCGGCGGCGAGACGCACATCGAGATCCGGCCGGAAGGCACGGCCACCCACTGGATTCGCCTGGAGCACACGCCGGAGCTGGACCTGGGGCACATGCTCTGGCTGCTGGCGCACGAGATCGCGCACACCTTTCAGTACGAGTTCCTTGCCCGCAACCCGCCGGCGTCCGGCGTTCGGGGAGACAGGGGCGGCGCCCGGTGGGGCATCGAGGGCGGCGCCACGCTGGTCGACACCGAGACGCTGCGCCGCGCGGCCGGGGTGCCGCTGCAGGGCAACGTGGACTTTGGCGCCACGCCGCGGTCGCCGGTGGAGGCGGCGCTCTTCGCGAACGGGTATTCGCGCGGGGGCATCCTGACGTACGGCTACTACTCGTCCGCCCCGTTCCTGCGCGACCTGGCGCTGCGGCGGATGGAGCGCGGCGACGAGATGGACGTGGCGTTCCGCGAGGTGCTGCGGGGGGCGGTGGAGGGGTGGCACGGCGTGGGTTCCGAATCGCGCCGGACGGGGATGGCGGAGCGGATGCGGGGGCGGCTGCCGGGGTGGGAGCCGGTGGACGCGGTGCTCACCTGGACGCTGAGCACCGCGGCAGACGACCGCCTTGCCAGCACCGTCTACCGCGATCCTACCTGGCTGCGGGCGGGCGACTGGGAGCTGGCGGGCAGGGGGTGGGCGCCCGACCGGGTGATCACGGCGGGGTCCGGCGAGACGCAGTACACGTCCCGGCCTCCGGGGAGCACGGGGTACCTGCTCGTCCGCTCCCCCGCCTCCACCCTGTCGCTGCTGCTGACCGCGCCCGAGACGCTCCGGTGGAAGCTGCTGCGCGTGTCGTGAGGAATGTGTGCTAAAGCCAGAAGAGAGAATGACTTCCTGAGGGAGGCGCCGCTCCGCACCCTGCCGTACGACGGACTGTGGCGCCGACCGAAGGACCTCGCCGGCAGAACCGTGGTGCTGGATTCGCGGCGAGGAACTGGCCCCTCGCGGACCGAGAGCAGGTCCTTCGATCGCGCGCAGGTGGTTGTGTGGGATCTGGCTACGCGTGGTGCGCTCCCTCAGAGTGTGTTCAAGAATCCCTGCGCTCGCGCCCGTATGTCATTTCGAAGGAGGCGCCACACCGCACCATCGGCTCGCACGAAGTCCTGCGCGCCGACTGAGAAATCTACTGTCTGCTGCTGGTGCCCCGCTGCACCGCTCCGGCACTGGCCCTGTCCGGCCGTGTCGTAGCCGCGAGTTCAGCACGGGCTGCCGCGTCTGCCCTCCAGCAATCCGACAGTAGATTCCTCGGCCCTGCAACCTCTGGTGTGAAAGCAGGCTACGGCGTGGCCGGGCCTCGGAATGACTGCCCTTTTCTCATCCAGCAGGATACGGAATGCCGCCGGGCGCTGACCACACCCCGATCTGTCATTCCGGGGGAGCGCACACCCGGCACCTTGTCCGATCACAGAACCCGGTGCGCGACCGAGGAATCCGCTTTCCGGTTCCTCCTGGCCTGCCGCAACGCCCCGGACTGGCCCTGACTGGCTCTCACGCCGCCGCAACAATGGCGCGGGCTGCCGCGTCCGGCCTCCCGCGCGCCGACAGCAGATTCCTCGGCCCTGCAACCCGCGGCGTGATCATCCACGTGCAGCGTGGCCGGGCCTCGGAATGACAGCCCTTTTCTCATCCCGCAGGATACGGAGTACCGCCGGTTTCGGAAGTCACTGGCCACACCCCCGATCTGTCATTCCGAGGGAGCGCACAGCAGGCACCTGATCCGACCAGAGAACCCGGTGCGCGACCGAGGAATCTACTTTCCGATTCCTCGTGGCCTGTCGCGACGCCCCCGACCAGCCCTGTCTGGCTCTTTCGCCGCCGCGGCGATGGCGCAGGCTGCCGCGTCCGGCCTCCCGCGCGCCGACAGTAGATTCCTCAGCCCTGCGACCCGCGGCGTGATCATCCAAGTGCAGCGTGGCCGGGCCTCGGAATGACAGCCCTTGAAGGCCAGTCACCTTCCTGTAAGCGCAGAGGGCCGCGACGGCGCGTCGCGGCCTTCCGTTGTCTTCCCGACGCCGACCGTTCAGACCATGGGGTCGCGGTTGGCGCCGCCGCCGGTGTGGGCCTGGCGCTCGCCGCGCTCCACGGGCGAGTCGTCGGTGCTGGCCATGCCCTCGCGGGCCGACATGTCCTCGCGGTCGTGCAGGCGCTCGCCCTCCAGCGTGCGCCGGCCCTCGCCCGAGCCCGCGGGCATGTCGCCGGTGACGTCCGCCTGGCCGGTGCGGGTGGCGTACGCCTCGGCGCTCTCGATATCGTCCAGGCGGCCGGGCTGCATGTTCAGCCGGTCCTGCCCGGCGGCGTCGGGATTGCCGTCCACGTTCATGCGGTCGTTGGAATTGCGGTCCATCGGTGCATCCTCCAGTTGAAAGTGCCCGCTCACCAGCGGTTCACGCGCGAGTAGAACTCGCCGTCCGTCAGCCGGGGCGGGATGGCGTCGTCCCCGTATCCGCCCCCCTGCCGCCCGCCGAAGTCGCGGCCGTATCCGCCGCCGCCCTGCCGCCCGCCGAACCCGTACGTCACCTGGCGCTCGCCGCCGCGGTTCATCTCCCCACGGTAATCGCCGCCGTAGTGCCCGCCGAAGCCCTGGCGGTTGTCGCCGCCGTAGCCAAAGCCGGTGCGGTTGCCGCTGCCGCCCACCGTCCCGCCGCGCACCTGGTAGCCGCGGTCGTACATCCCGCCTCCGCCCATCCCGCCGCGGAAGCCGCGGTCGTAGTCCCGCGCGGAGCGGCCGCCGGCGCCCTCGCCCAGGCGGCTGAACCAGCGGTCGCCGACGTCGTAGTCGTCATGGTAGCGGGGCAATCCGCCGCCGCGGTCCTGCGCCATGTGCGACAGGTACGATCCGCCGTCGCGCGCCTCGGTGCGCATGACGACCTCGTCGCGGCCCACGCCGCCCTGATAGTCCCAGCCGTAGTCGCGCTGGGCGGAGGGGCCGTGCCCGCTCCACTGCCACGCGCCGCGCCGCATTCCCGCCTCGGGGCCGGCGGTGTAGCGCCCGCTGTTGAGCCCCGAGTTGAAGTTGCTCCGCGAACCGCCGCTCCCCGTGCGAGCGCCCACGGAGGGGTCGTTCCCCACGCCGCCCCAGCCGTACTGCGGCCCGCCTGACTGTCCGCCCTGTCCCGTCAACGGCATCGATCCACCTCCCTCGTCCTCGTGCATCCACCGGAATCGTGGGGCAGGGACGGTTGCAAGGCACGTTCCGGCGCGGGGATACGTGCGCTCCGGCCGACGGAGCGCCAGATTGGGGGGACGGATTGGGCGAATGGCCGGTTGGCAGGTCGGCGGGGCAGGTGCCGGGCAGACGCCGGGGCAGGGGCCGGGGGCTGGCGAATGAATTCGCGGCTGGGAAGACGCGATGTCCGCCTTCGCGGACGGGTTCCCGTGCATTCCTCGGTTCCACCATGACCCGCATCGCTCGTCCGGACCGGGCGCATTCGATAGGACGGAGCAATCAGCGGAACGGGGGCGGATGATCGGGAAGATGCTGGTGGAGGCGGTGGTGCCGGGGGTGCACCGCATCAACCTGGGCGTGGTGAACGCGTACCTGCTGCAGGGGGAGGACGGGCTTACCCTGATCGACACGGGGATGGCTGCCACGCGCCCGCTGCTGCTGCGCGCCATCACCGCGCTGGGGCACCGGGTGGGCGACGTCCGCCGCATCCTGGTGACGCACGCGCACCCGGACCACACCGGCGCGCTCGCCGCCCTGAAGCGCGCGTCCGGGGCCCGGGTCTACATGCATCCCGACGACGCGGCGCTCGTCCGCCAGGGGCGCTCGCTGCGGCCGGGGCTCCGTCCGCCGCCGCGCCACGTCTATTCCGTCGTGATGCCGCTGGCCATCTGGGCCATCCCCCGGCGCATCGAGGCGGCGGAGACCGATCAGGAGGTGCACGATGGGGATCTGCTGCCGATCGCGGGCGGGATGCGCGTGGTGGGCTTTCCGGGCCACTCGGCGGGGCAGGTGGGGTACCTGTGGCAGCGGCACGGCGGCGTGCTGTTCGCCGGCGACCCGGCGGCCAACCTGCTCGGGCGGCTGGACGTGGCCATCGTCTACGAGGACTACGCCCAGGGAATGCGCGACCTGGTGACGCTGGGGTCGCTGGAGTACGAGACAGCCTGCTTTGGCCACGGCCCGCCGGTCGTCGGCGGGGCGAGCGCCGCGATGCGCCGCAGATGGGGACCCGCGGGCGCATGAGGCTATGCGATGGAAGCCGATGTGTTATCTTGAGATGTACGTCATCGGCTCAAGTGGATTCCAGTCGCGTTTTTCCATAGAATCCGGACATGATCATCCGCATCCTGACCCTCACGACGCTCGCCTTCGCGCTGCTGTCCGCACCCGCATCCGCGCAGACCGCGGCCTCCGCCTGCCGGGCCGGCGGCGCGCGCTGCATCACCGTCTCGTTTCAGCAGTCGGAGATGCGCGACGTGGCGGCGGCGTTCGCGGACTTCTCGGGCGAGTCCGTCATCCTCGGCGCGGGCGCAGGGGGACAGGTGACGGCGGAGGTGCGCAACCAGCCGTGGGACGTGGCGTTCGGCGCCATCCTGCAGGCGCACGGGCTGGCCGTGCGGCGGATCGCGCCGGGGCTGCTGCGGGTGGATCCGCTGGAGCGGGTGGCCGCGGACGCGGTGCAGGCGCCGCTGGTGACGCGGGTGTTCCGCATCGACTACGTTCCCGCCGCAGACCTGGCGAAGGTGCTGGACGCGGTGAAGTCGGAGCGCGGCCGCATCGCCGTCAGCGAGACCACCAACGCGCTGGTGGTGACGGACACCGAAGAAGCGCTCGCCACCATGGAGCGCCTGATCGGCCATCCGTAGCGTCTTTCCGCCGAAGGACCGATCCGCGCGCGGCGGGGTCAGTATCTTGCGGCGCCGCGCGTTACGCAGGCGCAGTGCCGGACCTCACGAACGTGCAGGACGAACCACGATCCCGACGACACCCATGATTCGACGCATCCGCTCCATCGCCCTTGCCCTCGTTCTCGCCGGCTGTGCGGCGCCACTCGCCCAGGCGGGCGCGGGCGCGCAGGACGCCTCGGCGCAGCGCCAGCGCTGGAACCAGCAGGGGATGGACGACTACCGCTTCGTGCTTACCCGCGAGTGCTTTTGCCTGGGGCGCGGGCCGGTGCAGGTGACCGTGCGCGACGGCCGCGTGGCCGCGGTGCGCAACCCGCAGACCGGCGCGGAGGTGCCGGAGCAGGAGGCGGTGGGCGCGCTGACCATCGACGCGCTCTTCGACCGCATCGCCGAGGCGCAGGCCAACGGCGAGCACACGGTGATCGAGTATCATCCCACGCTGGGGTATCCCACCGTCGCGGAGATCGGCACGCTGGCCAACGACGCGGGGACGCGCTACCACGTGACCGACCTCGCGCGCCTGGAGTGACGCGGGAGTCCGCATCCACCGACGCAGCGAAGCCCCTTTCCGGCCGACGGGAAGGGGCTTTTTCGCATCCATCGGCCGGGCGGTGTCAGGATCGGGGGGCGCCGCGCGTTTGTTCGATGACAACGCGGGACCGAGATCCACCAGCCGACGCTCCGACCCATGCTGCGCTCCATCCGACTCATCGCCGCCGCCCTGGTGCTGGCCGCGTGCGACATGCCGACCGAATCCCAAAACCCGACCCCCGTACCCGGCGAGCCGTCCGTGCAGCGCCAGGTGTGGGAGCGGCAGGACATCGACGACTACCGCTACGTCTATGGCCGGGCGTGCTTCTGCGTCGACCTTCCGCTGGTGAGCGTGCGGGTGCGCGACGGCCAGGTGGTGGACGTGCGCGTGGCGTCGACGGGCCGGCCGCTGGACCGCGACCGCTGGGACGAGATCCCGACGGTGGACCAGGTGTTCGACTTCATCGCGCAGGCGGAGGCCCGCGACGAGGCGGCGGACGTGAAGTACCACCCCACCCTGGGCTACCCCATGCGGGTGATGCTGGGCACGCTGGCCAACGACGCGGGGGTCAACTACTACCTGGACGGGCTGCAGCCGGTGGACTGAGCATGGAGGGCGTCGGCGGGCCACGATACTCATCCGCCCAAGACGAGCCGCGGTTCCGCCGGCGTCTTCCATGCCCACACGAAAGCCCCGTCCCTGGATTCGCAGGGACGGGGCTTCGCGCGTACGGGGCGGGGCAGGGGGGTTATTCCGCGCCCTGCACCATCTGCTGCAGCGTCTGCACCTTCTTGATGTGCAGCTTGCGCTCGCCGCGGGGCAGCTGGATGCTCACCTTTTCGCCCTCCTTCTTCCCCATGAGCGTCTGCCCCAGGGCGCTGGCCATGGAGATCTGCCCGCTGTCCAGGTCGATGAAGTCGCCGAACGCCAGCGTGTAGGTTTCTTCCTCGCGCGTGCGCATGTCCGTCACCGTCACGCGGCTTCCGAAGCCAATGCGGTCGGCGGGGATCTGCGTCAGGTCCATCTTGGACAGCTCGCCGGCGCGCCGGGTAAGGTGGTTCAGGCGCGCCTGCACGAACTGCTGGCGCTCCAGCGCGCTCTTGTACTCCGAGTTCTCGCGCAGGTCGCCGTGCTCCACCGCCTTCTTGATGGCCTCGGGGAGCACCACCTGCAGCTCGTGCGTAAGCCGCTCGATCTCTTCGCCCAGCTTGTTCTTCAGGTCGTCCAGCATTTCACGGTTCCGATGATTTTCCTTAGACGGGCCAGCAGTGGCGCAAATGTAACCATCCCGTTGCGCCGCGCGCCACTGTCTCGCGTCACAGCCGCGGTCTTGCCCGGATTATGGGTAGACGGAAATCCCTTCGCCCCATGCAACTGCACGAGGAAACCGTCATCCTGAGAGGGTGCTGCCAAACCTTGAAGCTCACAGCGGAGCGGTGACTTCCTGAGGGAGCGCACCATGCGTAACCAGAAGCCACACAACCGCCTGCGCGCGACCGAAGGATCTCGTCCGCCCTTCGCGAAGGACTGTCCTCCGGGCGCGGCAGCCGGCCCTCCGGTTATGCTGGCGAGATCCTTCAGTTGGTGCCAAAGTCCATCGTACCGGCAGGTTGCGGAGCAGCGCCTCCCTCAGGAAGTCAATCGCGGGGCGAGGTCTGCGTTCCGCTTCCTCATGCCTGCCGCCGCCCCCGCACGGGCCCTGTCCGGCGGTTTCGCCGCCGCGGTGATCGCGCGGGCTGTCGCGTCCTGCCTCCCGCGAGCCGACGGTAGATTCCTCGGCCCTGCAACGTGAGGCGTGATCGTCCGATTGCGGCGTGGCCGGGCCTCGGAATGACAATCGTGCCTGCATTCAGCAGGGTGGGCGGAGCGCCGCTGGACTCGAGATGAGATCCGCGTGCGGGGCAGGCGACCCCTCTCGGCCGCAGGCAACGCGTTCCGGATCATGCGTTGGGCCACCTCGATCATCGCCACGTCCCCTATCCTCCGAGCCTGCCTCGAAGCCCGCCTGTCCGCGAAGGCGGACTTCGTGTGGTTGTTGCAGCGAATTCATTCGCCCGTGCAGCCCCGCTGAGAAAACCTCCGGCCGCGTCCGTCCAATGTCACGTGGGTCGGAAGCGCGCTTCATCCCGCGCGGCCGAGGGGTTCATGCGGCGGGCCGGAATGGGGGGAGTTAATCGCGGGGAAAGCGACGGAGGCAGTGGAGATCGTTCTCCGCTGCCTCCGTGCTTTTCGTCCCGATCCATCCGTCCAGCCTCCGTCACGGCTGCTGGGGCACCGGCACGGCGCCGGCGGGATCGGCGGACGAGGGGCCGTCCACCCCCGGTCCGCCGCGCACCAGCAGCGCCGCCGCGCTCCCGCCGATGAGTTCGGCGGCGATGGTCCACAGGCGCACGGCGATGGAGAGCACCGCCGCCACGCCGCCGCTGAAGTGCGGCGTGAGCAGCCCCGTCATCGAGATCTCGCGCAGCCCCGCGCCCCCCGGCAGCGGCGACGCGTAGCCGATGAAGAACGACAGCGCGTTCACCCCCGCCATCTGGGGGAGCAGCCTCCACGGCACGTCCGCCAGCGACGCCACGAACAGGTGGTACGCCACCCCGTAGAACCCCCAGCTCACCACCGACAGCCCCAGCAGCACCAGCCCGTCTCCCCATCCCGCGTTCCAGCGGATGACGTCCTTGCCCAGCAGCCGGGGGATGAGGGCGATGAGGCGGTTCAGAAAGCCCGGATGCACGGCCAGCGCGGCCCCGGTCGTCGCGACGATCCCGACCCAGAGCGGGTCCACGCCGGGCACCATCTGGCCCGCCAGCGTCCACGCCGCCACGACCACCGCGGAGAGCAGCGACATCCCCGTGGCGACCAGCATGGAGGTGATGAGCACCGGGCCCGAGAGCCCGGCGCCACGGCTGAGCTGCGCCACGGCGATGAACTGGAAGACCTTGCCGGGGACGTAGCGCGCCAGGTTGCTGAGGAACCAGATGCGCTGCAGCATTCCCAGCCGCACGGGCGGGTGCTCGAAGTGGCGCAGGACGCGGCCCCACACCCACACGCCCCACGACAGCACCAGCACGTGCGCCACCACGCTGGCGGCCAGCAGCACGGGGTCAGGCCGCCAGTCGAAGGCGCGCAGCTCGCCCCAGTGCGCACCGATGGTGTCCGCCAGGTACCAGACCGTCGCCGCGACCAGCAGCAGCCCGGCGGCGCGCTTCAGGAGCGTGGAGCGCTTCACTCCGGCCGCGCGGCGGGCGTGCGGCGGCCCCGCAGGTACGCCGCCAGCAGGTACGCGCCGTACAGCGCCAGCAGCGCCATGCACGCCAGGTACAGGTACCAGCCCGTGTACAGGTCCGCCGGGCGAAAGGTGAACGTTACCCGGTGCGTTCCCGCGGGCACCACCACGCCGCGCAGCGTGTGGTTGGCGCGCAGCAGGGGGGCCGGCCGGCCGTCCACCTCCACCTTCCAGTCCTCGTACCAGTTGTCGGCCAGCACCAGCAGCGCGGCGCGGCTGGCCTGCGTCTGCACCTGCACCCGGTCCGCCTCGTACGCGGTCACCTGCGCGGCGCCCTGGAGCGGGCCGGCGGGAAGCTGGACCGGCCCGTCCACGTACGCCACCCGGGCCGGATCCCAGTCCGGCCGCTCCATCTGCGCCAGCGCCGTCTCGCCAGGAGCGGTGACCGCGGTGGGGACCAGGTAGGCGCGGGGAAGGGCGTCGGGGTTCTCGTAGACGATGGACGAGCCGCGGAAGGCTTCAGGCAGCCCCTGCAGCTCCACCCCCGTGACGATCCAGCGGATGTTGCCGGCGCGCAGGAAGGCGGGGCGCTCGATGAAGTTGTGGTAGTCGACGTACGTCTGCTGGCCGGCGCCCATGAACTGGTTCCAGCGCTGCAGCTGGTTGCCGTGCTCGCCCGCCGCCTGGTCCACGTCGAAGCGCATCAGGTAGTTGTTCACCTGGCCGCGGTACACCCCCTCGGGCGGCATGGGGAGCGCCCACACCCGGTCGCGCCGGGGCTGCGACGCCAGGAACTGCGCCACGTCGTCCGCCGCGTACATCACCTCGGGCGAGTCCACCGTGCGAAAGAAGGGGCGGTCCACGACCCACAGGTCCACCACCGTGACCACGGCCAGCAGCACCGCGGCCGCGGTGCGGCCCAGCCCGCCGCGCAGCCATCCCCACAGCACCCCCGCCACCGCCATGGCGAACAGGGCAAAGCGGAACGCCAGCGCGCCCGGCCCCGGCACACCGCCGGGGTTGGGCGCCGCCGCCATCATCCCCAGCAGCAGCCCCAGCCCCACCATCCCGGCCAGGATCCACGTCGCCGGCCCCAGGTCCGCGTCCGCCGGCGCGGCGGCCGCGCTCGTCGTCCGCACGCGCACGGGACGCCGGGCCTCGCGCGCGTCCACCAGCCGCGCCAGCGCCTCCAGCGCGATCCCCGCCATGGCGACGAGGGACATCGACAGCAGGAACAGCGACACGGAGGGCGCGCGGAACTTCTTGGTCCCCGGCAGCAGCTCGTAGTACAGCCGGTACAGCGGCGTGGCGCCGCCCCAGGCGATGGTGAGCGTGAACAGCCCCAGCGCCAGGAAGAACCAGAAGTAGCGGTTGCGCCGCGCGTACCAGAAGCCCAGCGCCACCAGCAGCAGCACCGTGGCGCCCACGTACTCGGTGTGCAGCTTCATGGCGTTGCTGCCGGTGTACGTGTCCAGATGGCCCACGTCCTCGGGCACGGCCAGCGCCGTGGTCTCGCGCGGCGGCATGGCCCACGAGGTGGCGTACTCGTAGCCGCGCCCCGGCCCGCCGCGGGGCGACAGGTCCACGTACTCCAGGAAGGGAAGAAAGACCACGGAGGCGGCCACGAAGGCGAAAGCCACCGCGCCCACCCCGTACAGCACCGACCGCACCCCCGCCGCGCGCCGGGTGAACGCCCTGAGCTCCCACAGGCAGAACCCCGCCCACAGCGCCAGCGCCAGCAGCAGGTAGTAGGCGGTCTGGATCTGAAAGCTCAGCAGCGAAAAGGCCACCACCGCCGCCAGCCCGGCGAACGGCGCCAGCCGGGCCGTGCGCACGCCCGCGTGCACGAAGTAGAAGGCCAGCGGGGCAAAGGTGGCCACGATGATGCGCCCCTCGTGCCCGGCCAGTACCCACGACATCACCAGGCCGGTGAACTCGAACGCCAGCCCCGCCACGAACGCCACCCACCGCCGCGCGCCCAGCTCGCGGGCCAGCAGGTACGCCCCCAGCCCGCCCAGGCCAAACTGGATGACGAACAGCGTGGGCCAGATGCGCTCCACCGGAAAGATCGCGTCGGCCAGGAAGCGGAAGGGGTAGAAGGTGCTTCCCGGGTTGGAGAACAGGGGAAGCCCGCCGTACACCTCGGGCACCCACGCCGGCAGCGCGCCGCTGGAGAAGCGCTCGGAGATGAACTCGTGGAAGAAGAACCCGCCGGCCAGGTAGTCCGTGCCGTAGATGTGCCGGCCGGGAAGGAACGCGGGAAAAAAGTACAGCAGCGCCAGGCCGAAGTAGATGGCGGCGGCCAGGCCGACGCCGGGAAGGCGCGGCTCGTCGGGCGCGGCCGCCCGGGGCGGGGCGGGGGGCGCGGGCGCCGGCGTGGTGGGGTTCTTCATCAGCGGTCGGTGTGGATGAAAGAGGGCGCCGCGTCCTCGGCGGCGATCCGTTCCAGGAAGCGCAGGTGGTCCCGCGCCATGACGTCCCACGAGATGCGGCGTCCGTACTCGCGCGACGCCGCGCTGATCCGCGCGCGCCGCGCGGGATCGTCCAGCAGCGCCAGGGTGGCCGCCGCCAGCGCGGCGGCGTCGCCCGGGGGCACCAGCACGCCGCGCTCCGGCGGCGCAACCACCTCCGGCACCGCGGCGACGTCCGCGGCGATGACGGGCACGCCGGCCGCCATGGCCTCGCCGGGGACCAGGGGGAGGCCTTCCAGGCGCGAGGGCATCAGCAGGGCCAGGGCGCCGGACATCAGCTCCAGCACCTGCGCGCGGTCCGCCCCGGCGCGCACCTCCACCCGCCCGGCCAGCCGCGGGTCCGCCGCCAGCTCGCGGACGCGCGCCTCGTCCTTGCCGCGCCCGGCCAGCACCAGGCGCACGTCGGGCCGCGCCGCCGCGATGGTGGCGAACGCCTCGAGCGCCACGTCGATCCCCTTCTGAAAGACGTCGAAGCGGCCGTAGTACAGCAGGTAGTCGCGCTCGCGCCGCTCCACGCGCCCGAACTCGTCGGGCACGCCGCTCCCCACCTGCACGATGCGGGTGGAGGGCGGCACCAGCGGCCGCAGCTGGTCCACCATCCACCGCGACTGCGTGGTGATCCACCGCCCCTGGCGAATGGCGCGCAGCTCGGCGCGCCGCACCACGCCGCCCAGCAGCGGCCCGAAGCGCTGGGCCGCGGTGGTGCCGTGAAGCATGTGCACCACCATCCCCACGGGTCCCGTGCGGGGAAGGCGGATGGGCGTGTACACCGAAAAGTCGAAGAGCGCCGCGTCGTAGCCGCCCGCGTGCAGCAGGCGGGTGGCGGCGCGCGCGTAGGTGGCGCGGCTCCACGCGTACGGGCCGCGCGCGCCCAGCCGGCGGTACGGCACGCCGTCCAGCACCTCGTCGCGCGCGCCGGGAAAGCTGCCGCTCACCACCGTCACGTCCACCTGGTCCGCCAGGCGGCGGTAGATCTCGCGCACCCGGTGCGCGCCGCCGCCGGCCACCCAGGGGTTGGCGGGATCGTCGTAGATGCAGTGCAGCACCCGCATCCGCCCGCTCACCCCTCGCGCCGCGCGATGAAGAAGTTGGAGCCGATCCCCACGTCCCACGCCCACTGCAGCGGCGCCGCCTCCGTCACCCAGGGACGCTCCGCCACCCACCGCCCCACGCGGCGCTTGAGGCCGGTGGAAAGGGAGGTGGGGCCGGTGATCTTTTCGCGCAGGTAGTGCATCCACAGCTCGCGCGGGGGGACCAGCGAGCGAAAGCCGTGGCGCCGCAGCATGCGCAGCACCCCGCGCCGGGTGGGGATCACCCCCACGCCGTAGTTTCCCTTTCCGCCGCCGCGCACCCGCTCGAAGTACCACACCTGCACGGGGCGGGGCATCAGCACCAGCCCGGCCATGGCGTAGTGCGGGTCGCTCCACAGGCTGTAGGCGGCAAAGGGCTTGGGCGTCACCAGGTACAGCAGCCCGCCGGGCCGCAGCACGCGGTGGATCTCGGCCAGCGTCCTGTTCCTGTCCTGCACGTGCTCCAGGACGTTGTCCAGCACCACCAGGTCGAACGCCGCGTCGTCGAACGGGAGAGACTCGGCGAAGCCCTGCCGCAGGTCCACCCGCACGCCGTGCTCCTCCGCGCGCAGGCGTCCGCGCTCCAGGCTGCGCGCGTCGGGCTCCATTCCGGCGCAGCGGGCGCCCGCCTCGGCAAAGGCGATGGGGACGCCGGCGTCGCCGCATCCCACGTCCAGCACCCGCGCGCCCTCGGGCCGGAACCCGGGGGCGTAGCGCCGCAGCGTGCGCAGGATGAAGCGGCCGCGCGGGTACTCGCTTACGTAGTGCGCCGCCCACTTATCCCAGTTCTCGGACTTCCACCACCGCTCGCGGTCCTGCTCCAGCATGGCGCGGTAGCGGGGCTCGCCCCCGGACGGGTCCGGCGCGTCCGCCGCGGAGAAATCTGCTGCTCGGGGTGCATCCGGCACGGAAACGGCGCGTCTGAATGAGGGGTCGGCGTTCATCGGCCCTTATTCTACAGCCCCGTGCCCGCGCGCGGCAGGGTGGGGGTACGTTCATCCCGCGGAGGGAAGGGGATTCCGCCTCGTGGGCGCTCCGCGAGGTCGACGGAACGCACGGTCTCCGCCGGCTCCGCCGATCGAAAGATCCCGAAGACGGTCTCACGGAGACGCGGAGACGCGGAAGATGGTTCCCCGTGTCCTCCGTGTCCCCGCGGGGGACAAGTCGTTGGGCGGATTGGAGATGGCTCCGTGTGAGCCATTCTTTCCGGTGCTCGCGCCGCGACGGATGATGAAGGCGGGCCCGCGGAATTGAAACCTTTTGGGAATCCACGGAGTCATAGCCATCGGGTTCGGCTGTGCGGGCCGGCATCGCCTGCGGCCAGCAGATGCCCGGAAACCGGACGACGCAAGGGGCGGACGTCGTCCACTCCGCTTCGGGTGTTCGGGAGGCGGAACCAGAAGGAACATTCGTCATTGCCCGTGTGTCAGAAGCGGCAGGCGCCGGGCGTTACTACACGACTACCGCCAGGACCTGCGGTTTCATGCTGTCGCGCCAGCGCACTCTAAAGGCCATACCGGGGCATTCGTCTTCACCTTTGCTTATGAAAGGAGCCGTCCTCTAGGGCCAATTTTCTCTCCGAGACGGTTCCGCATGCGCCATCGGTGCACATCCGCACGCGATGGAGTCGTTCCACCAGTACCTTACGAGAAGCACCCATGCCACACCCCCGCGCAGGTCTCCTTGGAACCACCCTGCTGGCGATCGGCCTTGCGTCCTGCACGGACGCGCCCGTCGCCCCCACGTCCACCCCCGACCAGGGCGTCGAAGCCCGGGCCAGCGGCGCCGGCCGTCCCATCCCCAACCAGTACATCGTGCTGTTCAAGGACGACGTGCGGGACGCGCCGGGAACGGCCCGCCAGTTGGCGGGCGCCCACGGAGGAGCGATCCACTTCACCTACCAGCACGCGGTCAAGGGCTTCGCGGCCACGCTTCCCCCGGCGGCCGTGGAAGCGTTGCGCAACAACCCCAACGTGGCGTCCATCCGGCCTGACGAGGTGGTCAGCGCCTTCGACGTGCAGGCCAACCCCACCTGGGGGCTGGACCGCATCGACCAGCGCGACCTTCCGCTCAGCGGCAGCTACACGTACAACACCAACGGCGCCGGCGTCACCGCGTACGTCATCGACACCGGCATCGAGAGCTCGCACCCGCAGTTCGGCGGCCGCGCCTCGGTGGGCTTCGACGCGTGGGGCGGCTCGGGGCAGGACTGCAACGGCCACGGCACGCACGTGGCGGGCACCGTGGGCAGCGCCACGTACGGCGTGGCCAAGGGCGTGACCCTGGTCGGCGTGCGCGTGCTGGACTGCAACGGCGACGGCACGGTGGGCAGCGTGGTCGCCGGCGTGGACTGGGTGACGTCGCACCACCAGGCCGGGCAGCCGGCGGTGGCCAACATGTCGCTGGGCGGCGGGGCCAACGCCGACATCGACGCGGCCGTCAACGGCTCCATCGCGGACGGGGTGGCGTACGTGGTGGCCGCGGGCAACGAGACCCAGAGCGCCTGCAACGTGTCGCCGGCGCGCGTGTCCAACGCGCTCACGGTGGCCTCGACCACCTCCAGCGACTCGCGTTCGACGTCGTTCTCCAACTACGGCACCTGCGTGGACCTGTTCGCGCCGGGAAGCAGCATCACCTCCACCTGGCTCAACGGCGGCACCAACACCATCAGCGGCACCTCGATGGCCAGCCCCCACGTGGCCGGCGCGGTCGCCCGCTACCTGCAGGCCAACGGCAGCGCCAGCCCCGCCACCGTGCACGCGGCCATCATCTCCGCCGCCACCACCGGCAAGGTCACCAACGCGGGCACGGGCTCGCCCAACCGCCTGCTGTACGTGGACGCGGGCAGCGTGGTCGTTCCGCCCACGCCGGCGGGCGAGGACCCGTTCGACACCAACACGCTGGGCAGCTACACCATCTACAACACCCCCGGGGCGTGGTCCATCTCGGGCGGCTTCCTGAACGCCGACGCCTCGGCCACGCAGAGCGTGGTGATCCGCAACGGCGCCACCGTGGCCAACGGCTACGTGGAAACCGAGACGGACGAGGTGTCGGACGGCGGGCTGGTGCTGCGCTTCCAGAGCAGCGGCAACTACTACCTGATGGCCATCCGCGACGACTCGCGCTTCGGCTACGCCAACGTGGAGATCTACCGCGCGACCAACGGGGCGTTCACGCGCATCGCGGGCCCGGTGGACCTGGCGTTCACCCGCGGCGGCAGCCGGACCGTCCGCTTTGAGGCGAACGGAAGCACGCTGAAGGCGTACCTGGACGGCGTGGTGGTGCTGCAGGCCACCGACGCCACCTACGCGTCGGGCGGCCTGGGGCTGCGGCACGACAACACCCGCATGGAGGCGGGCATCACCTCGCGCTTCAACGTGCTGCGCTGGGGCAACGTGGTGAGCGTCGACAACTTCGACGGCACCTCGCTGGGGGCCTACACGCTGTACAACACCACCTCGGCGTGGTCCATGTCGGGCGGGTACCTGAACAGCAGCGCGGCCGCCCGGCAGAGCGTGGCCATCCGCACCGGCGCCTCCATCGCCAACGGCTGGGTGGAGACGGTGACGGACCAGGCGTCGGACGGCGGGCTGGTGCTGCGCTTCCAGAGCAACGGCAACTACTACCTGCTGGCCATCCGCGACGACTCGCGCTTCGGCTACGCCAATCTGGAGATGTACAAGGCGGCGGGCGGCGCGTTCACGCGCATCGCCGGGCCGGTGGACCTGTCGTTCGTCCGCGGCGGCAGCAAGACGTTCCGCTTCGAGGCCAGCGGCAGCACGCTGACGGCGTCCATGGACGGCACGGTGGTGCTGCAGGCCACCGACGCCACCTACGCGTCCGGCGGCTTCGGGGTGCGGCACGACAACACCCGCGCCGAAACGGGCATCACCTCGCGGTTCGACCTGCTGCGCTGGACCTCGTTCTAACGGTCCGGCCGGCGCCCTCCGCCCGGAGCGGCCCCCGGGCCGAGCGGGGCGGGGAAGCGGGATGAAGGAGCGGCCAGGCACCCCGGGGTGCCTGGCCGCTCCTTCGTACGTCCGCGCGGCGCCGCTTGAACCATCGCCCGCGGGCGGCTACCCTTCCGGTGCGTTCCAACCCCACTCCCCAACCCTGGCACACACTCCATGCGCATCCACGTTCGCCCGGCCCTGCTCCTGTGCTCGCTCTGCACGCTGACGGGGTGCGCGAGCATCTTCGGCGGCGGTTCCACGACGGTCGACACCTTCGGCGGCCGGGCGCTGCTCCGGTACACCATCCACAACACCCCGCGGGCGTGGTCCGTCGCCGACGGGCAGCTGGTGGGCGGCACGGGCGCGGTGCAGAGCGTGGTGATCCGCACCGGCGCCACCCTGGCCGACGGATGGGTGGAGACGGAGACGGACCAGGCGTCCGACGGCGGGCTGGTGCTGCGCCACCAGGGCGGCGGCGACTACTACCTGCTGGCGATCCGCGACGACTCGCACTACGGCTGGGCCAACCTGGAGATGTACCGCGCGGCTGGCGGCCAGTTCGAACGGATCGCCGGTCCCCTGGACGTGGCGTTCACGCGCGGTGACCGCAAGACGTTCCGCTTCGAGGCGCGCGGGACCACGCTGACGGCCTACATGGACGGTGAGCCGGTGCTGCGGGGGAGTGACGACGCGTACGAGTCGGGCGGCTTCGGGCTGCGGCACGACAACACCCACAAGGGACCCGGCATCACCTCGCGCTTCGACCTGCTGCGCTGGGGCTCGTTCTGATCCCCTGCCGACAACCGCGCGAGAGCGGCTGAAGCCGCCGCAACAACCGCGGAAAGCCCCGCAAACCCCGCGGGGCTTCAACTGCCCAATCTGTCCCCAAAGTTGCCACACAACGGGTTATCGGAACCGGCAAGAGAAAACTCTGCTGACTCTGCTGACTCTGTGTGAGGCCTTCGTTTTCAGTCGGCGAGCAGTTCCTGCCAGCGGAAGGCGTGGAAGCGAGTGACCCACGACGCATCCGCGCCGTAGTGGCGAACGCCGACGCGTCGGCGCCCAGCGGAGGGTCGCGATCGTACACGGCCAGGATCAGCTTGCCATCGACGAACACCGACAGCCGCTCGGCACGTGCCTGAAAGCGGATGGTGCGCACGGTTCCACGACGCCAGTCGACGTCGGTGTTCCACATCTCCCGGAACTCGTCGCCGATGCGGCGATACACGGCCAGGTTCTGGCGGTCGCGCGGCCACGGCGCCTGGTCGTCGCGAAAGGTGAGCAGGTAGTAGTTGTTCTCGTCCACGAAGCGCAGCACCAGCCCACCGTCGTCCGCGCGATTGGACGTGGCCTCCACGTAGCCGTCGGCAAAGCGGACGTCGTCGCGGATCAGCACGCTCTGGATTGCGGGCCCGCGGGCGGTGAGCACCCCGGCGCGCACGGACCAGAAAGAGCCCTTGATGGTGTGCGCCGTGTAGCGCCCCAGCGACGGGTCGTCGAACGAATCTTCGCCGCGGGCAAGCGGCTTCGGGGCGATCGGCGGGGCGGTGACGGGTTCGACGGCAGGCTGAATGGCGGGAGGTGGGATCTCAACGGCTTGGGGAGCCGGACGGGCCGGAGTTCCGCACGCCAGCACCAGCGAGGCGGAGATCAGCAGGGGACAGCGATGTTGGGGAAGGCGCATCGGAATCCGCAAAAGAACAGGCCTCACACAGAGTCAGCAGAGTTTTCTCGTGCCGTTTCCTCCGCGACCGTCCGAAACGCCGATCCGTGGTGAGCGGAGGCATGGCGCGCCAGTCGGCGAGGCACGAGCCGGCGTGGGCCATCGGGAACGGGAAGGAGATGGGATGCGGCAGGGGGCCATCCGCGTTTTTGGGGGAAGATGCGGATCGCCAGATGGTATCGGCAGCGCACCGGATCGAGCCAAACCGATCCCTGATGCGCGATCTCGAGAACCTTCCCCTCGCTCCACGCGCGGGGTGAGCGGGCGGTGGGGCAGGAGATCGGCCGGTGCGGCTGATTCGTGTCTATCGTCCCGCGGCGACGCGCGCGTAGACTTCGGCCAAGCGGCCGACGATCACGTCCCACGAGAAGTCCGCGCGCACGTCGTCGCGGCCGTTCATCCCCAGCCGCCGCGCGGCCGCAGGGTCGTCCATCATCCGGACGATCGCGCCCGCCAGCGCCGGCGCGTCGCCCGGCGGGACCAGGAAGCCGTTGCGCCCGTCGCGGACGATATCGACGATGCCGCCCGCCGCGCTGGCGATGGTCGGCTTGCCGTAGCCCATCGCCTCCAGCAGCACCACGCCCAAGCCCTCCGTATCGCCCTTGGCATCGACCACGGCGGGAAGGACGAACGCGTCGCACCCCGCCATGCGCGCCTCGAGCTGCTCGCGCGAGACGAAGCCGTGAAAGACGGCGCGCGGCCCCAGCCCCAGCCGCGCAGCCTGCTCGCGCAGCCGCGGCCCGTCCGGCCCGTCGCCGACCACGTGAAGGACCACGCGGCGCTCGCGGGGCAGGGTGGAGAGGGCCTCCAGCAGCAGGTGCACACCCTTGCGTTCGACGAGGCGGCCCACGAACAGCAGTTCGAAGGGCGCAGCCGGATCCGTGCGCGGGACGGGGAGCTCCGCCGCGGGCTCCACCGTGGCGCCGAAGGGGATGATGGCGGGATCGGCACCGGGCACCTGCCGCCGCAGCCGGTCCGCCGTGTAGGTGCTGATGGCCGTCACCGCGTCGCTGCCGCGGACGATGCGCCGGAGGATGGGGGAAAGAAAGGGAAGCTCCTTCTCCATCCACGTAAGCTCCACGCCAAAGAAGGTGCTCACCAGCGGCACCCCCGACGCGCGCTTGGCCGCCAGCCCGATGAGGCCGTGGGGGAGGGGCCAGAACGCGTGCACCGCGCCGAACCCGCCCGTGCGCGCCAGCCGCGCCGCCGCCAGCGAGCCGGAGGCCACGTAGCCGGGCACCAGCCCCATGAAGACGGGGCGCTCGCGGATGCGGTCCGGCGCCGTCTGGTCGTGCGTCAGCGTTTCCCACGGCCGCGGCGCGTAGCGAAAGCGGTGCACGCGCACGCCGTCCACCGTGTGCGTGCGCAGGCCGCGGTACGCGGGGGCCAGCACCTCCACCTCGACACCCAGCGGGCGCAGGCGCCGGATGGTCTGCACCATCCAGGGGGTAATGAGGTCGCCGGGGTCGCGGGCATACGCCGAGACCAGGTAAAGGACCTTCACTTGTGGGGATGGGTACGCCGCGATACGTTGTGCATCCGGCCCAACCTACGGGCTTTTTTCAGCGGATACAAGCACTTCCCCCCGGTTCCCAGGCACGTGTCGTCGTCGTTCGAGCGCGCGCTCGTCATCATCCCGACCTACAACGAGAGCGAAAACCTTCCTCGCCTCATCCCGTCGGTTCTCTCGCGCGACGAGCGCCTGGAGATCCTGGTCGTGGACGATGCCTCGCCCGACGGCACGGGCCGCCTGGCGGAAGAGATCTCCGCCACCGAGCAGCGCGTGCACGTGCTGCACCGGGCCGGCAAGCTGGGGCTGGGAACGGCGTACCTGGACGGCTTTCGCTGGGGATTGGAGCGGGGATACGACGTCCTCTTCGAGATGGACGCCGATTTTTCGCACGACCCCGTGCACCTGCCGCAGTTCCTGGACGCCATCGAGAAGTACGACCTGGTGCTGGGCTCGCGATACCTGCACGGCCGGGTCACCGTGGTCAACTGGCCCATGGGGCGGCTGCTGCTGAGCTGGTTCGCCAACCTGTACGCCGGCTGGGTGACGGGGCTGCCCATCGCCGACGCCACGGGCGGGTTCAAGTGCTTTCGGCGCGAGGTGCTGGCGGCCATCGACCTGGACCGGGTGGAGAGCAACGGCTACGCGTTCCAGATCGAGATGAGCTTTCGCGCCTGGAAAAAGGGCTTTCGCCTGGGCGAGATCCCCATCATGTTCGTGGACCGCGACCAGGGCGAAAGCAAGATGAGCAAGAAGATCGTCCGCGAAGCCGTCTGGCGCGTGTGGCGGCTGCGGTTTCTGGCGATGTTCGGGCGGCTGGAGAAGAAGCAGGCCGTGGCGCGGAAGACGCAGTGACGAGTGCCTAGTGCCTAGTGCCTAGTGCCTAGTGCCAAGTGCCGAGTGCCTCGTATCGAATGATCGGGGTACGGCTTCTCGACACTTGATCCTGGGCACTTGAACCTCCCCTCCACACTTTCTTTTATCTCCGTACCCGGCCCCATGCCCGACGCACCCGAAGCCGCCGCACGCTTCGTCCGCGCACTCGCCGCCCTCGTCTCGCGCGACGGCGACGCGGCCGCGCGCGCGGAAGAGGCACACGCGGCGCTGCGCGAGGTGCTCGCCACGCAGAAGAGCCTGGTGCTGGACGTACAGTTCACCGGGTTCTCGCAAAAGGGGCAGCTGGTGGGCGGGGTGGATCCGCGCGTGCTGCGCGCCGCCGGGCACCTGATCACCCTGCGGCTGAACCGCGTGGGCTTTACGCCGGACGCGGCGGCGGCGGACCTGCAGGCGTTCGGCGAGATCGTCGCCCGCGGCTCCACGGAGCTGGGGGAGGGGGGCGCCATCGGCGCGCTGGCGCAGGCGCAGCCCCGCGGCCTGTACGCCAGCACCGCCGCCGGCGAGGTCTACAAGCCCCCCGCCCGCGCCGCCGCCCCTCCCGCATCCGAGGAGCCTTCGACACCCGCCGCGCCTTCCGCGATCGCGGAGCTTCCCGCATCCACGCCGGTGGCCGATGGCGCGGAGTCCGCCGCTCCGCAACGCGCCGACGACGCTCCGGCATCCGCGGAGCCCGTGTCCGCCCCCGCGACGGATGCGCCCGAGGCCGCGCCGCCCGCGGAATCCGCCGCTCCGAAGCCCGTGGCCGACGCTCCGGCGTCCGCGGAGCCCGCACCTGCCGCGCCCACGGCGGATGGATCCGCGGCGGACGCTCCGGCACCCGCGGAGCTCGCATCCCCTTCGCTGACGACGGGGCAGGGGATGCCGTGGGAAGACGAGGGCGAGAGCACGGAGCTGGCGGAGTTCGAGTTCATCGACGAGGCGTTCGACGGGGCGGGCCCGGGCGCGCTGACGGACGCGGGGCAGCCCGCCGCACCGTCCAGTTTTGGCCGGGCGGGGGAGCCGGGCGGGCGCGAGGAGCCGCCCAGCAGCGACATGTACCACTTCTTCCGCACCGCCGACCACGGCGAGCAGGCCGCCGAGGCGCTGCCGCGGCTGCTGCACGAGGCGTCCACCGTAACCCGCTTCGACGAGCTGGCCGAGTCGGCGGCACGCACGGCGCTCACGCTGCTCAAGAACGACGGCTACGCGCAGGCGGTGGAGCTGCTTGACGCCCTGGTGCGCGAGGCCGAGCGCCCGGACCGCACCCGCTTCTTCCGCGAGTCGGCCGTCCAGGCGCTGCGCCGCGCGGGAACGGCGCCCACGCTGCAGCGGCTGCTGGAGCGGCTGCCGTACGCCGGCGCGGACCGCGACCGCATCCTGCGCTTCTTCGTCTTCCTGGGCGCCGACGCGCTGCTGATGCTGGAGGGGCTGCTGTACCGCGCGGGCGACCTGGAGCTGCGCACCGCCGTGGTGCGCACGCTGGTGGGGGTGGAAGGGCTTACGGACCGGCTGATCGCCAACGCCGTGCAGGACCCCAACCCGGTGCGCACCCGCACGCTGCTGGAGCTGGCGGGGCAGAGCGGCATCGATCCCGAGATCGCGCGCCGCTGGGCGGGTGAGGCCGCCTCGCACCGCGACGCCGCCGTGCGCGTGGAGGCGGGGCGCACGGCCGCGGCGCTGGGCGGCCGCGGCTCCATGCGCGTGCTGGTGGACCTGCTGAACGACCCCGAGCGCCTGGTGCGCCGCGAGGCGGTGCAGGGGCTGGGCACGCTGGGCGAGGCCGCCGCCGTGCCGTTCCTGGCGCGCCTGCTGGGCGACGGCGACGAAGAGCTTGCCGTGGCCGCCGCCGCGTCGCTGGGCCGCATCGGCAGCGGCGAGGCGCTCCCCGCGCTGCTTACGGCGGTGCAGAAGCGCTCGCTGCTGGGGCTCAAGAAGTCCACCCGCGGCAAGGTGGCCGCGCTGTACGCCATCGCGAAGATCGACACGCCCGCCGCCCGCGAAGCGCTGGCCGCCGTGGCCCAGGGCAGGGACGAGATGGCCGAGGAGGCGCGCCGCCTCCTGGCGGCGTCGGGGTAGCGGCGCACTCCCGCGACGGAAACACGGAGCCCCCGGCGGTTTGATCCGCCGGGGGCTCTTCGTTCATCCGCGGCGCAGGGGCGCCGGGCGGCTCAGCGAGGCGCCAGGAACTTGCCGGACACCCACTTCTGCTCCACGGGATCGATGCGGCGCCAGATGCCGTTCGCCTCGTGGATGTGCACGATCGAGCCGTCCGCCAGCTCGCCCAGCTTGTCGGCGTTCGCGTCGGGCCCGCGGCGAATGGAAAGCGCGCCGCCCTGCGTGGAAACCACCGCGATGGGGATGGACACCGCCTGCGGCGCCGGCGCCAGGTACTTGCTGGACACCCACTTCTGCGCCACGGGATCGATGCGGCGCCAGATGCCGTTCGCCTCGTGGATGTGCACGACCGAGCCGTCCGCCAGCTCGCCCAGCTTGTCGGCGTTCGCGTCGGGCCCGCGGCGAATGGACAGCGCGGCGCCCTGCGTGGCAACCACCGCGATGGGGATGGACACCGTGCCGGGAGTGGGCACCGCGACGGGCGCGGGAGCGGGCGCCGTTCCGTCCAGCGCCGCCACGGCCGCCTGGATCAGCGGAAGGAAGCTCGCCTGGCAGGCGGCGACCGTGTTCCCCCCGAAGAAGTTGGTTCCCGGGCACGTCTTGGTGTTCCCGGCGCCGTTCTTCCGCGTGCCGGAGTCCAGGTCGTACCAGTGGTGGTACACGAAGGCGTTGGTATCCAGCTTCAGCTTGAACCGGCGGGCGAGCAGCGCGTTCATCCTGATGATGCACTCGCGCTGCGCGGCGGTCATCTTGTCCTTGCCGTTGTCGAAGTTGCCCACGTGCTCGATGCAGATGGCGCCCGTGTTCGCGCCCTTGATCCCCGCCGGGTTCTGGTCCATCGGCCGGCAGATGGCGATGGTGCCGTCCGGGAACGTGGTGAGGTTCTGCGCGATGTCGCTGAACTTCCGCTCGTTGACGTGAAAGCTCTTCATCCCCTTCAACTGCTGGAAGTGGTTCTGGCCGTTGAAGTCGTTGTAGCTGGGCTCGGCGGTGTGGTGGTTCTGAATGAGCTTGATCTGCCGTTGGACGGGCTTCTGGATGAACTGCGCGAATTCATCCAGCGTCTCGAACAGCGTGAACTGGCCTTGCGTTTTCATGGGCGTGCGGGAGTGCGGGGAAGGGCAAGCGGCGGGGCGCCGCGCCGATTCAATCGCAAACCGATGTCCGTGCGCCCCCGGGGCAGGGAGTGGCGAAGCTAACTGTCTATGAGCATGTAAGATATGAGTCCCGAACGACGGGCGGCAGCCCGCATCCGGGTCCGCGGCACTGTAACGGCGCGATTCAGCCGTTACAGTTCCACGATACCATTTCCGCGAGCGGGACGTCCACGGCGATACGGAATAGGGGGATCGCCTGCAAATCCCGTCCAACGCGACGAGGCCGGGACGAGGCGCACCATCGCCGTCCATCCTCCCACGCGTCGCGACACGGCACCTCTCACGTAGGACTGAGCCATCACGCCGTGGCGGAACGCGTACGACCTCACACGAAGCACTCTCGTGAGGGGCCGGAGCGGGGAATCCACACATCTCCACGCCTCATCCCGCTTTTCCACATCTTTCCACACGACTTAGTTTACATAATGCATATTATACGAAGTGGAGTAATCCTTGCGCTTGGGATGCATCCCAAGTCACCCATGATGCCTGAGGCTTGGGACGCATCTCCCCAGGAGCACGCTCATGGCACGCGCAATCTGGAAAGGCAGCATCAGCTTTGGCCTGGTGAACATCCCGGTAGGACTGTTCTCGGCCGCCTCGCCCGACGAGCTGAGCTTTCGCCAGCTGGACAAGCGGAACCTGTCGCCCATCGGCTACAAGAAGTACAACAAGAACACCGGCGACGACGTCGAGTCCGAAGAGATCGTAAAGGGCTACGAGTACGAGAGCGGCCACTACGTCGTCCTGAGCGACGAGGACCTGCGCCGCGCCAATCCCGAAAAGACGCAGACCGTCGAGATCACCGACTTCGTCGACCTGGACGAGATCGAGGCCGTCTACTTCGACAAGCCGTACTACCTGGCGCCGACCGGCAAGAACCGTAAGGGCTACGCCCTGCTGCGCGAGGCGCTCAAGCGCACCCGCAAGGTGGGCATCGCCAAGGTGGTCATCCGCTCGCGCGAGTACCTGTCCGCCGTGGTGCCCCAGGGCGACGTGCTGCTGCTCGAGATCCTGCGCTACCCCCACGAGATCCGCTCCGCCGACGACCTCGAGGTGCCGCACGGCGACCTCAAGGACCTGGGCGTGAACGACCGCGAGATCGAGATGGCCGAGCGGCTGGTCGAGGGGATGACGGCCGAGTGGGATCCCTCCCGCTACCACGACAGCTACCGCGACGACCTGATGCAGCTCATCCAGGCGCGCATCGAAAGCGGCAACACCGACCACCCCGACGAGTCGCCGGTGGAGGTCTCCGAGGCCGAGGGCGGCGACGTCATCGACATCATGGCCCTGCTCAAGCGCAGCGTGGAGGCCACCGGCCGCGGCGAGCGCGTGGCCGCGGACACCGAGCGCGCCCCCCGCAAGTCCAAGAAGGCCGCCGCCGCCGCCGAATCCGACGCGGACGCGGACGAGGCGGATGCCAGGCCGGCCAGGGGCGCCAAGCCCGCCGCCGCCGCCGCGCCTGCGCCCCGCTCCACCGCCGCGGCCAAGCCGCGCGGCAAGCAGCGCAAGACCGCCTGAACCCGGACACTCCTGAATGGGTCTCGACGAGTACAAACGCAAGCGCGACTTTAAGGTCACCGCGGAGCCGGAAGGGCACGTCCACCCCCAGGGGGACGTGCTCTCCTTCTGCATCCAGAAGCACGCCGCCAGCCACCTTCACTACGACTTTCGCCTGGAGCTGGACGGCGTCCTGAAGAGCTGGGCCGTCCCCAAGGGGCCAAGCCTGGACGCCTCGGTCAAGCGCCTGGCGGTCCACGTGGAGGACCACCCCATCGAGTACGGCACCTTCGAGGGGATCATCCCCAAGAAGGAGTACGGCGGTGGCACGGTGATGCTGTGGGACCGCGGCACCTGGACGCCCGACGACGACCCCCACAAGGCGTACCGCAAGGGCCACCTGCGCTTTCACCTGCAGGGCGAGCGGCTGAGCGGCGGCTGGCACCTGGTGCGCTCCCGCCGGGGTGAAGAGGGCCAGAAGGAGCAGTGGCTGCTCTTCAAGGAGGACGACGACGTGGCCCGTCCGGAGTCCGCCGGCACCGTGACCGACGAGTTCATGACCAGCGTCGACACGGGGCGGACGATGGACGAGATCGCCGCCGACGCCGACGCCAGCTGGGACTCGCGCGCCCCCGCCGCCGAGGCCATGACGCGCCACGGCACGCCGTCGAAGGCGAAGGCCGACACCGGCGCCAAGAAGAAGCCGGCCGCGAAGAAGGCTGCGGCGGACGCCGCGAAGCCCTCCGCCGCGAAGTCATCCGCCCGGTCCAGGAAGGCCCCCTCCCCCGCCCCCGACGTCCCGGGCGCGCGGAAGGCGGCGTTCCCCAAGCCGTTCACGCCGCAGCTGGCCACGCTGGTGGACCAGGTGCCCGCCGGCGACGAGTGGATCCACGAGCTCAAGTACGACGGCTACCGGCTGGTGGCCATGCTCAACAAGGGCAGGGCCAGCCTCATCACCCGCAACGGCAACGACTGGACGGACCGCTTTCCCACCGTGGCCGCGGCGCTGGAGGCGCTTCCCGCCGCCAGCGCCGTGCTGGACGGCGAGCTGGTGGTGCTGACGCCCAAGGGGACGACCAGCTTTCAGGCGCTGCAGAACGTGATGAGCTCCGGCGGCGCGGGCGAGCTGGTGTTCTACGCCTTCGACCTGCCGTACCTGGAGGGGATGGACCTGCGCGCATCGCCCCTGCTGGCGCGCAAGGAGGCGCTGCGCGGGCTGCTGGCGGCGGACCGCGGCCTCGTCCGCTTCAGCGACCACATCGCGGGCGCCGGCGCCGAGTTCTACAGGCAGGCGTGCGGGCTGGGGCTGGAAGGGATCATCTGCAAGCGCGCCGACGCCCCCTACCAGCACAAGCGCAACAACGACTGGCTCAAGGTCAAGTGCCTGCTGCGCCAGGAGTTCGTCATCGGCGGATGGACGGAGCCCCGCGGGTCGCGCTCCCACTTTGGCGCGCTGCTGCTGGGCGTGCACGACGCAAAGGGCGACCTGGTCTACGCCGGCAAGGTGGGCACCGGCTTCGACCAGTCGCGGCTGCGCGACGTGTTCGCCCGCCTGCGCAAGCTGGAGCGCGACGACTCGCCCTTCGTCAACCACGGCCGCAGGGGGCGCAAGCTGGCCGGCGTCCACTGGATCGATCCCAAACTCGTCTGCGAGATCGCCTTTACCGAGTGGACGGAGGAAGGGATCCTGCGCCACCCGGTGTTCCAGGGGCTGCGCGAGGACAAGAGCCCGCGCGACGTGGTGCGCGAGAACGCGGCCGCGCTCCCCGCCGGCGAGACCGCCGCGCCGGAATCAGACGCGCCCAGGCGGGCCGGCCGCGCCCGCGCCGCGGAGCGGGCCCAGCCGCGCGATGCCGCCCCTGCCCCGCGCTCGCGCCCCGTGCCCCCCTCCACCCAGCGCTCCAACCCGCGCCGCGGCAAGGGCGAGGACACCGAGGTGCTGGGCGTGCGCATCACCAGCCCCGAAAAGGTGCTGTTTCCCGCGCAGGGGGTCACCAAGCTGGAGCTGGCGCGCTACTACGAGGCCGTGGGCGAGTGGATGCTGCCGTACATCCAGGACCGCCCGCTCACCCTGGTGCGCTGCCCGGACGGCGTGGGCGGCGACTGCTTCTACCAGAAGCACGGCGACCAGCACTTCCACGCCTCCATCGGCCGCGTGACCATCGCCGAGAACGACGGCGAAGAGAAGGTCTACACCTACGTGGACTCCGCCGCCGCGCTGGTGGGCATGGTGCAGATGGGGGTGATCGAGCTGCACACCTCCAACGCGCGGCGCGACAACTTCGAGCGGCCGGACCGCTTCGTCATCGACCTGGACCCCGCGCCGGACGTGCCGTGGGCGCGCACCGTGGCCTCGGCGTTCCAGGTGCGCGACCGGCTGGCGGAGCTGGGGCTGGACAGCTGGGTCAAGACCACCGGCGGCAAGGGGCTGCACATCGTCGTCCCCCTTGCCCGACGGCAGTCGTGGGACGAGGTCAAGGACTTCACCAGGGCGTTCTCGGTAGACCTGAGCGTGCGCAACCCGGGCAAGTACCTCACCAAGGCCAACATCGCCGCGCGCAAGGGAAAGATCTTCATCGACTACCTGCGCAACGGCCGCGGGGCCACGGCGATCTCGGCCTTCTGCATCCGCGCCAAGCCCACGGGCGCCATCTCCGTCCCCCTGCGCTGGGACGAGCTGAGCCCCGCGCTGGATCCCGACACGTTCACGCCGGAAGCGGTCATCCGCCGCGTCGCCAAGCTCAAGCGCGACCCGTGGGAGGGCTTCTACACGTCGAAGCAGTCCATCACCAAGCCCATGCGCACCGCCGTCGGCATGCGCTGATCCCAAAAGAATAATCGTACAGAGGAACAGGGTCAGACAGAGAAAGCGAACTGAACCATCAGCTTTGTTCCTCTGTCTGACTCTGTTCCTCTGTACCCCCAAGTTGTTGCTTTTTCGAAACTGTGGATGAACGAAAACCGCCGCCCCGGTGCTCCGGGGCGGCGGTTTCGTATGTGCTCTGCAGGATGCTACGGCTGCGCGGGGGCGGTCCCCTGCCCCGCCAGCAGCGCCTCCACGCGCGCCATGCGGGCCTGCAGGTCGGCGATCCGGGCCGCCTGCGCCGCGTTCTCGGCGCGCAGGGCCTCGTTCTCGGCCCGCAGCGCGTCCGTGCGCGCGGTGAGCGCCTGCGCCGCGGCCAGCGCCACCCCGTCCGCGTCCACCGTGCCGATGGTGAGCTCATCCATCCCCAGGCCAAACGCCGCTCGAAAGTCCTGCGCCGTGGGACCCAGGTGCCGCACGGAAGCATCGTCCACGCGGTAGCTCCAGCTGCGGACGGGCATCCCGCGAAGCTGGTCGAGCACGTCTTCGCCGCGCACGCTCTCGAACCGGTGCTTGCGGCTGGCGTCCGACGTGTTGGTCCACACACCGGACGTGGACAGGTACGCGCCGGTGCTGGTGGAGATCATCGCGGTGGCCTGGCCGTGGTAGGGATTGCTGCTGCCGCACACCGACGGGTTCACGGACGGCCCGCCGAACGACACCCCGGTGGTGAGCGCCTGGTTGGTGTAGATCCGCATCCCGCAGCTCAGCCGCCACGTTGCCGAGCCCACCAGCCCCGCCCGCACGGAGTCCTGCGTCCCGCCGCTGACGTTGTCGGCGAACACGAACGATCCCCGCCGCGCATTGGTGTGGGCGTGGTAGCCCAGGGCAACGGACGCATAGCCCGAGGCCGTGTTGTCCTCGCCGATCGCCAACGAGCTGCCGTTGGCGGCCGTGCTCCGCACGCCCAGCGCGACGGCGTTGTCACCGCTGGCGCGCACGTTTTGGCCCATGGCCACCGAGTACAGCCCGATGTTGGCGTCGTCCCACTGCGTGCCGTTGATGTATCCCGCCCGGAACGCCGCCTTTTCCGGGTACCACATCATCCGCGTTCCCGCCCCCTCGGCGGGAATGCAGTTGACCGCGGAACCTCCGGACGTGCACAGCGGCCCGGTGGAGTTCCCGGTGTAAACGCCCAGGAAGAGGGCTCCGCCGTCGATGTTTACGCGGAACAGGCTGGTGCCGCCGCTGCTCACCGCAAAGGCGGAGTCGGGGGCCTGGGCCCGCGCGGGCGCCGCGAGCGCGACGGCCAGAGCGCCGGCGGCGATGACGAGGCTGCGATGCATGGTTGTCATTCGTGGTCGGCCCTGGTCAGAAGTTTCCTGAGTTCAGGGGTGCGGCACCGCACACCCCGGAGGGATGGGCAAGCCTTCAACGGCTGGCGCCGCTGCTCACCGCGAGCGCGGAGCCGGCCGGCGCGCGGCCGCGGGGAGCGTCCGAGTCCGTCCCGTCACCGTTCCTGCGGCCCCGGGTTCGTCAGGGGATGGAGATGCTGAGCGCCTGGTCCGCCACGGTCAGCGAGCCGCCGCTCACCGACACCGCCGCCGTGGCCTTGGTTGGGCCGTCCAGCGACATGCCGCCGGTGATCCGCATTCCGGGGATGGTCCCCTGCACCTGCGCGGCTCCGCTCAGCAACACCGTGCCGCCCGAGACGGTCCCCGCCACCGCGATGTCGCCGAATACCTCGAGCGTGTTTCCGCTCAGCGCCACCGTGCCGCCGGAGGCGACCTGGAGGTCCAGAACCGTGCCGTCGGCGGAGAGCACCGGCTGGTTGGGCACCGCGGGGATGATGGCGATGCTCTGCGAGGTCGGAACGGCCTCGCCCGACCAGTTCAGCGGGTTGTGCCAGTTGTTGGCGTCGCCGTCCACGTCCCCCTGCCAGGTCGTCTCGAAGCTGACGACGATGTCGCGCGTGCCGATGCGCTGCGCGTTCACCGTGGAGGTGGCCGTGATGGTGGCCGTTCCGGGTGCCACCGCCGTCACCAGGCCCGTGGAGGCATCGACGGTCGCGACCGCCGGGTCCGAGCTGGACCAGGTGATGTTGTCCCCCTGCACCGCCCCGAACGCGTTGTACACGGTACCCGTGAGCGTCCGGGTCACCCCGGGCGACAGGGTGGGCACCGTGGCCGGCGAAACGGTGATGTAGCCGTGGGGATACTGCACCCGCGTCCAGATGCGGTACGTGAACGCCAGCTTGGTGACGCTGGGGGTGAAGACGAACCGGAGGTGCTTCGGGGAGGACGTGTCGTTCTGCGCGAGCAGCCCCGGATAGTCGATGTAGTCCACGTTCGTGTACGTGATCGGCGAGCCGCCGTTCAGCGAATCGACGAACGTCGCCGTTCCGTCCGCGTTGTCCAGCTGCGCGGTGGCGGTGGTCTGCGGCGACGTGAGCCGGAAGCTGGTGATGACCAGGCGGCTGGTGTCGGGCGTGGTGCCGTCCGTGGTGCCGATCGGCTGCGGGATCAGGTTCAGCAGCGCCAGGTTGTACGTCATCGTGTCCGGGTTGCTCTTGTCGCCCCCGGAGTACGCCCCGCCACCGGTGTTCACGATCTTTGCGGCCGTGGTGTACAGCATCACGTCCAGCCGCGCGCCACCGTCCGCGGCAGGGGAAGCAGCGTCGCACGCCAGCATTGCCGAGCGGAAATCGGCCGTGCACTCGTATTCCGTCGATACGAGGCTCCCGGCCATCCGCTCGCCGCCGGCGCCCACTGGCCGCCCCACGGGAAAGCGCGACACGTCCACGCCCGCCGCAAAGCGGGAGATCAGCGCCGCGTCGGCCGCGGTCACCCGGCCGTCGCCGTTGGCGTCGCCCGCGGGAAGGATGCTGCGTCCATCCGGCAGGGTGCCGCGAACCAGCCACGCCCGTACGGCATCAGCGTCCGCGCGCGTCACGCGGCCGTCGCCGTTCACGTCGCCGCGGATCGCGGCCGATTCCGGGGCGGCGGCGGACGATGCGTCCTGGGCATTAAGACCCGGCACGGCCACCAGCGAAAGGCCCATCGCAAGCAGCGCGCAGAGCCGAGAGTTCAAGTGCGGCATCGGAATGCAATCCCGAGGGAGTCCCCACTCCGGGCCTCGACGCGGCCCGGAGTGGCGAGAAGGGAGACGAATCCGTGAGCAGTCGGGCCAGCCTACTGTCCCTGGACAAAGAGCAGGCGCTCGGAGCGAACGGTGGACGTCACGTCCGCCAGGTCGGCGCCACCGGAGACCTCTTCCAGGCGCACGCTGAACATCTCACGGGCGAGCGCGACCGGCGCCTCACGCCCGCGGAACTGCAGCCGCAGGATCGCGGGCTCGGCCGTCCCCTGCACCAGCGTGGCCACGAAGCGCACACGTCCGGGGCTGACTTCCACCACGTCGCCCTCGATCCCCTCGGGGAGGGCGGTCGAAACCAGTTGCAGCGCGGCGGCATCGTACTGCAGCTCGCCCTGTACGCTCGCCAGCTCGACCCCGCCCGGAAGCTGCTTCAGCGACAGCGTGACCTCGCTCACCTCGGCGGACACGGCGCGGGCCGACAGCAGGTTGTAGATGCCCGGCTCGGTCAGTGTCGGCAGGCCGCCGGCGCCGCTCCCCGGATTGTTCGCGTCCGCGCAGCCGGCCACCAGCGCAAAGGCCAGCAGCGGCGCCGTCCGGCGGAAGAAAGTAGGGAATCGCATGGTACACCATCACGGGTGAAAGAAGGGGAAGCCGGATCAGTCGAACGCGCAGTCTGGATCATCGAAGCAACAGCACTCATCAACACCGCTCCCCTGCAGCAGCGTCAGATCGCGCATGCCGCCCAGGTCCAGTACGGCGGGAGATATCCAGCTGCGTCTCTGGTGGGCCGTGCAGGGCGCGGGCGGCGTAGCTCCGCGGTCGATGCTCATGGCCTACGGCGTTGCGGGAGCACTTCCCTGCCCCGCCAGCAGCGCCTCCACGCGCTCCATGCGGGCGCGCAGCTCCGCGTTCTCGCGCTCCAGCGCCTCGATGCGGGCCTGCTGCGTGGCCGTCCGCGCCTCCAGCGCCTGCGCCGCCGCCAGCGCCACGCCGTCCGCGTCCACCGTGCCGATGGTGAGTTCGTCCGTGCCCAGGCCAAAGCTGGCGCGGAAGTCCTGCGCGGTGGGGCCCAGGTGCCGCACGGAGGCGTCGTCCACGCGGTAGCTCCAGCTGCGGATGGGCAGATCCCGCAGCCGCGCCAGCACGTCCTCACCATGCACCGCCTCGAACAGGTGCTTGCGGTTCACGTCCGACGTGTTGGTCCACACGCCGGACGTGGAGAGGTACGCCCCGGTGCTGGTGGAGATCATCGCGCCAGCCTGGCCGAAGTAGTTCGAAGTGCCGCAGACCGACGAGTTCACCGCGGGGCCGCCGAACGCCACGCCGGTGGTGAGCGCCTGGTTGGTGTAGATGCGCATTCCGCAGCTCAGCCTCCAGGTCGCCTGGCCCACCATGTCGGCCCGCACCGAGTCCTGCGTTCCGCCGGTGATGTTGTCGCCGAACACGAACGTTCCCCGGCGCGCGTTGGTGTGCGCGTGGTACCCCATGGCGACCGAGCCGTAGCCGCTGGCGGTGTTGTCCTCGCCCACGGCGAACGAGCTGCCGTTGGCGGCCGTGCTGCGCACGCCCAGGGCGACGCCGTTGTCGCCGCTGGCGCGCACGTTCTGGCCGATGGCCACCGAGTACAGGCCGATGTTGGCGTCGTCCCACTGCGTTCCGTTGATGTAGCCCGCGCGGAACGCCGCCTTCTCCGGAAACCACATCATCCGCGTTCCCGCGCCTTCCACGGGAATGCAGTTGGCGCCGGAGCCACCCGCCGTGCACCGCGGCCCGGTGGAGTTCCCGGTGAAATCGCCACCAAAGACGGCGGCGCCGTTGATGTTTACGCGAAAGAGGCTGTAGCCGCCGCTGCTCACGGCGAGCGCGGAATCGGCGGTCTGGGCCCGCGCCTGTCCGCTGCCCAGCAGGGCTGCGGCGGCCAGGCAGGTGTAGAGTGCGGCTTTCCGGGACATGGTGAAATTCCTCGAGGATGAGTGCCAGGGTCCGTCACGCGCGGTGGTGCGATGCTGAACGACCGACACACGTCCGTTGCGGGACGCGCCGTGGGAATTGCCCCCCAGGATGGCGGGAGCGGCATGTGTGTGGGACGGGGACTGCGGGCGCCGCGTGGAACCTCGATCAGCGCCTTTGCCGTGGACACGGCCGCGTTCCTGGCGGCAGCGTCCGAAGGGCTCCGGAAGGATCCGGAGATCCTGACAGGCCAGCTTGGACACGAAAAAATAGCGTAGAGCCAGGTGGATAACAAGGTTTAGTCAAGGTCAGCCCGTTACGGGTCAGTTGTAAGGGCGAGGGCCCGCACACGGCTGAACGCCTGGCTCACTCCCCAGCTCCCCCGCAGCCGCTGGAGATCGCATGAACGCGAACCGCACCGGGTGCGCTGCCCGCGCGATCACCGGAACAAGTGCCCATATCGAACCCGACACGAGATCACGCCAACGCGAGAGCCGCCGCCCCGGTTCTGCGGAGCGGCGGCACGGTGGGCAGGTGGATGTAGTTCGACCGGTACCCGGTTGATGACACAAACCTTTAGAAATGGCCCAACGTCTCTTCCGGACCCGCGAGCCACTCGGAAACGCCGGCGGCCGGGCGTAGCCTATCCGCCAAACCCGTCCACGACGAACCAGAAGGAATGGTTTTCCGCCAGCTGGTTCGGGCCATCGTTGACGTCTACGTCGCTCACGCCGGTGGCCAGCACGGTCGCCGTGCACGTATCGCCGCTTGGCAGGCTGCTGACCGGGTACAACGTCACCGTGCTGGTGCCCGAGCCGCTGATGGTGAAGGGCTGCGAACCGCTGGTGCAACCCAGTGAGAAGGTGCCCGCCGATACACTGACCGCCTCACTGAAGTGCACGACGATGCTCCCGCCGGGCGGTGCGTTGAAGGTGCCATCCGCCGGGGCTGTGCTGTCCACCGCCGGCGCCGCGTCGACGATGACCGCACGGGTCCCTGTCCGTTGCCCATTCACGCTGGAGGTGGCCGTGATCGTCGCTGTGCCCTCCCCCACCGCCGTCACCTGGCCCGTGGACGCGTTAACGGTCGCCACGCTCATGTCCGAACTCGACCACGTGAGCGCATCCGACTGCACCACGCCGAATTGGTTGTACACGGTGCCAGTAAGCGTCGTTGTCGCGCCCGGCGCCAAGACAGGCGCGGCGCCAGGCGCGATGATGACGTAGCCGTACAGGTACTGCACGCGCGTCCAGATCCGGTACGTGAACTTCATCGACGTAACACTCGGGCTGAAAACGAACCGGACGAGCTTGGGTGAGGAGATGGCGTTCTGCGCCAGCAGACCGGGGTAGTCCAGGTACGGCCGGTTGGCGTATGTAACCGGGCTCCCGCCATTCAATGAATCGACGAACGTTGCCGTCCCGTCCGCATTGTCGAGTTGCCCCGTGGCAGTGGTCTGCGGCGACGTCAGCGTGATGCTGGTGATGACCAGGCGGCTAGTGTCAGGCGTCGTTCCGTCTGTCGTGCCGATCGGCTGCGGAATCAGATTCTGCAGCGCGAGGGTATACGTCATCGTATCGGGGTTGCTCTTATTGCCGCCGGAATACACACTAGGGCCTGCGTTCACAATCTTTGCGGCCTGTCCCCCATAAAGCATCAAGTTCAGTCGCGCCCCATTCGTCCCCGCTGGGGAGAGGAGACCACACTTAAACGTTCCGTTGCGGAAGTCGGCCGTGCACTCGTAGTCGGCCGAAAGAAAGCTCGGCTCGGGGGCAGGGTTCGGAGACACGGGGCTGTCGGTGCAGGCGGAAGCCAACACAAGCATCCCAAGCACCAAGCAAGTCTGCCGAAGATTGGTTTTCATCAGGATAGGCTCTTTCTGATTGGGGTTCTGCAGTAACGGCGTCCGCACGCTCACGGCGGCGCAGTGGGTAGATCCGCCGTCCTCCGCTAGCGACGCACGTCAGGGATCGGGGCCAAATACCGGCTGTGTAGAAACAAAGACGATCCGGCGCCGGTCTGGTGGGCGGATCACGTCTATCCGCCAAACCCGTCCACGACGAACCAGAAGGAATGGTTTTCCGCCAACTGGTTCGGGCCATCGTTGGCGTCTACGTCGCTCACATTCGCAGCCAGCACGGCGACCGTGCAGGTATCCCCCGTCGGCAGGCTGCTGACCGGGTACAACGTCACCGTGCTGGTGCCCGAGCCGCTGATGGTGAAGGGCTGCGAACCGCTGGTGCACCCCAGTGAGAAGGTGCCGGCCGATACACTAACCGCCTCGCTGAAGTGCACGACGATGCTCCCGGTGGGCGGCGCGTTGAAGGTGCCATCCGCCGGGGCTGTGCTGTCCACTGCCGGCGCCGCGTCGACGATGACCGCACGGGTCCCTGTCCGTTGCCCATTCACGCTGGAGGTGGCCGTAATCGTCGCTGTCCCCTCCCCCACCGCCGTCACCTGGCCCGTGGACGCGTTGACGGTCGCCACGCTCATGTCCGAACTCGACCACGTGAGCGCATCCGACTGCATTGTGCCGAACTGGTTGTACACGGTGCCAGTAAGCGTCGTTGTCGCTCCCGGCTCCAGGATCGGCGGGATACCAGGCGTGATGGTGACGTAGCCGTACAGGTACTGCACGCGGGTCCAGATCCGGTACGTGAACCTCATCGCCGTTACGCTGGGGCTGAAGACGAACCGCAGGAGCCTTGGTGGGGAGTTATTGTTCTGCGCGAGCAGCCCCGGGTAGTCCATGTACGGCGCGTTCGAGTACGTCATTGGGAAGCTGTTCAGCGAATCAACGAACGTCGCCGTCCCGTCCGGGTTCTCCACTTGTATTGTGGCGGTAGGCTGCGGCGACGTCACCCTGAAGGTGGTGATGACGAGGCGGCTGGTGTCAGATGTCACTCCATCCGTCGTTCCGATCGGCTGCGGAATCAGGTTCCGCAACGCCAGATTGTATGTCATCGTATCCGGGTTGCTCTTGTCTCCTCCGGAGTACGTCCCCCCACCCGCGTTTATAACTTTCGCAGCCGTCTCGTAGAGCATCAGGTTCATTCGCGCACCGCTCTCTCCCGTTGGGGAAACCGGGCCACACTCCAGAGTTCCGGCGCGGAAATCGGCCGTGCACCCGTACTCGGTCGAAATGAAGCTTGGCTCGGGGGTAGAGATCGGAGACACAGGGCTGTCGGTGCAGGCGGAAGCCAGTGCCAGCACGGTCATAGCGGACAGCCGCGAGAAGCGGGGGATGAGTTGGTTTTTCATCGTGATCGCTGCTGAGGAGGGGGAATGGGAAGGCACCAAAGGACAAGATCCAAGCTAACGCACATTCGTTCACCCGCCAAGGAAAACGTCCCAGCAGGAGCGGTTCGCCCAAAGCGGTTAACCTAAGTTAACCAACCCTGATCAACCCCAGCCGCCCTCACCCGTCGCAGTTGACACGCCCTGAATTATGGTTTACATCTGTAAACCATGAGCGACGACATCAAGAGCCGGATACTCGGCGCGGCGCGGGCGCTGTACTTCGAGCGGGGGCCGGAGGCGGTCACCATGCGCGCCGTGGCCGAGCGTGTGGGGGTGACGGCGACGGCGCTGTACCGCCACTTCGCCGACAAGGACGCCATCCTGCGCGAGGTGGTGGGCGAAGGCTCGCGCCTGCTGGGCAGCCACCTGTTCCGCGCCCTGGAGGCCCCTACCCCGCTGGAACGCCTGCGCGCCGCGGGCATGGCCTATCTGGACTTCGCGCTGGCGCAGCCGCAGGCCTATCGCTCGCTGTTCGAGCCCGGGGCGGAAGACGAAACTTCTCCCGTGCACCTGCAGCGCGGGGCTGTGCGGCGATTTCTGCGCGATCGCGTGCGCGAGGCAATGGATGCCGGCGTGGTTGCGGAAGGCGATCCGGACGGCACCGCGCTCACCCTCTGGTCGCTGCTGCACGGGCTCGCCGCCCTGCACCAGGCCGGCATCACCCGCATCGAATGGTCCCGTGAACGTGTGTTAACCAGCCTCATCGAAGGCATCCGTGCTCCTGATGAGACTGCGGCATCCCGATAACGTGCGTTAACACACCGTTGACGGAGCTCTATCTTGCTCGGCCGCATCCTGCGCAACGGCGTTTGAGCCGAGCGGCTCGCCTTCCCCTGATCTGCCCCACCCAACGGATCATTTCACCTCGAGAATCCCACGATCGCTACCAATCCGGGTGAACAGTCGCAGGATTCGTGAGGACAGTCTCACGCGGAGGCGCGGAGAGAGAACCGCTTCCCTCTTCTCTCGGCGCTTCTGCGCCGCTGCGTGAGGCAAGTCTTTTGTGGATAGGCGAGAGGCCCGCCCCTGCGTGTGCAGGGGCGGGCCTCTCTTGTGACCGGGAGCAGCTGGAGGATGGGCCTGGATCAGCCCCCCGTTCCCCGCCCCGCCGTCAGTTGGTGCGGTAGCGGCGGCTGACCTCGTCCAGGCGCTTGCGCTCTTCCTCGGTGAGCGAGCTGAGGCCCTGGGCGCTGATCTTGTCCAGGATGCGGTCCACGTCGTCCAGCAGCTCGCGCTCCTGCGACTTGCCCTTGCGGGCGGCCGCCGGCCGGGCCTGCGTCACCGTCGCCGTCTGCTGCGAGGCCGCGGCCGCCGTCTTCTTGCCGCCCCAGGGCACCAGCGCCGTTCCACCCCGCTTCTGCGCGGGCCGGCGCGACGTCTGCGGCAGCTCGCCCCAGGCGTGCGGCGCCCACGGGCTCTTGAGGTACAGGAAGGCGGCCGCCATGCCACCCAGGTGCGCCAGCACCGCCACCCCCGAGCCAGACCCCTCCAGGGCCGTGGCCAGGTTGATGAAGATGAGCGCCGCCACCAGCCACTTGGCCTTGACCGGAAAGATCCCCCATATGTGGATCTCCATGTCGGGCCAGATCATGGCGAACGCCAGCATCAGGCCCAGCGTGGCCCCTGACGCACCCACGATGTACGTGGCGGGGTCCAGGAACGCGAACAGCACCGAGAACAGCGCCCCGCCGGCGGCGGCGATCAGGTACACGCGCAGGAACGCGCGCGACCCCCAGCGCTCTTCCAGCGGCGGCCCGAAGAAGAACAGCATCAGCATGTTCCCCAGCAGGTGCATCACGCCGGCGTGGAAAAACGCGTACGTGACCACCGTCCAGGGACGGGTCAGAAAATCGGCGGGCTGAAACGCGAACCAGTCGAGGACAAGGTTGCCGGGGATGACGAAACGCCCCAGCAGCACGGCCACGTACAGGGCCGTGTTGGCGATCAGCAGCCGCTTTACCCAGGGGGTCATCGAAAACCCGCCGAAGCCCCCGTACGTATCCCGGTAAGCCATTGCGTCAGAAAGGCGTGCGCTTGCAAGAAGGCGGCGCGGCCGGGGGGCTCCCCGGCGCTCGTGGTTCTCTACCCCGGTCCCGCCGCTCCGGTCCGCGCCCCGTGGTCAGCGCGCCGCCTGCCGCACGATGCGGTCGCAGAGCTCGGGAAAATCGATCCCCGTGGCCGCCGCGCCCTTGGGCAGCAGGCTGGTGGCCGTCATCCCCGGCAGGGTGTTGGCCTCCAGGCAGAACAGCTGCTCCTTGGCCAGGATGAAGTCGATGCGCGCGTACCCGCGCAGCTTGAGCACCTTGAAGGCGCGCAGCGCGTAGGCCTGCACCTGCGCCACCACCTCCTCGTCCAGCGGCGCCGGGCACAGGTACTCCGTCATCCCCGGCGTGTACTTGCTCTCGTAGTCGTAGATCCCCTTCTTGGGGCGGATCTCCACCGGCGGCAGGGCCTGGTCGTCCAGGATGCCCACCGTGAGCTCGCGCCCCTTGGCGAAGCGCTCGATCATCACCTCGCGGTCGTACTGGGAGGCGTCGCGCACGGCGGCCTCCAGCTCGGCGCGGTCGTTGACCACGTGGATGCCCACGCTGCTCCCGCCGCGCGCCGGCTTTACGATGCAGGGCATGCCCACCAGATCCTCGATGGTGTCCGGATCGTAGGTGAAGTCCGGCCAGCGGGCCACCCGCCACGGCAGCGTGGGCACCTGGCTGTCGCGCAGCAGGCGCTTGGTGACGTCCTTGTCCATCGCGATGCCGGAGCCCAGCGGCCCCGAACCCGTGTACGGCACGCCGACCAGCTCCAGCAGCGCCTGCACCGTGCCGTCCTCGCCGTCGCCGCCGTGCAGGGCCAGGAAGGCGATTTCCGCGTTCCGAAGCTGCTCGATCTGCCCTATGTCGATGAGGGGGAGCGCGCGGTCCAGGTTCTCCGGCGGCGCGCTCTTCACGCCGCCCGGCAGCAGGTCCTGCTCCTCTGCCTGGGCGACGAAGCCGGCGGCGGTATCCACCACCGATACCTCGTGTCCCCGCTCGCGCAGGGCCTTTGTGATGGCCAGCCCGGACGCCAGCGACACGTCCCGCTCCGCACTCGTCCCACCCATCAGAACGGCGATCTTCATCCCGGCCCTCTCCCGTTGTCCATTCGTCGTCAGTTCCCGCGTCCGGCGGGTGCGCACCGCACGAAGCGTACGCGGGCGGATGCGCCACGGTGGCAGACGGGATTCCGGCGGCGGGACGGGCGTCCTGACTCCCTCCAACGATCGAGGCCGCTTGCAGTGACACGCCGCGCCCGCGGACCGTTGAGCGTACGCGATCGCCGGGCGAGGCCCCGTCGGGGTGCGGATCAATTTCGCACTTTCAGGCGGCTTTTGTCGAGACCGTGGGGGGTGGGCTGGCCCCGCGCGCGTCCGCGCCACAACTTGTCGCACCCCGCGGGGCGCGGGGCGAGACGAAAATCCCAGCCGAGCAGAACAATGGCGACGCACAACATGCCGCAGACCGAGTGGATCTGGCACGACGGAGAATGGATCCGGTGGCAGGACGCCACCGTGCACGTCCTTGCGCACTCCATGCAGTTCGGCTCGTCGCTGTTCGAGGGGATTCGCTGCTACGACACGCCGGACGGCCCCGCCGTCTTTCGGCTGGACGCGCACCTGCGGCGGCTGAAGGACTCCAGCAAGATCTACCGGATGGAGATCGGCGACCGCATTCCGCAGGTCGCGGAGGCGTGCCTGGAGATCGTGGCGCGCAACGGCGTGCGCGAGTGCTACATCCGCCCCATGGTGGTGCGGGGGTACGGCTCGGCGGGCCTGTCGCCGCTGGGGAGCACGCTGGAAATCTACGTCGCCTGCTGGCCGTGGGGCACCTACCTGGGCGAGGGCGCGCTGGAGAACGGCGTGGACGTAAAGATCAGCAGCTGGCAGCGGCAGGAGCCCAACACCTTTCCGGCGGGCGCCAAGGCGGCGGGCAACTACCTGAACTCGCAGCTGGGGCGGCTGGAGGCCATCGAGGACGGCTACGCGGACGCCATTGCGCTGGGGCCCGGCGGCCTGGTGAGCGAGGGGACGGGACAGAACGTGTTCCTGGTGCGCGACGGCGTGCTGACCACCCCGGCGCTGGACGGGACGAACCTGAACGGCATCACCCGCGACAGCATCCTGAAGATCGCGGAGGACCTGGGCATTCCCACCCGCGAGGGGGGCGTGCCGCGCGAGACGCTGTACCTGGCGGACGAGCTGTTCTTTACCGGCACGGCCAGCGAGGTGACGCCCATCCGCAGCGTGGACCGCATCACCATCGGCGAAGGGCGGATGGGGCCGGTGACGCGCGCCATCCAGAAGCGCTTCCTGGACACCGTCCGCGGCCGCGTCCCCGATACGCACGGCTGGCTGACGCACGTCCCCCAGCCCGCGGCCGCGGGGGTGTAGACCGGCGTCGCATCGCACGTGTTGCACGCGGGTTGAAGCCCGCGGCTGGAAATGCCAGAAGCCCCGTCTCCGCTCGCCTGCGCGCGCGGAACGGGGTTCGAGTTTCGGCCGAAGCTTATTGGCCGAGGGGCAGCAGTTTGCCGGCGCCTCTGGGCTCTCCATTTGGGGTGGAACGGAGTGCCGCGGGAGACGCTTCGCCGTCGTTCAGGATGGTGTGCATGGCCTGCCGCGCGGCGTCACGCGCGACCGCGTGCAGCGCGCTTTCGCTGAGCGCGTCCAGACGCGCATCGAGCGCCTTGATCTGGCTGGACAGTTCGGCGCGCTCCCGGACATGGTCCAGGTGCATCTGCTGCATCCGCTCGTCGATCCGTTGAATCGCGGTCCTGGCCTCCGTAATGACGGTGGTCGTCTCCCGGCTCAGGCTCTCGAACCTGACGGTCGTGGTCACGATCTCCTTATACAGGTCCGCGACGCGCTGGCCCAGGTCGGAGAGGCTGCTCATCGGTACGCACGGCAGAGGTTGTCGTGGGATACGGATAGCCCGCGGTGCGCGCCCAATCGCCGAAGGCGGTCAGCTCGGCTTGGAATTGGTCGATGGACCTGACCAACCGGTCGTTGGTGGCCTGTACTTCATCGAGAAGGGATTCCAGCATCACCATTTGCTCACCCTCGGACGGGAGTGGGCCGCCAGGACTCACAACGCCTCTCAAAGTAGAACAGAGTGAACGGATCGTCAAGGGGCTCGACGGCGCATAACGCGCGCTCCACGCCGGGCGAGCCGACCGACGACAAACCCGGGCAGGTGGAGCCCCGCCTGGCGAGGAACGAGCCAGGCGGGCTTATGGCCGTCCCAGCCGCGGGCTTCAGCCCGCGTGCATCAGCCCGCGCCGGGGCCGGGTTCCGGACCCCGCACGGACTCCAGCACCTTCCTCGCCAGCCCCGCCCCGAAGCCCGGGAGCGCCGCGATCTCGGCCTCGGAGGCGGCGGCCACGCCGCGCATGGAGCCGAACCTGGCCAGCAGGGCCTTCTGGCGCGACGGGCCCACGCCGGGGATGGTGGCCAGCTCCGAGCGGATGGTGCGCTTCGTCCGCAGCTTGCGATTGTAGGTGATGGCAAAGCGGTGCGCCTCGTCGCGCAGGCGCTGCAGCATGCGCAGGGCGTGGCTGCGGCGCGGCAGGCGAATGCTGTCGGAGCGGCCGGGAAGAAAGATCTCCTCCTCCTTCTTGGCCAGCCCGATCACCGCCTGCTGCGGAAAGTCCAGCGTCTCCAGCGCCTTGCGGGCGGCGCTCAGCTGCCCCTTGCCGCCGTCGATCACCGCCAGGTCAGGCAGCGGCTTTCCCTCTTCCACCCGGCGGCTGAACCAGCGCGTCACCGCCTCGTGCATGCTGGCGAAGTCGTCGTTTCCCCACTCGCCGCGAATCTTCATCTTGCGGTACTCGCCCTTGGCGGGCTCGCCGTTCTCGAAGAAGACGGCGGACGCCACCACCTCCGTCCCCTGCGTGTGCGAGATGTCGAAGCACACCATGGTGCGCGGCACCAGCGGCAGCTCAAGCACCTCCTGCAGCTCGTACAGCGCGTCGGGGGCCCGCTCGGCCGCGGCGTTCCCCATCAGCTTGCGCTCTTCCAGCAGGTGGCGCGCGTTCTGGTCCGCCAGCGCCACCAGCTGCACCTTTTCGCCGCGCTGGGGCACGTGCAGGCGCACCGCGCGCCGGGCCTGCCCCCGCAGCAGCTCCTCCAGCACCGGCCGGTCGGCGAAGTCCATCCCGAAGAAGATCTCCGGCGGCATCCCCTCCGGGTCGCGCGACAGGCGGTCGGCGAAGATGCGCGTGGCAAAGGTCGACAGCGCCTCCGCGTCGTCCTCATCCACCAGGTTGGTAAGGAACTGCGCCTCGCGGCCCAGCAGCTTGCCTTCGCGAATCTGCAGCACCACGCCGCACGCCTCGGCCCCGTCGCGGGCGAACCCCACGATGTCGCGGTCGGAGCCGGTGACGTCCACCACCTGCTGGCGGTGCTCCAGCGACTCCAGCTGGCGGATGGCGTCGCGCAGCTCGCCGGCGCGCTCGAAGTTCATCTCCTCGGCCGCCTTCTGCATCTCGGCCTTCAGGCGCCGCGCCACCAGCCGCGTGTGCCCACCCAGCACCTCGGTGATCTCGTCCACCATCCCCCTGTACTCGTCGGGTGTCTGAAACGCCACGCAGGGCGCCTTGCAGCGGCCGATGTGATAGTCCAGGCACGGCCGCGCGGGTACCTCCTTCGGAAGATCGTAGTGGCAGCTGCGCACCGTGTACAGCCGCTTCACCAGCTCCAGCGCCTGCCGCATGCGCCGCACGTCGGTGTACGGGCCAAAGTAGCGGCCGCCGTCCTTCACCAGGCGGCGCGTGACGTAGACGCGGGGAAACGCCTCGTCGGTGACCTTGATGTACGGGTAGGTCTTGTCGTCGCGCAGGTTGATGTTGAAGCGGGGGCGGTTTTCCTTGATGAGGTTGTTCTCGAGGATCAGCGCCTCGGCCTCGCTGCGCACCACGATGGTGTCGAAGTCCACCACCCGGCGCACCATCTCGCGGGTCTTGATGCCGTGCTGCGCCCCGCCCTGAAAGTACGAGCGAACGCGCGAGCGCAGCGACTTGGCCTTGCCCACGTAGATGATGACCCCCTCGGCGTCCTTCATCAGGTACACGCCGGGCTGCGTGGTCAGGGTGCGGAGCTTGGCGTCGAGCTGGCTGGCTGCTTCGGTGGACATCAACGCGTCAGGCGGCTGCGGACGATCGGGATCACAGGATTCCATGATACACCGTCCGCGCCGTTCCGGTCACACGTGGGCCGATTCTGGACACACGTGGACAGACGTTGCCGCCGTGGATGCCCTCAGTGCGCGGGAGATGCGGTGAATGGGACAGATTCGGCCGATGAGGAGGCCTCCGTGGAGGCGCCGACCCCCTGCACCACCGCCTCCAGATCGACCGTGCGCATCGCGGATACGGCGGCTTCCCAGCGCCCTTCCGCGCACAGGCCCTGGATGCCGGCGTCCTCGTACGCCGATTCCGCCGCGTCGATCAACGCGCGGCGGATGGATTGGGTGAGGGTGTGATTCGGATCCGGGTTCATCGAGCTCCACTTCGTGGCGCGGGCACTCTCCCGGGCGATTGAATCGCGGCTGGAACGGCACAACGTCCGCCTGCGCGGACTCGGCGGCCCGGCCGTGTGCGGCATCCCGCGCGCCGGTGCGTCCACGGGCGCGACCCGCGAGCATTGGGATGTCATTCCGAAGGAGCGCCGCACGGAGCCTTGTCGTGGCATGATCCCCGGGCGCGACTGAGGAATCTACCGTCGTCGGCTTCCGCGTCCGCCGCGGCGCTCGGCACCCACGGCTACAATCCGCGCAGGCGGATTTTGCGCTTTTCCAGCGGCGAATTCATTCGCTCCTGGAGCGGACTCGGCGGCTCGCCCGCGGTTTCAACCGCCGACAACCGCCGATTCGAACCCTGCCGAGGTGATGCCGCCCCGACGCATCACCCCTCATCCACAATCTACCGCCGCCCCAGCATCCCCTTGATGCGGCGGAAGATGGCGCCGGCCTGGTCCAGCCCCAGCGCGGCCGCCACCGCGAAGTAGGTGGCGCCGTAGACTCCCAGCACCAGCACGCCCGAGATCAGCGTCGGCAGGTCGTTGGGAAGCAGGATGCGCATTCCCCACGCGAGTGCGGCGCCGGCCAGCGCGGCAATGAACATCCGCCCCAGCGGCCCCGCCCCGGCGCCCACGGGCCCGATCTTCTGCCGCAGCGAGCGCTTGAGCAGGTACCACTCCACCCACGCGCCCACACCACTCCCCAGCGCCAGCCCCACCGCCCCCAGCGGCGCCCCACCGATGCGCAGCCCGCTGAAAACGCCGTCCGGCGTCCGGAACCCCGCCACCGTGATGCTCTCGAACTGCAGCATCAGCACGATCGCCAGCACCAGCGAGATCGCCACGCGCAGGGTGGCGTAGCGCGCCGGCGTCTTTGTGTCGCGCAGGGCAAAGAAGGTGGACGAAAGCAGCCGCGACGCGGTGGTGGCCACCAGGCCCAGCGAAAAGCCCAGCAGCGTCAGGTACACCAGCAGCGTGTCGGCACGGTCGAACTCGCCGCGCTGCAGCAGCATGGCGATCACCACGTCGCCCAGCAGCGCGAACGCGATGAACGACGGCACCACGTAAAAGGCGATGCGCTCCAGCCCCGCCGAGGCGCGCGCCCGCAGCACCTCGCCCCCGCTGGCGCGCTGCCGGGCCAGCTCCGGCAGCTCCGCCGCGGCGACGGACATGCCGAACAGGCTGATGGGGAGGATGTACAGCGTCTGCGCGTACTGCAGCGTGCTTACCGCGCCGGCGGCGAGGAACGACGCCAGCACGTTGTCCAGGTAGGCGCTGATCTGCACCACGCCCTTGCCCATCACCGCGGGGCCGGCGTTGCGCAGCGTCTCGCGCACCTGCGGCATGCGCGGCGCCCACCGCACCTTGATCTCGCGGTTCAGCTTGAGTACCCGGGGCAGCTGCACCAGGAACTGCAGCGCCCCGCCGGCCAGCGCGCCCCACGCCAGCGCCATCACCAGCCGCTCCGGGCTCAGCCGCCCGCCGAACGCGATGAGGGTGGCGATCATCGCCGCGTTCCAGACGACGGGCGCGAAGTACGAGAGAAAGAAGTTGCGGTGGCTGTTCAGAATGCCCAGCGACCAGGCGGAAAGCACCAGGATTCCCGTCATGGGAAAGATGATGCGCACCACCTGGATGGTGAGATCCCGCCGCTCGCCCTCGAACCCGGGGAGGAAGAGGGAGACGAGCAGCGGCGCCAGCGCCACGCCGATGAGCGCCAGCGCGCCCGCCGCCGCCAGCAGCAGGGCGAAGATGGCGCCGGCCACCTGCCCCGCCTCCTTCTTGCGGTCCTGGTGGATGAGCTCGGAGTAGACGGGGATGAACGACGCGCTCAGCGTGCCCTCGCCCAGCAGATTCTGCAGCACGTTGGGCATGCGCAGGCCGGCGCTGAACACGTCCGCGTACTTGGAGGTGCCGAAGTAGTGCGCGAACACGCTCAGCCGCACCAGCCCCGCCACGCGGCTCAGCAGGATGCCCGCCGCCACCATCGCCGACGCGGCGGTGGACGAGCGCTCCGCCTTGGGCACCACGGCCGCGGGCTCGACCGCCTCGTCGTCCACGTCGGACGAGAGCGCGCCCGATTCCACGGCCTCCGGATCGGGCGGCAGCATGGGCAGCGTGGCGTCGGGATCCGGCGCGAGGGGATCGAACGGCGGAGTGGGCCCCTGGGGGTCGCGGCTCATCGAAATCCAGTGGAAGAACGCCCGCGCGGGGAGATACCCGGCGGGCGGTTCAGGATCAGCTCATCCGGTCGGACGCGGTGCCCGCCGGCTGCGCGCGGGCGGGTGCATGGACCGCGCCACCCGGCGGCGAATCGTCATCGCCTCCGCCCGCGGCGAAGCGCACCTCCATCCGCGCCGCGATGTCGTGCAGCAGCGTGGGCTGCATGGCCAGGTAGGGAAGCACGTTCAGCACGCGCTCCTGTGGGGTTCCCAGGGGCATCAGGTGGTTGCGCACCAGCGGCAGGTCGTCGGTGATGCCGCGATCGTTCTTCCGCGCGTGCGACAGGATCTTGGCCTCCGCGTCGGCCACCTCGATCAGCGCCCGGTTGCGCCGCGAACCGATTGCGCCGTCCAGGTTCGGGTCGATCCCGCGCGCCGCGTCCATCACCCCGCCGAAGCCCTCCACCAGCGCCGTCCGCAGCACGCGTAGCCGCTCGTCGACCTCCGCCGGCAGCCTGCGCCGCGCCAGCAGCGACGCAAGCTCGTCCTCCGCCAGCCGCAGCTCCTCGTCCGTCACCCCCAGCTCCGCCGCCTTCTGCGCCACTACGCCGGGCACCAGCCGCGCGGAAAAGCGGGGGTAGGCGATGGGGGGGATGATGCCGAACGCCTGGAACAGCGGCGCGATCTGCGCGAAGTACGCCGTCTCCGCCGGCCCGCCCACGTACGCCAGCGTGGGAAAAACGGCCGATTCCGCCACCGGGCGCAGGAACACGTTGGGGCTGAACGCCCCCGGCTCCGCCCGGATGCGCTCCGCCGCCTCTTCCGGCGTAAAGCGGATCCGCGCGTCGCGGGCGATCCACCCGTCGCGGGTCTTCGCCAGCCGCTCGCGTCCGGCGGGGCCGTGAAAGAAGACGTTGGCCGCGGCCTGGCGAACCGTCACCGGCGCGCGGTACCCCGCCGCTTCGATCTGCTCCGTCCGCTCGCGCAGCAGGCGCTCATGCTCCGCCGCGCGCTCCACGTCGCCCAGCAGCACGGGGAGCGACCCGTGCTTCACGTGCGGATCGGCCGCGTCCGTCACCAGCAGGTCGAACCCCGCGAACAGCCGCTCGATGGTCCCGCGGAACGCCTCCGCCACCGTCCTGCCCGGCTGATAGGGAGCCAGAAACCCTCTTAGATCAACGCTGTTACCGTCAATGATGCCAACGGCTTCCAGCAGTTCACTTGAGAGGAATTCCACGTCCGGTCCCAGCCGCATTTCGCTCATCGGCACGGGGCGCGCGTCCGTGGCGGCGACGGCAAGGCGGCGCAGCCTCCCCGCCCCGTCGGCGAAATAGGTGTGGTTCGCCTCGTCGAAATCGTGGTCTTCGGAGGCGGCCCAGAAGACGGGAAGGACCACCACGCCCAGCCGCTCCTCCAGCGCCTGGGCCAAGCGGATGGCGGTGAGGATCTTGTGGATGGTGTACATGGGCCCGGTGAACAGCCCCGCCTGCTGGCCGGTGGTCACCATCGCCCCGCCCTCTTCCACGAAGCGCGCCAGCCGCGCCGCAGCACTCGCGGATGTGGGACGCACGGCCGCGGCGGCGTTCTCCCGCTCGGCGCGGCCAAAGCGGCGGCCCACCTCGTCCAGCTTGGCGCGGAACGCCCGCAGGTCGCCCGGGTGCCCGGAAAAGAAGCGCGCCGCCTCGGGCCTGCCGGCGCGGTAGTCATCCACCAGCCGCGATCCCCCCAGCGGCCGGACCTCGATCGTGAGCGTCAGGGTGCCATCTCCGTCAGTAGTCACCGGCCACCGTTCATCCGCCGGAAAGATGCAACCGCACGTGTTACAGATTACAGGATCGCCGGTTCCGGAGCAACCTCGAAGAACACCAATCGCTCACCGGACCGAATTTTCGTCCATCGACCCGAAATCACGGCTTTTGAGAATGCCCGTAAACCAAAGATCTCGGGCGCGGGAGGGTCCATGCCCGCCTCCGGGGGTCCAGAGGGCCCGCGGCGCAAATGCGCGCCGATTCGAAGGCGCGTTATCCGGCGTACTCCCGGATGGACCCCAGGCCGAGCTTGCGAGCGGCGCCGTCGAGCGCATCCCGATCAGCCTGTTTCAAGATCCGGTGCGTGGACACGAACCGCTCCGCCCCATGAATGATTCCGAGTTCACCCGTTCGGCGCTTGACCACCACCGCGCAGAGCACGGTCCGGAGCGCCTGCGCTTCTTCCGCGGTCAGTTTCGTCTCCGCCATCCAGTCCCTGCTGCTTTGTGTTCGCGTCTCCGCACGACGCACAGTCCCTATTCCCTGCCCTTGTGGTACGGCTCGCCGCGATTGATGGTCCCCGCGCGGTACAACTGCTCCGCTAGCACCAGCCGGGCCAGCTCGTGTGGCAGCGTCATCGCGCCGAGCGCAAGCGTGTGGCTGGCGCGCGCCAGGATCTCGTCCGACAGCCCGTACGCCCCGCCGATGAGGAACGCGGTTCCGGGACTGGCGCGCACCTGCAGCTCCGCCAGGTACGCCGCCAGCCGGTGCGAGTCCCACGCGCGCCCCGTCTCGTGCAGCGCCACGATCTCCGCGCCGGCGGGGACGCGCGCCAGAAGCCGCTTTCCCTCCTCGTCGCGGACGCGGGGCGCGTCGCCCTTGCCGCGGTACTGCTCCTCCTTCACCTCGTGCGATTCGAACGCAAAATAGCGCCGCGCGCGGGCCTCGTACTCTCCGATGGCCTCGCCCACGGCGCCCTTCGCCTTCCCCACCACCGCCACGACGATCTTCATCGGTCGTGGCGCTGCCTGACGCGGTCCAGCCAGTATTCAGGGTCGCGGCTATGGTGTGCGACCGCGTGGATCGTAAGCAGACTGTCCTGAAGCACGTAGACAAAAGAGTACGGGAAGTGCGCGAACACCTTTCGCCGCGTGCCTTCGATATGTGGTGAACCTATCCAGGGGCGTTCCCGCAGGAGCGCTATTTCACGCTTGAACTCGCGATTGAAGGATTTCGCGATCTGCAGGCTGTCAGCGATAGAAGCGAAGTGCTTCAAGGTGCTCCTCTTGCGCTGGTTCAGTGAGTTGAACCCGCACCTTCACCGAAGTAGTTCCTCCGCCTCCTCCAGCGCTTGCTCAAGCGGAATCGCCTTCATCTCGCCTGCTCTAAACGCGCGGATCCGCTCACGGATTTCAGCAGCCCAGGCTTGTTCGACACGCGTCTCTTCCTCCAGGCTTTCAAGAAGCCGGGCGGCGATCCGTGCACGATGTTCTTTCGGAAGCTGCAGCACAGCCGACTCAGCCTCTGCAGCCGCGAGTTCTTCATCCGTGATCATCTGCGACATCGATCATCTCCTGCTGTGACCAAGATGGACACTCAAATCTCGCAGCTTTCGTGCTATCGCACAACGATCGTGTCGGCCGTCCTGCAAAATAGCGCCGCGCGCGGGCCTCGTACTCTCCGATGGCCTCGCCCACGGCGCCCTTCGCCTTCCCCACCGCCGCCACGACGATCTTCACAACGCAGCCTATGTCAATGGTCAGGCGGCATGATTTCGTTGCGCATCGTCCTTCTCGTGCGTCGTGGGAACTTGGCCTTCGTTGAGGTAGCGGAGGATCTCGTCCTTGCTCATCCCCTCCATCTCACGGCTCATCCGCTCCCGGATCTCACGCATGAGACCGACCGCATCAATCGTCTTCTCTGTCGTCGACATGGTGAATTACCTCGCGAGGAGTGCGAATCTCAAGTTGTGGGTATCCTTCCCCGATGTTCACGGAATTATACCCATGTACGCGCGCCAGGTTTACGATGTGCTTGAAATTCCAGCTCACCAGGACGTCGGCGTGGTGCACCGTGGCCGTGGCAATATGCTGAGCATCAGACATCATCCCTGGACCGATGACCTTCGCCTCAATATAGGCATTCGCCAGATCCAATGCTTCACCAGTTACGAGTACTTCCTCGCGTGCGTCCGCGGGAATCTCGTCAAAGGATTTGCTGCACTGCAGGAGGAGCTTGCTCCAGTTCCCTGCGAGTGATCGCAGAGATGAGCAGGATCAGCGAGCCAGATCTGGCATTCTCCAGCAACGCGAGTGAATCCTGCGCAAACTTTGGTTCCAGGCACCCGCCGATGACGGACGTATCTACGTAGATGCGGAGCCGCTTCATCGATCAATCCCTTGTGAGATGACAAAGGCTCACCGCACAACGATGGTGTCGGCCAGGCAGTGCTCGTTGTCGCGGTAGGGGTGGTCCACGTTGTAGTTCAGGCCGCGGCTTTCCTTGCGCTGGATGGCGCAGCGGACGACGAGCAGCGCCGTCTGGATGAGGTTGCGCAGCTCCACCAGCTCCACCGTGGGGCGCGCGTCGGCCCACATGCCGTTGACGTGCAGTGAGATCTGCCGCAGACGCGCTTCGGCCATGGCCAGCCGCTCGTCGCTGCGGACGATGCCGACCAGGTCCCACATCACGTTGGTGATCTCTTCGCGGTCGCGCAGCAGCAGCGCGCCATCGACCTCACCGGTGCCGCTGGGGAGGGAAAGCTGCTCCGGCTCCAGCGGCCGGGTGACCTGCAGCTGCGGGCCCAGCCGCTCCGAGGCGCGGTGGGCGAACACCACCGCCTCGAGCAAGCTGTTGCTGGCCAGGCGGTTGGCGCCGTGGACGCCCGTGCACGCCGTTTCACCCGCGGCGTACAGGCCGGGGACGGAGGTGCGGCCGTGCGTGTCCGTCAGCACGCCGCCGCACAGGTAGTGCGCCGCGGGAACGACGGGGAGCGGCTCGCGCAGCATGTCCGTTCCCCGCTCCGCCGTCTCGCGCAGGATGTTGGGAAAGCGCTGGCGGATCTCGTGCTCGGGGATCGCCGAGCAGTCCAGCAGCACGTGCGGGTCGCCGGTGCGCTTCATCTCGCGGTCGATGGCGCGCGCCACCACGTCGCGCGGGGCCAGCGAGGCGAGCGGATGGTAGCCGTCCATGAAGGTGGAGCCGTCGCGGCGCCGCAGCACCGCGCCCTCGCCGCGCACCGCCTCGCTGATCAGAAAGGTGCGCTCGCGGGCGGGATACAGCGCCGTGGGGTGGAACTGGATGAACTCCATGTTCGCCACCTTGGCCCCCGCCCGGTACGCCATCGCCACCCCGTCCCCCGTCGCGATCGACGGATTGGTGGTGTGGCGGTAGACCTGCCCGCAGCCGCCGGTGGCCAGCATCACCGCGCGCGCCAGAAAGGGGATCATCTCCCCCGTCTCCGTGTCCAGCACCAGCACGCCGCAGCAGCGCTCGCCCAGCGTGCCGGGATCCGTCGCCGTCAGCAGGTCCACGGCCTGGTGGTTCTCGAAGACGCGCACGTTCCCTGTCTCCGCCGCGGCGGCCAGCAGCGCGCGTTCGATCTCGCGCCCCGTCAGGTCGTCCGCGCGCACGATGCGCCGGCGCGAGTGGCCGCCCTCCAGCCCCAGCGACAGGTCGCCCTGCTCGCGGGTAAAGCGGACGCCCAGGTCCATCAGGTCGCGGACGCGCTCCGGCCCCTCGCGCACCAGCACGTCCACCGCGTCGGGGTGGCACAGGCCGGCGCCAGCCACCAGCGTGTCCTCCATGTGCAGCGCCGCCGAGTCGTCCTCGCCGAACACCGCCGCGATCCCGCCCTGCGCCCAGTTGGTGCTGCTTTCGGGCCGGCTTTTCTTGGTGATGAGCGCCACCGTGCCGAACTTCGCCGCCTTGAGCGCGAACGAAAGTCCCGCGATCCCGCTTCCCACCACCACCACGTCCGCGCGCATCATCGGCGCGCCTCCAGCGCGCGCCGCAGCGCCGCATCCAGCGCATCCGCGCCACTCTCCATCGCCACGCTCTGCTCCAGCACGTAGGCCGGGGCGGAGGGCGGGAGCAGCGCGCGCAGCTTTACCGCGTCCTTGTGGGTCATCACCATCATCCGCCCGCCTGCCCGCGCCATGAGGTTCGCCGCATCGTCATTGCCGAAGGGATGATGATCGGGATAGGTGAGCGCCTCCACCTCCGCGCCCGCCTCGCGCAGGTGGTGGATGAACGGGTCCGGGATCGCCAGCGCCGCCACCGCCAGCACCCGCCGCCCCGCCAGCGCGCCGACGTGCAGCGCATCGCCCCCGTGCAGCGGAGCGAGACGAGAGGGCAGCAGCGCGCACCGCACGATCGGCACCCGCGGATGCAGCCGCGCCACCTCCGCCTCCACCGCCGCCGCGCGCGCCGCGTCCGCGCTCTTTCGCGTCAGCACCACCACGTCCGCGCGGGCGAGCGCCCGCGGGCTCTCGCGCCAGGGTCCGCGGGGCACCAGGCGCGGGCGCGGCTCCCAGCCTTCCACCGGCACCAAGACGACGTCCAGGTCCCGCGCCAGCGCCCGGTGCTGAAAGGCGTCGTCCAGCACCACCACGTCGCGCCCGGCCGCGGCCGCCGCGCGCGCCGCCTCCACGCGCCGTTTGCCGCGAAAGACGGGGACGTCGGGGTTCAGCTCGCGGTGCAGCAGGATCTCGTCCTCGCCGTATCCGCGCAGCGCGATGGCCGGGAGGCGCCCCCACTCGACCAGCCGCCGGGCGATCGAGGCCGCGAACGGCGTCTTCCCCGCCCCGCCGACGGAGATGTTGCCGATGCTGATCACCGGCACCTCCACGCGCTCGCTGCGGAGCCAGCCGCGGTCGTACGCCCCGTTCCGCGCGCCGGTGACCGCCGCGTACCCCGCCTCCGCCGGCGCCAGCAGCAGCCGCAGCGCCGCCCCCGCCACGCCCCCGCCGCCCGCCCACACCTCGCGCGCGAGCTCGTCGGGGCGCTTCATGCGTCGAACGACATCGAACTGCATCCGACGGACGCCCCCTCCGCTCGCCTAGGCTCGCACCTCCCCCAAAAAACCCTGGGGGAGGTTGGGGGAGCCGAAGGTCTGCGGTTCGTCGAACTACATCGAACTGCGTCCGACGGGGCCCCCTCCCCCCGGCCCCCTCCCCCGCTGCGTGGGAGAGGGGGAGAATTCGATTGCGCTCCGGAAAGCCGGGCCCGCGCCACCCCTCCCCCGGGGTTGGGGGAGGGGTCGACCGCCGTCGCGAGGAACGAGCGAAAGGCTGGTCGGGGGAGAGGGCCCGTCGGGAACGCGACGCCGACGTTCACCACCGCTCCTCCACCCGCCGCATCAGCCCGCCCAGCCGCGCCTCCACGTCCTGCATCACCGCGTGGATCTGCGCCTCGTCGGCGTGGCGGGGGACGAAGACGGGCTCGCCGTACGCGATCTGGCAGCGCGCAAAGGGCTGCGGGATCAGGAACCTGTCCCATCCGCCAAAGAACCATCCGCGGCTGGCCGCCGACGCCACCGGGATGATAGGCGCCCCCGTTCGCTGGGCGATGATGACGGGGCCGGGCTTCATCTTTTCCCGCGGCCCGCGCGGCCCGTCCGGGGTGATGGCCAGCGAGCGGCCCTGCTTTACGTGGCGGATGAGCTCGCGCAGCGCCTCAAGGCCGCCGCGGCTGGTGGAGCCGCGCACCGCCGTGTATCCCCAGCGCCGCACCGCCCGGGTGATGTACTCGCCGTCGCGGTGCAGGCTTACCAGCGTGACCACGCCCTGGTGGCGGTGGTGATAGGTGCACGGCAAAAGCCGCCCGTGCCACAGCGTGAACACGACCGGCTTCCCTTCCCTCCAGAACTGGCGAAAGTTTTCCTCGCCCTCCGTGCGGTAGCGGCACGAGCCCATGATGCCGTCCAGCCCCGCGCCCCCCACCGCCGCCAGCGCCGACTGGTGCCACGGCAGCCGCGTCGTCATCTCCGACGGCAGCTCCTTCAGCGCGGCGGCGGCGGAGTTGTCAGGGGTGGGCTGATCGGCCATCGAGATCCGGAAAGAAGGGCTTCGTGACCGCGGGACCGGTGCGCGCGGGCGATCCACCAGGTTGGGTGAGTAGATTCCTCTGTCGCGCCAAGGCCCGGAGCGAACGGCGGTTTTATCGCGGCGCTCCCTCGGAATGACAGAGTCTTCCCGCGCGATGCACCCGCGGGTGGCGGCGGCGTAGGGGCGCACGTGCGGGTGAAGCCCCGCCGGGCGAGCTCCGCGAGCCCAGGGCGGGGCTTATGGCATTTCCAGCCCCGGGTTTCAACCCGGGGTGGTTTCAACCCGGGGTGGCCTCCCGCGCGGCACCCGCCCCGACACACACCCGCTCGCGTTACCGCTCCGCCCCGCCCTTCGCCAGCAACTCGCCCGCCAGCTCCGCCACCCGCCGCGATGCCCCCGGCCCGCCCAGCCGGTCGCGCACCTTGGCGAATCCCGCGATCATCCGCTTCCGCTCGTCCGAATCCGCGTCCAGCAGCGGCAGCACGGCGTCCGCCAGGGCCTCCGGCGTGGCCGCGTCCTGCACGAACTCCGGGGCGACGCGGTCCTCCGCGATCAGGTTGGCCAGGGCGATGTGCGGCACCTTCACCACCCGCCTGGCCAGCGCGTAGCTGGCCGCGTTCATCCGGTAGACCACCACCAGCGGCGTCAGCGCCAGCCCCGCCTCCAGCGTCGTCGTCCCGCTCTTGGCGAGGGCGGCCGTGGCGTAGGCCAGCAGCCCGCCCGCGCTCTCCACCAGCGCCCAGCGCGCCCCCGCGTACAGCGCGCGGTCGATGCCGCCCGGCACGCCCACCACCGGCTGCGCATCCGGCCGCCGCGCGACGACGAGGTCCGCCGCCGCCTGGAACAGCTCCAGGTGCCGCCGCACCTCCTGCGCGCGCGAGCCGGGGAACAGCGCCAGGATCGGCCGGTCGGGATGGAGCCCGTTCGCCCGCGCCCACACGTCGCGCGGCTGCGGGGGATCGGGCCGGTCCAGCAGCGGATGCCCCACGAAGCGCGCGTTCACCCCGCCGCGGCGAAGGAAGTCCTCCTCGAACGGGAGCACCACCGCCACCTCGTCCGCGTCGCGGGCCAGGTCGCGCACCCGGCTCTTGTGCCACGCCCACACCTGCGGCGCGATGTAGTACAGCACGGGAATGCCCGACGCCTTTGCGTGCCGCGCCAGGCGCAGGTTGAAGCCGGGGTAGTCGATGGGGATCACAAGGTCCACCCGCTCCGCCGCGAGGGTGGCGAACACCTCTTTGCGCAGGCGGATGAAGAACGGCAGGTGGCGGATGACCTCGGCGAAGCCCATCACCGCCAGCTCGTTGAGCCCCGCCAGCAGCTTTACCCCCTCCGCCTGCATCCGCGCCCCGCCCAGCCCGATGAGCCGCGCGTGCGGAAACCGCTCCCGCAGCGCCCGCGCGAGCGCCGCCCCGTGCAGGTCCCCCGACTCCTCCCCCGCCGAGATGAAAATCGTGGGATGCCGCGCCCCGGACCCCGCCTCCGTCACGGGTTGCGGACGCTCAGGTGCGTGGAATGCCGCACGAAGCCGGGCCGCCGAGTCCGCGCAGGCGGACTTTGCGTCGTTCCAGCGGCGAATTCATTCGCTCCCGCATGCGGACTGCACGATGCCCGAAACGAACGGGGACCGGCATCCATCACCCTCGTCGGCTGGTCGATGTGCACTCGCCTCAACCCCGTACCGCCATCCCCGCGGCCGCGTGCTGCTCGATGCGCTCCATGATGCGCAGCGCCACCGCCAGCGCGTCGCGCCCGTCCTCGCCGCTGACGACCAGCGGCGCCTCGCCACGCACCGCGCGCACCCACGCCTCCAGCTCCGCGCGCAGCGGCTCCGCGCCATCGCCCTTGAGCTCGATGCGCTCCACCAGCCCCAGCAGCGCCGCCACCCCCACCTCGCCCTCCGGCAGCTTCGCGCCCGGCTTCAGCCGCAGGAACTCGCCCGTCCCAGCGGCAAGGTCCAGCGACATGTACCCCGAGTTCTGGAAGAAGCGGATCTTCCGCATCCGTTCGAAGCTCACCCGGCTGGCCGTGATGTTGGCCACCGCGCCGCCATCGAAGCTGATGCGCGCGTTGGCGATGTCCGCCCCCGGCGTCAGCACCGGCACGCCCACCGCGTCCACCCCCTCAACCCCGCGCCCCACCAGGCTCAGCACCAGGTCGATGTCGTGGATCATCAGGTCCAGCACCACCGCCACGTCCGTTCCCCGCGGGTTGAACGGCGCCAGCCGGTGCGACTCGATGAAGCGCGGATCCTCCAGGTACGGCTCGCAGGCCCGCAGCGCGCCGTTGAAGCGCTCCACGTGCCCCGTGGCCACGACCAGCTTGCGCGCCGCCGCCGCGTCCACGATCGCCTCCGCCTCGGCCAGCGTGTGGGCGATCGGCTTTTCGATCAGCAGGTGCACCCCCGCGTCGATCGCCGCCAGCGCCACCTCCGCGTGCGCCGTCGTGGGCACCGCGATCACCGCCGCGTCCACCGCCTCCAGCAGCTCGTCCCGGGAGCGGAAGGCGTGCACCCCCAGCTCCGCCGCCACCTTCTCCCGCCGCGCCGCGTCGTCGTCGTACACCCCCGCCATCTCGGCGCCGGGCACCTCGCGCAGGATGCGCGCGTGGTGGTAGCCCAGGCTGCCGACCCCCAGCACCCCCGCCTTCATCAGACCGAGACCCCGCGCTCCGACGTCTCGAAGAACGAGAGGAACGCCTCCACCTCCGGCAGCGCCCGCAGCTCCTCGCGCGCCCGCGCCAGCGCCTGCGTGGTGTTGTGGGTGGAGCCGAAGAACAGCCGGTACGCACGCTTCAACTCGCGCCGCGTCTCTTCCGAGATCCCGCGCCGCTGCAGCCCCACCGAGTTCAGCCCGTACAGCTGCACCGGGATCCCCGCCGCCTTTACGTACGGCGGGATGTCCTTGCTGATGCGCGACTGCCCGCCGATGAACGCGTGCGCGCCGATCCGCACGAACTGGTGAATCGGCGTCATCCCGCCGATGATGGCCCAGTCGCCGATGGTCACGTGCCCCGCCATGTTCACGGCGTTGCTCAGGATCACGTGGTCGCCCAGCTGGCAGTCGTGGGCCACGTGCACGTAGCTCATCAGCATGCAGTCGCTTCCCACCCGCGTGTAGCCCAGCGCCGACGTGCCGCGGTTGAGCGTGGCGTACTCGCGGATGACCGTGCGGTCGCCCACCAGCAGCCGGGTGGGCTCGCCGCGGTACTTCAGGTCCTGCGGATCCGTCCCCAGCACCGCCCCGTGGCTGATGACGCACCCCTCGCCCACCTCGGTGTCGCGCTCGATGAGCACGTGGCTGGCGATGCGCGTCCCCGCGCCCACCGTAACCCCGGGGCCGATGATGGCGAAGGGGCCCACCACCACGCCCTCGCCCAGCTCGGCCCCGTCGTCCACCAGGGCGGTGGGATGCACCTGCGTCCCCGTCATCGGCACGCTCGACGTCTCCACGCTCACTTGTCCACCACCCGCGCCATCATCTCGGCCTCCGCCACCACGTGCCCGTCCACCGTCCCCACCCCGCGCATGCGGCAGGTGGCGCCCCGGATCTGCAGCACCACCACCTCGAACCGGATCTGGTCGCCCGGGGTCACCGGCCGGCGCCACTTCACGTTGTCCAGCGACATGAAGTAGACCACCTTGTCGTCCAGGTTCTCCATCTGCTCCAGCACCAGCAGCCCGCCCACCTGCGCCATCGCCTCGATGATCAGCACCCCGGGCATCACCGGCCGGCCGGGAAAGTGGCCCACGAAGAACGGCTCGTTGATGGTCACGTTCTTCAGCCCCACGATCCGCTTGCGCTCCTCGAACTCCACCACCCGGTCGACGAGGAGGAAGGGGTAGCGGTGCGGCAGGTACTGCGAGATCTGCTCGATGTTCAGGATCGGCCGCGCCAGCGCCTTTTTCTCGGCCCGCGCCACCAGTTCCTTGGCCAGCGCCACGTTCCCCAGGTGCCCCGGCCGCTCGGCGATCACGTGCCCGCGGATGCGCGCGCCCACCAGCGCCAGGTCGCCCACCACGTCCAGCGCCTTGTGGCGCACGAACTCGTCGGGAAAGCGCAGCTGCGTCCCCTCGAGCACCCCGTCCTCCGTGAGCACCACCGCGTTGTCCTGCGAGCCGCCCATGGCCAGCCCGCGCCCCCGCATGGCCTCGACGTCGCGCAGAAAGCCGAAGGTGCGCGCCGGCAGCACCTCGGTGGCGAACGAGGGGTCCGCCACCCGGAACGAGGCGAACTGGCGGCCGATGAGGGGGTGGTCGAACTCGATGGTCGCGCTGACGCGGTAGTCCTGCGCCGGCGCCACCACGTACTCCGAGCGGTCCTTGGAGAGCGAGAAGGTCTGGTCCACCGTCAGGTACTTGGCCGGCGCGTCCTGCTCCTGGAGCCCGCACCCGTCCAGCATGCGCGCGAACTCGCGCGCGCTGCCGTCGGCGGCCGGGAGCTCCACCCCGTCCACCTCCACGAACGCGTTGTCGATCTCCCGCGCCACCAGCGCGCTCAGCAGGTGCTCCACCGTGTGCAGCCGGGCCTCGCCCTGCCCAATGGAGGTGCCCAGGTCCGTGCCCACCACGTGGGCCAGGTTGGCGGGGATGTCGGGGCTGCCCGGCAGGTCCGTGCGGCGGAACACGATCCCCGTGTCCACCGGGGCGGGATGGATGCGCATGCGCACCTCCGCGCCCGTGTGCAGCCCCACGCCCTGGATCTCGCCCGGGCGTACGATGGTGTTCTGTCGTGGCAGTGGTGGTGTCGTCGGCATCTATGCGTCCCGCGGCGGCTCCCCGCCGGCCTGATCCGTAGCGTGCGAACCGGCCCGGGCGCCCTCCGCGCCCCGGCCGAAAACCGCCTTCTCCAGCGCCTTCAGGCGCTGCACCAGCTTGGGCAGCCCGAACACGGCCGCCTGGATGCGCATGGCCTCGCGGTGCGGCCGCGCCGGGTACCCCGACACCGTCGCCCCCGCGGGGACGCTGGCCGTGACCCCGGCCTGGCCCCCCACCCTGGCGCCCGCGCCGATCTCGATGTGTCCCTGCACCCCCGCCTGCCCGCCCAGCACCGCGCCGTCCCCCACCCGCGTGCTTCCCGAGATCCCCACCTGCGACACGATGATCACGTGGCTGCCGATGCGGCAGTTGTGCCCGATCTGCACCAGGTTGTCGATCTTGGTTCCCCGCCCCACCGTGGTGTCGCCGATGGAGCCGCGGTCGATGGTGGTGTTGGCGCCGATCTCCACGTCTTCCCCGATGCGGCACCCGCCCACCTGCGGCACCTTCTTCAGCCCGCCGCGCTCCGGCACGAAGCCGAACCCGTCGGACCCCAGCCGCGCCCCGCTGTGCACCACGGAGCGCGCCCCCACCGTCACGTCGTCGTACAGCGTCACGTGGGGATGCAGCACCACCTCGGCCCCGATCTCGCACCCCCGGCCAATGACCACGTGGGGGTGGATGCGCGCGCGCTCCCCCACCCGCGTCCCGTCCCCGACCACCGCGTACGCGCCGACGGACGCCGTGGGATCCACGACCGCGCCGTCTCCTACGACGGCGGTGGGGTGGATTCCCGGTTCCGCGGCCGGCGGCGGATACAGGACGCCCAGCACGCGGGCCAGGGCGCGGCGGGGGTCGTCCACCCGCACCGCCGCCATCCCCTCCGGGATCTCCACCGCCGCGTCGCGGGCCAGCAGCACCGCCGCGGCGCGGGACGCGTGAATGTAGGCGTGGTAGCGGGCTTCGGCAACGAACGACAGGTCGTCGGGCCCCGCTTCGTCCAGCGGGGCCATTCCGCGCACTTTGCGCGCCGGGTCGCCGCGCTCCACCTCCCCCTCCGCGATCCGCGCCACCTCGGCGATCGTCAGCTCCGGCATTCCGTCCTGCGTGCAGCGTGGTTGATGGTGTTTCGCTTTTCGGACCAGCGATCGTCGAGCTCATGGCTAAGCCAATCACATCGATCTGCGCCCGCGGGCGCCCCCTCCGGCTCGCTTAGGCTCGCCACCTCCCCCAAAACTGCTGGGGGAGGTTGGGATTGCCGATGGGGCCGTGGCTCGGCGACTTGAATCGAACTGCGTCCGAGAGGGCCCCCCCTCTCCCGGCCTCTCCCCCATAAACTGCATGGGGGAGAGGAGAATTCGATCTCGCTTCGGCAGCCTGTGTCTCGCGTCACCCTCCCCTGCGCTGTTTGCGGGGGAGGGCCGGGGAGGGGGGCGCCCGCGGACGCAGCGCAATCCCCATCCCTGCCCCACGGCAACCTCCCCCAGCAGTTTTGGGGGAGGTGCGAGCCTAAGCGAGCGGAGGGGGCGCCTGCGGGCGCAGACCGATCTCGCTCGCACCACCCAATCCCCTGCCTACCCAACCTCCCCCAGCAGTTTTGGGGGAGGTGCGAGCCCAGGCGAGCGGAGGGGGCGCCTTGCGGGTCGCGCCGACTTCAGCCGAACGCACCACGATCCGGCAATCCCGCATGCCCCCGTGACCGCAACGCAAAGTGCCCGCGACACGAATGTCGCGGGCACCGAAGCTAGCGGAGCGCGCCTGCGCCCGCAAACCGCTGGCGTCCGAAGGCGTTACGGATTCGCCGCCGGCGTGCCGCCCAGCCGGCGGATCACGTCGTCGGTCACGTCCAGCGCCGGGTCCACCGCCACCACCAGCCCTTCGGGCGGGTCCATGATGAACGAGTAGTTCCCCGCGCGGCGAACTTCCTCCATGATGCCGCGAATGCGCTCCATCACCGGCGCCACCAGCTGCTGCTCGCGCTGCTGCAGCTGCTGCTGAATGGCCTGCCCGCGCTGCTGGTACTGGGCCAGCTGCTGCTGCAGCGCCTGCTGGCGCTGGGTGCGGGCCGCCTCGGTCAGGGTGCCGGCCTGCGCGCGGAACTCCTCGTCGGCGCGGCCCAGGCGGGCCTCCAGGCTGTCGATCTCCGCGCGCAGCGGAGTGAACTCGCGCTCCAGCGTGGCGCGCACGTCGGCGAACGCCGGCGTCTGGGCCAGAATGCGCTGCGAGTTCACGTAGCCGATCTTGAGCTGCTGCGCCTGGGCCGGAACGGCCGCGACCGCCGCCATCACACCCGCGAACACGAACGAGACAATACGCTTCATCGGTCCTCTACATCCTCAGGGTTCGCGGGGGAACTACTGGTTCCCCAGCTTGAAGTGGATCTCCCAGCCCGGGTCGGGCCGGTCGAAGCCGTACGCCGCGTCGATGCCGATGGCGCCCAGGAACGGGGTCACCAGCGTCACGCCCACGCCGGCGCCGCGGTACAGCTGCGCCGTGTTGAACTGCCCCACGCTGCCGAACACGTTGCCCGCGTCGCCGAACAGCGACACCGACAGCGCGTCCGTCAGGCGCAGCGCGTACTCGCCCGACACGGTGAAGAACGCGTCGCCCAGGCAGGCCAGCTCCAGGTTGTCGCCGCACTGCGCGTTGTAGCCGCGCGGCCCGATGGTCGACTCCTGGTAGCCGCGCAGCGGCTGGCCGAACATCACGCCGCCCACGTGAAAGCGCTCGAAGGGGAACAGCCCCACGTCGCCGAAGATGGCGCCCGCCCGGGCCGAAAGCCCCAGCGCCATCTGGCTGGCCCGCGGGCCCGAGCCCAGGCGCCCCGTGGGCACCCACCACTCCGCCTGTGTCGTCAGCCGCTGGTAGTTGCCGTTGCCGCCCAGCGGGCCGCCCGTCTGCTCCAGCGTCACGTTCTGGCGCGTGCCGCTGGTGGGGAACAGCGGGTGGTTCTTGGTGTCGCGCGACACCGAGCCCGACAGGCTGCTGGCCGTGGCGTCCGGAAGGCAGAAGATGCTCGCGGTGGCGATCTCGCAGTTCTCCTCCTCGGTCAGGTACTCCGTCCGCGACAGCGAGTACCCGATGAACGCCCGCGTGCGCAGGCTCCCCGGCACCGGAAAGCCCAGCTGCACCGAGGCGCCCGTCCGCAGCCGCCGCCCGTTGCCGAAGCGCACGAACCGGTCGCCCGAGCGGAACACCGACAGCGAGCCCGAGTTGCGCCCGCCCCCGATGGCGGGGTCCGTGTAGCTGGCCTCCAGCGTGCTGCGGCCGTAGCCGTACTCGCCGCGCAGGTTGATCTGCTTGCCCTGTCCGAACAGGTTGGGCTGGCCGTACTGCAGGAACCCGGCAAAGCGGCTGCGGCGGTCGCCGTACGCGCCCCCGCCGAACACCGTGCCGAAGTTCACGCTGCCGGTCTGCTTTTCCTGGATGTTGAAGACGATGTCCACCTGGCCCGACTCCGGGTCGGGCTGGATGTTGGGCATCGGCATCGGCACCTCGAAGAAGCCCAGGCCGCCGATGGCCTGGTAGCTCTGGATGAGCCGCGCCTCGTTGTACACGTCGCCGGGGACGATCCACAGCCGCTCGCGGATCACGTTCTCGTGCGTGGTGGTGTTGCCGCGGAACGAGATGCTGCGGATGTAGAACGGCTGCTGCTCCGACACCGCCAGCGTCACGTTCACCCGCGGCTGCTCGCCCGGCGCGGCCGCCGGCACCCGCTCGGTGGTGGGGATGACCTGCGCGAACAGGTACCCCTCGTTGCGGTACTGCGCCTCGATGTCGGCCGCCGCCTTGGCCAGCGCCGGCTGGTCGAACACCTCGCCCGCCTCGCGCTCGCGGCTGCTGCCGAAGGGCAGCCCCAGCACCGAGCGGCGCTGCGTGGTGAACATGGACATCAGCGCCTCGCTGGGGAACCGCGAGTTGCCCTGCACGTTGAACTCGCCCAGGCGGTACTGCGGCCCCTCCTGCACTTCCACCAGCAGCTGCGCCTTCCCCGTCTGCGGGTCCACCAGCAGCGTGTCGCGCACCACCGCGAAGTCGATGTAGCCGTTTTCGCCGTAGAACGCCGGCAGCCGCGTGCGCAGGTCCTCCTCGAACGCCTCGCGGTCGAAGCGGCCGCTGCGGAACCACCAGAAGCCCTCCTGCCGCGTCGAGATGGCTTCCTGCAGCGTCTCGTCGCTGAACGCGGTGTTCCCCGTGAACTCCACGTCGGCCAGCGACAGGCGGTTCCCCTCGCGCACCGTAAAGGTCAGGCGCTGCCCCCCCTGCACCGGCGTAAACGAGGTGTCGATGGAGACCAGCTGGATCCCCTTGGCCGCCAGCAGGTCGCGGGTCAGCTTCTGCGCCGCCGCCACCCGCTGCGGGTCCAGCGGCGCGCCCTCCTTGAGCCCCGCCGAGTCGCGCACGGTGCTCCCCGAGACGCTGCGCAGCCCCTCGAAGCGCACCTCGGCCACCAGGGGCCGCTCGGCGACGGCCAGGATCAGCGCGCCGCGCCCCTGCTCGGCGCCGCGCACGTACACCTGCACCGACTCGTAGTTGCCCGTGGCCATCAGCTGGCGAATGGCGCCCTGCACCAGCTGGGCGTTCACCACGCTTCCGGCGCGCACCCCCGCCGTGGCGCGCACGCCCTCGTCGGGAATGCGCTGGCCCCCGCGCACCTCCACCGTGTCCACCACGAAGCCCGCCGGAGCGGGCTGTTCAGCGGGAGCGGGGTCCTGGGCGTGGGCGGCGCGGAAACTCAGGCCGCAAAGGGCGAACGAGAGGAGGGCCGCCGTGGCGGCCCTTCCCCGAAAGAAGTGAGACACGCTGCGTATCAAACGGTCTGGGTTTTCGACGGCACCCGGAAGGCGAGCGCCTGCTTGTCCTCGGCGACGGACACCTCGATCTCGTCGCCGGGGCTGTACTCCGACGTCAGGATCTTCTCCGAAAGCGGGTCCTCCAGGTACCGCTGGATGGCCCGGCGCAGGGGCCGCGCACCGAACTTCTCGTCGTAGCCGTGCTCCACCATGAACTCCACGGCCTCGTCGGTCAGCTTCAGCGTCAGCTCCTCCTCCTTCAGGCGGTCCTCCACGTCCCTCAGCAGGTTGTGGATGATGGACCCGATCTGCTCCTTGGTCAGCGGATGGAACACGATGGTGTCGTCCAGCCGGTTGATGAACTCCGGGTTGAACGCCCGCTCGATCTCCTCCTTGACCTTCTGCTCCATCCGGTCGAACTGCGTCATCGCGCTGGGCGAGTGGAAGCCCAGCCCCGGCCCCTTGCCGATGTCGCGGGCGCCCAGGTTGCTGGTCATGATGACCACCGTGTTCTTGAAGTCGATCACCCGGCCGTAGTTGTCGGTCAGGTGGCCTTCGTCCAGCACCTGCAGCAGCAGGTTGAACACGTCCGGGTGCGCCTTCTCGATCTCGTCCAGCAGCACCACCGAGTAGGGCTTGCGCCGCACCGCCTTGGTGAGCGTTCCGCTGTCCTCGTAGCCCACGTACCCCGGAGGGGCGCCAATGAGCCGTGACACGCTGAACTTTTCCATGTACTCCGACATGTCCACGCGGATCAGCGCGTTGCGGTCGGCGAACAGGAACTCGGCCAGGGCGCGCGCCAGCTCGGTCTTGCCCACGCCCGTGGGGCCCGCGAAGACGAACGAGCCGATGGGGCGCTTGGGGTCCTTGAGCCCCGCGCGGCTGCGGCGGATGGCCCGGCTGATGGCCTGCAGGGCACGCTCCTGCCCCACCACCCGCTTGTGCAGCTCCTCCTCCATGTTCACCAGGCGGGCCGTCTCGGCCTGCTTCAGGCGCGTCACGGGAATGCCCGTCCAGCGGCTGACGATGAACGCCACGTCCTCTTCGCTGAGCGCGGGACGGTTGGTCTTGCGCTCTTCCTCCCAGCTCTTCTCGCGCTCCTGGATCTTGCGCTGCAGCTCGCGCTCGTGGTCGCGCAGCTCCGCCGCCCGCTCGAAGTCCTGGTCGCGGATGGCCTCGTCCTTCTTGCCGGCGATGGCGTCCAGCTGCTTCTTCAGGTCCTCCACCTCGGGCGGCGGCACCTGGGTCTGCAGGCGGGCGCGGGCGCCGGCCTCGTCGATCACGTCGATGGCCTTGTCGGGCAGGAACCGGTCGGTGATGTAGCGCTCCGACAGCTTGACCGCCGCCTCGATCACCTCGTCGGTGATGCGGATGCGGTGGTGGTCCTCGTAGTGGCCGCGCAGCCCCTGCACGATCTGGATGGCCTCGTCGATCGAGGGCGGCTCCACGTTCACCGTCTGGAAGCGGCGCTCCAGGGCGCCGTCCTTTTCGATGTACTTGCGGTACTCGTTGAGCGTGCTGGCGCCCACGCACTGCAGCTCGCCGCGGGCCAGCGCCGGCTTCAGCATGTTGCTGGCGTCGATGGCGCCCTCGGCCGCGCCCGCGCCGACCAGCGTGTGCAGCTCGTCGATGAACAGGATGATGTTCTTGTTCTGGCTGATCTCGTTCATCACCGCCTTGAGCCGCTCCTCGAACTGGCCGCGGTACTTGGTGCCGGCGATGACGGCGGCCATGTCGAGGCTGAGCACCCGGTAGTCGCGCAGGCTGTCGGGGCACTTGTTCTCGGCGATCAGCTGCGCCAGCCCCTCGACGATCGCCGTCTTGCCCACGCCGGGCTCGCCGATCAGGACCGGGTTGTTCTTCTTGCGCCGCGACAGGATCTCCATCACGCGCTCGATCTCTTCGGCGCGCCCGATGGTGGGGTCCAGGTCGCCCTGGCGCGCCAGCTCGGTCAGGTCGCGGCAGAAGTGGTCCAGCGCGGGGGTCTTGCTCTTCTTTTCGCCCTTGGCGCCCGTGCCGCCGGTGGCCCCGCCGGCCGCGGGCGCGCTGCTGGTGGGCGCGGCGGACGGCTCGCTGCCCAGCAGCTTCAGCGTCTCGCGGCGCGCGTCCTCGAGCGTTACCCCCAGCTGCCCCAGCACCTCGGCCGCGATCCCCTTTTCTTCGCGGAGGAGGCCCAGGAGCAGGTGCTCGGTGCCCACGTAGCTGTGGTTGAGCTCGCGGGCCTCGGCCATGGCGAACTCCAGCACCTTCTTGGCGCGCGACGTGTACGGCAGCTCGCCCAGGGCGATGGTCGCCTTGCCGCGGCGCACGGACTCTTCGACCTTTTCCTGCACCTGGTCGAGGTCCACGTTCAGGTTGTTGAGGACGGCGGCCGCCACCCCCTCGCCCTCACGGATGAGGCCCAGCAGGATGTGTTCGGTGCCGACGTAGTCGTGCTGGAGCCGGATGGCCTCTTCGCGGGCCATCGCCAGCACCTTCCGCACGCGGTCGGTGAAGTTGTAGTTCATCTTTTCAGGACCTCGGTTCCGGGCGAGACGCGACCCACTACGGCTAAAGGGCAAGCCTTACGCATGGCTCGCGCCAGTCGGTGGACTCTCTCCCGGTCTTTCTGAACTGAGCACCGCACGCACGTACGCTGCCCGCTGAACGTCGGCGTCGCCCTCGGGGAGCGCGGAACCCGCGACCTGCTCCAGGTGGGCGGACTGGGTGAAGATCATGATCCGGTTGAGCGTGTATACACTGAGGTCGGGGATGAGTTTCAGCCCCACGCCCAGCCGCACGCCGCTCAGCAGGTTCATCACCTCTTCGAAGCTGGTGGAGCGCGCGTGCCGCAGCAGCCCGTACGCCCGCCACACCTTGTCCTCGATGACCACGGGCGCGTCGCGCAGCAGCACGCTGCGCGCCTGCGTCTCGTACTGCACCACCTGCTGCACGATGCGCTGCAGGTGGTCGATCAGGTCCTCCTCCGTCTTTCCCAGCGTGGTCTGGTTGCTGATCTGGAAGAAGTTGCCCACCACCTCCGAGCCCTCGCCGTACAGCCCGCGGAAGGTCAATCCCACCTGGCTGATCCCCTGCAGCACCTTGCCGATCTCCTGCGTCAGCACCAGCCCCGGCAGGTGCATCAGCACGCTGGCGCGCAGCCCGGTGCCGACGTTGGTGGGGCACGACGTCAGGTAGCCGAACTCGGTGTGAAAGGCGTACGGCAGCTGCTGGCCCAGCTCGTCGTCCAGCCGCTCCACGTCGCGCCAGGCGTCGCGCAGGCGAAAGCCGCCCACGATGTTCTGCAGGCGCAGGTGGTCTTCCTCGTTCACCATCACGCTCAGCGCCTCACCCGGCGCCATCAGCAGGGCGGTGTGCGTGGGGGTGGCGTGGCCGCCGCTCCCCACCAGCTCGCGGCTGACCAGATGCCGCTCCAGCAGCAGCTGCCGCTCGGCCTGCTGCAGCTCGCTGACGACCAGCTGGCGCCCGCCGCTGAGCGACGAAGTCACGCCGGCCGTCTCCAGCGTCATCCGCAGCACCTCGCGCCGGTCGTCGCGGTCCGCCCGCGTGCCGAAGCGAAAGTTCTGCAGGTTGCGCGCAAGGCGAATGCGGGTGGAGAGCACGATGTCGGCGTGGGGGCCGTCGGCCCGCAGCCACGCCAGCCCGGCGTCGGGCATGGCCCCCAGGAACCCGTTTCCGTCGGGCATCGCTCAGGCCTCCTGGCCGGCTTCCAGCCGGCGGATCTGGTCGCGCAGGCCGGCCGCGCGCTCGAAGTCCTCGTTCTCGACCGCGCGAGAGAGGCTGCGGCGCAGGCTCACCACCCGCGCGGTGCGGTCCGACTCGCTGGGGTGGGGGGGCAGGTAGACCTTGCCGGTGTGCTGGGTGCCGCCGTGCAGCTTGCGCAGCAGCCCGCGCAGCGAGGTGTCGAACACGCTGTAGCAGCGCGCGCACCCCAGCCGGCCCGTCTTCTTGAAGTCGGCCAGGTTCAGCCCGCAGCTGGGGCAGGTGCCGGCCGCCGCCACGGTCTCGGTGGCGATGGCCTTGCCCATCTGCGCGATGAAGTCGGCCAGGGGCGCGTTGGCGGGCGCCCCGGACGAAAGCCCCATCTGCTCGGCGCAGGGCTCGCAGAGGTGCCGCGTGGACATCTCGTTGTTCTGGATCTGGGTGAGGTGGATCGCCGCCTCGTTCTTGCCGCAGTTCTCGCAGACCATGTCCCTCCCCTCCTACTCCCCCGCCTGCGCGGGCCCGGAAACCTCCGGCCCCGCCGAGACCAGCTGCCCCCCGTGCAACCGCAGGACGCGGTCCGCCCGTGCGGCAAGCCCCAGGTCGTGCGTCACCAGCACCATGGCCGCCCCTTCCTCCCGGCAGACGGCGAACAGCATGTCGTGCAGCTTCTCGCTGGTCTCCGGGTCCAGGTTCCCCGACGGCTCGTCGGCCAGCAGCGCCAGGGGGCGGTTGGCCAGCGCCCGCGCCACCGCCACGCGCTGCTGCTCGCCGCCGGAAAGCTGCGCCGGCTTGTGCGTGGCGCGCGCCGCCAGCCCGATCTGCCCCAGCAGCTCCTCGGCCCGCCGCCGCGCGTCGCCCTCGGCGGTGCCGGCGATCAGCTGCGGCATCATCACGTTCTCGAGCGCCGTGAACTCGCGCAGCAGGTGGTGGAACTGGAACACGAAGCCCACGTTGCGGCTGCGCAGCTCCGCCAGCGCCTCCTCCCTGAGGCTGGCGATCTTGCGCCCGCCCACGAACACCTCGCCCGCGTCGGCGTGGTCCAGCGCGCCCAGCACGTGCAGCAGCGTGGACTTCCCCGAGCCGCTCTGCCCGATGACGGACACCATCTCGCCCGGGCGGACTTCGAGATCGACGCCGTCCAGCACCTGCAGGCGGGTGCCGTCGCCGCCCACGTAGCTCTTGCGCACGCCGCGCGCGACGATGGACGGCGCCACCTCCACCGCGGGGAGCGCGGCATCGGCCGAAGGAAACGCGCTACTCATGGCGGATCGCCTCTACCGGGTCCATGCGGGCCGCCTGCCATGCCGGATACACCGTTGCCAGAAACGAGATCACGATGGTGGCCAGGACGATGAACACCAGGTCCAGCGGATCGATCTTCACCGGCAGGTGGCTGATGAAGTAGATCTCGCCGGGGATGCTGATGAGCTTGAAGCGGTCCACCACGTACGTCACCAGCCCGCCCAGCGACCCGCCGATCAGCGCGCCCACGATGCCGATCACCAGCCCCTGCACCATGAACAGGCGCAGGATGCGCCTGGACGTCATCCCCATGGACTTCAGCACGCCGATCTCGCGCGTCTTGTCGGTCACCACCATCACCAGCGTGGAGACGATGTTGAACGCGGCCACGATCACGATGAGCAGCAGGATGAGCGTCAGCGCCAGCTTCTCGAGCTTCAGCGCGGAGAAGAGGGAGGCGTTCATGTTCATCCAGTCGTCGGTGCGGTACGGGATGCCCAGCGCCTTTTCGATCCCCGCCGACACCTCGCGGGCGCGGTAGGGGTCGTCCGTCCGCACCTCGAGCCCGCTGACGGCGCCGCCCAGGCCGGCCAGGTCCTGCGCGGCCGCCAGCGAGGTGTAGGCGAACTTGTTGTCGTACTCCCACATCCCGGTGCGGAATCCCCCGACGTACTCGAACATCTCCATCTTGGGGACGATCCCCATGGCCCCCACCCGCGCGTTGGTGAACGAGATGAGGGTCACCGTGTCGCCGGGGATGAGGCCCAGCCGCGCGCCCAGCGTCTGCCCCGCCGCCAGCCCCGGAAGGCCGCTGCGGGTGCGCTGCAGGTCGATGCGGTTCTCCTTGAGGATGCCGGGGATGTCGGTGACCGCCGCGCCGCGCGCGGAGACGTCCAGGCCGCGCAGCACGGCGGCCTCGGCGTACTTGCCGCGGTTCTGCAGCCCCACCTCGGTGTGCACGAAGGGTGCGGCGGCGATCACCCCGTCCACGCCGCGCACCTTTTGCAGCGGCGCCTCCCAGCCGTCCATCCGCATTCCCTCGCCGTAGGTAAGGACGAAGACGTGCGGGTTTACGCCCAGGATGCCCTTGCGCAGCTCGGACTGCAGCCCGTTCATCACCGCGGTGACCACGATGAGCGCCGTGACGCCCACCGCCACGCCGCCGATGGCGATGAGGGTGATGAGCGACAGGAAGCGCGTGCCCCGGCGGCTGGCGAGGTAGCGGCGCGCGACGCGCCATTCGAGCTTCACGACGGGCCTCCGGAGAGGGAATAGGGAACAGGGAATAGGGAATAGCAAGCGGGAACGCGCCCGGAAGCCGATCCCCTTCCCTGTACCTTGTACCCTGTCCCTTGTAACCTGTCCCCTGTCACCTGTCCCCTCGTCATTCCGGCCTCATCGTGGGGAACAGGATCACGTCGCGGACGGAGGGCTGCCCGGCCAAAATCATCACCAGCCGGTCGATCCCCATCCCGAACCCGCCGGTGGGGGGCATGCCGTACTCCATGGCGCGCAGGAAGTCCTCGTCCAGCGGCTGCGTCTCGTCGTCGCCCGCGGCGGCCAGGCGCTTCTGCGCCTCGAAGCGCTGGCGCTGGTCGATGGGATCGTTCAGCTCGCTGTACGCGTTCAGCAATTCCTTGCCGGCCACCATCAGCTCGAACCGCTCCGTCAGCTCGGGATCGCCCCGCTTGGGCTTGGCCAGCGGCGACATCTCGCGCGGATAGTCGGTGATGAAGGTGGGCTGGATGAGCCTGGGCTCGGCGTACGCGCCGAACAGCTCGTCGATCAGCTTGCCCCGCCCCATCGTGTGGATTTCCCCGATCACCTTCGCGCGGTCCTTGAGATCGGGAATCGCGAGCACCGCCGCGCGCAGCCCCTCGTCGTCCAGCGACGGCACGTCGGGCCCGCCGAACGCCTGGATGGCCTCGTACATGGTGTAGCGGGCGAAGGGCGCGGCAAAGTGGATCTCGTGCTCGCCAAAGCGCACGGGGCCGCCGCCGAGCACCCGGTCCACCACGTGGGCCAGCAGCTCCTCCGTCATCCGCATGACGTCTTCGTAGTCCCAGTACGCGGCGTAGAACTCCAGCATGGTGAACTCGGGGTTGTGAAACCGGCTGAGCCCCTCGTTGCGGAAGTTCTTGGCGATCTCGTACACGCGCTCCATGCCGCCCACGATGAGCCGCTTGAGGTACAGCTCGTCCGAGATGCGCAGGTACAGCGGCATGTCGAGCGCGTTGTGGTGCGTGTCGAACGGCCGGGCCAGCGCGCCGCCGTACAGCGGCTGCAGCACCGGCGTCTCCACCTCCACGAAGCCGCGGTCGTCCAGAAAGCGGCGCAGCGCGGTCACCACCTTTGCGCGCAGGACGAAGGTGTCGCGCACCTCGGGGTTCACGGCCAGGTCGGCGTAGCGCTGCCGGTAGCGCGCCTCCACGTCGGTAAAGCCGCTGTACACGCGCCGCTCGCCCGTCTCGGCGTCCACCTCTTCCTTGCCCAGCGGCAGGGGGCGCAGCGACTTGGCCAGCAGGACGAACGAGGCGACCTTGAGCGACACCTCGCCGGTGCGGGTGCGGAAGAGCGTGCCCTCGGCGCCGATCCAGTCGCCCAGGTCCACCAGGTCCAGCAGCGCGTACGAGTCCGGCAGGTCGTTGACGCGAAAGTACAGCTGGATCCTGCCCGTGCGGTCGGCGACGTGCCCGAAGGTGCTCTTCCCCATCGTCCGCTTGCTGACGATGCGGCCGGCCACCCGCACGCGCTCCGCCAGCTCCGCCTCGCCGTGCTCCGCCTCGTGCGCCTCGAACGCGGCGAGCGCCGCCGCGGCGGCGTGCGTGGGATCGTACGAATAGGCGTACGGCTCTACGCCGCGCTCGCGCAGCCGCGCCAGCTTGGCGACTCGGTCGGCGACGACGCGGTCGTCCGCCAGGCGCTCGTCGGCCTGCTCGGGGGTGCTGTCCATCGTCATCGGCTCACTGGCCATCGCTGTGCACCGCCCCGTACTGCCGCAGGTACGCGTGGATGAAGGGCTGCAGGTCGCCGTCCATCACCTTTTGCACGTCGGGGATCTTGAGCTCGGTACGGTGGTCGTTGACCATGGTGTACGGCTGAAAGACGTACGAGCGGATCTGGCTGCCGAAGGCGATGTCGGACTTGGTGGACTCGAGCTTGGCCTTTTCCGCCTCCTGCTCTTCGAGCGCGCGCTGGTACAGGCGCGCCTTGAGCATCTTCATGGCCGTCGCGCGGTTCTTGTGCTGCGAGCGCTCCTGCTGGCAGGCCACGACGATGCCGGACGGCAGGTGGCGCAGCCGGACGGCGGACGACGTCTTGTTGACGTGCTGCCCGCCGGCGCCGGACGCGCGGTACACGTCCATCTCGATGTCTTCCTCGCGCACCTCGATCTCGATGGTGTCGTCGACCGCGGGCGACACGAACACCGAGACGAAGCTGGTGTGGCGGCGCGCGGCGCTGTCGAACGGCGAGATGCGGACGAGCCGGTGCACGCCGCGCTCGGCCTTGAGGAATCCGTACGCGTACTGGCCGCGGACCTCCAGCGTGGCGTCCTTGATCCCCGCCTCTTCGCCCTCCTGCAGGTCGAGCAGCTCCACCTCGAAGCCGTTGAGCTCGCCGAAGCGGGTGTACATGCGCAGCAGCATCTCGGCCCAGTCCTGGCTTTCGGTGCCGCCGGCGCCGGGGTGGATGGTGATGAGGGCGTCGCGGTGGTCGTCGGGCTGCTGAAGCATGTTCTTGAGCTCCAGCGCCTCGAGCGCGGGTCCGATGCCCTGGACGTCGCGCTCCACCTCGGCCGCCAGCCCTTCGTCGGGCTCCATCTCCAGCAGCTCCAGCATCTCGCCCAGGTCGTTTACCTTGGCCGACATCTGCTGCCAGGGCTCTACCCACCCCTTGAGCTGGTTGACTTCGTTGATGATCTCGCGGGCCTTTTCCTGGTCGTTCCAGAACGACGGATCGGCCATGCGGGCCTCGAGTCCCTTCAGCTTTTCCTGACGGGCATCGAGGTCAAAGAAACCTCCCCAGCTCGTCGAGCCGGTTGCGGTACGTGTTCAGGTCTTCGGTAAGGTCGGCCATGTTCAGCTGCTGATGTTTCCGCCAATGACAAGGGCCGCCCGGGAGGACGGCCCCATGGGGTTGGTAAACCGCGGGGAATGTATGCGTTCCGCGGCGGAGGGGAAAGGAGTGCGTGAGTGAGTGCGTGAGTGCGGAAGTGCGTGAGTGCGGGAGTAGAGAAGGGGAGACT
>NZ_DASWNM010000073.1:0-23360 GCF_036399255.1 Longimicrobium sp.
CGGGGCGATCGCCAACACCACGCTGTACGTGCTGGACCCGGCCGGGAACCCGGCGCCGCTGGGCGTGCCGGGCGAGCTGTTCATCGGCGGGGCGGGCGTGGCGCGCGGGTACCTGGGGCGGCCGGGGCTGACGGCGGAGCGGTTCGTTCCCGACGCGTTCGGCGCGGCCGGAAGCCGCCTGTACCGCACCGGCGACCGGGTGCGGCGGCGGGAAAGTGCGGAAGTGCGTGAGTGCGTGAGTCCGGGAGCCGACCCGGCAGCCGCGAACTCCCGCACTGACGCACTTACGCACTCACGCACTTCCGTTCTGGAGTTCCTGGGGCGCGTGGACTTCCAGGTAAAGCTGCGCGGCTTCCGCATCGAGCTGGGGGAGATCGAGTCCGCCCTGCGCGCGCATCCGGCCATCGGCGGCGCGGTGGCGGCGGTGCGCGGGGAGGGCGGCGACGCGCGGCTCGTGGCGTATCTCCTCCCGCGCGATCCGCGGGCGACACCCGCGGGCGCGGAGCTGCGCGCGTTCCTGCGCGAGCGGCTGCCGGAGTACATGCTCCCCTCCGCCTTCGTCTCGCTGGACGCGTTCCCCCTGACGCCCAACGGCAAGGTGGACCGCAAGGCGCTTCCCGCGCCGGACGCGCAGGCGGCGGACGAGGGCGGCGAGCCGCCGCGCGGGCCGACCGAGCAGGTGCTGGCGGGGATCTGGGCCGAGCTGCTGGGCACGGGCGCCATTCACCGCGGCGACTCGTTCTTCGAGCGCGGCGGGCACTCGCTGCTGGCCACGCGGCTGATGTCGCGCGTGGCGCGGATGCTGGGAGTCGAGCTGCCGCTGCGCACGCTGTTCTCCGCGCCCACGCTGGCCGCGCTGGCCGCCGAGGTGGAGACGGCGCGCGTCGCCGCGGACGGCACCGGGGGCATTCCCCCCATCCGCCCCCGCGCGGAGGACGAGCCGGCGGCGCTCAGCTTTGCGCAGGAGCGGATGTGGTTCCTGGACCGCTTCGCCGGCGCGGCGGGCGCGTACAACATCCCGCTGGTCCTGGACCTGGCCGGGGCGCTGGACGTGGAGGCGCTGCGCGGTGCGCTGGGCGACCTGACGGCCCGGCACGAGGCGCTGCGCACGCGCATCGCGGACCGCGACGGGCGGCCCCACGCCATGGTCGCCGCGCCGGAGCCGTTCGCGCTCGCCGCCGCCGAGGTGGCGGAAGACGAGCTGGAGGCGCGGGTGGAGGCCGAGGCGGGGCGCGGGTTCGACCTGTCGCGCGACCTGCCCCTGCGGGCCGCCCTCTTCCGGACGGCGGCGGAGGCGCACGTGCTGGTCCTGACGCTGCACCACGCGGCGGTGGACGGCTGGTCCATCGGCATTTTGCTGCGCGAGCTGCCGGCGCTGTACGCGGCGCGGGTGGAGGGGCGCGACGCGGGGCTGCCGCCGCTGGAGGTGCAGTACGCCGACTACGCCGCGTGGCAGCGCGGGTGGCTCGTTGGGGACGCGCTCGAGGCGCAGACGGCGTACTGGCGCCGCGCGCTGCGGGGCGCCGCCCAGCTGGAGATTCCCGCGGACCGCGCGCGCCCCGCCCAGCAGAGCTTCCGCGGCGCGCTGCACACCTTCCGCATTCCGCCGGAGGTGGCGGAGCGGGCCCGCACGCTGGCGGGAACGGAGCACGTCACCCCGTTCATGGCCACGCTGGCCGTCTTTCAGCTGCTGCTGGGCCGCTACGCCGGCGAGGACGACGTGGTGGTGGGCACCCCGGTGGCCGGGCGGCACCGCCCCGAGACGGAGCCGGTGGTGGGCCTGTTCGTCAACACCCTGCCGCTGCGGACGGACCTGGGCGGCGATCCGACGTTCCGGGAGCTGGCGGGGCGCGTCCGCGAGACCACGCTGGCCGCGTACGCCCACCAGGACCTGCCCTTCGAGCGGCTGGTGGACGAGCTGCGGGTGGAGCGCAAGCTGGACCGCACCCCCGTCTTCCAGGCCGTGTTCTCGTTCGACGCGGCGTCCGCCGGCGGCTTCGGGCTGCCGGGGGTGGCGGTGCGCGAACGGAGCGCGCCGCACCGGACCGCCAAGTTCGACCTGGTGCTGAACTTGGAAGCGGCGGACGGCGGCTATACCGCGTACCTGGAGTACGCCACCGACCTCTTCGACGCGGCCACCATGCGCCGCATGGGCGAGCAGTACGTCCACCTGCTGGGCCAGGCCCTGGCCCACCCGGACCGGCGCATCTCCGCGCTCGACGCGGTGACGGACGCCGAGCGCGCCGAGATCGCCGCCTGGAACGCGGCGGCGGCGTACCCGGAGCACCTGCGGCTGCCGCCGGTGCACGTGCAGGCCGCGGCGCAGACGGCGCGGGTGCCGGACGCGGTGGTGCTTTCGTGGGAGGGGGGGCGGATGACGGCCGCCGAGGTGGAGGCGCGCGCCAACCGCCTGGCCAACCACCTGGCCGCCGCCGGCGTGCGGCCGGGATCGCGCGTGGCCATCTGCATGGACCGCGCGCCGGAGATGATGATCTCCATCGTCGCGACGGTAAAGGCGGGGGCGGCGTACGTGCCCATCGACTCCGCGTACCCCGCCGAGCGCATTTCCTGGATGCTGGAGGACAGCGCCGCGTCGGTCCTGCTGACCCAGGCGCGGCTGGTCGCCACCCTGCCGGCCACGGCCGCGCGGATCGTGGCGGTGGACGCGGAGTGGGCGCGCATCGAAGAGGTCTCCGCCCTGCCGCCCGCGGTGGAGGTGCACCCCGAGTCGATCGCCTACGTCATCTACACCTCCGGCAGCACGGGCCGTCCCAAGGGGGTCGAGGTGCCGCACCGGGCGCTGCTGAACCACATGGCGTGGATGCGCCGCGTGTACCCGCTGGGGCGCGACGGGGTGGTGCTGCACAAGACGCCCTTCGGGTTCGACGCGTCGATCTGGGAGTTCTGGTCGCCGCTGCTGGAAAGCGGGCGGGTGATGCTGGCCGCGCCCGGCGGGCACCGCGACCCGGCGTACATGGTCGACGCCATCCGCCGCGAAGGGGTCACCATGGTGCAGTTCGTCCCCTCGATGCTGGCCGTGCTGGTGGCCGAGCCGGAGCTGGAGGCGTGCACCACCCTGCGGCGCGTGGGCGCGGCGGGCGAGGCGCTGGCCACCGAGATCGTGCGGCGGGTGCGGTCGCGGCTGGACGTGCAGGTGATCAACCTGTACGGGCCCACCGAGGCCACCATCCACACCACCACCCACGACTGCGACCCCGACTCGCCGCTGGCGGGCGCGTCCATCGGCCGGGCGGTGGACAACGCGGTGCTCCACCTGCTGGACCGCACCCTTCGGCCCGTGCCCCGCGGCGCGGCGGGAGAGCTGTTCGCGGGGGGCGCCATCGTGTCGCGCGGCTACCTGAACCGCCCGGCGCTCACGGCCGAGCGCTTTGTCCCCGACTCGTTCAGCGGCCGGCCGGGGGCGCGGATGTACCGCACCGGCGACCGCGTGCGGCTGGGGAACGACGACACGCTGCAGTACCTGGGACGCTTCGACTTCCAGGTCAAGCTGCGCGGCAACCGGGTGGAGCTGGGCGAGGTGGAGGCGGCCCTGCTGCGCAGCCCCGCCGTGCGCGAGGCCGCCGCCGTGGTGCGCAGCGACATGCTGTCGGCGTACGTGGTGGCGGCGGAGGGCGCGCACATCGACCCGGCCGCCCTGCGCGACGCCCTGCGCGCGGAGCTGCCGGAGTTCATGGTGCCCACCGCCGTGGTGCGGCTGGACGCCCTGCCGCTGACGCCCAACGGCAAGGTGGACCGCAAGGCGCTGCCGGACGCGGAGCCCGCCGCCGCCACCGGGAGCGGCGAAGCGCCGGAGACGGAGACGGAGCGCGCGCTCGCCGCCGTGTGGGAGGCGCTGCTGGGCAGGCCCGCGGGGCGCGAGGACGGCTTCTTCGCCATGGGCGGGCACTCGCTGCTGGCCATGCAGCTGCTGGCGCGCATCCGCGGCGCCTTTGGCGTGGACGTGCCGATCCGCGCCGTGTTCGAGGCGGCGTCGCTGCGCGAGATGGCGGCGCGCATCGACGCCGTCCGCGCCGCGGGCGGGGACGCGGGAAGCGACATCGTCCCCATTTCCCGCGACGGCGCGCTGCCGCTGAGCTTTGCGCAGGAGCGGATGTGGTTCCTGGACCGCCTGCTTCCCGGGAGCGCCCTGTACACCATCGCGTACCGCGTGCGCCTGCACGGGGCGGTGGACGCCGAGGCGCTGCGGCGCGCGCTGCAGGACCTGGTGCACCGGCACGAGGCGCTGCGCACCGTCTTCCCGGAGCGGGATTCGCGGCCGCTGCAGGTGGTGGCCGCTCCGGAGCCCTTCGACCTTCCCCTCGCCGACCTGTCCATCCTTCCGCTGGACCTGGCGGAGCGCGAGGTGGAGCGGATGTCGGCCGAGGACGCGCGCCGCCCGTTCGACGTGGCCACGGGGCCGCTGTTCCGCGCGTCGCTGGTGCGGCGGGCCGAGGGCGAGTGGACGCTGCTGCTGGCGCTGCACCACGCGGTCGCCGACGGGTGGTCGATGGGGATCGTGTTCCGCGAGCTGGCGCAGCTGTACGCGGCGCACGCGGACGGCCATGTCCCGGCGCTGCCGCCGCTGGCCGTGCAGTACCCGGACTTTGCCGCCTGGCAGCGGCAGTGGCTGACCGGCGAGCGGCTGGAGCGGCAGATCGGCTGGTGGCGCGAGCGGCTGGCGGGTGCGCCCGCGCTGGAGCTGCCGCTGGACCGGCCCCGCCCCGCCACCCCCAGCTTTCGCGGCGGACAGGTGGAGTTCCACGTGGACGCGCAGACCGCGCGGGCGGTGGACGCGCTGGCGCGCGACGAAGGCGCCACCCGCTTCGCCGTGCTGCTGGGCGCCTTTCAGCTTCTCCTTGCGCGCCTCTCGGGGCAGGACGACGTGGTGGTGGGCGCGCCGGTGGCGGGGCGCGGGCGGCCCGAGACCGAGGGGATGGTGGGGCTGTTCGTCAACACGCTGGCCCTGCGCACCGACCTGGCCGGCGACCCCGCCTTCCGCGACGTCGTGCGCCGCGTGCGCGAGGGGATCGTGGGCGCGTTCGCGCACCAGGACGTCCCCTTCGAGCGCCTGGTGGACGAGCTGCGGGTGGAGCGCAGCGTAAGCCGCCACCCCGTCTTCCAGGTCACCTTTTCCGTGGCCCAGCCCACGGAGGTGCTTCCCCCGCTGGGGGCGGTGGAGGCGCGGCTGGATCCGGTCGACACGGGGACGGCCAAGTTCGACCTGACGATGCAGCTGGAGCTCTCGGGCGAGGGGCTGGTGGGCGGCATCGAGTACGCGGCGGACCTGTTCGACCACGAGACGGTGGAGCGGATGGGCCGGCACTTCACGGCCCTGCTGGCGTCGCTGGCGGCCGACCCGGACCGCGCGGTTTCGCGCCTTCCCGGCCTGCTGCGGGGCGACGAGCGGCGGCGCGTGCTGGAGGAGTGGAGCGGCGCGGACCACCCCGTCTCGCCGGGCCCCGTGCACGCGCTGGTCGCGGAGCAGGCGGCGCGCGCGCCGCACCGGCCGGCGCTCTCGTTCGGGGGGCGGACGGTCACGTACGGCGAGCTGGACGAAGCCGCCAGCCGCCTGGCGCACCACCTGGCCGCGCGGGGCGCCGGGGCCGAGTCGGTGGTGGCCGTGGTGACGGAGCGGGCGCCGGAGACGGTGGTCGCCATGCTGGCCGTGCTCAAGGCGGGGGGCGCGTACCTGCCGCTGGAGCCCGCGTATCCACGCGAGCGCCTGCGCTACATGCTGGCCGACTCGGGGGCGCGCCTGGTGGTGTGCGACGGGCCCCTTCCCGCGTCGCTGGCGGGCACCGGCCTTCCCGAGGTGGTGGACCTGCGCGCCGAGGCGGGGGCCATCGCCGCGCGGCCCGCGCGGGCGCCCGCGGCCGGGGTGCACCCCGACCAGCTGGCGTACGTGATCTACACCTCCGGCTCCACCGGCCGTCCCAAGGGGGTGGGGGTCACCCACCGGGGGATTCCCAACCTGGAGTGGCTCAACCGGTCGCGGATGGCGATGGGCGCCCACGACCGGGTGCTGCAGCACGCGTCGCTCTCGTTCGACGTGGCCGCGATGGAGGTGTGGGCGACGCTGGTGGCGGGGGGCACGCTGGTGCTGGCGCCCCGCGAGGCGCTGCTGGCGGGGGAGCCGCTGATGGACACCCTGCGCCGGGAGCGGATCACCGCGCTACTGATGCCGGCCGCCCTGCTGACGGTGCTGGACCCCGCGCAGCTGCCGGCGCTGCGCGTGGTGCAGGCGGGGGGCGAGGCGCTGAGCGCCCCCGCCTCGGCGCGGTGGGCGGCGACGCTGGAGCTGCACAACGCCTACGGCCCCACCGAGTGCACGGTGGTGGCCGTCTCGGGGCGCGTCGAAGCCGACGGGCGCACCCCGCCGATCGGGCGGCCGCTGGACAACCTGCGGGCGTACGTGCTGGACCGCGCGGGCGAGCCGGTGCCGGTGGGGGTGCCGGGCGAGCTGTACCTGGGCGGCGTGGGGCTGGCGCGCGGGTACCTGGGGCGCGCCGCGCTGACGGCGGCCAGCTTCGTTCCCGACCCCTTTGGCGACGGCGGGCGGCTGTACCGCACCGGCGACGGGGTGCGCTGGCTGCCGGACGGGCGGCTGGAGTTCCTGGGGCGGCTGGACCAGCAGGCCAAGGTGCGCGGCTTCCGCATCGAGCCGGGCGAGGTGGCGGCGCGGCTGATGGAGGTGCCCGGGGTGCGCGACGCGGTGGTGCTGGTGCGTCCCGACGCGCGCGGCGAGCGGCGGCTGATGGCGTGGGTGGCCGCGCCGGCCGGCGCGGCCGCGCCCCCGGCGCTGCGCGCGCACCTGCGCGGGGTGCTGCCGGACTACATGGTTCCCCAGGAGATCGTGGTGATGGACGCCCTTCCCAAGACGCCCAACGGCAAGGTGGACCATGCCGCGCTCCCCGATTCCGCCCCCGCGCCCGCGGCGCCGGCCGCGGAGCCGCAGGGCGCGCTGGAGCAGGCCATTGCCCAGGCCTGGCGCGAGGTGCTGGACCGTGACGTGGGGCTCAACGACAGCTTCTTCGAGGTGGGCGGGCACTCGCTGCTGGTGGCGCGGCTGCAGGGCGCGCTGCGCACCCGGCTGGGGCGGGTGGTCTCGGTGATCGACCTGTTCCAGTACCCCACCGTGGCGTCGCTGGCCGCGTACCTCGACGCCTCCGCGCGCCCCGCCGAGCCCGAGGACGCGGAGAAGCCGGCGGAGCGGGGGCGTGGTTCCGCGCGGCGGGAGCTGTTGAAGCGGCGGAGGTAGGGTGAAGGGGTGAAGGGGTGAAGGGGTGAAGGGGTGAAGGGGTGAAGGGGATGGGTGGCTGAGTAGGGCGCGACCCGCGGGGCGCCCCCTCCGCTCGCTTAGGCTCGCACCTCCCCCAAAACTGCTGGGGGAGGTTGGGTGGGGCAGGGATTGGGGTGATTCCGATCGGGTTCGCACTGCGTCCGCCGGTGCCCCCACCCCGTCCCTCCCCGCAAACGGCGCGGGGGAGGGGCCCCCCGCGGACGCAGACAGATGCCTTTCGTCGAGGCACAGTGCCTCGGCCACCCCAACCTCCCCCAGCAGTTTTGGGGGAGGTGGCGAGCCTAGGCGAGCCGGTGGGGGCGCCCTGCGGACGCAGCCGGCACTGTCCGCAACACGATCGAATTCTCCCCTCTCCGTGAGGAACGAACGGGGAGGGGCCGGGGGAGGGGCACCCCCGCGGACGCAGCCCGGACCGTCCGGAGCACCAGAAGAACCAGAAGCACCAGAAGAACCACAACCGCGGCCTCGGCCGCTTTCAATCGAATCGGATCAGGACCATGAGCTTCGAGCCGGACATGGAGAACGAGTACGAGGGGCTGCCGGAGGTGGCGGTCATCGGGATGGCGGGACGCTTTCCCGGGGCCGACGACCTGCGGGCCTTCTGGGGCATCCTGCGCGACGGCGTCGAGGCCATCCGCCGCTTCACCCCCGCCGAGCTGCGCGCCGCCGGCGTCCCCGAGGACGAGATCTCGGACCCCGCGTACGTGCCGGCGTTCGGGTCGCTGAACGACGTGGAGCACTTCGACGCCGCCTTTTTCGGCTACAGCCCGCGCGAGGCCGAGGCGCTGGAGCCCTCGCACCGCATCTTCATGGAGTGCTGCTGGGAGGCGCTGGAGAACGGGGGGATCGACCCGGCGCGCTTCGAAGGCCCCATCGGGGTCTTTGGCGGATCGGGAACGCCGTACTACACGCAGGACAACGTGCGCCCCAACCGCGAGCTGGCCGCCGCCATCGGCGACTTTCAGCTCAACGTGGGAAGCGGCAAGGACTTCCTGGCCACCCGCACCTCGTACAAGCTCAACCTGCGCGGCCCCTCGCTCAGCGTGCAGACGGGGTGCAGCACCTCGCTCGTCGCCCTGCACGTGGCGACCCAGGCGCTGCTGCACGGCGAGTGCGACGTGGCGCTGGCCGGCGGCGCCACCGTGGTGGTGCCCAACCACACCGGCTACTTCTACGCGCACGGCGGCATCAACTCGGCCGACGGCCACTGCCGCGCGTACGACGCCGACTCCGCCGGCACGCTGGCGGGGAGCGGCGTAGGCGTGGTGCTGCTGAAGCGGCTCGAAGACGCGGTGCGCGACGGCGATCCCATCCGCGCCATCATCAAGGGCACCGCGGTCAACAACGACGGCGGGCAGAAGGTGGCTTTCACCGCGCCCAGCGTGCAGGGGCAGGCCGCCGTCATCCGCGAGGCGCTGGAGGCGGCGGACGTCGACCCCTCCACCATCCGCTACGTCGAGGGCCACGGCAGCGGCACCGAGCTGGGCGACCCCATCGAGATCGCGGCGCTCACCCAGGCGTGGCGCGGCTGGACGGACCGCCGCCAGTTCGCCGCCATCGGCTCGGTAAAGACCAACGTGGGGCACCTGGACGCCGCGTCCGGCATCACCGGCTTCGTCAAGGCGGTGCTGGCGCTGGAGAACCGCGCCCTGCCGCCCACGGTGCACTTCCGCGCGCCCAACCCCAACATCGACTTCGCCTCGTCGCCCTTCTACGTCAGCAGCCGGCTGGAGGCGTGGGACGCGGAGGACGACGCGCCGCGACGCGCCGCCGTCAGCTCGTTCGGCATCGGCGGGACCAACGCGCACGTGGTGCTGCAGGAGGCGCCCGCGGCGCGCCCCTCCCGGGCCCGGCGTGGCACGCAGCTGCTGGTCCTTTCCGCCCGCACCCCCACCGCGCTGGACGCGGCCACGGAGCGGCTGGCGGCGCACCTGCGCGAGAATCCCCAGCAGCCGCTGGCCGAGGTCGCGTGGACGCTGCAGGCGGGGCGCCGCGAGTTCGGCTTCCGGCGCACCCTGGTCGTCCGCCCCGGCGAGGACGCGGCGGCGCTGCTGGATGCCCGGCACCCCGAGCGCATCGCCACGGCGGCGGTCGAGGACGGGCACCGCTCCGTCGCCTTCCTGTTTCCCGGCGTGGGCGACCAGTACCCGCAGATGGCGCGCGGGCTGTACGACGGGGAGCCCGCCTTCCGCGCCGAGGTGGACCGCTGCGCCGAGATCCTGCGGCCGCTGATCGGCCTGGACCTGCGCGAAGCGCTCTTTCCCGGCGACGCGCCGGCGGAGGCGCCCCCGTCCGCCGGCATCGACCTCCGGGCCATGCTGGGCCGCGCGGACTCCGCCGATCCCGCCGCGGAGCGGCTGAACCGCACCGAGCTGGCGCAGCCCGCGGTGTTCGTCATCGAGTACGCGCTGGCGAAGCTGTGGATGAGCTGGGGGATCGTCCCCGAAGCCGTCATCGGCCACTCGCTGGGCGAGTACGCCGCCGCCTGCATCGCCGGGATCTTCTCGCTGGAGGACGCGCTCTCCCTGGTCGCCGAGCGGGCGCGGATGATCGGCGCGCTCCCCGGCGGGGCGATGCTGGCCGTGCCGCTTTCCGCGGAGCGGGCGGCGGCGTTCCTCGTCGAGGGGACCGCGATCGCCACGGTGAACGCACCGGAGCTGTGCGTGGTCGCCGGGCCGGCGGACGCGGTGGACGCGGTGCGCCGGCGGCTGGCGGACGCGGGGCACGTGGCGCGCCCGCTGGCCGCCACCCACGCCTTCCACTCGCCGATGATGGACCCGGTCGTGGGCCCCGTCGAGACGCTCGTGCGGCGGATGCGGCTGAACGCGCCGAAGGTGCCGATGGTGAGCAACGTCACCGGCACCTGGATCACGGCCGACGAGGCGACGGACGCGCGCTACTGGGCGCGCCACACCCGCGAGACCGTCCGCTTCGACCGCGGCGTGGGCGAGCTGCTGCGCGCGCCGGGGCGCGTCCTGGTCGAGGTCGGGCCGGGGCAGACGCTGTCCACCTTCGTGCGCCAGCGCGGCGACGCGGGGCAGGTGCCCGTCATCCCCTCCATCCGCTACCCGTACGACCGCACGCCGGACGCCGCGTTCCTGCTGGGCGCGCTGGGGCGGATCTGGCTGGCCGGGATCACGCCGGACTGGGCCGGCTTCCACGCGGGTGAGCGGCTGAACCGGGTGCCGCTTCCCACCTATCCCTGGGAAAAGCAGCGCTACTGGATCGAGGCGCCGAAGCCGGGCGCGGTCGAGGCCGCGAAGCGCGGCGGGCGGCGGGCGAACCCGGCCGAGTGGCTGTACGTCCCCTCGTGGCGCCGCACCGCCGCGCCGCGCCCGGCCTTCGGCGACGGGCGGGTGCTGGTGTTCGCGGACGATTCGCCGCTGGCCGGGGGCGCGGTGGAGGCGCTGCGGGCGCACGGCCGCCAGCCGCTGGTCGTGCGCCCCGGCGGCGCGTTCGCGCGGACGGCGGAGGGGTGGACGATGCGCCCCGCGTCGCGCGAAGACCATCGCAAGCTGGCCGACGCGCTGGCGGACGACGGCGGTGTGCCGATGGCCCTGCACCTGTGGGGGATCGAGGACTCCGCCGAGCGCGGGCAGGTGGACGTGCTGATGCTGGCGGACGGGCTGGGCCGCGCGGCGCCGCTGGAGCTGGTGGCCGCCACCCGCGGCGCGGCCGAGGTCAGCGGCGGCGAGGCGACCGACCCGGCGCGCGCCGCGCTCTTCGGCGCGGCGGCGGCGGTGCGCGTGGAGCTGCAGAACGTGGCCGCGCGGGTGGTGGACGTCGTCGTCCCGGGGACGGACGCGGAGGCGCGGGCGATGGGCGCGCGCCTGGCCGCCGAGGCGCTGGCGGGCGCGGACCGCGCCGTGGCGCTGCGGGGCCGGCACCGCTGGGTGCGCGGCTACGAGTCCGTGCGCCCCGCGCCGGTGGCCGCGCCGGTGCTGCGCGAGGGCGGCGTGTACGTGTTCATCGGGGGGATGCGCGGGCGCAACGAGCTGCTGGCCGAGCACGCCGCCCGCCGCTACGGCGCGCGCATCGTCCTCATCGACCCCACCCTGCCCCGGCCGGACGGCTGGGACCCCATCGTCAAGGCGCGCACCGTGGAGGACCCGCTGCGCCGCCAGATCGACCGCGCCCGCGCGCTGCAGGCCGCCGGGGCCCAGGTCGCCAGCATCCAGGTGGTCCCCGCCGAGCCGGAGCAGGTGCGCGCCGCGCTGCGCGAGGTGGAAGCGGCGTTCGGCGTGGTGCACGGCGTCGTCTTCGCCCCGCTGGCGCACCAGGAGCAGCCGCGCGAGGGGGTGGGCGAGGTGCGCGTGGCCGCGTGGGAGCGGCGGATGGGGCTGCTGCTGGCCGAGCTGCGCGGCGTGCACGCGGGGCTGGCCGGGCGGACGATGGACTTCGTGCTGGTGGAGTCGTCGCTGACGCCGGCGCTGGGCGGGGTGGCGCTGGCGGACGTGGCCGCCGCCCACGCCGTGGTCGACGCCTTTGCCGCCACGACGGCGGAGGACGCCACCCCCTGGACCAGCGCCGCCTGGGACCGCTGGTTCGACGCGGACGAGGCGGCGTCGGGCTACGGGATGGCCGAGGCCGAGGCCGCCGCGGCCTTCGAGCACCTGCTTACGCTGGCCGGCGAGCCGCACGTCCTGCTTTCCACGGGCAGCGTGGAGGCGCGCATGGTGGAGCGCGTGGAGGCGGCCCCGTCGTTGGGGTCGTACGCGCGGCCGCAGCTGGCCACGGAGTTCCACGCGCCCGGCACGGACGTGGAAGAGGTGATCGCGGCCATGTGGGAGGAGCTGCTGGGGATCACCCCCATCGGCGTGCACGACGACTTCTTTGCGCTGGGCGGGCACTCGCTGCTGGCTACGCAGATCGTCTCGCGCTGCCGCGAGCAGCTGGGGCTGGAGCTGCCGCTCAAGGCCATCTTCGAGGCGCCCACCATCGCCCGCTTCGCCACGCTGGTCGAGGACGCCATCGTCGCCGAGATCGAGGGGATGTCGGACGAAGAGGCGCTGGAGATGGCGGGGGTGTAGAGGTGAACGGGTGAAGGGGTGAACGGGTGACCCGCGGGGCGCCCCCTCCGCTCGCTTAGGCTCGCACCTCCCCCAAGTCTGGGGGAGGTTGGGGTGGGGCAGGGAATCGGGCGGTTCGATGGAGATCGCACTGCGTTCGACGGGCCCCCACCCCGTCCCTCCCCCGCAAACAGCGCGGGGGAGGGTGACGCGCCCGACAGGCTTTCCGGAGCGGGACCGAATTCTCCCCTCTCCGTGAGGAACGAACGGGGAGGGGCCGGGGGAGGGGCACCCCGCGGGCGCAGTTCGATGCAAATCGTCGCGCCACGGTCCCATCGGCCACCCCCAACCTCCCCCAGCAGTTTTGGGGAGGTGGCGAGCCTGGGCGAGCCGGTGGGGGCGCCCGCGGACGCAGCCGGAACCGTCCGGAGCGCGCTCGAATTCTCCCCTCTCCGTGAGGAACGAACGGGGAGGGGCCGGGGGAGGGGCACCCCGCCGGCGCAGCAGGATGCAGTTCGCCGTATCGAGAACGTTTGTCTACGAAGTCAACTTTTCAGGACAGCAAAGAACGATGGACGCACCGACCACCACGCGCTCGCGGGACCGTCTTTCCGACGCCCAGCGCCTGCTTCTGGAAAAGCGCATCCGCGGCCAGGCAAAGCCGGCGGTGAACAGGCACGCCATCCGGCGCGTGGGCGGCGGGCCCGTGTTCCCCATGAGCTACGCCCAGGAGCGGCTGTGGTTCCTGGACCAGATGGAGCCGGGAAACCCGTTCTACAACATCCCCATGGGGTGCCTGATCTCGGCGCGCGTGGACGTGGCGGTCCTGGAGCGCGCGTTCACCGAGATCATCACCCGCCACGAGTCGCTGCGCACCGTCTTTCGCCTGGTGGACGGCGAGCCCCGGCAGATCGTGCAGCCGCCGTACCCCGTCCGCGTGGACGTGTCGGACATGCGCGGACCCGGCGGCGAGCCCGCCACCGACGCGGCCGTGCGCGCCCGCATCGCCCAGCTGGGGGCGCGGCCGTTCGACCTGGCCAACGGGCCCACGGTGCGCGTGGACCTGATCCGCGTGAGCGAGGCCGACTGCGCGCTGCTGGTGAACGTGCACCACATCGCCACCGACGGGTGGAGCATGCCCATCGTGACGCGCGAGATGGAGCAGCTGTACGAGGCGTTCGCGCACGGCCGTCCGTATCCCCTGCAGCCGCTGGAGATCCAGTACCCGGACTACAGCCAGTGGCAGCGCGAGTACCTGACGGGCGACACGCTGCGCCAGCAGGTGGACTACTGGCGCGGGCACCTGGAGGGCGCGCCCGTGCTGGAGCTGCCCACCGACCGCCCGCGCCCGCCGGTGCTCACCTACCGCGGCAGCATGTACCGCTTCGTGTGGCCCACGGCGCTCACCCGCCGCGTGCACGCGTACTCGGTGCAGGCCGGGGCCTCCATGAACATGGTGATCATGGCGAGCTTCTACCTGATGCTGCACCGCTACAGCGGCCAGGACGACCTGGTGGTGGGCACGCTGCTGGGCAACCGCAACCGCGCCGAGACGGAGTGGCTGGTGGGGTTCCTGGTGAACTCGGCCCCCGTCCGCGCCCGGGTGCGCGGCGACATGACCTTCGCCGAGCTGGTGGCCCAGGTGCGCACGGCGGTGCTCGACGCCGACGCGCACCAGGACCTGCCCTTCGACAAGATCGTCGACGAGATGACGACGGAGCGCGACCCGTCGCGCAGCCCGCTGTTCCAGGTGATGTACTTCCATCACACCTTCGTCAACAACGACATCCACCACCTCAAGGACTCGGAGTTCCAGTCCGAGCTCAACCTGCGCTCGCTGTTCCAGGAGACGGGGGTGACGCTGGTGGAGACCAACACCACCAAGTTCGACCTGTCGCTGGCCACCCTGGAGTACGAGGGCGCGCTGGTGAACGCGTGCGAGTACAGCACCGACATGTGGGACGAGGCCACCGTCGCGCGGATGATGGAGCACTGCCGCGTGCTGCTGGAGCGCGCCGTGGCCTCGCCCGACGTGCCGCTTGCGTCCCTGCCGATGATGACGGACGAGGAGCGCGGCCGGCTGCTGGCGTGGGGCGTGGACGAGCACAACGCCGGGGTCGACGGCACGCTGGTGGAGCACTTCGAGGCGCACGCCGCCCGCGCCCCGCACGCGCCCGCGCTGGAGTACCACGACGCCGCGTGGACCTACGCCGAGCTGGACGCGCGCGCCAACCGCTTCGCCCGCCGGCTGCTGGCGATGGGCGTGCGCCCCGGCGAGCCCGTGGGGCTGGCGGCCGGCCCCTCGGCCGCGATGGTGGCGGCGCTGGTGGGGATCCTGAAGGCGGGCGCGGCCGTGGCGCCGCTTGACCCGGAGTACCCGGCCGACCGGCTGGTGGGGATGATGGAGGACGCCCGCATCCGCCTGCTGGTGACCGAGGGCGGCGAGCCGGCCGGCGCGCTGCGCGAGGGCGTGGCCGCGCTGGACCTGGTGCACGACGCGGACGCCATCGCCGCGGAGGACGGGGGGCCGCTTCCCCTGCGCGCCCGGCCCGAGTCCATCGCCTACCTGGCCTTTACCTCGGGCTCCACCGGCCAGCCCAAGGCGTCGATGACGCAGCACCGGGCGCTGGTGCGCACGGTGGTGGGCGCGAAGTGGGTGCGCGTGGCCCCGGGCGACCGGGTGGCGCAGGCGTCGGGGCTCTCGTTCGACGGCGCCGTGGTGGAGCTGTGGCTGGGGCTGGGGAACGGCGCCACCGTCGTGGGGCTGGAGCACGACGTCCTGCTGGACTCGGCCGCCTACGCGCGGGCCCTGCGCGAGCGGGAGATCACCATGGTCTTCCTGACCACGTCGCTGTTCAACCGCCACGCGCGCGAGGTGCCCGGCGCCTTCGCGGGGCTGCGCAACCTGGCGTTCGGCGGCGAAGCGGCGGACCCCGATGCGGTGCGCGCCTGCCTGGAGGGGGGCGCCCCGGGCCGCCTGCTGAACATGTACGGCCCCGCCGAGAACGTGATCCTGGCCACCGCCGCCGAGCTGCGCGCCCTGGCGCCCGGCGCGCACACCGTCTCCATCGGCGTGCCGGTGGACGACACCCGCTGCTACGTGCTGGACTCCGGTGGCCGGCTGGTGGGGACCGGCGTGCCGGGCGAGATGTTCATCGGCGGCGGGCGCGTGTCGGCGGGGTACGTGGCCCGGCCGCGGCTGACGGCGGAGCGCTTCGTCCCCGATCCCTTTTCGCCCCACGCAGGTGCGCGGATGTACCGCACCGGCGACCGGGTGCGGTGGACGGAGGCGGGGGAGCTGGAGTTCATGGACCGGCTGGACACGCAGATCAAGGTGCGCGGCTTCCGCATCGAGCCGGGTGAGGTAGAGGCGGCGCTGCGCGCGCACCCCGCCGTGCGCGAGTGCGTGGTGACCGTGCGCGAGGAGGTGGCGGGCGACCGGCGGCTGGTGGCGTACCTGGTGGCGCGCGACGGCGCGGCGCCGGACGCGGCGGAGCTGCGCGGGTTCCTGAAGCAGCGGCTGCCCGAGTACATGGTGCCCTCGGCCTTTGCCGCCCTGGACGAGATTCCGCTGACGCCGAACGGCAAGGTGGACTTCCGCGCCCTTCCCGCGCCCGAAGCCGCCGCCGAGGCGGACAGCTACGAGGCGCCGCGCACCGCCGTGGAGCAGACGCTGGCGGAGCTGTGGAGCACGCTGCTGCGGGTGGAGCGCGTGGGGATCCACGACAACTTCTTTGCGCTGGGCGGCGACTCGATCCTTTCGATCCAGATCATCGCCCGCGCGGCGGAGCGGGGGGTCCGCATCCTTCCCCGGCAGATGTTCACGCACCAGACCATCGCCGAGCTGGCCGAGGTCGCCACCTCCACCGACGCGGCCGACGCGCAGCCGGCGGCGGTGGACGATTCGCCCTTCGCGCTCGCCGGCCTGGACGACGGCGACCTGGACGACCTGCTGTCGAAGATGTAGGGGGGCGGGCATCGCGCTGCGTCGGACGGGGCGCCCCCTCCGCTCGCTTAGGCTCGCACCTCCCCCAAGTCTGGGGGAGGTTGGGGTGGGGCAGGGATTCGGGCGGTTCGAAGGGGGAATGCACTGCGCCCGCTGGGGTGCCCCTCCCCCGGCGCAGTTTGATGCTCGTGGTCGGGGCAATGGCGAATGAATTCGCTGCAACGACCACACGAAGGCCGCCTTCGCGGACTGGCGGCTGTGGGGCAGGGCAAGTGCCTGCCACGTTGTGGGGTTTGAGCGCCGCCGGACGCGCTCGAAAGTCCGTCGCAGCGGGATCGAATTCTCCCCTCTCCGTGAGGAACGAACGGGGAGGGGCCGGGGGAGGGGCACCCCGCGGGCGCAGTTCGACGCAAGTCGCCGAGCCACGTCCCCAGCGGCCCCCCCCAACCTCCCCCAGCAGTTTTGGGGGAGGTGGCGAGCCTAAGCGAGCCGGAGGGGGCGCCCGCCGCTCGCGCTTGAAGTCAGTCGTAGCCGGATCGTTCACGCACTTTCGCACTTTCGCACTCTGGCCGTCCACGTGAGCCGCAAGAACGTCGAGGACCTCTACCCGCTCTCCCCCCTCCAGCAGGGGATGCTCTTCCACGCGCTGTACTCTCCGGAGAGCGGCGCGTACTCGGAGCAGATGCCGCTGCTGGTGGAAGGCGGACTGGACGTGGACGCCCACGCCCGCGCCGTGCAGCGCACCGTGGACCGCCACCCCGCCCTGCGCACCGGGCTGCTGTGGCAGAAGGTGCCGCAGCCGCTGCAGGTGGTCTTCCGCGAGGCGCAGGTGCCCGTGCAGCGGCTGGACTGGACCGGCCGGCCGGACGAGGCGTGGCGCGCGGACCTGGCCGAGTTCCTCGCCGAAGACCGGCGGCGCGGCTTCGATCTCACGAAGGCCCCACTGCTGCGGTGCACCTACATCCGGCTGGACGGCGACCGGTGGCTGTTCGTCTTCACCTTTCACCACGTCATCCTGGACGGCTGGTCCACGCCGCTGCTGTGGGCCGACGTGGACGCCTTCTACCGCGCCGAGCTCGAAGGCCGCACGCTGGACCTGCCCCCCGCGCCCCGCTACCGCGACTACGTGGCGTGGCTGCAGAAGCAGGATCCCGCCGCCGCCGAGGCGTTCTGGCGCGCCGCGCTGGACGGCTTCGCCACGCCCACGCCGCTGCCGCTGGACCGCGGCGGCGCCGTGGTGGCCGAGGAGCACGCTAGCGCCCGCCGGCGCCTTTCCTCCGCGCAGCAGCGGCGGCTGGGCGAGTTCGCCCGCGAGGTGGCCGTCACCCCCAGCACGGTGATGCAGGGCGCGTGGGCGCTCACCCTGGCGCGCTGGTCGGGCGAACGCGACGTGCTGTTCGGGATGGTGGTGGCGGGGCGCCCGGCCGAGCTGCCGCGGGTGGAGCAGATCATCGGGCTGTTCATCAACACCGTTCCCGTCCGCGTGCGGGTGCCGGAGGCCGGCTCCGTGGGCGAGTGGCTGCGCGGCCTGCAGCAGGCCCAGGGCGAAATCCGCCAGCACGAGCACGTGAGCCTGGTGGACGTGCAGGGGTGGAGCGCCGTTCCCCGCGACCGGCCGCTCTTCGAGAGCGCCTACGTCTTCGAGAACGCCCCCATCGACGCGGGCGACGAGGACGATCCCGTGCACCAGGTGACGGCCGACGTGGGCGAGCGCGTGAACTACGCGCTGACGCTCGTCGTGGTGCCGAACGCCGAGATCGAGCTGCGGCTGAACTACGACCCGCGGCGGTTCGGGGCCGAGGACGCCGGGCGCATCCTGGACACGCTGCTCGCCGCGCTGGACGCCCTGACCGCGTCCGCATCCCTCCCGCTGGCCCGGGCGGAGGTGCTGACGGAGGGGGAGCGGCAGACGGTGCAGGCGTGGGCCCGCGGCCCGGCGGTGGATGCGTCCGCCACCGTGCACCGGCTGTTCGAGGCGCAGGCCGCGCGCACGCCGGATGCGCCCGCGCTGGAGATGGAGGGGCGCACCGTCACCTACGCCGAGCTGGACGCGCGCGCCAGCCGCCTGGCCCGGCGCCTCCGCGCCCGCGGCGTCCGGCGCGACTCCGTGGTGGCGGTGTCGCTGGAGCGCTCGCTGGAGCTTCCCCTGGCCGTGCTGGCGGCGATGAAGGCCGGCGGCGCATTCCTGGGGCTGGATCCGCGCGACCCGGCCCAGCGGCGGCGGCGCGTGCTGGCCGACTCCGGCGCCGCCGTCCTGCTGACGTCGGGGGACCTGGCGGCGGGGATGGAGGACCTGGTCCCCGTCGTGGACGTCGCCGCGGAGGAAGCGGCGGCGGCGTCCGAACCGTCCGGTCCGCTGGACGTGGAGGTGGATGCGGACGGGGCGGCGTACGTGCTGTACACCTCCGGCTCCACCGGCATCCCCAAGGGCGTGGTGGTCCCGCACCGGGGGATCCCGACGGCGGTAGGGGCGGGGGCGCCGCGGGTGGCGGCGGGCGCGCGGGTGCTGCAGGCCATCCCCTTTACCTTCGACCTGTTCGTGATGGAGCTGGGCACGGCGCTGCTGCACGGCGGCTGCCTGGTGCTGGCCCGCCGCGAGCGCATCGCCCCCGGGCCCGACATGGCGGCGCTGCTGCGCGAGGAGCGCATCAGCGTCCTCGTCGCCGTGCCGACCATGCTGGCGGCCACGCCGGAGGGCGGCCTGCCGGAGCTGCGCACCGTCTTCGTGGGCGGCGAGGCGCTGCCGGAGCCGGTGGCGCGCCGCTGGGGCGCGGTGTCGGCGCTGGTGAACGTCTACGGGCCCACCGAGATCACCATCTTCTGCACCCACGCGGGGCCGCTGCATGGCGGCGAGCCGTCGCCGATCGGGGTGCCGGCGCCGGGGGTGGGGGCGTGGGTGGTGGATGCGGGGCTGCGGCTGGTCGCGCCCGGCGCCACGGGCGAGCTGTTCATCGGCGGCGTGGGCGTGTCGCGCGGATACCTGGCGCGGCCGGCGCTCACGGCCGAGCGCTTCGTCCCCGACCCCTTCGGCGGCCAGCCCGGCGCGCGGATGTACCGCACCGGCGACCGCGTCCGCTGGCGGCCCGACGGGCAGCTGGACTTCCTGGGGCGCGCCGACTTCCAGGTAAAGGTGCGCGGCTTCCGCATCGAGCCGGGCGAGGTGGAGGCGGCCCTGGCCTCGCTCCCCGAAGTCGCCGCGGCGGCCGTGGTGGCGCGCGAGGACACGCCGGGCGACGCGCGGCTGGTGGGCTACGTCACCCCGGCGGGGGATGCGCAGCCCGCGGCGGCGGAGCTGCGGCGGGCGCTCTCGTCCATGCTCCCCGCGCACATGGTCCCCTCCGAGTTCGTGGTGCTGGACCGGCTGCCGCTGAACGCCAACGGCAAGGTGGACCGCCGCGCCCTTCCCGCCCCCGGGCCGGCCGCCGCGCCGGCTGGAAAGGTGCCGCCGCGCACCCCGGCGGAGGCGCTGGTGGCGGACATCTTCGAGCAGGTGCTGGGGACGCGCCCCGGCGTGCACGACAACTTCTTCGACCTGGGCGGGCACTCGCTGCGCGCCACGCAGGTGGTCTCCCGCGTCCGCGAGGCGCTGGGGGCCGACCTGCCGCTGCGGGCGCTGTTCGAGGAGCCCACCATCGCCGGGGTGGCGGCGCGGGCCGTGGCCGCGCGCGCGGGCGGCGCCGTCCCCGCGCCGCCGCTGGTGCCGCAGCCGCGCGAGGGCGACCTGCCGCTTTCCTTTGCCCAGCAGCGCTTCTGGTTCGTGGAGCGGATGGGCGCGGCGGGCAACGTCTACAACATGCCCATGTCGCTGCGGCTGCGGGGGCCGCTGGACGCCGGCGCCCTGCGCCGCGCGCTGGACGGCGTGGTGGCGCGGCACGAGGCGCTGCGCACCGTCTTTCCCATGGTGGACGGCCAGCCGGTGCAGCGCATCCTCCCCGAGCTCCGTCTGCCCCTGCCGGTCCTCGATCTCTCCGCGCTTCCGGACGCCGAGCGCGAGGAGGAGATGCGGTGGTACTCGCGGGAGGAGATGGAGGCCACCTTCGACCTGGAGCACGGCCCCGTGATCCGCGCGCGCCTGCTGCGCGTGGCAAGCGACGACCACCTGCTCCTGCTGTCGCTGCACCACATCGCGGGCGACGCCTGGTCGATGGACGTGCTGTTCGACGAGCTGGAGGTGCTGTACGCCGCCGCCCGCGACGGCAGGGAGGCCGCGCTGCCGCCGCTCGCCGTGCAGTACGCCGACTACGCCATCTGGCAGCGCCGGCGGATGCGGGGCGAGGCGCTGGAGGCCGAGCTGGCGTACTGGCGCGCGCGGCTGGACGGCGCCGCCACGCTGGACCTGCCCATGGACCGGCCGCGCCCCCCGGTGCAGAGCTTTCGCGGCGCCGAGGTGGACGTGGACCTGGGCGCGGAGCTTTCCGCCGCCCTGGGCGAGCTGGCCCGGCGCAACGGCGCCACGCCCTTCATGGTGCTGCTGGCCGGCTTTCAGCTCCTGCTGCAGCGCTGGTCGGGGACGGACGACGTCATCGTGGGCAGCCCCATCGCCGGGCGCACGCCGCGCGAGACGGAGGGGCTCATCGGCGTCTTCCTGAACACGCTGGCGCTGCGGACGGACCTCTCCGGCGACCCCACCTTTGCGCAGCTGCTGGGGCGGGTGCGCGAGACGGCGCTGGACGCGTTCGCGCACCAGGACGTCCCCTTCGAGCGGCTGGTGGAAGAGCTGCGGATCGAGCGCAGCGTGGCGCGCCACCCGCTGTTCCAGGTGATGTTCTCGATGATCCCCGGCGCCCCGGACAGCGAGGCCGCCTTCGCGGACCTGCGCATCCAGGCCACGGACTTCGAGGACACCCCCGCCAAGGTGGACCTGACGCTGACCGGGGCCGAGACGGACGGACGCCTGCGCTGCGCCATCTCGTACGCGGCGGACCTGTGGGACGCGTCCACCATGCGGCGCCTGGCCGAGCACCTGCGCGCCCTGCTGGCCTCCGCCGCCGCCGATCCCCAGGCGCCCGTCTCCACGCTGGCGATGATCGGGGACGACGAGCGGCGGCGGGTGATCCAGGAGTGGAACCGCACGGAGGCGGAGGAGGACGCCACGCCCGCCCAGGTGCTGCTGGCGCGGTGGGTGGCGCGGATCCCGGACACGCCGGCCGTGCTGGGCGAGGAGGAGAGCCTGACCTACGGCCAGCTGGACGCGCGGGCCACCCAGCTTGCGCACCGGCTGCGGCGGATGGGCGTGGGGCCGGACCGGCGGGTGGCGGTGATGCTGGAGCGCTCCGCCGCCATGGCCGTGGCGGCGGTGGCGGTGCTCAAGGCCGGCGGCGCCTACCTGCCGCTGGACCCCACCGGCCCGGCCGAGCGCGCCGCGTACATGCTGGGGACGGCCGACGCCGTGGCCGTGCTCACCCGCGCGGGGCTGCGCGACCGGCTTCCCGCCACGGACGCCGCCGTGATCGCGCTGGACGAGGAGGCCGCCGCGCTGGCGGCGGAATCGCTCGCGCCCGTGGAGGTGAAGGTCGACCCCGACAACCTTGCGTACATCATCTTTACCTCCGGCAGCACCGGGCGCCCCAAGGGCGTGGCCGTGCCGCACCGCGGGCTGTCGAGCCTGGCGGCGTGGTACCGCGGCGCGTGCGGCATGGGCCCGGGGGAGCACAGCACCATGCTGGTGGCGCCCACCTTCGACGTGAGCGTGCTGGACGTGTGGGGGCCGCTCACCGCCGGCTCCACCGTGCACGTGGTTCCCGACGCGCTGCGGCTGGACCCCCCCGGGCTGCTGCGCTGGGTGGACGCGCGCGGCATCACCATCTGGGACACCCCCACGCCCATTGCCCACGCGGCGCTGGACGAGATGGCGCGCGGCGCCCCCCGGCCCCGTGCGCTGCGGATGATCCTGACCGGCGGCGAGGCGCTGGGCCGCCGCCCGCCCCCGGGGCTGACGCTGCTGAACCTGTACGGCCCCGCCGAAAACTCCTGCGTCAGCACCGCCGCCGACGTGGCGCCGGCCGGCGTGTCGCTGCCGCCGATCGGCCGGCCGCTCCCCAACCAGCAGGCGTACGTGCTGGACGGGCGGATGCAGCCCGTGCCGGTGGGCGTGCCCGGCGAGCTGTACGTGGCCGGCGTGGGGCTGGCCCGCGGCTACCTGGCGAAGCCCGCGATGACGGCGGAGCGGTTCATCCCGAACCCGTTCGGCGCGCCGGGGTCGCGGATGTACGTCACGGGCGACCGGGTGCGCTGGCTGCCCAACGGCGAGCTGGAGTTCCAGGGCCGCACCGACCACCAGGTCAAGCTGCGCGGCTACCGCATCGAGATCGGCGAGATCGAGGTGGCGCTGCTGACGCACCCCGCCGTGGCGCAGGCCGCCGTCGTCCTGCGCAGCGAGCACGGCGGCCGGCTGGTGGCGTACGTGTCGCCCGCCGAGGGCGGCGACGCGCCGGATGCCGCCGGGATGCGGGCGCACCTGCGCGCGCGGCTTCCGGACTACATGGTCCCTTCCGCCTTCGTGGTCATGGACAAGCTGCCGCAGACCCCCAACGGCAAGGTGGACCGCAAGGCGCTCCCCGCGCCCGCCGCCGAGCCCCGCGCCGCCGCCCGCCCGCAAAGCGGGGTGGAGCGCCGTATCGCGCAGGTGTGGACGGAGGTGCTGGGGATCGAAACGGTGGGGCTGGACGACAACTTCTTCGAGATCGGCGGGCACTCCATGCTGGTGGCGCGGATGCAGGAGCGGCTGGCCGTGGCGCTGGGGCGCGAGGTGAGCATCGTGGAGCTGTTCCAGTTCCCCACCGTCGCCGCGCTGGCCGCGCACCTGGAGCCCGCCCGCGACGGCGAGCCCGCCGCTCCGCCGGTGCCGGCGGAGGCCGCCGAGCGCGGCTCCAGCCGCCGCGACATGATGCGGAGGCAGCGGGCGAGGTAGGGAGTGCGGGAGTGCGAAAGTGCGGGAGTGCGGGAGTGATGAGGCGGCGGAGTAAGGGAGGGGTTGGCGCGACCCGCGGGGCGCCCCCTCCGCTCGCTTAGGCTCGCACCTCCCCCAAGTCTGGGGGAGGTTGGGGTGGGGCAGGGATTGGGGCGGTTTGAAGGGGATTGCACTGCGTCCGCCGGAGCCCCCCAC
>NZ_DASWNM010000074.1:0-5325 GCF_036399255.1 Longimicrobium sp.
TTCGGGGTGGGCTGAGGGTCTGCCACGTGGCCGGTTGGGGTGCGCCCTCGGACGGGCCCGAACACCCGTCGCAGCGGATCGAATTCTCCCCTCTCCGTGAGGAACGAACGGGGAGGGGTCGGGGGAGGGGCACCCCGGCGGGCGCAGCTCGATCCCTGTCGCCAACCCTGATCCATCGGCCACCCCAACCTCCCCCAGCAGTTTTGGGGGAGGTGGCGAGCCTAAGCGAGCCGGAGGGGGCGCCCGCGGACGCAGCGTGATCCAATCCGGAGCGGATCGAATTCTCCTCTCCCCCATGGGGTTTATGGGGGAGAGGCCGGGAGAGGGGGGCGCCCGCGGACGCAGTCCGGACCCGTCCGCAGCGGGATCGAATTCTCCCCTCTCCGTGAGGAACGAACGGGGAGGGGCCGGGGGAGGGGCACCCCGCGGGCGCAGTCCGGTGCCCGTCGCCGAGCCCACATCCGTCGGCCACCCCAACCTCCCCCAGCAGTTTTGGGGGAGGTGGCGAGCCTGAGCGAGCCGGAGGGGGCGCCCGCGGACGCAGCCGGATGCCGTCGCCGAGCCTGGATGTATCAGAGCCTGCGCGAGTCGTAGTGAAGGGGGCGCCGTCGCGCTCGAAGGTCGGCCGAAGCACGAAGAGACGTCCACGCATCACATAGATGAGCAACCAGATGCACGAGCAGCAGGGCGGCGAGTTCGACGTCGCCATCATCGGAATGGCCGGACGGTTTCCCGGCGCGGACGACATGGACGCGTTCTGGGGGCTGCTGCGCGAAGGCCGCGAGGCCATCACGCACTTCACCGACGACGAGCTGCGCGCCGCCGGCTACACCGACGCCGAGCTGGCCCACCCCGACCTGGTCAAGTCCATCGGCAAGCTGCGCGACGTGGCGCACTTCGACGCCGGCTTCTTTGGCTACAGCCCCCGCGAGGCCGAGGTGCTGGAGCCGTCGCACCGCCTGTTCCTGGAGTGCGCCTGGGAAGCCATGGAGTCCGCCGGCTACGCCCCCGAGCGCGTGCAGGGCCGCGTGGGCGTGTACGCCGGCGCGGGCACGCCCATGTACACCGAGCGGCACATCCTCGCCAACGCGGAGCTCATGGCCGCGGTGGGGCACATGCAGGCCGGGCTGGGCGGCAAGGACTTCATCGCCACCCGCACCGCCTACAAGCTGGGGCTGCGCGGCCCCGCCGTCTCCGTGCAGACCGCCTGCTCCACCGCGCTGGTCTCGGTGCACATGGCCGTGCAGAGCCTGCTGAGCGGCGAAAGCGACATGGCGCTGGCCGGCGGCGCCAACGTCATCGTTCCCCAGGACACCGGCTACGGCTACGCGCCCGGAAGCATCGCCTCGCCCGACGGGCACTGCCGCGCGTTCGACGCGCAGTCCGCCGGCACCGTCTCGTCCAGCGGGGTGGGCGTGGTGGCCCTCAAGCGGCTGGGCGACGCGCTGCGCGACGGCGACCCGGTGCACGCGGTCATCAAGGGCTCCGCCATCAACAACGACGGCGCGGCGCGGGTGGCGTTCTCCGCCCCCGGCGTGGACGGGCAGGCCGCCGTGATCACCGAGGCGCTGGCCGCGGCCGACGTGCACCCCGAAACCATCCAGTACGTCGAGGCGCACGGCAGCGGCACCGACCTGGGCGACACCATCGAGATCGCCGCCCTGACCCGCGCCTACCGCGCGCACACGGACCGCGAGGGCTTCTGCACCGTGGGCGCGGTGAAGACCAACCTGGGCCACACCGACGCCGCCGCGGGCGTCGCGGGGCTCATCAAGACCGTGCTGGCGCTGGAGCACGCCGAGATCCCGCCCACCGTCCACTTCGCGGAGCCGAACCCCAAGCTGAACATCGCCGGCAGCCCGTTCGTGGTGCGCGGCGACCTGCGGCCGTGGACCACGGACGGCACGCCGCGCCGCGCGGGGGTCAGCTCGTTCGGCATCGGCGGGACCAACGCGCACGTCATCCTGGAAGAAGCGCCGGCCCCCGTGCCCTCGGGCCCGTCGCGCCCCTGGCAGGTGCTGCCCGTCAGCGCGCGCACCCCGCAGGCGCTGGACGCGGCCACGGACCGGCTGGCCGAGCACCTGGCCGCGCATCCCGATCTTCCGCTGGCGGACGTCGCCTTTACCCTGCAGGAGGGGCGGCGCGCCTTTCCGTATCGCCGCACCGTCGTGGTCCGCGACGGGGAGGACGCCGCGAAGCTGGTGCGCGAGCGGACGCCGGAGCGCACCGCCGCGATGATGGCGGAGGGGGGCACGCGCACCGTCGTCTTCCTCTTTTCGGGGCTGGGCGACCAGTACCCGGGGATGGCGCGCGGGCTGTACGAGGCCGAGCCCGCCTTCCGGGCCGAGGTGGACCGCTGCGCGGAGATCCTGACGCCGCACCTGGGGATGGACATCCGCCAGGCGATGTTCCCCGGCGACGCGCCGTCGGACGCCGCCGCCTCCGCGTCGCTGGACCTGCGGGCGATGCTGGGCCGCTCGGGCACCACGCCGGAAGCGGAGCGGCTGAACGAGACGGCGGTGGCGCAGCCGGCCGTGTTCGTCATCGACTATGCGATGGCGAAGCTGTGGATGAGCTGGGGGATCGTCCCCCACGCCGTCATCGGCCACTCGCTGGGCGAGTACGCGGCGGCCTGCATCGCCGGCGTGCTGCCGCTGGAGGACGCGCTGGCGCTGGTGGCGGACCGCGCGCGCATCATCCAGGCGCTTCCCGGCGGGGCCATGCTGGCCGTGTCGCTGGACGAGGTCACCCTGCGCTCCCTGCTTACGCCGGACGTGCAGATCGCCACCGTCAACGCGCCCAACCTCACCGTGGTCGCGGGGCCGGCGGAGGCGGTGGAGGCGATGGAGCGGACGCTGGCGGAGCGCGGCCACGTCGCCCGCCGCGTCCCCACCACCCACGCCTTCCACTCGCGGATGATGGCGCCCGCGGCCGAGCGGCTGGCCGCGCGCGTGGCGCAGGTGCGGATGGGCGCGCCGAAGATCCCCATGATCAGCAACGTCACGGGGACGTGGATCACCGACGACGAGGCGGGCGATCCCGCGTACTGGACGCGCCACATGCTGGGCACCGTCCGCTTTGCCGAGGGGATCGGCGAGCTGCTGTCGGAGCCGGGCCGCGTGCTGCTGGAGGTGGGCCCCGGGCAGACGCTCTCGACCTTCGTCCGCCAGCGCCCGCAGAGCCACCGCGAGCACGTGCCGCTGGCCGTCATCCCCTCCCTGCGCTACGCGTACGACCGCAAGCCCGACGCGCAGTTCCTGGCCGAGGCGCTGGGCCGGCTCTGGCTGGCCGGCGTGGAGCCCGACTGGTCCGCCTACCGCGCCGGCGAGCGCCGCCGCCGCGTGCGGCTCCCCACCTATCCGTGGGAAAAGCAGCGCTACTGGGTCGAGGCGCCCGACGAGGCGCCCGCCTCCCGCGCCGCCGCGGCCGTGGCCGACACCGCCAAGCGCCCCGACCCCGCGGACTGGACCTACCTCCCCACCTGGACGCGCTCCCCCGCCATGGTGCGCGTCGCCCCGAAGCGCGTGCTCCTCGCGGGCGAGCCCGGCGAGCTGGTGCAGCGGATGGAGGCCGCCCTGCGCCAGGCCGGGCACACCGTGCAGCTGCTTCGCGGCGGCGCCGGCTTCCGCGCGGAGGGCGACGCGCTGGCCGTGCGCCACGCGTCCCGCGACGACTACCGGGCGCTGGCGGAGCACCTGCGCGCGTCCGGCGCGCCGGACGTGGCGATCCACGCCCACGCCCTGCACGACCCGCGCGCCGCGTTCGGCACGCTGGCGCTGCTGGGGGAGGCGCTGGGCGGACTGGAATCCGCCGAGCTGGTGGTGCTGACCGCCGGCGCGCAGGAGGTGACGGGCGACGAGGTGCTTTCGCCCGAGGCCGCCGCGCTGGTGGGCGCCTCGCGGGCGGTGGCGCAGGAGTTCGGCACGCTGCGCTGCCGGGTGGTGGACCTGTCCCCCGGCGACGTGTCGCCGCTGACCGCGGCGCGCGTGGTGGCGGAGGCGGTGAGCGGCGCGCCGGAGCTGGTGGTGGCCTACCGCGGCCGGCACCGCTGGGTGCGCGGCTTTCGCGCCGTGCGCCCCGCCGAGCCCGCCGTCCGCCTGCGCGAGGGCGGCGCCTACGCCATCGTGGGCCCCATCGGCCTGCACGAGGTGGATGCGGCGCAGGCCATCGCGCGCGTCCCCGGCACCCGCATCGCGCTGGTGGGCACCGAGGCGGTGGACCCGGAGGTGGTGCGGATGCTGGACGACGCCGGCGCCCGGGTGATGGGGATCGAGGCGAACCCGGCGGACGGCCGTGCGCTGGGCGCCGCGCTGCGCCAGGCGGAAGAGAGCTTTGGCGCGCTGCACGGCGTGGTGTACGCGCCCGAGCCGGGCGCGCTGGCGGAGTTCGGCGCCGTGGCGGACGCGGACCCCGCATTGTGGACGGCGCAGCTGGGGCGCTTCGCGAAGGAGCTGGGCGGCCTGGCCGAGGCGCTGGAGGGGCGTTCGCCGGACTTCTGCCTGCTGCAGCTGCCGCTGGCGGGCGTGCTGGGCGGCGTGGGGCAGGCGCGCTTCGCGGCGATGTCGTCGCTGGTGGAGGCCGTGGCGGCGGGGCGGGGGTGGACGGCGGTGGCGTGGGACCGCGGAAACACCGGCGGCGACGACCCGCTGGGGATTGCCCCCGGCGAGATGCCGGCCGCGCTGGACGCCGTGCTGGCGCTGGCCGGCCACCCCGGCGTGTTCGTCTCCACCAACGACCTCGAGGCGCGCGTCCGCGCCGCCGCCGCGCCGCGTGCCAGGCCCGCGGACGGCGAGTCCGGATCGGCGCTGTACGAGCGCCCCGCGCTGGAGGTGGCGTACCACGCGCCCACCAACGAGGTCGAGGAGCAGCTGGCGGAGGTGTGGCAGGAGCTGCTGGGGATCGGGAAGATCGGCATCCACGACGACTTCTTCGGGCTGGGCGGGCACTCGCTGCTGGCCACGCAGATCGTGGCGCGCGTGCGCGACCTGTTCCACCTGGAGCTGCCGCTGCAGACCATCTTCGAGGCGCCCACCATCGCCCGCTACGCCGAGCTCATCGAGGACACCATCATCGCCGAACTCGAGGGGATGACGGAGGAAGAGGCCGCGGGGATGATGCAGTAGGAGTGCGGGAGTGCGTGAGTGCGGGAGTGCGGGAGTGCGGGAGTGATGAGGGGGCGGAGGTAGGGAGGGGTTGGCGCGACCCGCGGGGCGCCCCCTCCGCTCGCTTAGGCTCGCACCTCCCCCAAGTCTGGGGGAGGTTGGGGTGGGGCAGGGATTGGGGCGGTTTGAAGGGGATTGCACTGCGTCCGCCGGAGCCCCCCAC
>NZ_DASWNM010000075.1:0-17683 GCF_036399255.1 Longimicrobium sp.
ACCTCTCCCCCGCGCAGTTTGCGGGGGAGAGGCCGGGAGAGGGGGCCGCCCACCATCCCGCTCCACCCCTTCCGAAGACGCTCCGTTCTCAGCCCCACAACCAACCTCCCCCAAACTTGGGGGAGGTGCGAGCCTAAGCGAGCGGAGGGGGCGCCCCGCTCCGGACCCTCCGAAGCGCCCTGTCCCCTGTAACCTGTCCCCTGTAACCTACTTCTTCCCCGCCCCCTCCTCCGGCACCGCCGCCTGAATCGCCTTCACCGCGAAGCCCTTCCGCTCCATGGCGCCCCAGCTCTTGCTGCCGCGCAGGTACTTCCAGATCCCCTGCAGCCGCCACACCACCGTGAGCTGGCGGTATCCCAGGTTCTCCACGAACGCCCACAGCACCAGGATCAACCGGTCCTTGAAGCTGTCGTAGCGGTGGAACGACGCCTCCTCCATCACCAGCGTCATCACCGTGAGCACCGAGCCCAGGCCGTACGCCATCAGGAAGAAGAGGATGGCGAAGGGGACGTCGATGGCGCCGATCCAGATCCCCAGGATCAGCCCGATGAGCCCCACCGCCTCCACCACCGGCGCCATCAGCTCCACGATGACGAAGTAGGGAAACACCACCATCCCCATGGCCCCGTAGCGCGGGTTGAACATCACCCTGCGGTGGCGCCAGAGGACGTCGGCCAGGCCGCGGTGCCAGCGGTCGCGCTGGCGGCCGAGGACGCGCGCGGTTTCCGGCGCCTCGGTCCACGCCACGGGGTCGGGGACGAAGGCGATGACGTGCGGGCCCTTCTGCTCGTAGCCGATACGCCGCAGCCGCAGCGCCAGCTCCATGTCCTCGCCCACCGTGGAGTGCTCGTAGCCCCCCGCCGCCAGCATGGAGGCGCGGCGAAAGAGGCCGAAGGCGCCGGAGATGATCAGGTTGCCGCCCAGCCGGTTCCACCCCAGCCGCCCGAACAGAAAGGCGCGCAGGTACTCCACCACCTGGCAGCCGGGAAGCAGCTGCCGCGGCGCACGGGCCCGCGTCACCCGCCCGCCGTCCACGATGGAGCCGTTGGCGATGCGGATCGTCCCCCCCGCCGCCACCACGTCGGTGCGCTCCAGGAAGGGCCGCACCATGCGCTGCAGCGAATCGGGCTCGATGAGCGTGTCGGCGTCGATGGCGCACACCAGCTCGCCCGTGGCGAAGTTCAGGCCGGCGTTCAGCGCGTCCGCCTTGCCCCCGTTGGCCTTGTCGATGACGACCAGGTTGGGGTACAGCCGCGAGCGGTAGACGCCCACCACCGGCTTGGAGGGGATGCGCTTCTGGTAGATGGGATGGATGGGGGACAGGTCGAAGGTGTCGACCATCACCTGCATGGTGTTGTCCTTGGACCCGTCGTTGACGACGACCACTTCGAGGTTGGGATAGAACAGCGCCAGCAGCGCCCGCACGCTCTCGGCGACGGTGGCGCCCTCGTTGTACGCCGGCGCCAGCATGCTGATGCTGGGGACCACGCGCGAGCCCATCAGCCGCCAGCGGGCCCGGCCGCGGGCCAGCATCACGTACTCGCGCATCTCGATGCCGGCGCTGGTCAGCAGCAGCATGTACCAGCCGTTGACCAGCAGAAAGTAGACGAGGATCGCCCACTCCAGCCGCACCAGCACCAGCGTGGCGAACTCCGCGCCGCTCACGTCCAGCGCTCCCGCTCGACCGACGACTCGGGGAGGTCCAGCACCTGCCGCGCGATGTCGGCCGCGAAGGGGTCCTCGTCGCCCAGGCTCTTGCGCAGGTACAGCTGCCCCGGGCTCCCCAGCGCCCGCAGCGCCAGCGCGCCCTGGCTGCGGACGATCCACGCGCGGTCGCGCAGCAGCGGCGCGATGACCGGGGCGGAGGGCCAGTGCCCCAGCCGCCCCAGGCCGGCGGCGGCGGCGGCGCGCACCTCGGCGTCCTCGTCGTGCACCAGGCGCTGCAGCTCGCCCACGGCCTCTTCACTCCCCAGGGCGCCGGCGAGGGCGGCGGCGCGGGCGCGCACGTGCGGCAGCGGGTCGCGGCACAGGCGCAGCGCCACGGCGGCAAAGCGCAGGTCGGGCAGCCCGGCCGCCACGTCCAGCGCCGGCTCGGCGTTCCTGCCGTTGTGCTTTTCCAGGTAGCGCACCAGCGGGGGGATGACGTCGGCGCCCACGCGCAGCAGCGAGTCGCGCACCACGAAGCTGCCGTAGCGGTCGGTGCGCGGCAGCGCCCGCACCAGCCCGTCGATGAGCTCGGGGGTGGGGTTGGACCCCGCCCACTCCACCGCCTCGGCGCGCACGGCGGGGTGCGGGTCGTCCATCAGCGGGGGGACGATGGCGGCCCCGCCGCCCACCGCGGCCAGCAGGCGCACGCCGTGCAGCCGGTCGCGCCAGTCGCGCGCGGCGGCCATCCGCTCCGCCACCGACACCAGGCCGGTCTCCTGCGCCAGCCGCGCCAGGTGCTCGCGGCTCTGCCCGGTGATGCTGGGCACCAGCTCGGTGAACAGCCGCACCTGCAGGCGCACGGGAAGGGCGCGCAGCAGCTGCTCGTCGCCCTTGGTCAGCCGGCCGGTGCGCACCACGTCCAGCAGGCCGCGCCGCCCCTTCTCCAGCGGCACCGTCCACCGGCGCTCGCGGCGGTGCGCCACCGCGGCGTGGCCAAACAGGATCAGCAGCGACAGGAACAGGATCACCCCTTCGGCGATCAGCGCCGACTCCACCAGGTCCCGCGCCGTCATTCACGCACTCTCGAGCACATCGAACTCACAAGAAGAAAGGCCTCACACGGAGTCAGCAGAGTGAGCAGAGTTCCCGTTCCACCGGCTGCTCCGTTGACTCTGCTGACTTTGTGTGAGGCAAGGCAGTTCTCGATCATCCGGGACGTCATCAGCTCGTCACGTACGCAGGGCGCGGCGGATGCGCTGCAGGAGGACGGGGACGCTGAAGGGCTTGGAGACGTGGTCGAAGGCGCCGATCTCCAGCGCCCGCACCACCTCGGCCTCGTGCGTGCGCACGGTGAGCATGATGACCCGCGTGCGCTCCAGCATCCGCTCGGCCGCCAGCAGGCGCAGCACCCCCAGGCCGTCCAGCCCGGGAAGGTCCACGTCCAGCAGCACCACCTTCGCGCGCAGCTCGGGCGAGGTGCCGGTGAGCAGCGTGGCCGCCCGCTGGCCGTTGGCCACCCACTCGTGGCGCAGCCCGCGCGTCTCCAGCGCGTGCTGCAGCAGGCGCGCGATGGCGGGGTCGTCCTCCACCACCAGCACGTCCACGGTGCGCGGCCCCTCGGCGTCGCCGGGGCTCCACCCGGCGGGGAGCACGCGGTCGCGGCCGGCCTCCTTGGCGGCGTACATGGCCGCGTCGGCCGCGCGGTACAGCGAGGCCAGGTCGCGCCCGTCCGGGCCGAACTCGGCCACGCCGGCGCTGAAGGTGACCCGGAACGGCTCCTTGTCCGGCGCGCCGAACTGCTCCTCGCGCAGCCCCTCCAGCGCCTCGGCCAGGCGCTGCACGCCGTCGGCCTTGTCCATCCCGTACATCCCCACCACGAACTCCTCGCCCCCCCAGCGCGCCACCACGTCCTGCGCCCAGAAGCGCTTCTGCAGCAGCCGCGCGACGCGGGCCAGCACCTCGTCGCCCACGGCGTGGCCGCAGCGGTCGTTGACGGCCTTGAAGCAGTCCAGGTCCACCACGGCGAAGGCCATGGGCTCCCCCTGCACCGCCGCCAGGCGAAGAAAGCGCTCCAGCACCTCCTCGCTGCCGCGCCGGTTGGGAACGCCCGTCAGCGCGTCCGTCTCGGCCAGCGAGCGCTGCAGCCGCACCCGCTCCAGGCGGTTCTGGATGCGGGCGCCCAGCTCGGGGCCCACGAACGGCTTGCCCACGAAGTCGTCGGCCCCGGCGGCGAACACCTCCTGCACCGTGGTGGGATCGGTGCGCGAGGTAAGGAAGACCACGGGGACGGACTTCCACCGCGGGTCGTTGCGCAGCACCCGGCACAGCTCCAGCCCGTTCACCCGCGGCATGTCCACGTCCAGCAGCACCACGTCGGGCGCGGACGCCTCGAGCACCTCCCAGAAGCGCTCGGGCGAGCTCAGCGTGTGCACCCGCACGCCGTGCGGCTCCAGGACGAAGCGCACCGCCTCGAGAATCGCCGGGTCGTCGTCCACGGCCAGCACCGCCGCCTCGCGCGCCTCGTCCGCGCGCAGCAGCGGCTCCACGGCGTCGATGGCCCGCGCGGGCGCCAGCGGCTTGCGCAGGAACCCGCGCCCGCCCAGCCGCGCCACCTCCACCCGGTCGGTAAAGGCGTCGCTGCGGGTAAAGGCGATGGTGGGCACGGGCGGAAAGCGGTCCGACAGCGCGCGCAGCAGCTCCATCCCCCCGTCCACGGAGATGTCGAGCAGCGCCACGTCGGGGCGCGTCCGCTCCAGCACGCGGCGCGCCTCGGCGCTCCCCTGCGCCACCGCCGGCCGCATCCCCCGCGCCGAGGCCTCCATGGCCAGCCGGTCCGCCGTGTCGCGGTCGGCGTCCACGATCAGCAGGGTGGGCCCGGGCGCCTGCGCGGGCGCCGTCCCCGCCCCCTCCGCCGCGCCCGCGCGTCCCTCCGCTCCCGCGGGAGGGGACGATTCGCCCGATGCGGCGGTTTCGGGGGACGCGGACGGCGGCGGCGGCCGGGAGGGCGCGGGCGCGGCGGGGGTGGCCGTCAGCTCGCGGCGGATGGCGACGGCCAGGTCCGCCAGCCGCAGCGCCTCGGCCTGGCCCAGCGCGGTGGGGCCGGCCAGCAGCGCCTCGGCCTCGCGCGACAGCCGCGAGCCCTCCGCGAAGCCGAAGGTGCCCACCGAGCCCGCCAGCTTGTGCGCCTCGCGCTCCGCCTCGCGCCGCCCCTCGCGGTCCAGCCGCCCCTCCAGCACCCCCATGGCGGCGGCCTCCAGCACGTCCACCCGCGCCAGCACCTGCCCGCGGTACCGGGCCCACACCCCCGCCACGGCGGACGAAAGCGCCGCCGCCTGGCCTCCGCCGCCGCCACTGCCCTCGCCGGCGGGGCCGCCCCGCGACAGGCGGTCCGCGGCCTCGCGCACCAGCGCCTCGCGGTCCAGCGGGTGCGCGAAGACGCGCGCCGGGCGAATGCCGTCGAAGGCCACGGCGTCGGTGCCGTCGCGGTCCACCGGCGCCGTCAGCAGCAGGGGCGGCGCGTCCGGGGCGCGGTGGAGCGCACGCAGCGCCTCCTCCAGCTCCGGCTCCAGCCAGGACGCGTCCACCACCACCAGCGCCCAGCCGCCGCGGCGCAGCGCCTCGGCCGCCGCGGCGGGCGAGGGCTGGTCCTCCACCGTCGCGCCCGGCAGCCGCCGCGCCAGCCAGCCGGGCACGTCCGGCGGCAGCCCGCCCACCAGGACGTTCTTCATCCCCGCCCTCCCGCCGCCGGGCCAGCGAGGCGGATGCGCGCGCCCCTCTCCACGACGCGCGCGGCCGGAACCTGGAGCGGCATCACCCGCTCCACCCCAGCACGCCGGACACCTCGTCCGCCAGCGTCATGGGATCGAACGGCTTGCTGAGGATGCCGGCCACCCCCAGGTCGTCGAAGCGGCGGCGGTCGGCGGCCTGCACCTTGGCGGTCAGCAGCACGATGGGGATGTCCGCCGTCTCGGGGCGCGCCTTGAGCTCGCGCGCGGTGGCGGGGCCGTCCATCCCCGGCATCATCACGTCCAGCAGGATGGCGTCGGGCCGCTCGCTCTGCGCCAGCCGCAGCGCCTCGGCGCCGGAGGGGGCGGCGATCACCTCCCACCCGGCGGTCATCTCCAGCGACATCTGCGCGACCTCGCGGATGTCGTCCTCGTCGTCCACCAGCAGGATCTTCCGGCTCATGATGCGTTCGTCGTGGGGCGCGCGGGCGCGATGCGGTTCAGCAGCGACACCACGCGCTTCTCGAAATCGTCGGGCGACACGCGCCCCTTGGTAAGGAACTCGGTGTGTCCCAGGCGCAGGCGCTCGCGGTCGTCCTCCTCCAGCTCGCGCGCCGTGTAGACCACCAGGGGAATCCCCCGCAGCGCCTCTTCTCCGCGCAACGCCTCGACCACCCAGTAGCCGTCGCCGTGGGGAAGGCCCAGGTCCAGCACGATCAGGTCCGGCGGGGCGCGGCGGCTGGCCTCCACCGCCTCCACCCCGCTGGACGCGTGCAGCGCCTCGATGCCGTGGCGGCCGAACACCTCGAGCAGCACCCGCGACAGGTCGGGGTCGTCCTCCACCAGCAGCACCCGCCGGGGCTTCCACCGCACGCTCACCGCCTCTTCCAGCGCGGCCAGCAGCGAGTCTTCCTGGAACGGCTTCTCCACCCAGTCCACCACCTCGCGCTCGCGCTGCACCCGCGGCATGGGCTTCAGCGCGCTCAGGATCACGACGGGGATGGAGCGGGTGTCGGGGCGCAGGCGCAGGGCCTTGAGCGTGTCGCTTCCCGTCATCCCGGGCATCATCATGTCCAGCAGGATGGCGTCCGGGTGGTGCTGGGTGGCCGCGCGCACGGCCGCGTCGCCGTCCGTCACCCCGAGGGTACGGTAGCCCCACCCGCGCAGGATCTCTTCCACCACGGCGAGCACCGACGGGTCGTCGTCGCACACCAGCACCAGCGGCCCGTCGCCCTCCACCGTCTCGGTCGCCCGCGGCTCCGGCATCACGCTGACGGGAAGGGTAAAGGTGAAGGTGCTCCCCTCCCCCGGCACGCTCTCGGCCCAGATGCGCCCGCCGTGCTGCTGCACGATGCTGCGGCAGATGGCCAGCCCCAGCCCCGTGCCCCCCTTTTCGCGCGCGTCGGACGAGTCCACCTGCTGAAAGCGCTCGAAGATGCTCTCCAGCCGGTCGGCGGGAATGCCGCGCCCCTGGTCGCGCACCGCGAAGCGCAGCTCTCCCCCCTCGCGCGAGACGGTGACGCTCACCTCGCCGCCCGGGGGCGAGAACTTGACGGCGTTGGAAAGCAGGTTGGTGAGCACCTGGAGGATGCGGTCGGGGTCGGCCTCCATGGGCTGGCGGTCGGCCCAGGCGTACAGCCGCACGCTGGCCTTTTCGGCCATGGCCTGCATGACGTCCACGGCCTGGTGGGCCAGCTCGGCCGCGTCCACGGGGCGCAGCTCCATGGTCACCCGGCCCGACTCGATGCGCTCGATGTCGAGGATGTCGTTGATGAGGCGCACCAGCCGGTCGGTGTTCTGCACGGCGATGTCCAGCATGCGCCGCCCCTTTTCGGGCACCTCGCCCAGCTTGCCGGCGGCCAGCAGCCCCAGCGAGCCGCGGATGGAGGTGAGCGGGGTGCGCAGCTCATGGCTCACCACCGAGACGAACTCGTCCTTGAGCCGGTCCACCTCGCGCCGCTCGGTCACATCGCGAAAGCTGACCACGGCGCCGGTGATCTGCCCCGCTTCCACGATGGGGGTGCTGGTGTACTCCACCGGGAACGAGCTGCCGTCCGTCCGGCGGAAGGCGGCGTCCTTGACCTCGCGCGCGGTGCCGGTGGACAGGGTGGCGCGCACGGCGTTCACCCCCTCGCCGCCGGCCTCGCCCGCGCCCATCCCCAGCACCGCCTCGAACGGCCGGCCGATGACCTCGTCGGTGCCGGCGCCCAGCATCCGCGCGGCGGCGGGGTTCAGGAACAGGGTGTAACCGTGGGGGTCGATGCCGTAGATGCCCTCGGCGGTGGCCTCGAGGATCAGCTCGTTCTGCCGGCTCAGGCGGGCCAGCGCGTCGCGCGCCAGCACCTTTTCGTGCACCTCGGCCTCGAGCGCGCGGTTCACCTGCGCCAGCCGTGCGGTGCGGCGCTGCACCAGCGCCGCCGTGGCCAGGGCCAGCGCCACGGCCAGCAGCGAGCCGGCCAGCAGCAGCACCCCGGTGCGCCGCTCCAGCGCCGCCGCCCGCGCCGCGCGGCGGCGCAGCAGGGCGCTCTCGGTGGCCTCCACCTGGTTCAGGGCGCTGCGCGCGCGCGCCACCGCGCCGCTGCGCGCGGCGGTGCCGGCCAGGTCCGCCCCCGCCGCCAGCGCCGCCTCGCGCGACGTGGCCGGCCGCAGCACGCCGGAGCGCACCTGCAGCGTCATCCACTCGCGCACCGCCGCCTCGGCGCTGTCCAGCCGCACCTGCTGGGTGGGGTTGTCCACCGTCAGCCGGCGGATCCCCTGTTCCTGCTCGCGCAGCGTCTGCACGCCGGACTGCCACTGGCGCAAAAAGCGGGGGTCGCGGGTCAGGGCGTAGCCGCGGAACCCCGCCTCCATCTCGGCCAGCCCCTCCTGCACCGCGTTGGTGGACGCCAGCACCTCGTAGGTGTGCAGGCTCCACCGGTTGGCGGACGACAGCTCGCGGAACGTGGCCTGCGCCAGCCCCACCAGCACCACCACCAGCGCCAGCAGGATGGCGAAGTAAAGTAAGAAACGGCGCGATCCCGTGGGAGCGGTGGCGGTCATCGACATCCGGTCGCGGGGCGCCGCGGCGGCGCCCGAAAGGGACAAAACGCTATTCTGGCGCGCAACGGACCACCCGTCAACCTTTGCACAAAGTTGTCGGGCGGGGGATCGGGAGGACTGCCGGGCGGGTGCAGGCAAGGTTCATACTCAAAAACGCGCGCCCCCGCCGAAGGGTACGGCGGGGGCGCGCGGGTGCGGCGGACGGGCGGGGAAACGGCGCGAGAGGGCTACTCCTCGTCGCCGCCCCCGCCGTTGCCCTGCAGCTTGCTTTCCACGAACTCCACCCCCTCGGGGGTGATGGCGTACTGCTTCCGGGCCTGGCGGGTGGTGCCCATCTTCTTTTTCTGCACCATCAGGGGCGGCTTGGCGCGCAGGTTGGACTCGATGGCGCGGGTGATGTTGGGCACCGGGATGCCGGCGCGCTTGAGCTCGGCGTTGATGGCCTGGCTGGTGACGGTCTTGTCGGCCTTGCCGCGCGACAGGGTGTACGCGCCCATCAGCGCGCGCTCGGCCATGGTCTCGGGGGTCCACTGCCCCAGCAGGGCGGGCATGGCCATGCCGCCGCGGGGCCCGCGGCGGCCGGTGCCGCTGCCCTTGGGGCGGCCGGGGCGGCGGCGCGGCTGCTCCTCGCCGCCCTCGCCCCCCTCGTCGTCCTGCGCGCCGGCGCCGGACTCGCCGCGGGCGGCGGCGGGCTGCGGCGCGCGGCGGGCGCGCGTCTGCGTGCCGAAGGCGCGCTCCAGCAGGAGGTCGCGCGCGTGCTCCTTGAGGACGGGATCGTAGCTCGATATTGCGCTGTTGATCTCGTCGAGCAGCTCTTTGACCTGTCTGAGGTCTTCCATCGGGTGGTCTCCCTTGCGGCGGATCAGCCCTGCACGGGCGTGCGAATGCGGCCGTGCGGCGGGCGTGGGTGGGTGCAGTGGGGCTGCAATGTTGCCGTGTGGGGGACATTTAAACCGATTCTTGCACCGCCGTCAAGTATTCTGTGTAAGAGTCGGCGCCGAAGCACACCAGCATCACCCGCTCGGGAAGGGGGTTTGCGGCCAGAAAGGCGGCCGTCTCGCGGGCCGCAATGCGGGCCGCGCGATGCACCGGAAAGCGGTACACCCCGGTGCTGACCGCGGGGATGGCGACCGTATGCAACTGCTTGTCGCGCGCGATCTTGAGCGACTCGCGATAGCAGCTCGCCAGCAGATCGTCCTCGCCTTCTCCACCGCCCTGCCATACCGGCCCCACGGTATGGATTACCCACCGCGCGGGGAGCCCGTATCCCCCCGTGACCTTGGCCTGTCCGACCTTGCATCCGCCCAGCATCCGGCACTCCTGCACCAGCTCCGGGCCGGCCGCGCGGTGAATGGCCCCGTCCACCCCGCCGCCCCCCAGCAGCGACGTGTTGGCGGCGTTCACGATGGCGTCCACGTCCAGCTTGGTGATGTCGCCCTGGACGACTTCGATGCGGCCGGCGAGGGATTGCGTCATGGTCAAAGACGGGGTTGGAATGGCGGATGGATGCCGGGTGGCGGATCGCACGGGTGACGAGGCAAACGCCGGGCTAAAGCAAACGCCGGTTAAAGCAAACCCGGGTTGAAACCCGGGGCTGGAAGGGCCATAAGCCCCGTCTTTGCTCGTTCCTCACAAAACGGGGCTTCAACCGCTCGCGTGGGCCAGGTCCGAGCGGGGACTCTTTCGCCCATGCACACGGAGCCTGCCCGCCGCGCCGGCGCCGCCGTAACGAGCAGGTGAAGCCCCGCCGGGCGAGCTCCGCGAGCCCAGGGCGGGGCTTCTGGCATTTCCAGCCCCGGGTTTCAACCCGGGGAATGGGCGAGGCAACGCGGCCCGGTTCCGCGCACGTTACGCGGTTACGACGCCGCCTCCCCCGTGTCGCCGCCGGGTCATGCCACCGGATCACGCCGCGGCGGCGACGCGCTCCGGTTGGTTCTCGCGCAACTCGAGGCCACGCGTGGTCACCAGCGCGGCGCCGTCGTTCATCCAGCGGGCCAAGCCTTCGGCTTCCGGCTCCAGGCCCAGCCCCCAGGTGGCGTCGGTGACCAGGGTGACGGGGATGGCGCGCGACGGGTCCAGCATCCCCTCGATGGCGCCCTTGACGCACACGTCGCGCGCCACGCCGATCATGAACACCTCCAGCGGCGCGCCCAGCCGCTCGCGCAGCGCATGCAGCAGCGCGTCCGTCGCGGGATTTCCTTCGAAGACGCTGAAGCGGCTCTTCTGGATGAACACCGGCCGCCGCTCGTCCACCGCGCGCCGAGCGGCGTCCCGCGCATCCGCATCCGACGCCTCGCGGGACAGGACGACGGGATCGGCGGGGCGGATCTCCCGGATGATAAACGCTCCCTCGCGCTCGCCCGCATCCTCCGCGAGCCCCATGCAGTGCGGCGGATAGGTGCCCTTCGTGGCGTCCGGCGCGACGGGATCGATCTCCTCGTCCTCGTAGCTGTGCCAGTCGCCGGTGTAGACGACTGCGTCGCAGTGGGCGCGCATCCACTCCGCCGCGCGCACCAGCCGGGGGACGATCTGCGTGGCGCCGCGGTCCTCGCCGCCATCGAACAGGTTGTGCACGTACAGCCGCCCGCCCTGCTCCGGCGGCAGCATGAAGTCGTTCTGCACGTCCACGATCCAGCCGATTCTCGCGGTACGGCCGGGGGTTGGGTGCGTCGTCATAAGCCGTTGCCTCCGAAGAGGGAATAGGGAATAGGGAATAGCGGGCACGGATTTCCACGGTTTCGGGACACCCTGCCCCGCCGCCGACTCCCTTGATCGTCTCACTCACTTTCGCACTTTCGCACTTTCGCACTTTCGCACTTTCGCACTTTCGCACTTTCGCACTCACGCACTCACGCACTCACGCACTCACGCACTCACGCACTCACGCACTCACGCACTTCCGCACTCACGCACTCCCCGCCGCGTCCGCGCGCGCCCAGTCCAGCCGCACCAGGCGCGGGTTGTCGCGGTAGGTCCGGCCCACCTTGCCCTCTTCCTTGCCGTCGACGCGGACCAGGTCGGCGGTGAAGTCGAAGTCGGTCAGCAAGCCGGTGTCGCCGCGGCTGTGCCCAAGGAGGCTGCTCCCCACGCCGTACGCGGTGGTGGGCACGCCTTCCTTTTCGAAGTGCCTGATCTTGTCGGGCGTGAACCCGCCGCTCACCACGATGCCCACGTAGTGAAAGCCCTCGGCGTCCAGCGCCGCGCGCATCTTGCGGACAAGGTAGGCGTTTACGCCCGTCAGCTTGGCGCGCCCCCACACCTGCGGATCGCCGATCAGCGACTGGTCGATCAGCCGCTCGCTGGTATCCACCCGCACGCCCGTCAGCACGCCGTCGCCGAACTCCGCGCGCACCGCCCGGGCCACGGCCAGCGACGTCTCCACCGAGTCGTTGTCGTAGTCCACCAGGCTCATCACCTGCACGTCAGGCTCCTCGTCGCGCAGGTAGCGCGCAAAGGCCAGCGTGGCCGCCACGGTGTCGCCGTTGAAGGCGGCGATCATCGCGTGGGGCATGGTTCCCACGCCCCGCGCGCCCCACCACGCGCCCGCCGCGTCGCTGCTTACGCTGGCCGCGCCGCCCACCTGCGCCGCGTAGCCGTCCGGCGTCTGCACGCGCCAGTCGTCGTGGCGCGGCGCCATGAAGATGATGGGCTTGCCGCGCGCCGCGTCCACCACCGTGCGGGTGTTGGACGCCACCAGGCTGCGGCGCGCCAGCACGCCCAGCAGCGGCGTCTCCAGGTGCGCGAACCCGCCGTAGCGCCCGGTGACATGCATCACCGGCTCCCAGTCCTCGTCGCCGCCCCGGTTGATGGTGTCACCCTCGAGCAGGGTGTCGATCTGCAGCTCCGCGAAGTCGAAGCCGGGCGCCAGCTGCGTCTGCAGCAGGCGCACGGCCTCGTACACGCCGGCCAGCACGCCGCGCCGCTTGGCGAACACCTGCATGGTGACCACGGGGTCGCACCCCGCGTGGCGCAGCGTGTTGGCCGTGCGCACGAAGTAGCGGTCCGACAGCCACCCCGCGCGAATGCGGGGGTCGAACTGAAAGATCTCGCACGGATAGCCGCGCAGTCCCTCGTGAAGCGCCAGTTCGCGCTGCGCGGCATCGTCAGGGGTTCCGTTCATCGTCCGCCGGAGTTGGGATGACGTTCAACCATCGTACTCGAAATGAGAATAATATCCGCGCACCACGCCGTCAAGGGTGACGTGCGGGGCGGCGGCGCCAGACGTCGCTGCGCTCCGGGGCCCAGGGAACCGGCCGGTGCCGCGAAGTGTTCCTGTACGGCCACCGCCGGTCCGCGCGCCTTGCCACAGACCAGACACATGACCGTACACTGCAGGCGTGCCGCCGCATGGGCCGCGCTGGTTCTCCTGGGGAGCGGGTGCGCAGCCCAACAACCGTCCGCGGCTCCCGGACCCGGGACCGGCGACCCGGCGCTCCTGGAGACGGGGAACCGCCTTGCCCTCGCCTCTCCGGCCATCGCGCGGCTCTGGCCCGGGTTCTGGTCGCCGCGCCACGGCTTCATCCTGGCGCAGCCGCACCAGGCCGTGCTGCTGGTTTCCGAGCGAGCGCCGGACTCGGTGTACAGCCCGCTTCCCCCCCGCGGCGTGCCCCGGGCGCTGCGGGGGCGGGCGTACCTGGCCCGCGGGGAGGTGCCGGGGCTGAACTCCAGCAGGGGCTTCGCGTTCGACCTGCGCGTGCCCGTCGCCGGGTCGCGGCTCACGGCCGTGCCGTTGAAGGAGAACCCCGCGGCGACCATCGAATTCCTCGTCCACGAGGCCTTTCACGCCTTTCAGCTGGACCACTTTGCGCCCCCCGCCCGCGAGGACGTTGCCTTCGACGCACGGTCTGCCTCGGACCCGTGGTTCGCCGCGCTCGCCGAGGTGGAGCGGCGGCAGCTCGCGCGGGCCCTGGCCGTCCCGCGCGACTCCCTGGAGCACGTTCTCCGCGGGTACCTGGCGGTGCGCGCGCGGCGGTACTCCGCCGCCGCCGCGAGCGTGCGGGAGGAGGAGCTGCACCTGGAGCGCATCGAGGGAAGCGCGTACCTCGCCGGGGTGACCGCGGCGGCCATCAGCGACGGATCGGGCCCGGACCGCGTGGCCGCCGTGGTCCGGGACCACCTGTCCACGCCCCTGGACGTACCGGACGCTCGCTGGCTGCTGCGGGCGCGCGTGTACGGTACGGGCGCCGCGATCGGGATTCTGCTGGACCGGCTGGGGGTGGAGTGGAAGGCGCGGCTGCAGGAGGGCGCCACCTTTCACGCGCTGCTCGCCGGGGCCGTTCCGCTGCGTCCCGGCGAGGCAGAGGATCTCGCCACGCGCGTGCTGGAAGAAGCGGTGCCCCGCCGGCGCTGACCCGGCGGGGTTCGCGCTCCGGAGCCCGGGCGCCCGATGCCCGCTCACGCGCTGTCGTCCGGGGCCAGGTGCAGCCAGGGAAAGCGGATGGAGGTGTCCAGCCGCGCGCGCATGGCCTCGGGAAGAAAGCGGTACAGTTCCGGCGCCACCCCCGGCCCGCGCCCCTGGCGCGGCCGCCGCGTGCCCGTGCGGGCCACGATGCGCGGCGCGCGCGACTTGCCGTGCTCCGCGGGCGCCACCGCGCGCCGGAAGTTGGAGCGGTGCAGCGGCCGCCCGGCGATGGCCTCGCAGGCGGCCTGCAGCTCGTCCAGCGTGGCCTCGGGGCCGGTAAGGGCCATCAGCGCGGCGGGGGTGTACTTGATCTTGCCGCGCACCCGGCCCAGCGCGTCGGCCAGGATCTGCCGGTGGTCGAAGGCCATCTCGCGTCCGAACAGCGCGTCCTCCGCCCGCGCCTGCACCGTCCCCCAGCGGTCGCGCCGCGCCTCGGGAACCAGTCCCGCCTCCATCAGCAGCGCCCAGCGCTCGGGCGTGCGCTCCTCGTTCCACTCGCGCAGGCCGAACAGCTCGCGCACCCGCTCCACCCCGTCCGGCGCCGTGTGCGCCCACCCGTCCAGCGCCTCCACCACGCGCCGCAGCCGCGCCAGCCGGCCCTCGTCGCGCAGGTCTTCCCACGGCAGGTAGTCGTACACGTCGGCCCAGTGCGCCCGCGCCGCGTCGTCCGCGCCGGCCGGGGCCGAGACGCCGTGCGGGTCGCGGGTCAGCATCAGGTACGCCGCCGTGGTCACGCGCGCGCCGCGGGCAATCCACTCGCCCGTCGCCTGGTCGCGGTAGCCGGCGAACTGGCGCGGGTCGCGGCCGTTGCGGCTGTAGCTGCCCAGCGCCTCCACGAACTCCGGCGCCTCCACGCCGGTTTCTTCGCGCAGCTCGCGGATGGCGGCCTGGCGCGTGTCGTGGTCCGCGTTCCACTCCATGAAGCCGCCGGGCCACGCGTCCAGCCCGTGGTACGGCACACCGCCGCGCTCCACCAGCAGTGCGCGCAGGGTGCAGGGCGCGCCGGCGGTGTCCAGCGCCAGCGCCACCGCGTCGCCGGTGACGGCGTGGGGCGGGTAGTCGCTGGCGTTGTACCGCATGGCCCACTCGGGCACGGGCCCGTCCACGGGAACTTTGACTTCGTCGCTCACGGTGCTCGTCGCGGGAGGGAAGACCGGCCGGCGTTCTCGGCGCGAGAACTACGCCTGCGGGACGTACGCGCGCAAGAGGGAACGGCGGAGAAGCGTCGGCGGGGTGCCCCTCCCCCGGCCCCTCCCCGTTCGTTCCTCACGGAGAGGGGAGAATTCGATCCCGCTCCGGACGCTGTGGGTCGCGTCACCTCTCCCCCGCGCAGTTTGCGGGGGAGAGGCCGGAGAGGGGCCGCCCACCATCCCGCTCCACCCCCTCCTAAGCACCCCGCCCCCTGCCCCACCCCACCCTCCCCCGGCAGTTTCGGGGGAGGTGCGAGCCTACGCGAGCGGAGGGGGCGCCCGCGGGTCGCACCGAGCCCGCCCCTACCTCACCCCTTCACCCCTTCACCCGCTCACCCGCTCACCCTCCCCCTCCATCCACCGGTGCGCCCAGGCCGAAAGCGGCCGCAGCGCCTCCGCCAGCTCCCGCCCCATCGGCGTCAGCGAGTACTCCACGCCCGGCGGACGTCCGTCGATCACCCGCCGCTCCACCACCCCTTCCGCCTCCAGCTCGCGCAGCCGCTCCGCCAGCATGCGCGGCGTGACGTTCTGCACCGTGGCGCGGATGGCGGCAAAGCGCGTGGGGCCCTGCGCCAGGGTCTGGATGATGGCCCCCGCCCAGCGCCGCCCCACCAGCTCGACGGCCCGGTGAAAGGTGGAGCAGAAGCTCCGCTCGTGGTCGCTCATGCCGCTCAGGAGGGATCGGGGGACGTTGACGCATCCAACAAGTTACTATAATATACTAACTATTGATTTCATACCAGTGGCCGCGTGTCCGCGGCCGCACCAACTCTAGGGGGGAGTCGCATGCCGAAGCTGCAGGTAGTCATCGCGAGCACGCGCGAAGGCCGTGCCGGGCCCACCGTGGCCGCATGGTTCGTGGAGCAGGCGCGCGCGCACGCGGGCTTCGACGTGGAGGTGGTGGACCTGAAGGAGGTGGCGCTGCCGCTGTTCGACGAATCGGTGCATCCGCGGCTGCGGCAGTATGAGCATGCGCACACCCGCGCGTGGAGCGAACGGGTGGACCAGGCCGACGCCTACGTCTTCGTGACGCCGGAGTACGACTTCGCCACCCCCGCCGCGCTTTCCAACGCGCTGCAGTACCTGGTGCACGAGTGGGCGTACAAGCCGGTGGGATTCGTAAGCTACGGCGGCGTCAGCGCCGGCCTGCGCGGCGTGCAGATGACCAAGCAGCTCGTCACGTCGCTGCGCATGATGCCGGTGCCCGAAGCGGTCGCCATCCCCTTCTACAGCCAGCACCTGAACGCGGACACCGGCGTGTTCGACCCGGGCGAGACGCAGGCGAAGGCCGCCCGCGGCATGCTGGACGAGCTGGGCCGGTGGGCCGGCGCGCTGCGGCCGCTGCGCGAAGCCGCCCGCGCGTAGTCGCTCGTCTCCCCCGGCCGGCGGATCCGGCCGGGGGGATTGCATGATCTCCGTCATTGAACAGGATCCCCTCGTTCACGGGAGCCTGAACCGCGGACGGAGAACAACGATGATGGATGGAGACGGCGCGGGCCCGCCCGTCTCCCTCCGCGGAGCGTTCCGTCACGGGCCGAAACAGCTCGGCAAAGCAGGTCGGCATTCCGTACGCCCTCACCTCCTGCCGCAAACGGGGTATCCGCTCGGCCAACACCCCGGAGGATGAATTACCGGAAGCCTCGCCCGTCCGCTCATCGGCCGGGCGGGGCTTCAACCGTTTGCGGAGGGTCGGGCCGGATGCCGGGACGAGAAGCTTGCTGCTTCGCTAATTGGCGTTTAGGATGCGGCGTGCGTCTTTCTTTATCGCAGTGCCCTTCCGCTGTTCTCCGGAGGCTCCGATGTCCCTCCCCTCCATTCTGCTTTCTCCGCACGGTTCCACGGCGCGCCACCTGCTCCGTACCACGGCGCTCGCCGCGCTTCTGCTCGGCGCCGGCTGCGTGGACGACCCCACGAGCACCTTGGGCTGGGCGGGCGGGCCCCGGCTGGGGGCCAGCGCCACCGAAACCGAACTGGGCGACCCCGGCGATGGGGAACCGATGTTCGTACAGGACATGAACGATGCGGGACAGATCGTCGGGCACACCTTCGCGGCCGAGGGCTTCGAAATCGGTTTCGTCTGGGAGCCGGGAGGGGGGATGGACGTGATCGCGGGCGGAACATGGTGTGAGGACACGCCGGACGGCCGGTATTGCTACGGGATCCGGGGTTTCGCCACGGCCATCAACGACGCCGGCGTGGCGACCGGCTGGACCGACCCCGGCGGCGTGGACCCCGACATCCCCACCGGTCCGTACCGCTGGTCACGGGCGCAGGGAACAAGCTGGGGCCCTGGCGGGGGCCGCGCCATCAACGATGCCGGGGACATCGTGGGAGGGGCGGTCCTGTGGACGGCGCAGAATGCCGCCATCCCGCTGGGGACGCTCCCCGGCCAGGGGAACACCGACGCGGTGCGGATCAACAACGCCCGGCAGGTCACCGGCACGTCGGGCCCCCGCGGCTTCTTCTGGCAGAACGGGGCCATGCAGGACCTGGGAACGCTGGGAGGAGCAGGCACGGAGCCCGCCGACATGAACGAGGCGGGGCAGGTGGTGGGCCAGTCGGACCTTGCGGGCAACGCGGCGTTCCACGCGTTTCTCTGGACCCCGGGCGGCGGGATGGTGGACCTGGGAACGCTGGGCGGGGCCAGCAGCCGCGCCAACGCCATCAACGCGCACGGCCAG
>NZ_DASWNM010000076.1:0-107199 GCF_036399255.1 Longimicrobium sp.
CAGCATGCCGGATGAAAACCAGGCTGTCATTCCGAGGCCCGGCCACGCCACCACCAGACGAATGCGCCACGGGTTGCAGGGCCGAGGAATCTACTCTCGGCCTCCTGGAGGCCGGACGCGGCAGCCCTCGCCATGCGTGCGGCGGCACAACCGCCAGACGGGGCCCGTCCGGAGTGTCGCGGCAGGCCACGAGGAGACGGAAAGTAGATCCCTCGGCCCTGCGACCCGCGGCGCGAGGGGGTGGTCCGGGCGCGGCCGGGCCTCGGGATGACAGATCTCCGGGGTGCGGGTGGAAAAGATGAGGACGCCGATAAGCGTCTCATCCGCGTCCTCTCTCTTTTCCTCCGCGTGACCGCCGTGGTCCCACGGCGCATGGTCAGCATGCCGGATGAAAACCAGGCTGTCATTCCGAGGCCCGGCCACGCCACCACCAGACGAATGCGCCACGGGTTGCAGGGCCGAGGAATCTACTCTCGGCCTCCTGGAGGCCGGACGCGGCAGCCCGCGCCATGCGTGCGGCGGCACAACCGCCAGACGGGGCCCGTCCGGGGTGTCGCGGCAGGCCACGAGGAGACGGAAAGTAGATTCCTCGGTCGCGCGCCGGATCTGGAGCGGAGGACGGTACCGCGCGGCGCTCCCTCGGAATGACAGATCGGGAGGTGCGGCCGGATGTTCTATTCACCGCTCCGGCAGAACGACGGGGCCGGCTCCACGTCCTGAAGTCGGCCCCGTCGCAGGGCGGAGTAGATCCTTCGGTCGCGCGCAATCGGTTGTGTGGCTTCTGGTTGCCCGTGGTGCGCTCCCTCGGGAAGTCACCGCTTCGTCGTGCGTTCGAGCGTTTCGCAACACCTCTCAGCCCGCCGGGGCGGGCGCTTCGGGCTCCGGGGCCTCGCCGCCCAGCGCGCGGACGATCTCGTCCACCGTGGGGTTGCCGTCGATGGCGAACACCACGCCGGGCGTCTCGATCACCTCCGGCAGCGGCGTACCGGGCGCGGGCGCGCCGGGAAGCGTCAGCAGCCCCGCGTGGTCGGTGCCCAGCTCCAGCTCGTCCGCGGAGCCCAGCATTCCTTCCGAAACCTCGCCGCGCATCTTGCCGCGCTTGATCTTGGTCCCGTTCGGCAGCCGGACGCCGCTGCGGATGACGGGATAGTACGCGCCCGCCACCACGTTGCTGGCACCCGTGACGATCTGCAGAGACTGTTCGGTCCCGTCGTTCACCACGCAGACCTTCAGGCGGTCGGCGTTGGGGTGCTGGGTGACGGACTCCACCCTGGCGACGACGATCGGCCGCAGCAGCTCGGCTAGCGGCTCGATGCAAGACACCTCGAAGCCGGCGCGGCGCAGCGCATCGGCCACCTGCTCCGGGTCGGCGGAAAGACCGGGGACGCGGTGCTTGAGAAGGGTATGGCTTACGTTCACGGACGGGCTCCATCCATCAGTTGGGGTCGATGCAGAGCGCCCAACCTACCGCCTCGAAGCCTCTGGCGGGAGGCTGGGCCCGGATGCGTTTGCGCGCGCCCACGAGCGGCGGTAAGCTGTGGGCCGGCAACAACACCCGACATCGAGCCGAGTTCTTCAGGAGATATCGCAGTGGATCAGCAGGCCCAGAAGGAGCTCATCGAGCGGCACCTGCGCGCCGCGCGCAAGATCATGCACGATGCGCTCAAGCAGTGCCAGGACGAAAAGATCAACCCCGCCGCCGTGGCCCAGGTGCTGGGCGAGAACGGGGTGATGCTGATGATCCGCAACTTTGGCCCCGAGGCGGGCAAGCAGTACGCCAAGAGCCTGTCCGAAGAGGCGCTGCGGATGGTGCACTTCTACAACACGCAGAACGCCCGCAAGGCCGAGTAACGGCACGGACGAAGCACGAACGGGCCGGCCGCTCCATTCGGCCGTGCCCGTTCGTCGTCGCGTAACCGGGTCATCCGGTGCTGGCCGGGAGCGGAACCGGCGCGGCCGAAGGTGGCGGGAGGGACGTGCGGTCGCCCGCGTTCTTCGCCAGAAGAACGAGCAGCGTGATCCAGTGGAAGAACACGCCCAGAAAGAACCACAGCCACGGGTTGCGCCCGGTGTTCTGCGCCCACAGCGCGCAGAACGCCCCGATCAGGACCACGAGGAGTACGCCAGAACTATCGTCCTGCGCGGCGGCATCCTTCTGGAGCTCGCGGACATCATTCCTCTGCTTGCGGACGTCATCCGCGAGCGCCCGAATGCCCGATGCCGCAGACTCTACGTCGCTCTCGACATTCGCGACACGCCGACTCAGAGAATCGAGCCGGGCCTCTTGGGGCTGCTGTGCGGCGGCCGGGAGCGCCGCCAGGGCCAGGGTCACGATCATCATCCCCGGCTTCCAACCGAAACGCGCGCGTGCGATCATCGTCAACTCCGTCGTTCGATGGTGATCGGACAGGGTGCGGATTGGTTGGATGGGAGCGGCACGGTGGGGCCGCATCCTCACAATCCATTGTGGGCGCGCATCGTACGCGAAGTGGTGCCGGTTGGATTCAGACGCACGCCCGGACTTGCAGCGCAGGGCCCGGAGGACCGATCATGAAGGCACTCGACCGGCCGGCGTACGCCCCCTGAACCCCACGAAATTCCTTTGATCGCAGGTGATGACGCGGGCCCCGGCGCCGCATCCGCGGACCTGGTCCTGCGCGGGCGGCGCGTCGTGGCGGGCGGCGCGATGGGGCCGGCGGCGGTGCACGTGCGCGGCGGCGTCATCACCGCCGTCACCGGCTACGACGACGTGCCGCCCGGCGCGCCGGTGCAGGAGGTGGGCGACGCGGTGCTGATGCCGGGGCTGGTGGATACGCACGTCCACGTCAACGAGCCCGGCCGCGCGGAGTGGGAGGGGTTCCAGACCGCCACGCGCGCCGCGGCGGCCGGCGGCGTCACCACGCTGGTCGACATGCCGCTCAACAGCATCCCCGCCACCACCACGGCAGACGCGTTCCGGGCCAAGCTGGATGCCGCGCGCGATCGGCTGCACGTGGACGTGGGGTTCTGGGGCGGCGTGGTTCCCGGCAACGCGGACGACCTGCGCCCGCTGTGGGACGCGGGGGTGCTGGGCTTCAAGTGCTTTCTCTGCCCCTCCGGCGTGGACGAGTTCGGCTACGTCGCCGAGGCCGACCTGCGCGCGGCGATGCCGGTCCTCGCCGGCCTGGGCGCGCCGCTGCTGGCCCATGCGGAACTGCCGGAGCCGCTGGCGCGCGGCGCGCTCGCCGTGGCGGAGCTGGATGGCCGCCACTACGCCGTCTACCTCGCCAGCCGCCCGGCGGAGGCGGAGCACCGGGCGATCGAGCTGCTGGTACGCCTGTGCCGCGAGACCGGCGCGCGCGTCCACGTGGTGCACCTCGCGGATGCGGACTCGCTTCCCCTGCTGCGGGAGGCGCGCGCGGCCGGGCTACCGGTCACCGTGGAGACCTGCCCGCACTACCTGCACTTCGCCGCGGAGTCCATTCGCGACGGCGCCACGGACCACAAGTGCGCGCCGCCCATCCGCGACCGCGAGAACCGCGAGCGGCTGTGGGATGCGCTCGGCGCGGGCGAAATCGGCCTCATCGTGACCGACCACTCGCCCTGCCCGCCGGAGATGAAGGGGCTGGACGACGGCGACTTTCTGCGCGCGTGGGGCGGCATCGCGTCGCTGCAGCTTACGCTTTCCGTGGCGTGGAAGGGCGCGCGCCAGCGGGGATACACGCCGGTCCATCTCGCCCGGTGGATGTGCGAGGCCCCCGCGCGGTTGGCCGGTCTGGAGCGCAGCAAGGGCGCCATCGCCGCGGGGCGGGACGCGGACTTCGTCGTCTGGCTGCCGGACGAGGAGTTCACCGTCGATCCGGCGAAGCTGCACCACCGCCACCACGTGACGCCGTACGCGGGCGCCACCCTTCCGGGCGTGGTGGCGGCCACGTACCTTCGAGGCCGCAGGATCTACCATCGCGGCCAGCTCACCCCCGGGCCCGCCGGCCGCACCCTCCTCCGCCCCGCGTGATGATTCCTTTCGAAGAGCTGGTGGACCTGGCGTCGGAGCGCCTGGGCGGCGCCGTGCTGCTGGCCAACGACGAGTTCTTTGCGCCCAAGGAGGCCCTGCTCAAGCCCGACCCGGCCGAGTGGCGCGAGCACGAGTACACCGAGCGCGGAAAGTGGATGGACGGCTGGGAGACCCGCCGCCGCCGCGAGCCCGGCTACGACTGGTGCATCGTGCGCCTGGGGCTGCCGGGCGTGGTGCGGGGGCTGGTGGTGGACACCGCCTTCTTCCGCGGCAATTACCCCGAAAGCTGCTCGGTGGAGGGGTGCGAGGCGCCCGGCCTTCCCGATCCGCGCTGGCTGGCGGAAGAGGCGGACTGGTTCCCCCTCCTTCCCCAGTCCGCACTGCAGGGCGATTCGAAGAACCGCTTCGAGGTCGATGTCGACCGCCCCGTCACGCACCTGCGCCTGAACATCTTTCCCGACGGCGGCGTGGCGCGGCTGCGTGTGCACGGGTGGGCGCGTCCGCGGTGGACGCGGTTCGCGCTGGCGGGTGGCGAGGTGGACCTGGCCGCGCTGGAGAACGGCGGATGGGTGCCGATGTGCAGCGACATGTTCTTTGGCCACCGGCAGAACCTCATCCTTCCCGGCCGCTCGCGGTTCATGGGCGATGGATGGGAAACGCGCCGCCGCCGCGGGCCGGGCCACGACTGGAGCATCGTCCGGCTGGCCGCGCCCGGCGCCATTCACCGCGTCGAGCTGGATACGGACCACTTCAAGGGCAACGCCCCCGGCCGCTGCACCCTGGAAGGCCTGCACGCCCCCGACGCCACGCCCGAGCAGCTGACGGGCGAATCGGCCGGCTGGATGCCGCTCCTGGACGAAACCGCGCTGCAGCCCCACACGCGGCACCTGTGGGAGGACGAGGTGCGACCGATCGGTCCCGTCACCCACGCGCGGCTGAACATCTTTCCGGATGGTGGCGTGGCGCGGCTGCGGCTGTTCGGCACCTTCGCGTCGCCGCCCGCGCGGTGAGCGGCCTCGCGCGCCTGAACGCCCTCCCCGCCGCGGATGCGGAGGCGGAGCTGCTCACCTGCTGCGGATCGCGCGCGTGGTCGCGGCGGATGGCGGCGCTCCGCCCGTTCGCCGGCGAAGACACGCTGTTCGATGGCGCCGACGAGGTGTGGTGGGCGCTGGGCGAGCAGGATTGGCTGGAGGCCTTTCGCAGCCATCCGCGCATCGGCGAACGGAAGGCGGAGGCGGGGCAGACGCAGCGCGAGCAGGGCTGGTCGCGCGGCGAGCAGGCCGGCATGGACGCCGCCGCGGAGGCCACCCGCCGCGCCTTGGCGGATGGCAACCGCGCGTACGAGGAGCGCTTCGGCCACATCTACCTGGTCTGCGCCACGGGCCGGTCGGCGGATGAGCTGCTGTCCATCCTCACGGACCGCCTGCGGAACGAGCCCGACGCGGAGCTCCGCGTGGCCGCCGGGGAGCAGGCGAAGATCACCCGCCTGCGCCTGCGGAAGCTGCTGGACGCGGGGAAGTGAGGGCGGGGACCTCACTGCGTCGGCGAGGCGCCCCCTCCGGGCTCGCATTACTCGCCCACCTCCCCCAAAACTGCTGGGGGAGGTTGGGGTGGGGCAGGGACTGAGGATCGTCGGCATGGATCGAGCTGCGTCCGACGGCGCCCCCCTCCCCGGCCCTCCCCCGCGAAGTGCGCGGGATAGGGTGACGCGACCCACAGCCCGTCGGAGCGCATCGAATTCTCCCCTCTCCGTGAGGAACGAACGGGGAGGGGCCGGGGGGAGGGGCACCCGGCGGACGCAGTTCGAACCCGGTCGCCGAGCCACGATTCCAGCCGCTACCCCAACCTCCCCCAGCAGTTTTGGGGGAGGTGGCGAGCCTGAGCGAGCCGGAGGGGGCGCCCCGCCGACACAGCGTGATCCGTCGGAGCGCAATCGAATTCTCCCCTCTCCGTGAGGAACGAACGGGGAGGGGCCGGGGGAGGGGCACCCGGCGGACGCAGTTCGAACCCGGTCGCCACGCCACGAATCCGTTTTGATTCCCATCCAACACGGTCGCACCCCATGAGCGGCATCACCACGCACGTGCTGGACACCTCGCGCGGGCGGCCGGCGGCGGGCATCGCCGTGCGGCTGGAGCGCGGCGGCGCCGAGCTGGCCCACGGCCGCACCGACGCGGACGGCCGCCTGCGCGACCTGCTGCCCGCGGACGCGCCGCTGCAGCCGGGCATCTACCGGCTGGTCTTCGACACCGGCCCGTACTTTCGCGACGCGGGGGTGGAGGCGTTCTATCCAAGCGTCTCCATCGACTTCGAGATCCGCGACGGCGGGCAGCACTACCACGTCCCGCTGCTGCTGAGCCCCTTTGGCTACTCCACCTACCGCGGAAGCTGATCCGCAGGACCACGCATGGACGCAGGCGCAAGGGAGCTGCTGGACCTGGTGTTCCGCTGGGTGCACGTGATCGCCGGGATCATGTGGATCGGCAACTCCATGCTGTGGAACTGGATGGACCGCAACCTGGAGCCCTCCAAGGACGGCACGGAGGGGATCCAGGGCGAGATCTGGCTGCTGCACAGCGGCGCGTTCTACTACGTGCAGAAGGACGCGAGGGGGTGGGACCGCGCACGCCCGCTGCACTGGTTCAAGTGGCAGGCGTACACCACCTGGCTAAGCGGCGCGACGCTGCTGGTGGTGGTCTACTACCTGAGCAGCGGTGCGCTGCTGCTGGATGCGTCGGCGTCGGGGCTCAGCCATGGCGCGGCCATCGGCATTGGCATCGGCGTGGTGGTGGGGGGATGGATCGTCTACGACACGCTGCTGGCCCGCGTGCTGGACCGCGCCGGCGCGGCGGGCGCGCTGATCGGCTGGCTGGCGGTGGTGGGCGTGGCGTACGGGCTGGCGCAGGTGTTCAGCGGGCGCGCGGCGTTCCTGCACGTGGGGGCCATGCTGGGCACGCTGATGGCGGCCAACGTGGCGCATCACATCATGCCCTCGCAACGCGAGCTGGTGGGCGCCGTGGAAGCCGGCCGGCAGCCGGACCCGGCGTACGCCAAACGCGCCAAGTCGCGCTCCATCCACAACAACTACATCACCTTTCCGGTGATCGTGCTCATGCTCAGCAGCCACTTTCCGGGGCTGTACGGGCACCGGCTCAACTGGCTGCTGCTGGGCATCGTGGCCGCGGGCGGCGCGCTTGTGCGGCACATTCTGAACGTCCGCTTTGGATGGCCGCGCTGGAAGCCCGCGCTCGCCGGCGCCATCGCCGCCACGCTGGCCGCGCTGTACCTGGTGGGCGCCATGGGATCGCGCGCGTCCGCCGCATCCGGGGCCGAGGGAGCGCGCGTCCCCTTCGCCCAGGCCAACGCCGTCATCCAGAAGCGCTGCACCGTCTGCCACAGCGCCAGCCCCGCGGACCTCACCTTTGGCCCCGCGCCGGCGGGGGTGATGTTCGACACGCCCGAGCAGGTGCGCGCCCGCATCGAGCGCATCCGCGCCCGCGCCGTGGACACGCAGACCATGCCCCCCGCCAACAAGACGCACATCACCCCCGAAGAACGCGCCCTCCTGGGCCGCTGGATCGCCCAGGGCGGGCGGGTGGAGTAGCCCCGGCTCATCATGCTTCCGGGTCGCGGAGCCTCGCCCACGTGGATGCCGCGTGACACGCTTGCCGCAGGTCGTCTGCGAATTCCAGGAGGGCATCTGCGGTGGCCGCATCCACCGGCAGGCGCTCATCCGGACCCTTGCGGTCGAGTTCGATGGAGAGGCAGGCGATTGCCTCAAACGCGCCGAAGCGTGCCGTCAGCATTTCCAGCAGCCGTGTGGGCGAGCAAAGCCTTCCGTTCTCGTCAGCAGTGATCATCGCATCCTCCTTGAAATGGGTCCACCCTGATAGTTGGTGGACACCGGCGCACTTCGGGCGGTAGCGTCCGCGCATGACTGACTTCGATCGCGATCCCCCGTTCGGCGCCGTGCTGCGCCGGCTTCGCCAGGACCGCGGCCTCACTATCGAGGAAGCCGCCAAGCGCGGTGACGTAACCGCCAACTATCTCGGCGACGTCGAGCGCGGCCAGCGAAATCCCACGTTGAAGGTGGTCGCCCGCATCCTCGCCGGGATGCGCGTCTCATGGAGCGAGTTCGCGGCCCATCTTGAAGGTGTCGAACCATAGCTGCTTTACCACCCTTATAGTTGGTTAAACGACAAGACCCGTTTTCTTGAAGCAAGGTCCCTGATGCGCCTCCACCACGCCGGTCTCGGCGGCGAACGCGAACGAGCTTGCCCGCGCGTACGCGTCTGCGGGCTGCCCGTGCGCGCTCGGCGTGTGCGCGGGGTAAGCTGCGCAACTCCGCCGCGGCATCGCCCGTAATGCCCCAGGGGTCCGTAACTTTCGTCGTCCTTCTGCGGGAGAAATCCAGATGGTGATGCCGCGTCCCGAGGAGTGGGTGGTGGTGCGCAACTGCGGCTGGCTGCACGAGGCCCATGTGATCGTCGCCGTGCTGGAGGCCGAGGGGATCGACACGTTTCTCCCCGACTCTCACGTGGCCGGTATCCGTCCGGAGCTCAGCGGCGCCCTGGGCGGCATCCGCGTGCTCGTCCGCGAGTCGGATCTGGAGCTGGCCCACGAGATCCTGTCGGCCGAAGCGGAGACGGAACTCCCCGACCACGGCATGCTGATGGACGACGACGACTCGTACTGATCAGCCGGATGCAGGATGATGCGGCCGGAGCCGTGCTCCACAGCGTCTACGCCCGAGGCCCGTTATTTCAAAGCAAGGTCCCTGATGCGCATCCCGCACGCCTGTTTCGCCGTTTCGCTGTGTCTGGCCGGTGCGTGCGGCAGCGAGCGATCCGGCCAGGACGAGTCCGCGTCCGCCGCGAACGCGAATCCGGCAACGATGACGTACGCCGCGTGCATGGCCGCCGCGAACCGCCAGCCCAGCCAGGCGGAAACGGTGGTGAAGGCGGCCGAGTGCATGCGCCTTCCCGACGCGCCGCCGTCCGGCTCCACGCTGCCGCCCGGCACTCCGCCGCCGCCGGCCCTGGGGCACGGGGTAGAGGCGGAAGCGGAGCCCGAGGTCCGCAGCGTGTACACCTCACTGGCGCCCGGCCAGTGCCGCGTGCTGCGCACCCACGAAGAGACGGGCGGCACCACCTCCCGCTGCCCCGGCACCGCCGGCCATGCGCTCCTGGTGCACGATGACGACGCGCGCATGTCGGTGGACGTGGTCACGCCCGACGGCAAGACGCACCCGCTCAACTACTGGGGTGTGATCACCGGCGCCTTCAGCAGCCTGGGCCCGCGCGCCGAGTGGCGGCTGCGCGGCGAGCAGCCCATCGCGCTCATCGTGCGGGTGAACGCGTCGGAGAATCCGGAGAACCCGGAGCGTACCACATCGTACCTGGCCGTCGCCAAGGTGACTCCCACCGGAATCTGCGTTACCGACCGCATTGCCCCCGTGCCCAACGCCAACGAGGCGGCCCAGCGCGCCGCCGACGCCTCCGCCAGCCGCCCCTGCCGGGGTGAAGGGCGATGAGGTGAGCCGCGCAATCCGGACGGCTGTTCTTCGTAATGGACGGAACGGAAGGACGATGGTCTGCCGGGCCGCTGGATCTTGATGGGCGATGCGGATGAACAGTAAATTTTCCAGGGTCGGCGGCTGCCGTCGTCAGGGCACGCCGGCTGCAGCGAAAGCCTGACGATCGTACGCGATGGACTTCGAGCACATGGAGGCGATCCCATGAACGCTGGAACCCGTTACGGACTGTTCGTAAGCATCCCCCTGCTGGTTCTGCTGATCCTGGCTCCGCAGCCCCTGGGCGCGTCGGCCGCCTTTGCGCTGATCGCGGCGCAGCTGGCCGTGGGCGCGGCCATCGTGTGGCGCCGCACGGGCCTGAAGTACGCCACGGCGTCGATGGTCACGGGCGCGGCCGGCTGCGCGCTCGCCGCGTACCTCTTCGCGTCCGGCGTGGACCTCTGGGCGCTTTCCCCCGCATCCACCGCCGCGCTGCTCCTGCTGGTGGGCAGCCCCGTCCTGTTCGTGGTGGAGGAGCGCGCAAACCCGGAGAAGTGGCGCGCCTGGCGCGAGTTCATGGCCAGCAAGTCCGTCGCCGACGTGCTGCGCGGCCGCCACATCCCGCACCTGCGGTAGTCCAGCCACGCTGCGCGATACGACACAGCCCCGCCCGGGAAGCTCCGGCGGGGCTGTTGGCGTTCGGTTGGTATGCGCTCACTGTGTAAACGCATCCTGATCGGGATCTGATTGTGGGAATGGCACCACGCATGTAGATTGCACTTGTACGAAGTCGTGCATAGCGCAACAACTGATAGGGATTGCGGGGCTGCCCCGTCAGATCAGCAGGTAGACATTGGAGATTCCCGTGGCTGAACAACGGATCGATCCAGAGACTGGCGTGATTGAAGAGAAAGCAGGATCCACCAGCCGCTGGACGCCTGCCGGCCGCGCCGAACGTGTAGACCCTGACACGGGCTTCGTGGAAGAACAGCCCGCTTCGCTCGACAGGTATTCAGGAATTAGCTACGAAAGCGCGGAGAACGCCTGGGGTTCTTCACACGGCGCGACTGGCGCCGGCCACCCGTCGCGCTGGGGAGCGTCGCGTGGCCAGACCTCCCGGTTGCACGCGGGTGCGGTGCGCGCTTCCCTCATGAACCGCATGGAGCGGTGGCTGTGGCTCTCGCTGGAGCGCATGAGCGACGACGAGATCCTCCGGGTGGTCGAGGCCCAATCGCCCGCTGAAACCATCGCGGAAATTCTCGTTGCGACACCGGAGGCGAGGGCTACGGCCGATGATGACTGGGCGGAGCTGCTGCTGCGCGGGGCCGAGGCAAAGAACCGGATCGCGGAACTGGTGGGAGGGCTGCTCTCGTCGTCCGAAGCGGCGGCGATCCTCGGCATAAGCGTCCCGGGCGTAAAGCAGCGGGTAGAGCGTCACAAGCTGCTGGCCGTGCCGCTCCCTGGTGGACAGTGGGGTTTTCCCGCGCTGCAGTTTGCCGATGGAGGACGTGTTCGCGCGGGAGTGCCCGAGGTCGTGAAAGCAGGTTCGGGCGTCGATGCGTGGACCGTGCTCTCCATTCTGGTGGACGACACGCCTGATGGCTCGGGGTTGCTGCTGGAGCACCTGGATGATCCGGCGGTGCTGCGCGATGCCGTCCATCGGCTGCAAACCTACGGCGAGCACGTCGCCGGCTGATGCCCATCCGGCTGCTGGATGATCCACCGCTCGTCGAAGTGCCGGTCACGCAGGTGCTCTGGCGCGTGCATCGGCTGGCGTACGATCCCCTGTGGTTCGGCCCCGCCGCTGGCGAGCCGCCGCAGGGACGCTTCGACGCGCCGGCCGGGGAATACGGGACGTGCTACTTCGGCGCGACGCCCGGCGTCGCGATCCTCGAGACGCTGGTGCGCGGACTCAAGGTTCCCATCATTCCCCGTTCCGCCCTGCAGGTGCGCGGCATGGCGGCCATTGCGGTCACGGAGCCGCTGCGGATGCTGCAGCTGGAGGGGAAGGGACTTTCCAGCTTTGGCGTCAGCGCGCACGAGATCTCGGGTCCCGACGCTGCCGAATGCCGTGACTTCGCGCGCCGGGTGCACGAAGAGCTGAAGGATGTCGACGGGATCCAGTACCGGTCTCGGTGGGACACCAGCGAACTCTGCTGGGCGGTGTTCGACCGCGCACGAGACCGTGTGAGCCACATCCTGGGAACGCAGCGCCTCGACAATCCTGCCCTCGTCAAGCCCGCGCTCCTGCCCTACCGGCACGTCTCGATTTCGTAGTCCGCGGCAGAGACGAACAGCCCCGCCGGAAGCGTGCTCCGGCGGGGCTGGCTTGTTCGTTCGCCTACCAAACCCTGAAAAAGCATGGCCTCACACGGAGTCAGCAGAGTCAACAGAGGCGTCCCTCTGCTAACTCTGCTGACTCTGTGTGAGGCCATGCTTGCCTGTCGACTGCGGCTCACCCCTGCCGGTTGCGCAGGATCTGGAGGAACGAGCGGCCGCGCAGCTCCTCCAGCGTCAGGCCCGTCATCTCACGCGCCTCGTCCTCGGTCAGCGCGCCGCAGTTGATGCCGCGGGCAAAGTAGTTCAGCAGGCCCTGGCCCGTGGCCGCGTCGTCGAACACGTCGCCCACCAGCGTGGCCTGCGCGGCCTTGTCGACGAAGTTGCGCAGCCGCTGCGCCGCCAGGTCCAGCCCCTCGAGGAAGAACGCGAACACGGCGGCGTAGCGCGTGGGCAGCTGCGCCGGGTGCAGGTCCCACCCCTGGTAGAACCCGTGCACCAGCGAGTGCCGCACGTCGTCGTAGTGCATGCGCCAGGCGCGGTGCACGCTCTCGCGGTTCTCCGCCGCCTGCTCCGCCGTCAGCGTGGCGCCCTCCGCCGCGCGGTGCACGGGAACGGGCATCACCGTGGTCGATCCATCGGAAAGCCACACGCCCGTGCCCGCGAACGCCACCTGCATGGCGTGGCGCGCGTAGTCGCACGCGGGGTGGCGCATGCGCTGCTGGGACGCGGTTACGCCCACGCCCGCCGTGTAGTCGTAGGTGCCAAAGTGCGCCGCGATCATCCGCCCGCCGGCCGCGTCCAGAAATCCCGGCAGCGCGCACCGCCCGTCGGCCCCGATGATGGCCTGCGGCACCTCGACCATCAGCTCGAACTTCAGCGTCCCCTCCGCCAGCCCCAGCGAGCGCTCCAGCCGCTCCAGCACCGCGACGAAGTACGATACCTGCTGCGGCACCGTCACCTTGGGCAGCGTGACGGTCCAGTTGTCCGGCAGCCGCCCGCCCGTCCGTTCCACGAGCGCCGTGTGGAGCAGGTCCAGCGTGCGGATGCTGCGGCCGCGCAGCTCCTCGTTGAGCGTCTTTACGCGGATGCCGATGAAGGGCGGCAGCGTTCCCGCCTCCATCCCGCGCGCCAGCTCCTCGGCCACGCGCACCGCGTCGCCGTCCTCTTCCGCGTCGGGGCGGTTGCCGTAGCCGTCCTCGAAGTCGATGCGAAAGTCCTCCACCGCCTCGCGCCGCAGCTTCTCGACGACGCGCCCGTACACCGTCTCCGCCAGCGCGGGGTCCGCCAGGCCCACGGCCGCTGCCAGCGTGGCCGCGTCGGGCGCGTACTCGTCCAGCGCGCGCAGGGCGATCTGGCCCAGGCGGCGCGTGGACTCGGCCTTGAACAGCTGCGCGCCGCCGTACACCACGTGCACCGGCTGGCGGCGGCCGGACTCGCCGGGGTAGCGCGCGGCAAAGGCCAGGTTGGCCTCGCGCAGCGGTGCCGCGGCGGAGGCAAGGTCCTGGTCCGAAAGGGTCGGGTTGGGCATGGATGTCGGTTGATGAGATTCGTCGGATGCGGCGCGAGGCGGATGGCGTTCCGGTCGGGCTACGTGCCGTCCGCCTGCGGAGCGAATGAATTCGCCGCTGGAAAATCGCAAAGTCCGCCTGCGCGGACTCGGCGGCCCAGCGGTTTGCGGCGGCCCAGGCACCCGTGCGCCCGCACCAGGTGATTCCCCGGTCAGACGGCGATCAGCGTCAGCGGCGGTCCGCGATGCCGGCCCCGGACAGGCACGCCTGCACGAAGCCCGCCTCCACCCGCCGGCACGCCGCCTCGGCCTGCCGCGGCGCGGGGTGGACCAGCGCGACCCGCTGGCCGATGAGGCCGTAGCACGCACCCTTGGCGTCCGCCGGCACCTGCGCGCAGAAGGCGGCGCCGGGCTCGATGGTCCATTCCAGGTCGGTAAAGAACTCCACGCCGCCCAGCATGCAGTCCGCCGCGAGGGCGCGGCTGCCCTGCTGGCACCCGGCGATCATCGCGGCCGCGTCGCCATCCACCGCGCCCAGGTACTGCTTGCCGAAGCCGCGGTAGCAGTCGCGCACCGCCGCGGCCGGTGCCGCATCGCAGGCGCGCAGCACCGCCTGTGGATTCACGCCGTGGATCTGGAACAGCGCGATGGGCTGATACGCCCAGCACGAAGGCTGGTGGCGCGCATCCACCGCGCCGCACAGCTGCTGCAGCTCGGCCTTGGACTTCGGCGCGGCGGACGGCGCCGCCGCGTGCCCGCCGTGCGCGCCCCCATGCGCGTGGCCTCCCCCGTGGCCGCTGCCCGCGTCTCCACCGCTCGCCTGCCCGCCGCTCACACTCCCCATTGCCGGGCCGTCGCCCACCTGGATGGATTCCGTCCCCACGGCGCGGATCGCCCGCTCCATGAAGATGCCGTCCTGGCACTCGCGGCGTCCCGTGGCCGTCTGCAGGTGGTCGCACAGGGGCAGGGCCCGCTGAAAGTCGCCCTTGAAGTGCACCATCAGCCCGTGCCCCAGGCCGTGCCAGCACTCCACCAGCTCGTAGCCGGGCTGCCCCCGCGCCGGCCGCTCCGCGCACATCCGGCGGACGGATGCCTGGTCCACCGCGCCGCCGACTAGAAAGAAGCCCTCTAGCGCGCCATGGAAGCAGCCGGACTGGAACACCGGCGTGCACTCCCCCAGCACCGCCAGGTCCCTCCGCTCCGCCATCGCAAAGCGGCCCAGCGCGTGGGCCAGCTCGTGCCCGCGCAGCCGCAGCTCCTCGTCGCGCTCCGTCAGCGCGCCCAGGCTGTCGAGCGCGACCCGCACCCCGCCCGGGTTGCGCGCCAGGCGATACACCGACGCGATCTCCGGCGTCACGCCGGACACCGGGATCGAGTCGCTCGCCACCGCCGCTTCCTTCGCCGGCGGAGCGGGAGGCGCCGGCGCCCCGCGATTGCACGCCGCCACGCCGCACACCGCGACGAGCGCGACCAGCAACTTCACGTTCATCCCTGAATCACCAAAGGATGGGCCTCACAAATCTGTATCAGCCATTGTAGATGGGCCCGCTGGACGAGCGGTACAGCTCAAGCACCTCGTTGGCCTCCGCGCGCAGCATCCCGTGCACGATCTGGATTCCCCGCTCTTCCAGGTACGCGTGCGACTCCGGAAAGACCGGCCCTTCGTCGAAGCGCAGGCGGCGTGCGTCGTCGCGGTGGGCGCCGCAGACCAGGCGCTGCACGCCGCTCCACAGGGTGGCGCCCAGGCACATGGCGCAGGGCTCGCAGCTGGTCACCAGCTCGTGCGCCGGGCCGCCCTCGTGGCGCAGGGTGAACGAGCCCAGCCGCGCCTGCGCCGTCATGAAGGCCATCATCTCGCCGTGCAGCGTGCAGTTGTTCAGCCGCACCACGCTGTTCATTCCCACCGACACCAGCCGGCCGCTCTCCATCTCGAAGATCGCCGCGCCAAACGGCCCGCCCGTGCCGCGCACCACGTTTTCGCGGCTCACCGCGATCGCCAGCCGCATCCGCTCCTCGTCGGATGTGTAGCGGCGCTCCCAGTCCACCACGGAATCCACCCAGTCGGGATAGTCGATGCGGATGGGCGGAATGATGGACACGGTGCGTTTCCGGGCTCAGGGGGTTCGATATCGGCCGATGCGGCCTGTCCGCACAGCATACGCCCCCCGCCCGCATCCGACAAGCAACCCCATCGCCGTCCCGCTCGCTGTTCCCTGTCCCCTGTCCCCTGTCCCGCTATTCCCTATTCCCTGTTCCCTATTCCCTAGCTCGCCCCAAACGGTTATTTCTCGTAAAAGCCCCCAGGCGACCGCAAACCCACTCCCCGCACCCGGAACCACGTGACTCCATCCGTCGGAACCAACGTGCCGCGCAAGGACGGCATCCCCAAGGTGACCGGCGCCGCGAAGTACGTGGACGACCTGCGCTTTCCGGGAATGCTGCACGGGCGCACCATCCGCTCCACCATTCCGCGCGGCCGCATCAAGTCCATCCGCTTCGACTTCGACACCACCGGCTTCACCATCGTCCAGGCCGGCGACGTGCCGGGCGAAAAGTGCAACTACGTGGCGCTCATCGAGGCCGACCAGCCGTTCCTTTCCACCGGCGAGATCAACCACCAGGCCGAGCCCATCCTGCTTCTGGCCCACGAGGACCGCGACACGCTGCTGGCCGCGAAGGTGGAGATCGAGTACGAGCGCGACATCCCCATCTTCGACGCCGAGTCGTCGCCCGTGGTCTTCAAGGAGATCCGCATCCGCAAGGGCGACGTGGACGCGGCGATGGCGACGGCCGAGGTGATCGTCGAGGGGACGTACCGCACCGGCTACCAGGAGCACGTCTACATCGAGACCAACGGCGTCATCGCCATCCCCGAAGCCAACGGGGGGATGACGGTGCACGGCTCGCTGCAGTGCCCCTACTACGTGCACAAGGCCCTCAAGGCGCTGCTGGACCTGCCCGACGACCGCGTGCGCGTGGTGCAGAGCGAGACGGGCGGCGGGTTTGGCGGCAAGGAGGAGTATCCCTCCGTCATCGCGGGGCACGCGGCGCTGCTGGCGCGCAAGTCGGGACGGCCGGTCAAGCTGATCTACGACCGCGAAGAAGACATGGTGGCCACCACCAAGCGCCACCCATCCGTCATCCGCCACCGCACGGGCCTTACGCGGGACGGGCGGCTGGTGGCGATGGACATCGACGTGCTGATGGACGGCGGCGCCTACGTCACGCTGAGCCCCGTCGTGCTCTCCCGCGGCTGCATTCACGCCGCCGGCCCGTACCGCTGCGAAAACGTGCGGACGTCGGGCCGCGCGGTGATGACCAACACCCCGCCCAACGGCGCCTTTCGCGGCTTTGGCGCGCCGCAGACGCAGTTCGGGATGGAGGTGCACATGGAGCGCATCGCCGAGGCGCTGGGGATGGACCCCGTGCACCTGCGCGAGATCAACGCGCTGCGCCCCGGCGACACCACCGCCACCGGCCAGCGGATGGGCGAGGACTGCAGCGCGGTGGAGGCGCTCCGGACGGCGGTGGAGCGCAGCGACTTCCATCGCAAGCGCGCCGAGTACGCGGGGACCAACAAGGGGATCGGCCTGGCGCTCTTCTATCACGGCTCCGGCTTTACCGGCAGCGGCGAGGTGCACCTGAAGAGCAAGGTCTCGCTGGAGGCGCGGGAGGATGGCGTGCGCGTCCTGGTCGCCAGCGCCGAAATCGGCCAGGGCACACGGACCATGCTCTCGCAGATCGCCGCGGACGCGCTGGGCGTGCCGTACGCCGAGATCGAGTGCGAGCAGCCCGACACCTCGCAGGTGCCGGACAGCGGGCCCACGGTGGCGTCGCGCACCTGCATGGTGGTGGGCGGCATCCTGCAGAAGTGCGCGGAAGAGATGCGGGAGAAGATCGGGGCCATGGATCCGCGGGAGTACGCGCGCCTGCACGGGCCGCTGCTGGTCACCCGCCAGTACGACAAGCCGCACGACATCACCTGGGACGACACCGAGTATCGCGGCGACGCGTACGCGGCGTACGGCTGGGGGTGCGACGTGGCCGAGGTGGAGCTGGACCCCGTGACGTACGAGGTGCGCCCGCTGCGCGTCACCGTGATCCACGAGATCGGCAAGGCCATCCACCCGGTGATGGTGACGGGGCAGATCGAGGGCGGCACCGCGCAGGGCGTGGGGTGGGCGCTCAACGAGCACGTGGTGATGCGCGACGGCGCCATGGCCAACGGGCAGCTCACGAACTACACGATCCCCACGACGCTCGACACGCCGCGGCTGGACGTGGTGATCCTGGAAAACCCCAGCAGCTACGGCCCGTTCGGCGCCAAGGGGGTGGGCGAGATGCCCATCGACGGCCCCGCGCCCGCGGTGGTCAACGCCATTCGCCACATGGGGCTGGACGTGCGCGACATCCCCGCCATTCCCGAGGCCGTGATGGAGGTTCGATGCGCTTCACGCTGAACGGCCGTGAGGCGCAGGTCGACGCGCCGCCCATGAAGCGCCTGCTGGACGTGCTGCGCGAGGAGTGCGCGCTCACCGGCAGCAAGGAAGGCTGCGGCGAGGGCGAGTGCGGCGCCTGCACGGTGCTGGTGGACGGGATGCCCGTCGTCAGCTGCCTGGTCCCCTTTGCGCAGGTGCGGGACGCGGAGGTGGTGACGATTGAGGGGCTGGAGGGCGCGCACCCGCTGCAGAAGGCGTTCGCGGAGCTGGGCGGCGCGCAGTGCGGCATCTGCACGCCGGGGATGATCATGGCCGCCGTGGCGCTGGGGCCCAACCCCTCGTTCGAGGAGATTCGCCACGGGCTGGCCGGCAACCTGTGCCGGTGCACGGGCTACGAGGCCATCTACCGCGCGGTGGAGGGTGCCTCGTGAGGACGGCCGTATCCACCCTGGACCTGCTGGAGCCGCGCTCGCTGGACGACGCGCTGGGGATGCTGCAGCAGCACGCCCCGCTGATGCCGCTGGCCGGCTGCACGGACGTGTTCGTGGGCCTGCAGTTCGGCACACAGCCGGCGCGGCGCTTCATCAACCTGTGGGGCCTGGACGAGCTTCGCGGGATCGGCGTGGGGGACGATGGGACGCTGCGGATCGGCGCGCTCGCCACCTACACGGAGCTGGGCCGCTCGCCCATCGTCTGGGAGCACCTGCCGATGCTGGTCGCCGCCTCGCGCGAGGTGGGCGGCGTGCAGATCCAGAACCGGGGGACGATCGGCGGCAACATCGCCAACGGATCGCCCGCGGGCGATTCGCTGCCGGTGCTGGCCGCCGCGGACGCCGTCGTCGTCCTCCGCAGCCTGGAGGGCGAGCGGCGGGTGGCGTTCAACGAGCTGTACACCGGCTACCGCGCCACCGTCATCCGCCCCGACGAGCTGATCGTGGCGGTGGAGGTGCCGCCGGTCGAGGGCGCGCAGTGGTTCCGGAAGGTGGGCACCCGCGCCGCGCAGGCCATCAGCAAGGTGGTGATCGCCGGCGTGCGCGCCCCGCGTCCCCGCATCGCGCTGGGCAGCGTGGCCGCCACCGTCGTGCGCCTGCCGCAGACCGAGAACGCGCTGGCGCTGGGATCGTCCATCGAGGAAGCGCAGCGCGTGCTGCACCAGGAGATCCAGCCCATCGACGACGTGCGCTCCACCGCCGCGTACCGCCTGCGCGTGGCGGGCAACCTGCTGGCCCAGTTCTGGGCGGAGACGAGCTGACGAGAAAAGCACCACGCGGAGGCGGCGGAGGAAAAGAGAGAGGACGCGGAGGAGCTCCTTCGCGTCCCCTTCTTTGTTTCGAGACATCAAGTCGTTGTGGGAATGGGACTTCCGGGATCTGGAGGATGCTGTTACCTTCTTCGTCCCATCCGACGATCCACTACATCCTCTTCGCAGACCAGGCTCCGCATCCAATGAACGTCTCTTTCCTTTCCCGCGCGGCCGTGCTCCTGGCGCTGGCCGCGGCGCCGGCCGCCGCCCAGACGCCGCGCGCCGTGATTACGGGCTTCGACAACCTGCGGTGGGGCGCCGCGCGCGACACCGTCACCCGCTACTGGCGCGAGACGCCGCAGTCGGAGACCACCGAGCGCGGCATGACCTTCATGCGCTTCGTGGACTGGGAGGGGATGCAGTGGACCGTGGCCGTGCACGAGCGGCAGGGCTTCTCGCACTTCCTGGCGAAGTCCGTTCCCACGCTGGCGGCGGAGCGCTGCCCCCGCGTGTTCGAGCAGTACGTGCGGCGCATGCAGCGGCGCTACGACGACATCACGCCGCAGGGCGGGGAGAACAACCCCGGCGCGGGCAACCTGTGCGAAGAGGTGCGCGCCGGCCGCGCCAGCGCCCGCTACACGTGGACCGACCCGGTGAACAACGCGGGCTCGTCGGTCTACATCGACCCCGCGGACGGCCGGGTGGTGTTCACGCAGGAAACCGCCTTTTTCCGCGACTGGCGGGCCCAGCGCGACCAGCCCGCCGCGCAGGCGCAGGCCCAGCCGCCCGCGCCTGCACCCGCCGCACCGCCGGCCGCCGCAGCGCCCGCCGGCTACGACAGCCGCCTGTGGAACCCCCGGGAGCCGGCCGTACAGATTCCCTTCGGTGCGTCGCGGCAGGACGTGGTGCGCGCCTTTGGCGAGCCGGTGCTGGAGGACACCCGCAACGTGGGTCCCGACATGGTGGACCTGATCTATTCGCGGGGAGGGCAGGGCGTGGTGTTCACCGTGCACCGCACGCGCGGAATGATCCGGGCCAGCAACAGCACCGGCTTGGTGGGCGCGGACGAGCCGTGCAACGCCTTCTGGCAGCGGATGCGCGGCCGCGTGGCCGCCCTGTTCCCGGGGGTGACCCCGCGTGGCGGCGCGCACAACCCGCGCGGCGGCGACCTGTGCCAGGAGGTGCAGGCCGGGCGCGCCTTTGCCGAGATGGTGTGGCCCACGCCGGACGGCGGGTCGGTGTGGCTTCGTGTGGGGCCGTCGTCGGGCGCCATCTCCGTCGCCGTGTCGTCCGCCGACTACCACCGCTGGTTCGACACCTCCGCCGAAGGCCGTGAGCGCGCCGAGCGCGTGCGCCGCGCCGCCGGCACGCCCTGACACGGGCAGGCGGCCAGCGGGACCGGCCCTCTCCACCTTGCGTGGAGAGGGCCGGTTTCGTACAGGTGTCCGGCGGCGCCTGGATCCACCCGGGCCGCCTCTCCCACTCCCGAACGTGATGATGGATTTTCCGCGGCTCGCCGATTTTCTGGAGGAGCTGGCCCAGAACAACCGGCGCGAGTGGTTCGAGGCGCACCGCCCCGCGTACCAGGCCCTGCGTGACGACTTCTGCGCGTTCATCGGCGAGGTGATCGAGCGCACGGCGGACTTCGACGAGCGCGTGCGGTGGAAGGACCCAAAGGACTGCCTGTTCCGCATCTACCGCGACGTGCGGTTCAGCGCCAACAAGTCGCCGTACAAGACCACGTTCAGCGCGTACGTCAGCGAGCAGAACCGCCGCGGCGCGCCACCGGGCTACTACCTGGAGGTGGACGAGAAAGGCACGCTGCTGGCCGCCGGCGGCGTCTGGATGCCGCCCGCCGAGCCGCTGGCGCGCCTGCGCACCTCCATCGCCGAGCACCCCGAGCGGCTGCAGAAGGTGCTGCGGGCGCGCGGCTTCAAGAAGACCTTCGGCGATCTGCAGGGCGACGACCGCCTGAAGCGCCCGCCGCGCGGCTACAGCGAAGACACGCCGCTCATCGAGTACATCAAGCGCAAGAGCTTCATCGTCTGGCGCGAGACCGACGCCCGCGCCCTGACCCACGACGGCGCGCTCGCGTACGTCACCGACTCCTTCCGCGCCGCCCTCCCCCTCGTCGACTGGGTCCGCGCCGCACTCGAAGGCATTGGCGAGGCGGATTGATGCCGTTACGTCAATCCTACTATTTTCTCTACGCCAATCCTACTTTCCATGCTACGCCAATCCTACTGCTCCCGCTACGCCAGTCCTACATACTGCGCTACGCCAATCCGTTACCTCATCTCCGCGGCGCGCGCCACGCGGGTGGCCACGAACCGCGCGAAGGGCGCGTAGTCCTCGCGAATGTCCGCCTGCTCCAGCGCGTCGAAGTACTCGCGCCGCTCCTCCGCGCGGATGATGGTCCACGGCAGCCCGGCCGAGCACAGGATCAGGTTCATCAGCAGGCGCGACAGCCGCCCGTTGCCGTCCATGAACGGGTGCACGTGCACGAAGGCCCAGTGCGCCACGGCCGCGCGCGAGACCGCGTCCATCTCCAGCTGGTTCAGCGAATCGGCCCAGACGCGCATCATCTGCGGCACCTTTCCCGGAGCCGGCGGCACGTAGGCGCTGCCGCGGATGTACACGGGCGCCTGCCGCCATCCGCGCAGCTCGGCGGCCGTCATGATCTCGGCATCCACCGACGGACCCCACAGCTCCACGAACAGGTCCAGCACCATCCCCTCCGACAGCCGCGCGCCGCCGTCGGCCTCCGCGGCGAACGCCACCGTGCGCTCGAACGCCTGGGAGTAGCCCCGCAGCGCCATCAGCCGCTCCATCTCGGCCCGGTCGGGGCTGTCGAGCGCGGTGCCGGCCAGCACTGCCCGCACGTGCTCGCGCGTGATGCGGTAGCCCTCGATGGTGGTGGAGTGGTACGTGTCCTCCGCCTTGGCCGTGCGCGCCTGGCGCAGAATGGAATCGACGGGCGCGGGCGACAGGTCCACCCCGGTTTCGCGGATCACTTCGGCGCTTACTTCGGCGGCGCGGGCCAGCTTGGCGCGAAAGCGGTCCAGCCACGGCTCGCGCAGCGACGGCTGGGCAGAGATGTAGCGCGGAATCACCAGGTCCCGCCCCACCCCCGTGTGCGTGCGGCTGGGGCGCGTGCGATGGAATGCCGTCGCGATTCTGCGCACCTGCTCCGCCAGGCGCCGGTTGCCCACCGCCTCGGCCAGGTGCCCGATGCGCTCCAGCAGCACGGGACGAGGGTTGCGTTCGTACGCCTGCTCCAGCTCCGGCTGCGCCAGCACCAGGCTCTGCAGCCAGGTGAGCACCAGGTCGCGATGGTCGCGGATGTCCGTTACCGTAAGCGAAAGCAGCACGCGCACCGGTGGAGAAACGTGCAGGGTAACGCCGTCCACCACCATTTCCTCCGCGACGATGCGGGGCTCTGGCCGAGGCGCCGCCGGGCGCAGGTAAACGGTGAGGCCGGGAACCACCTCCAGCTTTCGCTCGCTGGCGCTGGACGCATGGGTTACGTGCAGCAGCGGCGGGGTGGACGCCTCGCCCATGTACAGGCGCACCGCTGAGATCCTGTCGATGACGGCGGGCGCATAGATCCGCAGCGCCTCACTGACCAGACGCCAGTAGTTCTGGCGTAGCGCCGAGTCGGCCTCGGGATGGGCGGGGCCCAGAACCACCCACCCCCATCCGCCCGGCGTCAGTGCCAGCAGCGCGTTGTCGCGCAGGTATCTTTCAGCGGCCGCGGGGGGAAGATCCTCCGCGGCGCCTGCGTACTTTTCGCGCTCGATCTGCTCTTCCCACCATGCGAGCGCCTCATCGCGCGGGCTGCGTTCCGCCATGAACATCCTCCAGGATCATTGACACAACCAGCTGGGCAGTAGGATTGGCGTAGGGAGTATAGTAGGATCAGCGTAGAATTGTAAATATAATCGACGTAGAAATGATAGTAGGATTGGCGTAGCGACCGGAGGAGGAATGACGTAGCGCCGTGATCCAGATATGCGAGATCCAAACCGCAAGGCAGTTGAGCCAGCATCGAAGTGTTGCCGCAATCCCCATCAACTTCCTCTTCCGTCGACTCACGCACTCCCGCACTCACGCACTCACGCACTCACGCACTCACGCACTCACGCACTCACTTTCGCACTCCCGCACTCCCCGTCCGTCGCAAATGTCCGCGCCGCGGAACCCCTACCCCCATGCGCCGGGTACACTTGGGCCGACCAATCGACAGAAGCGTCTTCCGGGAGTGATCCATGCGCAGCTTTCTTCTTCGTCCGCTCATGGTGGCGGCGCTGCCCGCGCTGGCGGCCGCGTGCGTGTCAGCCCAGGAGTCCCCGATGAAGGAGCCGCCAAAGAGCGCCGCGAACGCACGCCCGCTGGACACCACCCCGTGGCAGCTGCCGCCGGCGCAGATCCCCGCGCTGGCGCCGGCCGACTACGCGGCGTTCGGGCTGGGGCTGTTCCGCCAGCTGGGCGACGCGCGGCCGGACCAGAACGTGGTGGTCTCTCCGCTGAGCGCGGGGCTGGCGGTGAGCATGCTGGCCAACGGCGCGCAGGGGCAAACGCTGGCCGGAATCCAGCAGGCGCTGGGGACGGGGATGGACCTGGACGGGCTCAACGGCACCAACGCCGCGCTGGCCCAGGCACTGCGCAGCGGCGACGTGGAGCTGGCCATCGCCAACTCGCTGTGGGCGCGCCAGGGGGTGCCGTTCCTTCCCTCGTTCATGGAGCGCAACCAGCGCTACTACCAGGCGGAGGTGGCCGCGCTGGACTTCAGCTCGCCGCAGGCGGCGGCGCGCATCAACCGCTGGGTGAGCGACAAGACCAACGGGCGCATCACGCGGATGGTGGAGCCGCCGATCGACGGGGACGTGGTGATGTACCTGATGAACGCGGTGTACTTCAAGGGCCGCTGGCAGGACGAGTTCCGCGCATCCGCCACCCGCCCCCTGCCCTTCCGCGCCCCCCGCGGCACCGTGCAGCGGCCCATGATGACGCGCACCGGCTCGTATGGCTATCTGGACGGCGACGGCTTCTCGGCCGTTCGCCTGCCGTACCGCGGCGGCCGCTTCGCCATGTACGTGCTGCTGCCGGACGCGTCGTCCGGCGTGGCGGCGCTGCGGCGGGGGCTCACCCCGCAGGCGTGGGCCGGGTGGATGGAGGGATTCGGCACGCGCGAGGTGCGGGTGGTGATGCCCAAGTACCGCGTGAACGTGGAGTCGCGCCTCAACGCGCCCCTGGCGGCGCTGGGGATGACGGACGCGTTCAGCCAGACGGCCGCCAACTTCGGCGCGCTGCTGCCGGCGGAGTACCTGGCGCGCGGCAACGTGTACGTGAGCGAGGCCAAGCAAAAGGTGTTCGTCGAGGTGAACGAGGAGGGCACCGAGGCCGCCGCCGTCACCGGCATCGAGATGCGCGCCACCAGCGCGCCCCCGCCGCCCGCCGAGTTCGTCGTGGACCGCCCGTTCATCCTCGCCATCCGCGACGACACCACGGGGGCCCTGCTGTTCATCGGCCAGGTGAACGATCCCGTCACCGAGGACTGATCGGAAAGATCGGAATCCGCCGCACGAAAATATTGGCCGAACCAGCCCGTGCCGCGCTACCTTGTGCGGCACGGGCTCGTGTTTTCCTGGCAATCGCATCGGCACGGGGGACGATCGGCACATGGACCAGCAGACCATCAACGCGGACGGACCGTCTCGCGCCCCCGCGGTGCCACGGGGCGTGGATTACGCCGCCTTTGGAATGGAGCTGTTCCGGCGGCTGGGCCATGCGGCGCCGGAGGGCAACGTCGTCGTTTCGCCCCTGAGCGCCGGGCTGGCGCTGGGCATGCTGGCCAACGGCACCACCGGCGACACGCTGGCCGAGATCGAGCAGACGCTGGCGACGGGGCTGCGGCTGGACGCGCTGAACGCGGCCAACGCCGCCCTGGCCGCCGCGCTGGAGAACGACGAGGTGGAGCTGGCCCTGGCCAACTCGCTGTGGGCGCGGGCGCCGCTGCTGCCCGCGTTCGTGGAGGGGGTCCGGCGTTCGTATGGCGCGGAAGCCGCCGCGCTCGGCACTGCGGGGCCGGTCAACGAGTGGGTTTCGCGCAGCACGGGCGGGCGCATCAAGGAGATGATGCGCGACCCGATCAATCCCCTGGTGATCCTCTGCCTGCTGAACGCGGTCTACTTCAAGGGGCGCTGGAAGGAGGAGTTCAGCGCGGCGGCCACGCGCCCCGGCACCTTCCACGCCCCGTCCGGCCCGGTGGAGCGGCCGATGATGTCGCGCACCGGCCGCTGCGGCTACCTGCGCGGCGGCGGCTTTCAGGCCGTGCGGCTCCCGTACCGCGGCGATCGCATCGCCATGTACGTGCTGCTGCCCGATCACCAGCAGGGGCTCACGGGCCTGCGGGAGATGCTGGCGGTGGAGGCGTGGCGGGGATGGATGGCCGAATTCCGCACGCAGGAGGTGCGCGTCGCCATGCCCCGGTACCGGCTGAACGGGATGTCCTCTCTGAAGGAGCCTCTGGCGGTGATGGGAATGAAGAGAGCGTTCGCCGCCGGACGCGCGGAGCTGGACGCCATGCTGCCCGCGAAGTACGTGGCGGCGGAGGAGCCCTACGTAAGCGCCGTGCTGCAGAAGGTGTTCATCGAGGTGAACGAGGAAGGCACCGAAGCCGCGGCCGTGACGCTGGTCGAGGTCAAGACCCGGGGTGGCCCGCCTCGAACGAGGGAGTTCACCGTGGATCGCCCGTTCATCTTCGCCATCCGCGACGACACCACGGGCGCCCTGCTGTTCATCGGCCAGGTGAACGACCCGGTGACGGAGGGCTGACGGTCTGATCGGCCAGAGAAAGCCCTGATGGATGTTGCGGAACCGCCCGTGGGCGGAGTGCCGCTGGACTGCATGGAAAACCTGGCCCTCCCAATCTGTCATTCCGAGGAAGCGCACACCCGGCACCTTGGGCGATCACAAAAGCCGGTGCGCGACCGAGGAATCTACTTTCCGCCTCCTCGTAGACTGCCGCGACGCCCCACACTGGCCCTGTCTGGCTGTTTCGCCGCCGCAGCGGTGGCGCGGGCTACCGCGTCCGGCCTCGCGCGAGCCGAAGGTAGATTCCTCGGCCCTGCAGCCTGCGGCGTGATCGTCCGATTGCAGCGTGGCCGGGCCTCGGAATGACAACACCGTTTTCATCCAGCAGGAATGGAAACGCGGCCCACCCCAATCTGTCATTCCGAGGGAGCGCCCACTCGGCACCTTGGGCGATCACAGAAGCCGGTGCGCGACCGAGGAATCTACCTTCCGCCTCCTCGTAGACTGCCGCGACGCCCCATACTGGCCCTGTCTGGCTGTTTCGCCGCCGCGGTGGTGGCGCGGGCTGCCGCGTCCGGCCTCGCGCGAGCGGACAGTAGATTCCTCGGCCCTGCAACCCGCGGCGGGATCGTCCGATTGCAGCGTGGCCGGGCCTCGGAATGACAACGCTGTTTTCACCAGCAGGGGTGGGTTGAGCGGCCGCTGGACTCAGGAAGCCAGGCCAACGCCCTGTTCCATCTACATCACCTGGGAAAACGGAGGCGCGGAGAGTGCACGGCTCTCTGCGCCTCCGCGCGTCTGCGTGAGGCGCATCCTTTTCCGAGCTTGCCGCGCGGGGCGGCGGCTGTATCTTCGCCGGTATCCCATCAACACCGGCAGACCAGAGCGAGAGAGAGCAGTGCCCATCAACCGATCCCTTGCGCGCGCCACGCTGGCGCTGGCGGCGCTGGCGTCCGGCTGTACGCCCGCGGCGCAGCCTTCCGAGTCCATCCCGGCCCCGGCGCAGGCACCCGCGCCCGCCGCGCAGACGGCGTCCGGCGCGCTGCCGCCGCGGTACGCCGCGCGGCCCACGACGGCGCAGATCACCGCGCAGGACATGATGAGCCGCCTGTACACCATCGCCGACGACAGCATGATGGGGCGGCAGGCGGGGCACCGCGGCAACTACATGGCCACGGAGTACATCGCCGCCGAGTTCCGCCGCATGGGGCTGGAGCCCGCGGGGGAGAACGGCACCTTCTTCCAGACGATTCCGCTCACGGTCACGCGCCTGGCGCCGGGCGCGTCGCTCTCGGTGGATGGGGCGGCGCTGCAGCTGGGGCAGGATTACGTGCCGCTGCCGCACATGGAGTCGCGCTTTGCGTACGTGCCGCAGATGCAGGTGCAGAACGCCCCGGTAATCTTTGGCGGCACGCTGGGCGGGGCGATGATCAGCGACGCGCAGGCGGCAGGCAAGATCGTGGTCGTGCTTCCCCCGGTGGTGAACGGGCAGACCAACTACCGCGTCTGGCTGGCGCCGCAGCCGCGGCTTCCCAGCGCGGCGGCCGTCGTGGTGGCGTCGCTGGACATCTCGTCGCAGGGGCTGCGCAACCTGCCGTTCGCGCAGCAGTCGGGGCTGCTGGACATCAGCCAGATCCCCACGCGCGGGCCGGCGGGGCTGCTGGTGACGGCGGCCGTGGCGCAGCGCATGCTGGGCGCCGCGCCGGCCACCCTGCAGCCCGGCGCCGCGGGGCGCGCGCGGGTCAGCGGCGGCTTCAACTACGCCCCGCGCCCGGTGGACGCGCCGGCGCGCAACGTGATCGCCGTGCTGCGCGGCTCGGACCCGGCGGTGAACCGGCAGTACGTGGGGATCAGCGCGCACAACGACCACGAGGGGATCAGCGACCGGGCGTTCGACCACGACAGCACCGTGGCGTACAACACGGTCATGCGGCCGCAGGGCGCCAACGACCCCGTGGGCACGCCCACGCCGGCGCAGTGGGCGCGCATCCGGGCGCTGCGCGACAGCCTGGGCGCGGACGGCACGCGCATGGACAGCATCTACAACGGCGCGGACGACGACGGCAGCGGCACGGTGGCGCTGCTGGAGATCGCCGAGGAGCTGGCCTCGCGCGGCGAGCGGCCGCGGCGCTCCATCCTGTTCATCTCGCACACGGCCGAAGAGGCGGGGCTGCTGGGCTCGCAGCACTTCAGCGAGAACCCCACCGTGCCGCGCGACTCCATCGTCACCGTGCTGAACATGGACATGGTGGGGCACGGGCGCGCGTCGGAGGTGGCGGGCGGCGGACCGTACAGCATCCAGATGATCGGCTCGCGGCGGCTTTCGACGGAGCTGGGCGACCTGATCGACGCGCTGAACGGCCGCCGCACCCCGCCCATGCAGCCGGACTACGCGTGGGACACGGCGGGGCACCCGGCCAACCGCTACTGCCGCAGCGACCACTTCATGTACGCGCGGTTCGGCATTCCCATCACCTACTTTTCGCTGGGATACCATCCGCACTACCACATGGTGACGGACGAGCCGCAGTACATCGACTACGACCACTCCGCGCGCGTGGCGTCGTTCCTTCGCGACATCGCGACGGAGGTGGCCAACCGGCCGGCGCGGCTGGTGGTGAACGGGCCGCGGCAGGACCCCAACGCGCCCTGCCAGCAGTAATCCCCACAAAAAGACGGGTCTCACCCAGAGGTTCCAGAGGCCACAGAGGGAAAATTTCCTCTGTGGCCTCTGCGGCCTCTGGGTGAGACTTCTTTTTGTCGATCGCCGCGATGCGTTCCGCCTGTTCACGTGCAGATCGCGAGAAGAGAACAAAGACGGCTTCCGCCGGCTCCGTACCGCTTCATGAGGAAAACACCGGAATCCGGCGTTGCGGCCGGTGCTTTTCTCCTGTAAATGGTCGTGTACGCATCTTGCCCCTCATCCACGGAAATCCATATCGGAAACGAACCTGAAGGAACGGTGCGGACGCCGGGGCGCCGGGGTGGACGCTTTGTTTACGAAAACCATTCCGCGTGGTGTGACCGGCCGTTACTATTCGTCGTCATCATCCACACCCAATCCTTTTCCCTCCCTTTCCGGCGAACGCGCACGCATCCTGCCTGCGCCATCTCCGGAACGCGGCTGTCCCCCTCAGATCCCAGGCACGCCCGTGATGCTTCTGCACGCGGCCGGCGGCGCAGAGCTCGGCACGCTCCTTTACTCCTCCGACACGCCCGAGGCCGGCTTCGAGCGGCTGGCGGGGTTTGCCGCGCGCCTTCTGGACACCTCCGTCTCCGTGATCTCGCTGGTGGACGCCGAGCGGCCGTTCAGCGCGGGGAGCGCCGGTGACGCGTGGCGCCCGCGGCGCGAGGCCCCGCTGGCGCGCTCGCTGTGCGGGGTGGCGGTGCTCTCGGGCGAACCGCTGCTCATCGAGGACGCGCGCGAGCACCCGGCGGTGCGGCGCGACCCCGCGGTGTGGCTGGGGGAGATCGGGTACGCGGGGATCCCGTTTCGCCGGGCGGACGGGCGGATGGCGGGGGCGCTGTGCGTGGCCGACGAGCGCCCGCGCGCGTGGACGGCGGAGGAGGTGGACCTGCTGGCCTCGCTGGCCCGCTTTGCCTCGCTCCTGGTGTCGTCGCGCGACGGAACGCCGGCCATGGAGCAGGCGCTGGCCCGGGCGGCGCAGAGCGCGCGCGGCAGCGTGAACCTGCGGATGCTGCGCAAGGCGGTGGAAACCATGCAGCTGGGCGTGACCATCACCGACACGCGCGGCCGCATTCTGTACAGCAACCCCGCCGACGCGCGGATGCACGGCTACACCCCCGACGAGCTGGTGGGCCGCCACGCGCGCGTCTTTGCCCCGGCGAAGAACGCGCGCCCGCTGGACGCCGAACGGATGAACGAGGCCACCAGCTGGAGCCGCGAGACGGTGAACGTGCGCAAGGACGGCTCCGTCTTTCCCGTGCTGCTGCGCTCGGACGTGGTGCGCGACGCGGCGGGGCGACCGGTGGCGCTGGTGACCTGCTGCGAAGACCTTACGCACCGCAAGCGGCTGGAGCGCGAGCTGCTGCGCAACGCATTCTACGACCCGGTCACGCAGCTCCCCAACCGGGGGCTGCTGGCGCACCGGCTTGAGCTGGCGCTGGACCTGGCCCGCCGCGACGGCCAGCGCTTCGCGGTGCTGGCGGTGGAGCTGGACCGCATCCAGCTGGTCACCGACAGCCTGGGCCGCGCCGCGGGCGACGAGCTGCTGGCCGGCGCGGCGTCGCGGCTGCGCGAGTGCGCGCCGGAGGACGCCATGGTGGCGTACGTGGGCGGCGACCAGTTCGCCATTCTGATGGACGGGGTGCGCGGCGTGGGCGAGGCCACGCGCGTGGCCACCTGCGTGCGGCAGATGCTGGTGCAGCCGCTGCGCGCGGCGGGGCGCGAGGTGTTCTCGGGGGTCAGCGTGGGCGTGGTGCTGAGCGGGCCGGTGTACGAGCGCGCCGAGGACGTGCTGCGCGACGCCGGCATCGCCATGATCCGCGCGCGCGAGGCGGGCGACGGGCGCTACCACGTGTTCGACCCGGCCATGCACGCCGAGGCCATGGCGCGGCTGCAGCTGGAGACGGACCTGCGGCGGGCGCTGGAGCGGGGCGAGCTGCGCGTGTTCTACCAGCCGGTCGTGGACCTGGCGACGGGGCGCATCTCGGGGTTCGAGGCGCTGGCCCGCTGGCAGCACCCGGAGCGCGGCCTGGTGCTCCCCGACGACTTCATCCCCATGGCCGAAGAGACGGGGCTCATCCTGCCCATCGGCCTGTGGGTGCTCGAGGAGGCGTGCCGCACGCTGCGGAGCTGGCAGGAGCGGCCCGGCGGGGAGGCGCTGAAGATGGCGGTGAACCTGAGCGCCCGGCAGCTCGCGCAGCCGGACCTGGTAGAGCGGGTAAAGGCCATTCTGGTCAAGACGCGCATCGCGCCGGGAACGCTGGAGCTGGAGATCACCGAAAGCGTGATCCTGCAGCACTCGTCGCGGGTCATCGAGACGCTGGGGCGGATGAAGGCGCTGGGCGTGCAGCTGCACGTGGACGACTTTGGCACGGGGTACTCGTCGCTCAGCTACCTGCACCGTCTGCCGCTGGACGCGCTCAAGATCGACCGCTCGTTCGTCAGCGGGCCCGACTGCGGCGGCCTGCAGATCGTGCGCACCATCGTGGCGATGGCGCACGCGCTGGGGGTGGCGGTGGTGAGCGAGGGGATCGAGAACGCCGAGCTGCTGGGCGAGCTGCGGACGCTGAAATGCGAGTACGGGCAGGGCTTCTTCTTTTCGCGCCCCGTCCCCGCGGACCAGATCGACAGCCTGTTCGAGACGGACCCGAGCTGGTAGGGGGTGCGGCGCCTCAGCACGCGGGCTAAAGCCCGCGGCTGGAACGGCCACAAGCCCCGCCCAAGGCTCGCAAAGCTCGCCAGGCGGGGCTTCAACACCATGGGCGCTCCGCGCACGGGAGCGGTGATGCCGAGTCCCCGCTGCGCACCCCACTCTGTCATTCCGAGGGAGCGCCGCGCCACACCGTCCGCCACCCCTGGACCCGGCGCGCGACCGAGGAATCTACCGTCCGCATCCTGGTGACCGGTCGTGCGCGCGGACCTTGCGGCCACAATCCGCGCAGGCGGATTTTGCGATTTTCCAGCGGCGAATTCATTCGCTCCTGAAGGCTCCAACCCCATGGGCGCGCTCCGCGCACGGTATGCGCACCGGCTGCACACCATCAGCACCCACTCTGTCATTCCGAGGGAGCGCCGCACCGCACCGTCCGCCACCCCTGGACCCGGCGCGCGACCGAGGAATCTACCGTCCGCATCCTGGTGACCCGTCGCGCGTGCGGACCTTGCGGCCACAATCCGCGCAGGCGGATTTTGCGATTTTCCAGCGGCGAATTCATTCGCTCCTGAAGGCTTCAACCCCATGGGCGCGCTCCGCGCACGGGCGGTGATGCCAAGCCCCCGCTCCGCACCCCACTCTGTCATTCCGAGGGAGCGCCGCACCGCACCGTCCGCCACCCCTGGACCCGGCGCGCGACCGAGGAATCTACCGTCCGCATCCTGGTGATCCGTCGCGCGCGCGGATCTCGCGGCCACAATCCGCGCAGGCGGATTTCGCGCTGTTCCAGCGGCGAATTCATTCGCTCCTGGAGGCGGATCATCAAGGGCCCGCACGCGATGGTCAACCGTTTGCGGGCCGTGTCGTATCCGCAGGTCACTTCGCCGGGAGAGATGATGAGCCGACATTTCGACTACCGGGGGCGGTGGGCGCTGGTGACGGGCGCGTCGATGGGAATCGGGGAGGCGTTCGCGAGGGCGCTGGCGGGGCGGGGGATGCACGTCGTGCTCTGCGCGCGCTCCGCGGACCGGCTGGCGGCGCTGGCGGGGGAGATCCAGGCGCGGCACGGCGTGCGCGCGGCGGTGGTGGCCGCGGACCTGTCGCGCCCCGGCGAGGCGGCGCGGGCGTGGGCGGAGGCGGAGGCGGAGGCGGAGGCGGGCGCCGAGGGCCCCATCCACCTGCTGGTGAACAACGCCGGCTTTGGCCTGCACGGCCGCTTCGACGAGTTGCCGGCGGACCGGCAGGCAGAGATGGTGGCGCTCAACTGCACGGCCGTGCTGCAGCTGGCCCACCTGGCGCTGGGACAGATGCGGCCGCGCGGGTCGGGCGGCATCATCAACGTGGGCTCCGTCGCCGCGTTCCAGCCGGTGCCCATGAAGTCCGTCTACGCCGCCACCAAGGCGTTCGTCCTCTCGCTCTCGGAGGCGATGGCGGAGGAGAACCGCGGCTCCGGCGTGCGCATCCTCTGCCTTTCGCCCGGGCCCACGCCCACCGGATTCCAGGCGGTGGCCGGCACGCGCGTGCAGCTGGGCCAGCCCGGCGTGCTGACGGCGGAAGCGGTGGTGCAGGCCGGCCTGGCCGCGTTCGACGCGGGCAAGACGCAGGTGGCCCCCGGCTTCGCCAACCGCGTGACGAGCACCTTCGCGCGCATGCTGCCGATGGGCGTGGCGGCGCGGATCGCCCGGCGGGTCAACGATTCGCGGTGAGGGAGGAGAAGTACCTAGTGCCAGAGTACCGAGTACCGAGTACCGAGAGTGTCAGCAGCAAGGTACCAGGCACCAGGTACTCTGGCACAGGTGCTATCCCTAGGCACTAGGTACTCCGGCACTAGGCACTATCCCATGCCCACATCTCCGCGCAGATTGCGATGGTCCGCACGTGGATGTCGACCGTGTCCTCCGTGTCCCGCGCGTAGCCGCCGGCCATCGCCACGGCCACGGGGATGCCGGCGTCGCGGCAGGCGCCCAGGACCAGGCGGTCGCGCGCCATCAATCCCTCCTTGCTCATCCCCAGCCGCCCGAAGCGGTCTTCGCGCCACGGGTCCGCACCCGCCAGGTAGACCGCCAGCTCCGGGCGAAAATCGTCCAGGATCTGCGGGACGTGCATCTCGAGCGCGGCCAGAAAGACGTCGTCGCCGACGCCGTCGGGAAGCTCCACGTCCAGCGACCCGCGCTCCTTGCGGAACGGAAAGTTCCTGGCGCCGTGGATGGAGAAGGTGAAGACGGAGGGATCGGCGCGGAAGGCGGCGGCGGTGCCGTTGCCCTGGTGGACGTCGCAGTCCAGCACCACCGCGCGCTGGATGCGCCCCTCGCGCTGCAGGACGCGGATGGCCACGGCGGCGTCGTTGAAGACGCAGAAGCCCTCGCCGTGGTCCGGGCAGGCGTGGTGCGTGCCGCCGGCCAGGTTCACCGCCACGCCCCAGCCGCGCGCCGCCGCCTCGTCCAGCGCGGCCCGCGCGGCCTGCAGCGTGCCGCCCGTGGAGCGGCGGCAGCGCTCCACCATCTCCGGGCTCCACGGAAAGCCGATGCGGCGCTGCTCCAGCGGCGTCAGCGCCCCCTCGCGGACGGCGGCCAGGTACGCGGGCTCGTGCACCAGCGCCAGCGCGTCCCACGCGGCCGCGGAGGGCTCGATCAAGTCACCTGGGCGCAGCACGCCTTCGGCCAGGCAGCGCTCGCGGAGCCGCGCGTACTTTACCATCGGGAAACGATGTCCCACCGGCAGCGGCAGGACGAAGCGGTCCGTGTAGAACGCGCGCACGCCTCAGCCCTGGAGCACGGGAGGCGTCACGGGATCCCGGCCACCTTGTGCGTCTGCACCGACATTCGCCAGGGCGGCCCCAGCTCCATCACCGCCGCGATGGTTTCGCCATAGTTTGGCCCGCCCAGCACGGGCACGTCCACCGGCTGCAGAAAGTACTGCCCGAAGCGCGTCCCGTCCGCGATCCGCCGCACCGCGTCCACGTCCGGCGTGATCCCAGGCGCGGCGCCGCCGGTATAGAGCAGCTTCAGCTCGTCGCCTTCCTTCTGGGCGAACTGCGCCTGCTTGGGCGAAACGGTCAGCCAGTCCACCAGCGAGCGGTCCACGGGGCGCGAGCCGTTGGATTCCATGGTGATGCGGTAGCCGCGGGCCCGCAGCGCGTCGGACAGCGGCCGGTCGAACTGCAGGCTGGGCTCGCCGCCCGTGGCCACCAGCAGCAGCCCCGGCTTTTCTCCGCCAAACCCCTGCTCCGCCGTGGCGCGCACGAAGTCCAGCGTTCCCTCCAGGTCCAGCGTGTACGCGGCCTTCACCCAGTCGGTGTCGCACCAGGGGCACACGTCGTAGCCCAGGTTGCACCCCGCAAAGCGCAGGAACACGGCGGGCGTTCCCGCCTGCGCGCCCTCGCCCTGCAGCGTCGCGAACACTTCCCGGATCCCGTACTTCTTTCCCGCCATCCGCCGTACCTCGATCACCGTGGAGCCGCCGGGCCGCATCCGCCGCCCGCGCGCAAACTTACCATCCCCGGACGGGCGGCGGGACCCCTGTCCGTCCACCTCGCCCGTTTCCGCACCCGTGGCTGATGCGGTAACAGAGGCAAAATTCCGGATTCAGGCACACTCACGTACCTGTTTTCTCGTATGTCTCGTCGCGTTTTGTATACAGGTGAAAACACCTATGGGGCATCCACGTCTCACATCGTCCCCTCTTCTCCCCACGAAATCCCGCCCTCGCCGTGGCAAGTGTTCTGTAAGTCGTTGTACATCAACGACGTTGTAGATCCTGGCACCCTGGCCCCGGCCTTGCCCTTAAGGAGGCCGCAAGCGCCCAGTTGGGGCACCTGACCCGGGGGGGTCAGCGAACGGTGGCCCGAAGTCTTCAGAGCATCCGCACCACCCCGCCTTCCTCGTCGACCGCAGCACCCGCCCTCCACGCCGTCTGACGCTGTCCGCCCCCCAATCCGGGCCCGGAGCCTCCCCGCTCCGGGCCCACCTCTTTTCCCCCATCTCCCCTGCGGCGCGCAACCTGCGCGCGGGGCGGCGGGTACCTGCACGCGAGCCGCGACGGTGCGGCGCGCACGCAATCCAGAACAAGAGGAACGGGATGAAGATGACGACGATGCTGGCCGCCGCGGCGGCCGTGCTGGGACTGTCCACGGACGCGGCGGCGCAGCCCCAGGTGCCGCCCCCCGCGCCGCACCCCTCCATCCGGGTGACCGGGACGGGCGAGGTGCGCGCCGCGCCCGACCAGGCCATGGCGGACTTCGCGGTGGAAACCTCCGCCGGCAACGCGCAGGAGGCGGCCGCGGCCAACGCGCAGCTTATGGAGCGGGTGATCGCCGCGCTGGTGCGCGCCGGCGTGCCGCGCGAGCGCATCGAGACGCGCGACTACAACGTGTTCCCGGATTACGACCCGCGGCCGGTGGAGCAGGGCGGCGAGCCCCGCATCCGCGGCTACCGGGTGATGAACACCGTCTCGGCCACCACCTACGAGATCGCGCGCGTGGGCGGCATCATCGACGCGGCGCTGGGGGCGGGCGCCAACCGCGTGCACGGGGTGCGCTTCGGCCTGCGCGACCCCGCGCGCTACCGGCAGCAGGCCATCGCCGACGCCACCCGCCGCGCCCGCGCCGACGCCGAGGCGCTGGCGGCCGCCATGGGGGTAAGCCTGGGGATGATCCGCGAGGCCGCCACGCTGGACGTGGGCTACGGCCCGCCGGTGATGGCGCGCCAGGAGATGATGATGGACGCGGTGGCCCAGAGCGCGCCCACCCCCATCAACCCCGGCGAGCAGATCGTCCGCGCCACGGTGATGATCGTCTACGCGTTCAGCATGTAGAAACGCATCCCGCGAAGGAACGGAGAGAGGACGCGGATGAGACTTTCATCTGCGTCCTCTCTCTTTTCTCCGAGCTGATACAGACCCGGAAAAGCAACACCTGTAGGGTACAGAGGAACAGAGTCAGACAGAGAAAGCGAGTGGAAGCATGATCTCGTTTCCTCTGTCTGACTCTGTTCCTCTGTACGATCATTCTTTTTCAGGATCTGGCATGAGGATGAGACGGGCTGTGGGAGAACGCACAATCGGGCCGAGAATCTGAATGAGACCACGTTTGGGGTGGGACACACCGGAACTCGGGATTCATCTCACGGGGCGGAGCCCACGACGGGCGGCGACGCCTCCTGGTACTCGCCGCAGCGGATGGCGCCGGGGCCGGGCGTGCCCACCTCCAGGATGGTGGTGAGCGGCACCAGCGAGCCGAACACGCCCACGCCGTCGCCCACGATGCTGGAGATGCGGATGGGGCCCGAGGGGTTGAACGAGCCGCCGCGCACGCCGTTAATGTAGTTGCGGTCCCCCGCGGCGATCACCACGCGGGCCGTGGTGCCGGCGGGCAGCCCCGTCTGCAGCAGCCGCAGCAGGTTCTGGTCGTAGTCGAACCTGTCGAACACGCCGAACTCGCCCGGCAGCACCAGCGACGTGTCCGCCGCGGAGACCGACACACCCACCAGCTGCAGCGGGTCCGGCGCGTTGAAGGTGTCGGGGAGCACCCGGCTGAGCCCCCAGATGCGCAGCGGGGCAATGTATCCCCACGCCCCCGCCGCCTGCGTCCAGGTAAGCGGCAGCGGCGTAAGCGGCGGGAGCGTGCAGGGGAGGGCCGGCTCGTGCTCCAGTCGCGACACCGACACGCCCCGCAGCGTAAAGGCGCCCGGCACCGTGGTGCGCCCCCGCGCCTCCTCCCCGCGCAGGGTGCGCACGCTCAGGTCGTACGTGGCGCCGGGGACCACCCAGTTGCCCAGCGACCGCGGCGAGGCGTAGCAGGTGCCGCGGATGTCCACCGGGTCCTCCGCCTGCAGGTAGGCCGAGTCGATGGCGTAGCAGGGGTCGGCCGTCTCGTAGAAGGGAATGCTGACGCCGTCGCCGCGGGTGACCACCACCGTCGCGTCTACCTCGCCCTCGGCCACGCCCGACCGCACCCCGCGGTGCAGCAGGATGAACTGCCCGCGCGTGTCCGTCCGCAGCACCGCCTCCACCACCAGCCGGTCGTCCCCCGGCGCCACCGTCACGTCCGCGATGGTGCACGCGGAAAGCGCGAGTGCTGCGGCGGCCGTCGCAATCATCGTCCTCAACTGCATTCCCTGCCCTAGTGCGGTTGCCGCGTCATCCTTCCGAGCCCTGCTTCTACACGGGCATCCCCCGCGCGGTCCGTGCCGCGCGGGGCGCCGGCCGCGAGGCTGCGCCTTTCGCACGGTGAACGAGATGGGCTTCAACGTGACCAACGCCGACCAGGGCGCCGGGTTCATCGCCGCGGAAAAGACGACGGTCGCCAGCAATTCCCCGCTCTCCGAAGTGGTGTACCACGACCGGCTGACCGTCGCGATCCTGGACGCCGGCGAGGCGACCCGCACGTTGCGCGTCACCGCGATGTACGCCCCGCAGACCGCGGCGAGCCCGTCGAGTGGCCGCCGCTCCCCCTCGTCGCACGGCACCGCCGCGGCGCGCATCCTCGTGCAGACGTGCGCGCCCGGCACCACGCCCGTCGTGCAGCGCGCGGCCGCCGCGCTCCAGCTGCAGGCCCCCGTCGCCGAGTAGGCCGCGGCCGGTCCCGCACGAACACCGGGCTGCGGACCGAGAGGGATCTCACGCGGAGGAACGGAGAGAGGACGCGGAGAAGGCAGCACGCCTCCGCGTCCTCTCGTTTTTCCACCACTATCCGGTCGTCCGGGCGCCACCGCCACCTCCGCGATGTGCAGCCCGTGAGGAGCGCTACAATGCGTTGCCGGCGGCCTCTTCTTTACCTCGCAAGCCGGCTCACACTCGCCTCCGAATAATTTGAAGTCCCAGAGGACGCCCCCCGACACAGAACTGAAAACGGATATAGCGCTGGAACCGGGCCCCCGCTAATTTGGATTCTGTGCATGTCCTCTGGACAGCCACATCCTAGCTATCCACGCCAGCGCGATTGCCGTGCTGCAAACCTGCTAGTGAGAGACGGTGCCTTCGAGGACAATCGCGCTAGTTCGCGAGCGAGATGCCTTCCCTCAGCGTACTCCGTACAGGGTCATCGACCTCTTTGCGGGAGCTGGAGGCATTTCCGAAGGATTCCGCCAAGCAGGCTACAGCATCGTTGCCGGACTGGAAATTGACCCAGATGCCGCCGCGACTTACGCGCGAAATTTCCCTGAAGCCACAACAGTCGTGGGGGACATTCGGACGGCAGAGGTTCGCAAAAGAATCCTCGAGGTAGCTAGTTCGGCCGACGTCATCGTAGGGGGACCTCCATGCCAAGCGTACTCTCAAGTGCGCAACCATGTCCGCATCATTGACGATCCGAGAAATTCTTTATACCGAGAGTTCGTTGACATTGTAAGCCGCACACTTCCCTATGCATTCTTGATGGAGAATGTCACGGGGATGGATCAGATGGGAGTGCGGGACCAAATTGTTCGTGATCTGTCGTTGAATGGGGAATACCGGGTCATACCGCAGGTTGTGGACGCCGCCGACTTTGGTGTGCCCCAAACTCGGAAGCGCCTGCTGTTTCTCGGAGTCCATCATTCACTCAGATGTGATCCTCCTGCTCTTCAGGGGACGGGTGCTACCGAACGAATCGGTCTCCAGCGGCGGCAGGGTGCTGCGAACACGCATTACGAGGTGATTGTTCAGGAAGATGCCTTGAGAATTGGAGTAGGCACTGCGCTTGCCGATCCCGCTGATCCCGCGGTTGTGACGGTGGAGCAGGCTCTCTCAGACCTATCCGATCTTCCGGTAGGGAATCGAAAAGACGTTCTCTCATATGAGCGTCTACGCTCCCCAGCATCCGCATACCAGCGTCTGATGCGTGAAGACGCCGGAGATCTCGTCATCAACGTGCAGGTCCCTCGTATTCAGGACGACACTCGCCTCCGGCTAGAGAACATTCCACCAGGCGGGAACTATAGAGATCTGGAAGAAAAGCTGCTGCAGAGGTATATAACAGGACAACGCTGGGGCCAAGACAATGGCTCCGGCAAGCTTTCGCGCCGCCATTTCTATGCATATCGCCGCTTGCACCCAGGAATTTGGGCGTGGACTCTGAACACGAAGGCCGATTCCGCTTATCATTATCAATTCCCGCGCTCGCTTTCCGTTAGGGAGTTCGCGCGCCTCCAGTCATTCCCGGATCGTTTTGTCTTCACTACTGACGTCCGCCAAGGATCGGTACCCAATCGGGTTGATGGCGGTCCGGCTCACTCGCGTTACCGGCAAGTAGGGAACGCAGTTCCGCCATTGCTCGCGCGGGCTGCTGCAGTGGCTCTGCAGCAAGCAATGAGCGACATGCTTGTCAGACGGCATACAGCTTAGGAGACGCACCTGTCACAGGAATCATTTTCCTCCCTCCCGGCTCCGTCGGTTGTACTCAACCCGTTCGGATCGGAGAATCGGAAACGCCTGCTCGACGTATGGTTTGCGGCGCACCCTGCTCCCACCGCAACCGATGCATGGGAGCATGTGTACCGCCTGCTCCTGTGGATCGACAGAACGACCGGGCTTGCACATTGTTATGAGAGCGACAAAAGCCAGCCCGGGCGGCGCTGGTATGGACGCTCGCTCGCTTTCCATGCCTGGGTTGCGAGCGCCTTGGGTACCACACCGGCGCGCCTTGCAGATCAGATCGACTGGCTGTTCCAGCGAGCTATCGAGGACTTGGCAAGCGCTGTGAACTCGCAGCAGAGAAGGGATGTCGTTTCCGCTCAGGCACAAAGGGCACCTTACGAGGGGCTGGGATTTCCGGAGCCCGGCGATGATCCCGAACTTGTCTCGTTAATTCGGGAGGAGTTAGGCGCATACCTGCAAGAGCAGCCGACCGCAAGCATATGGCGGGCGCTTACCGACCGGATCCACACATATCTGACACAAGAAAACAAACGAAAGAACCTAGTCGGAGAAGGTTTTGAAGATGTGCTGGCGTCGATCGTCAGCAGACTAACACCGTCTGAGCCAATTACAGCAGAAACAAGAAAGCTACTGCAGGACCTGCCGGGATTTTATCCATCCAGAGGTAACGAAAAGGCAAAGCGCGTTGACTTGGCTATTGTGAAACCAGCGTCTGGTCATCGCACGCTGGTTACTGCCAAGTGGTCGATTCGTGCTGATCGCGAGGAGCAGTTCGTTACTGATTACGATGTGTATGAGCGATTAGAACAGGCGGGGCAGGAGTTTGACTACGTGTTGGTGACAAACGAGTTTGATCCGGCCCGGTTGGTCGCTGCCTGCGACAATTTACGAGGGAACAGGCTTCTGTTTTCTCACGTTGTACATGTGAATACTGATGGACTAGTGGCAGCGTATGGGCCTTCACCTCAACGCTCGGCTGCCGCTGTACTTGACCGGATCAAAAGCAAAAGGCTGTACAGCCTTTCGGATTGGTTGAAACAGATCGTCGAGCCTTCCGCCGGTTGACCGGTTATTATCTGGGTGCGCGCCGCGCACGCACTTGATCTGCGATTAACCCTGCAGCCCGTTCAATATCCTTCTTTACATCTGATTCCCAAAAGCGTAGCACCACCCAACCGCTTTCCTCCAATGCGAGCGTAACTGCACGGTCCCGGACAACTCGGGCAGCGAGCTTCTTTAGCCAATACTGCTTGTTCGGGGTTTGGAGTCTCGCCTCAAGCGCCTCAAGGCCTTCTTCAATAATGATTCTGCCGTGCCAGTAATCGCCATCTACAAAGATGGCAATTCTCTCTTTCGGAAAGATAAAGTCTGGCTTGCCGGGAAGCTCTTTAACGTATTTCCGGTATCGCAAGCCCATCTTGTGGACTCGGCTTCGCAACGCTGACTCAATGCGGTTCTCGGTTGATCGAATTGCCGCCATGTTGCGGGCAATCTCGTCACGAGATTTGGGTCTGTATACCGTAGTTTTACGCGGCTGTACTTCCACAGGATTTTTTTCGTGCTTCATCAGAAGCTCGCCTCCACGCCGATGCTGGGGAGCAGGGGGAACATGCTGATGCCGCTGCGGGTGGGCGGGCTCTTGTCGTAGTTGAAGAAGTAGAACAGCACGTTGCGCTGGTTGTACACGTTCAGCACCTGCACGTACGGGGTGAACGTGCCCCAGCGGCGCACGTAGGGGCGGCGCACGGTCAGGTCCAGGCGGTGGTACGCGGGGTAGCGCTCGCGGTTGCGGTCGCCGGGGACCACGTAGTACGGCACGTCGGGGTCCTCGCCCTCCGGGCGCGGCAGGCGGTAGCCGCCGTCGGCCACGTCCGTCTCGAACCCCACGATCTGCGCCGCGGGGCGCGTGTACGGCGTGCCGCTGCCGTAGTTCCACCGCAGCCCCGCCTGCACCGCGCGCGGCAGGTCGTACTGCAGCACCAGGTCCACGTCCACCCGCCGGTCGAAGACGGGCGAGAACGTCACCGTCTGCGGCACCCCTTCGAACCCCGCGGCCAGCGGGTCGGGAAAGGTGCGCTCCGCGCGCAGCAGGCTGACGGTGGTCCACCCCGTCAGCCGGCCGGTGCTGCGGCGCACCAGCAGGTCCAGCCCGTACGAGCGGCCGTCGCCCCGCAGCAGGTCGTCACTGGCCAAGTTGGGATCGTCCGCCGGGTTCAGGTCCGTCACGCCGTCGTAGGAGCGGTAGTACGCCTCGGCCGATGCGTACCACGTGTCGCCCCAGTACTTCTCCACCCCCAGCTGCACCTGGTCGCTCACCACGGGCGGCACGTAGCCGTCCGCCAGGATCCAGCGGTCGTTGCTCACCGGCAGCGCCTCGTCGCGCAGCGAGTGCAGGAACTGCACGTAGCGCCCCACGGCCACCTTGACCGCCGCGTCCCTCCGCGACCCCAGAAAGCGCTTTACCGCCAGCCGCGGCGACAGCAGCAGGCAGGTGCCGCCTTCGCCCGCGTCCTCCACCGCCGGCACGTCGCCGTCCCCGCAGGCACCGGCGCCGCCGCGGGCCAGGTCCGCGCGCAGGCCGGGCTCCACGATCCACGCGGCCGAGGGCTGCCACCGCAGCTGCCCGTACGCCGCGCCAAAGATCCCGTCGCGCCCGTTGGCAAAGAAGGTGGTGCCGCCGGCGTCGGCGCGGTTGCCGTACTCCATCCGCGTCACCTCGCCGCCGGCCTGGGCGGTGAGCGCGCCACTGAACTGGCGGGTAAAGTCCTGCCGGAACGCCGCCTCCGTAATGCTGGAGCTGAAGCGCGTGTCGTCGAAGTCCGGAAAGGTCAGCGCCTCGGCGTAGCGCGAAAAGCTCAGCCGCGATTCCGACACCCAGCGCGAGCCCAGCGGCTGCGTCCAGCGCAGGCCGGCCAGGTCGTTCCCCCAGTTCCAGCGCACGCGCAGGACGTCACCCGCGTCGTCATCGTCCCCCGGCGGGTCGAAGTCCGAGAGATCCAGCACGTCCTCGCCCAGGTAGCCGGTCAGCTGCAGCCGCCCGCCGCCGCCCGTCTCGATCGTGGCGCCCGCCTGCAGGTCCGTCAGGTGATAGGGAAAGTCCGTCACCGGCCGCAGCAGCGCGTCGAAGTACGAGCGCCGCCCCGAGACGTACGCCTGCCCCCGCTCGCCGCCCAGCGCCCGGGCGATGCCGCCGGGGAGCCCGGAGCGCACCGCCACCCGCGTGGCCAGCATCGAGACGCCCATGTCCACGCCGAACTCCCCGTCGCCCGCGTCGGTCTCGACCGTGAGCACCGACGACACGCGCCCGCCGTACTCCGCGCCAAATCCGCCCGACAGCAGCTCTGCCCGGGCGATGACGTCGGAGTTGAAGACGCTGAACAGGCCGCCCAGGTGAAAGGGGTTGAAGATGGTGAAGCCGTCCAGCAGGATCAGGTTCTGGTCCGACGATCCGCCGCGCACGTTGAAGGCGCTGGAAAAATCGGAGGTGGTGACCACGCCGGGGAGCACCTCCACCGCGCGCAGCACGTCGGCCTCGCCCAGCCCCGGCAGCATCTTGATCTCGTCGCCCGTGATGACGCGCGTGGTGACACCGGCCTCGGTCTCGAACCGCGTGCGCTCGCGCTCGGTGTCGCGCCGGCTGCGCACCTCAACCGGGTCCAGCACCAGCGCCTGGTCGCCCAGCCGCAGCTCCACCCGCCGCTCCCCCGCCGCCAGCGTCGCCTGCTCCACGGCGGAGGCGTAGCCCAGCCGCGACGCGCGCAGCGTCCACGCACCGGGCCGCAGCCCCGTCAGCCGGTACGCCCCGTCGTCGCCGGAGGTGGTGCGGCGCGCGCGGCCCCCGCCCGCGGGCGTGGCGGTCACCGTGGCGCCCGCCAGCGGCTCGCCCGCCGGGCTCAGCACCCGGCCCACGACCGTCGCCGTCTCCTGCGCATTCGCCGCGCGCGGCAGGGCGAGGCACGCCAGGAGGGCGATGAAGAGCGCCGCGTGCCATGGAAGCGCGCGGGAGCGGAGGATGGAACGAGCTGGATATCGCAAAGGACGTGTGATCCTTGTCGGGTGATGCAAATCGCCGGATCGGGCGGCGGAAGGCGACCGCCCGATCCGTGGCATGCGCGGGATACCGGGCTCCCTGCGCAAAAGGTCCGCCGCGCCGCTCTTGCGGCGGATGGAGCGGCTGTCGAAGTTGCGCGCTGACCGGGAGAACGCGCGGGAGCGGGCGGGGAGCACGGGGGATGATGATCATCATCCCCCAGCCCCCCCGACGTCCAGCGGCCGGTCCGGGGATTTCGCGAATCGCACTCACTCACGTCCATGGTCGGTTTTCCGATGGATACCACGCTCCGCCGGCTGGTGAGCATTCGCCGCCACGTGCCGCAGGACCGCATACCCGAGTACGCGGAGCTGTGGGCCAAGCTGCACCACGCCGCCAGCCTGCGCGGGGCCCACGCGTGGGCGTTCGCCTCGGCGGACCACAAGGACACGTACATCGAGTTCCTGGAGTTCGGGGGAGACTCGGACGTGCGCAGCGACGAAGGGGTGGTGGCCGCCATCCAGGCGCTGCACGAAAAGTTCGGCGAGCCGTATCCGGCGCCGCGCACGCTGGAGGAGTGGGTGGCGCTCCCCACGCCGCCGCCGGTGGCCCCATGAGCGACCGCGACCGGCTGAAGGCGCTGCTGCTGGAGCGCTCGTTCCGCACGGGCGACTTCGTGCTCGCGTCGGGCGCGCGCAGCCGCTACTACATCGACTGCCGCACCACCACCACGCACGCCGAGGGGCAGGCGCTGGTGGGGCGGCTGGGCCTGGAGCTTCTGCGCACCGCCGGCCTGGCGCCCGAGTCCGTCGGCGGGCTGACGATGGGCGCGGACCCGGTGGCGTACGCCATCGCGCACGCCTCGTGGCTGGCCGGCGCCCCGGTGCACGCCTTTTCGGTGCGCAAGGAGCCCAAGGCGCACGGCACCGGCAAGCGGGTGGAGGGGTGCTTCGCCTCCGGCGCGCGCGTGGTCGTCGTCGAGGACGTGGTGACCAGCGGCAAGAGCGCGCTGCAGGCCTGCGATGCGGTGGAAGCCGAGGGCGGGATCGTGCTGGGGATCATCGCCCTGGTGGACCGCGAGGGCGGCGGCCGCGAGGCCATCGAGGCGCGTGGCTACGCGGTGCACACCCTTTTTCCCGTAAGCGAGCTGCTCGCCTCGGCGGAGGGTTCCGGCGGGGAGGCCGCCACGGGCTAAAGCCCGCGGCTAGAAATGCCAGAAGCCCCGTCTCGGCTCGCTCACGCTCGCCGAACGGGGCTTCGTCCGTGAAACGGTCTAGCGGGAGCTCTTCCCGCCGCCCAGGAGCTTGAACAGGGTCACAAACGCGATCCCAAGCAGCACCGCGATACCCAGGAGGGCGAGGACCGACCAGGGTGCCAGGATCGGCGTGTGCCATCCAGGCACGATCGAAACCGCGAAGTTCTCGATCGTCCACCACGCCGTCACGGCGATCAGCATGACGACCAGGAGCAGGGCGAATGGCTTGCGCATCGCGGACTCCGCAGGGGATGGTCCCGTGAGATGACCGCCGGATGATACCTCGCCGCGCCGCACGAGGTCAATCCATCGAAAACGCATCGCGCTGCGTCCGCTGGGACCCTCACCCGCTCGCTTAGGCTCGCACCCTCTCCCACAAGTGGGAGAGGGTACAAACGTCGCAAACACCTCCCACGCTTTCCGCCGGTATCGTCGCGGCACTCGCCCGGCGCGCCGGCCCCGCGGACGCGAGCAGGTGAAGCCCCGCCGGGCGAGCTTTGCGAGCCTTGGGCGGGGCTTATCGCAGTCCCAGCGTGCGGCTTTAGCCGCCCGTGCTTGTGCGCCCGTGCTGGGCCGGAGCACGCCCCACTCGCGCCCACACCCGCTCACCCGCTCACCCGCTCACCCCTTCACCCGCTCACGTAAGGGTCTCCCCGCGCCCGGGTGTCTCATTTACGGAACCTTCCGGCCCTTCCCTTGCGCCATGGCGTTGCGTGACGTAACGCTCAGGGCAGCACGCCAACCGATATCCGCGAACACACGCGAGGACCGCCGATGCGAAAGCCGTTTTCCCTGCTTGCCAGCGCAGCCATCCTGGCCGCCACGGCGGGCTGCCTGGTGTCCATGCCCAAGACCAACCCGCTCCCCAAGTGGGACAACTCGCTCCTGGTGAGCACCGAGGGGCTGGCGCGCCGGCTGAACGACCCGCGCACCGTCATCATCCACGTGGGCCGCGACCGTGCCTCGTACGACGCGGGCCACATTCCCGGCGCGCGGTTCCTGCCGCTTTCCTCCATCGTCACCGAGCAGGGCGGGGTGCCCAACGAACTGCCGCCGGTGGAGCAGCTGGAAAGCACCTTCGAGGCGCTGGGCGTCTCGGACAACTCGCGCGTGGTCCTCTACGGCGACCTGGCGGGGCTGGCGGCGGCGCGGGCGTTCTTTACCCTGGACTACCTGGGCAAGACCGACGCGGCGCTGCTGGACGGCGGGCTGGAGCGCTGGCGCAGCGAAAACAATCCCGTCAGCACCGAGGCGCCCAGCGTGCGGCCGGGCGCGCTGACCGTGCGCGCGCGGCGCGACATCGTGGTGAACGCCGACTGGGTGCGCGAGCGGCTGGGCAACGACAGCACCATCGTGCTCATCGACGCCCGCCCGCCCGCCGAGTTCACGGGCGACACGCCGGGCGAGGGGATCACCCGCCCCGGCCACATTCCCGGCGCGCACAACATCTTCTGGCGCACGGCGCTGGTGAGCGACCAGGACCTGCGCCTGCGCTCGCCCGAGGTGCTGCACGCGCCGTTCACGCTGGCCGACGCCGCGCTGGGCGACACCATCGTGGCGTACTGCCGCACCGGCGTGCAGGCCAGCCACATCTACTACCAGGCCCGCTACCTGCGGCGCCCGGTGGTGATGTACGACGGTTCGTTCATCGACTGGAGCCGCCGGGGCGAGGAGTACCCGGTGGAGCGGGGAACGGGAGAAGGAGGGCAGTAATGCAGACGGCGCAGCAAAAGGCGACGGTGGCGTGCGCCCACTGCGGGCGCCTGAACCGCGTGGACCTGGCCCGCGCGGCGGACGGGCCCAAATGTGGCGCGTGCGGCAACCCCATCGTGCTCGACCGGCCCATGCGGCTGACGGACGCCGTGTTCGACCGCGTGGTGGCCGATTCGGCGGTGCCCGTGGTGGTGGACTTCTACGCGGACTGGTGCGGGCCCTGCAAGATGATGGCGCCCGTGCTGGACCAGGTGGCCCGCGAGCGCAGCGGCCGGGTGCTGGTGGCCAAGGTGGATACGGACGCCAACCCCATGCTGGCGCGCAAGTTCAGCATCGCCTCCATCCCCACGCTCATCACGTTCAGCGGCGGGGCCGAAGTGGGGCGCGAGCTGGGCGCGCTGCCCAAGCCCCGGCTTGACGCGCTCATCGACCGCGCGCTGCGGTGACGGGAAGCGTCGTGCGGACGAGTGGGGTGGCGTTGATCGATGGCGAAGCGGGGGCGGATGGGCGCTGATCCATCCGCCCCCGTGCGCCTGGCCGGCACGGGGGCGTACCTGCCGGCGCGGGTGCTGGGGAACGCCGAGGTGGCCGCGCTGGCGGGGGTGACGGACGAGTGGATCGTCCGCCGCACCGGCATCCGCGAGCGGCGCGTGGCGGCGGACGACGAGGGCGCGGCGTCCATGTCGGGGCACGCGGCCCGCGCGGCGCTGGCGGACGCGGGGGTGCGGGCGGACGCCGTCGGCGTGATCATCGTCGCCACCACCACGCCGGACCACCTTACCCCGCCCACCGCGTGCGAGCTGCAGGCGGCGCTGGGCGCGTGGGGGGCGGCGTGCTTCGACGTGGAGGCGGGGTTCGCGGGGTGGATCTACGCACTGGTGCTGGCGGATTCGCTCCTGCGCGCCGGGCGCGGCGAGGTGGCGCTGGTGGTGGGCGTGGAAAAGCTGTCGACGGTGACGGACCGCACCGATCCCTCCACCGGCCCGCTGTTCGCCGACGGGGCGGGCGCGGCGGTGCTGGCGCGGGGGGCCGGGCCGCGGGCGGTGCGCGCCACCTCGTGGTGGGCGGACGGGCGGCTGGCGGACGCCCTCAAGCGCGACGGCGGCGGCTCGCTGCACCCGTTCGACGCGCGGGTGCTGGAAGAGCGCTCGCACCTGCTGCGGATGGAGGGGACGCGGCTGTTCCGGGCCGCCGTACGGACCATGGCGCAGCAGGCGCGTGCCGCGCTGCGCGCCGCGGGGCTGGGGCTGGACGACGTGGGCCTGGTCGTCCCCCACCAGGCCAACCTGCGCATCATCGAGGCGCTGATCCGCGAGATGGGGCTGGACCCGGCGCGCGTGTACGTCAACATCGACCGGCTGGGCAACACCGGCGCGGCCACCGTCCCCATTGCGCTGGACGAGGCGCTGCGCTCGGGCCGCGCCGCCGACGGCCGCCCCATCCTGCTGGTCTCCTTTGGCGCCGGCGCCACCGCCGGCGCCGCCGTGCTGGGGTAGGCAGACGTTCGGAACGCCCGACCTATCTGCCCGCGCGTCAGGGTTCCAGACGCACACGGGCATCGATCTCATCCAGCGAACCTCCGATGACGCCCACCGCCGCCGCATCCGGTGCTCCGCCCTCCGCCGCGCTGCGCGAGGCGTTCGGGGACATCGACATCTACCTGTTCGACCAGCTGCTGCGCGGGCGCTTCGACGGCGTGCGCACGGTGCTCGACGCGGGATGCGGCGGCGGGCGCAACCTGGTCTACCTGCTGCGCGGCGGGTTTGCGGTCCACGGGGTGGATCGGGATGCGCGGTCGGTGGAGCGGGTGCGGCGGCTGGCGGCGGAGCTCGCGCCCGGTCTGCCGGCGGAGAACTTCCAGGTGGCGGAGGTGGATGCGCTGCCGTTCGCCGACGCCGCGATGGACGCGGTGATCAGCAGCGCGGTGCTGCACTTTGCGGCGGACGAGGCGCACTTCGGGCGGATGGTGGACGAGATGTGGCGCGTGCTGCGGCCCGGCGGCCTGCTGTTCGCGCGGCTGGCCAGCAGCATCGGCATCGAGGCGCGCGTGCGGCCGCTGGGCGGCGGCCGCCACTACCTGCCGGACGGCTCGGAGCGGTTCCTGGTGGACGAGGCCGGGCTGCTGGCGCGGACGGAGGCGCTGGGCGGCGTGCTGCTGGACCCCATCAAGACCACCAACGTGCAGAACCTGCGCGCCATGACCACGTGGTGCGTGCGCAAATCCCAATAGAAGAGCGGATCAGGACATGGATGCGTCGCTGGTTCGGATCAGCAAGTTCCTGAGCAGGGTGCTGCGGCACGCGCCGGAGTCCGTGGGGCTGCGGCTGGACGAGGCGGGATGGGTGGACGTGGACGACCTGCTTGCCGCCGCGACGCGGGCCGGTGTCGCGCTGGACCGGCCGACGCTGGAGCGTGTGGTCGCCGACAACGACAAGCAGCGGTTCGCCCTGAGCCCGGACGGCCTGCGCATCCGCGCCAGCCAGGGCCACTCGGTGTCGGTAGAGCTGGGCCTGGCGCCCGTGGAGCCGCCCGAGGTGCTCTTTCACGGCACCGCGGACCGGAACCTGGACTCCATCCGTGAACAGGGGCTGATCCCCGGCCGCCGCACCCACGTGCACCTTTCCGCGGACGAGGCCACGGCGGTGAACGTCGGGCGGCGGCACGGGCGCCCCGTAGTGCTGCGCGTCCGCGCCGGCGAGATGCACCGCGCCGGCCACCCCTTCCATCGCAGCGACAACGGCGTCTGGCTCACCCCCGCCGTCCCCCCCGCGTACACCGACTTCCCCACCAACTGAACGGGTCGAGAGACCGCCTGCGGCCAGCGCGCGGCTGCCCGTGCCGGCTATTCCCTATTCCCTGTTCCCTATTCCCTGCTGTCGCCTCACTCCCCGCCCGCCGGAGGAGAGATCTCGATCTCCCAGTCGATGCGCGTGTCCGGCGCCAGCGAGCCCGCGACGGAGCAGTACTTGTCGAACGACAGCTGCACCGCACGCTCCACGTGCTCGCGCGGCGAATCCGTCGACACGCGGTAGATCAGGTGCACGTCCGTCAGCCGGCGCGGATGCTCGGCGGCGCGAGAGAAGCGGACGGAGACGCTGGCGGCGGTGGGCGGCGTGCGGCGCTTTTCAAGGTAATCCACCACGTCGATGGCCGAGCACGCCGCCAGCGAGACGACCAGCGTGTCCACCGGGCTGGGCGCCGCCTTGCGCTCGCCGTCCGTCAGCAGCGTGGGGCCACCCTCCGGCCCGCCGCGCCAGCGCATTCCGCCCTCCCACGCCACCTCGACCGGGTACTCCACGGGCACTCCGTCCGGCATCGCTTCCTCCATGGGTGACAAGGCAAAAGCCCGCCCCATCACGGGGCGGGCACTGCGTAAGGCGAACCGGCCGCTCAGTAGGTGCTGGGCGGCGGCGGATCGCGCGGCTTGGTGCGGTTGGTGGCCGAGATGATGCCGATTCCCAGCAGCACGATCACGCCCACGGCAATCCAGGTGGTCTCCACACCCAGCAGGCTGGCCGCGATGGCCAGGCCGATCACCAGGACTACGTAGCCGACCAGAAACGTTGCGAACGATGACATGGACCCTCCTCCGGGTTGGGTTCTGCTGCGCGGGGATGCACGAGCGGTGCCGAAGCGTGATTCTGCCTCGCCTGAGCGCCGGTTCGTACGCCCCTGAAACGCCGTAAAGGTTCCGCATGAAGCGTGATCCGTGTAGCTTGGTGGCATCCCCCGGCGATCCAGCGACCCAGACGAGGCCGATGTCCAGCCGTCCCACGCCGCGCAGACGCATCAACGCACCCCGGCGCAGCCCCCGCCGCGCCGGCGGGCCGCTGGGCCGGCCGTCCGCCGCGCGGACGGCCGGGGTGGCGGCGCTGCTGGTGCTGCTGGCCCTGCTGCCGCCCACCCGCGCCGTGGCCGCCGCCGTGTGGTCGCGCGTGGGCGATGCCGTCGCCGCCACGCGCGCGGCCGAGGCGCGGGAGCGGATGGTGGCCGCGTACGCGCGCCGGTACGGCATCAGCACCGAGCTGGCGGGCGCCATCGAGCGGGCGGCGCGCGCGGAGCGGATCGAGACCGAGCTGGCCTTTCGCCTGGTGCGCGTGGAAAGCGCGTTCCGCCCCGACGCGGTGAGCTCCGCGGGCGCGCTGGGCCTCACGCAGGTGATGCCGGCCACCGCCAAGTACCTGCAGCCCGGCATTACCCGGGCGCAGCTGCTGGACCGCGACACCAACCTGCGCCTGGGCTTTCGCTACCTCCGCGAGCTGATCGCCGTGTACGACGGCGACCAGGAGGAGGCGCTGACGGCGTACAACCGCGGCCCCGGCACCGTGGCCCGCATCCGCGGCGCCGGCGGCGACCCCGCCAACGGCTACGCCGACCTGGTGCTGGGCAAGCGCGGCGGCTCCCCCGTCAACCACGTGCGCCACGACTCCGCCGCCGCCGCGTCCGCCGCCCCTGCCCACGAGCTGGCCCCCGCGCGCCTCCCCGCCGGCTTCTGAGTTCTTCGCGAACGCCAGAAGCATGAAATCTGGCATGGTCTGGCTGCGATTCGGTATATTTACGGGTGCTGAGTGTCGGGTCCACGAACCAGGGCATAGATGCCTTCTTCGACGATGTACAACGGGCGTGATCCGCGCGAGCTGCCCGCATACGGCGTCGCGGATGCGGCGCGCTTCATCGACGTTCCGCCCGCGACCCTCCGTTCCTGGGTCGCGGGCCATACCGCGCGTGCGCAGACCGGGGGCGCGGCGTTCGAGCCGCTGATCACGCCCGCGGACCCGGACCGCCGGCGGCTGTCGTTCTACAACCTGGTCGAGGCGCACGTGCTGCGCGCGCTTCGCACCCGCCACGACGTGCCCATGAAGCACGTGCGCCCGGCCATTACGTACGCCGAGCGCGAGCTGGGCATCCAGCGCCTTCTGCTCAGCAAGGAGATGCAGACGGCGGGGGGTGACATCTTCCTGGACCGTTTTGGCCAGCTCGTAAACCTGAGCAAGTCCGGCCAGCTTGCCGTAAAGGAGCTGCTGGCCGCCCAGCTGGAACGGGTGGAGCGGGACAGCAGCGCCATTCCCATCCGGCTGTACCCGCTGGTTCCCGGTGAGAAGAAGGCCCCCCCCGTGGTCATCGATCCTCGGGTGGCGTTCGGACGGCCCACCGTGGTGGAATCCGGCATCCAGACCTCCGTTCTGGTTCAGCGGATCGACGCGGGCGAAAGCATCGCGGACCTGGTGGCGGACTACGGGCTTTCGGAGGAAAGGATCGTCGCGGCCATCGTCTTCGAGCGCGCGGCGTAGCCTTGGAGTTCTTCGCGGACCGCAACCTGGGCGTGAAGATCTTTCCCTCGATCCTGCGCGCCGAAGGGATCGTCGTTCACCTGCACCAGGACCACTTTCGGCAGGATGCGGCGGACGTGGCCTGGATGCCCGAGGTGGCGCGCCGTGGCTGGCCCATCCTCTCGCCCGACATCGCATCTCGCGCGACCAGCTGGAGGTCGAAGCCATCATGACCTCCGGAGCGGCGGTGTTCTGCCTGGCCGGCGGACACCTGACCGCGGAGGAAAAGGCCCGCAACTTCCTCCGCTGCCTTCCGCAGATCACCGCCGTGCTGGAGCGGACCCCGCCTCCGTTCATCGCCAGGGTCTACCAGCCCAGCCGCGACGACCCCGGCGACATCCGAACGCGGCGGGTAGAGGTAAAGCTGACGCGGGCGGAGTGGGAGAAGCGGCGGCACTGACCTGCACTTCCGCGCCGGCATCTGATCGCCGCGTCCCCTCCGTGGCTGGATGACGATCCCGGAGCCGCCGGTGCGCGGCGGGAAACGGATGTAGTGCAGCGGGGTACGGGATGGTTGCCGGAACGTGGCGGATGCGCGATACTACACGCGCGGCCCCGATCTTGCCCTCCCCGGCCGATTCGTTGCGTTTTCGTAAGTCGCGTATCCTCATCAGGTTGTATAGCATGCGCCAGCGGCCCGTCATCGGCATTGCCACGCAGACCCTGCAGTCCATCGACCGCATTCCGGAAGACCTTCCGGCGTCGTGGGTGATGAACCAGCGGTATTTTCACGCCTGCACGCAGGTGGGCGCGATCCCCTGGATGGTGCCGCTGCTGGACGACGACCTCGAGACGCTGCGCGCCATCTACGACCGGCTGGACGGCGTGTTCATCGCCGGCGGGGTGGACGTGGACCCCGCCAGCTACGGCGCCGAGCGCCACGAGCTGTGCGGCCGCACGGACCCGCCGCGCGACGTGGTGGAGATCCAGTTCGCCAGGTGGGCGATGGAGGACGGCAAGCCGGTGTTCGGCGTGTGCCGCGGGCTGCAGGTGATCAACGTGGCCGCGGGCGGCACGCTGGTGCAGGACTGCGAGGGGCTGTTCCAGGGCGCCATCAAGCACGACTACTTTCCCGGCGCGGGGTGGGCGCGCGACTACCTGGCGCACGACATCCGCATCGCCCCCGACTCGCGGCTGCACACGGCCATGGGCGAGGACGCGGTGATGGTGAACAGCATGCACCACCAGGCGGTGGACCGCGTGGGCGAGGGGCTGGTGGCCACCGCCTGGGCGTCGGACGGTCTGGTCGAGGCGCTGGAGGGGACGCGCGAGGGGCAGTTCCTGGTGGGCGTGCAGTGGCACCCCGAGATGCTGCTGGACAACCACGCGGGCACCCTGCGGCTGTTCGAGGACTTCATCGAGGCCGCCAACCAGTACCACAACGCGCAGTCGCTCGCGTTCGCCTGACGTCCAGTCTTGACGGACTGGACGGGACTGCGTAGATTGATGTTCGGGTTTTGTTCGCACACGGAATAGCGGAAAGGAGGGAAGCGATGGTTTCTGCACATGATGTTGCCGCATACATCGTGGGCAGGCAGGGCCCGCTCTCCGCCATGAAGCTGCAGAAGCTGGTGTACTACGCACAGGCGTGGTCCACGGTCTGGGACGACCAGCCTCTGTTTCCCGAAGCCATCGAGGCATGGGCCAACGGGCCCGTGGTCCGCGAGCTGTACGACGTGCACCGCGGACAGTTCGAGGTGCGTTCGTGGCCGCGGGGAAGCGCGAAGGCGCTCGACGACGAGCAGCGGAGCACCGTCGACGCGGTCCTGGAGTACTACGGCCAGCGCAACGCGCAGACGCTCAGCGACATGACGCACAAGGAAGACCCCTGGCGCCTTGCGCGCAGGGGGCTGCCCGACGGCGAGCGCGGAAACGCCGTGATCAGCCTTGCGTCCATGAGCGAGTACTACAGCAGCTTGCCGGACGATGAAGGAGAAGAAGGGTAAACGCCCTTCCTCTCCTTTCGTGGACCGGGGCGCCAGCAAGTCGCCCCGGTCTGCTTTTGTGGGAGAAAACCGCAAGAATCCGCGGGGCGGCGCCCCGGACTACGGCGGCGAGTTTCCCCTGTGGGCGTTCCGCATCGTTGACCTGGGTGGCCCCTGGTGCTGGAGCGCGCTGAGCGGCGATGCGCTGCGAGAGGTGCTGCAGCGGATGAAGGAGATGGAGACGATGACGTGGCACGCCATCACGGAGACCGGCAGCCACGCCATTGAAACCGCGCGCCTCGGCAAGCCTGCCCGTGACCGTCTGGTCGAGATCCAGCAGGACGACGCGGACCACGTCTACTCGCTGCGGATCACCGGAAAGCGCCGCATCATCGGCATCCGCGAAGGCGGAGTGCTTCGCGTGCTGTGGTGGGACCCGGAGCACCAGGTGTGCCCCGCGCCCCGGAAGCACACCTGACCGGGGCGGACGGCAGCCGCCCGTCCAAGGCCAGAAAGCCCGTCCGATGGAAGCGAAAGAGCGCCGCCGCGGCATGATCCGCGGGCGGCGCTCTCGTTTCTCCCTCCACCTCAGCCCCGCGAACCTACTCGCGGGCGCTGTCCACCAGCGAGATCATCGCGTTTTCGCCGATCGACACGACGTTGATCATGCGCTCGCGGCCTTCCCGCTCCAGGTGGATCATCCGCAGCCCCGGGATCAGCGGTTCATCGGGTTCGGGCTCGCGCGCCCAGCCGCTGGCCGCGCACTGCGCCAGGAGGTCCGCGAGCGCCGTCTCCGCGTCGGGGACGTTCCACATGAGCGAAGCGACTGGCGACGGCCCCGCCGGTGACCGCGACACCGAGACCTTCACCCCCGGCAGAAACGGCAGTCCGGGCGGATACGAAGCCGGCCGCTCGGCGGCGCCCTCGTACAGCACCGACTCCGCGCCGGCCACCGGTTCGCCCGCGTCGAGCCCCTGGACGCGCATCTCGACGCCGGGCTCCGGCGCGTAGCGCAGCTGCAGGTCGACGTCCATGAGGGAAACCGTGCGGTCGGTGCGGTCGGACTCGAAGTTGGCGTCGCGCACCGCCCGTACGTAGTCGCCCGGCGAAACGGGTTCCATCGGGAGCATCCTGGATGCGGGTTTCTCGATCACCTGCAGGGACCTACGGCGCGTTGTGCAACCACGTTTCAAGACTCCCCGCTACGCGTCCTCGTCCCGCGGCTTGATGGTCACGCCCATCTGGTCCACGATGTCCAGCGCCTGCGAGGCGTCCAGCACCAGTCCGCGCAGCTTGCCCAGGTCCACCCGCACGCCGGCGATGCTGGAGCCGCGCAGGTCCGCGCCTTCGAGCCTGGCGTTGAACAGGTCGGCGTTGCGCAGGTCGCAGTCGCGGAACACCGCGTTTCGCAGGTCCGCGCCTTCGAACGAGGCGCCGCGCAGGTTGCACCGCTCGAAGCGCGTAGCCGTGAAGACGGTGCCGATGAACATCGCCATCTCGGCGTTCACGTCGGTCGCGCGCAGGTCGGTGAAGTCGGCGCGCGGAAAGGCGGCGCCGACGAGACGGCATCCTTCCATCTCCACCCGTCCCAGGTGCGCGCGCTCCCACTGGCTTCCCGCCATGTCGCAGGCGCTGAAGCGCGCATCCACCACCACCGCGCGGGCCAGCCGCGCCCGCGCCAGCGCGACCCGCTCCAGCGCCACGCGCTCCAGCCGCACCCCCGGCGCCGACGCATCCGCAAGGTCCGCATCCCGCAGCCGCAGGTCCTCCAGCACCTCGCCGCTTTCCAGCACCGGTGCCTCGTCCGCGACCTCGTCGGTCGCGGGCGCCTCCGGCGGACTGATCCGCATCACCTTGGACTTGCGCGGGTCAGGACGCATCCGCCCCAGCCATCAGCTGCGGTTCATCCACCGAATCCCCCACTCTCGCACTCCCGCACTCCCGCACTCCCGCACTCCCGCACTCCCGCACTCTCGCACTCCCGCACTCAAAGCGGATCCGCCTGCCAGACGGGCGGCGTGACCCGCTGGGGAATGCCGAGCAGAAAGTGCAGCTCGCGGCGCATGCGGCGGGCCCAGGCGCGCTCGTTGTGCTGCCCGCCCATCTCCACCACGTACAGCAGGTCGCGGCCGGTCTTGTAGCCTTTCTGCGTGAGGATCTCCTTCAGGCGGCGGACGTCGTGAAGCTCTTCGCTCCCCTCGCTGGTGCCCACGTCCAGGTAGATGCGCCCGGGGACGAACGGCCGCTCCTTGACGAACGGGTAGATGGACCGGCCGCCAAACCAGAGCGCCGGGCTCATCACCCCCGCGAACCCGAAGACCCTGGGGTGCTTGAAAAAGGCGTACAGACTGATGAGCCCGCCCATGGACGACCCGGCGATGCCGGTGCTCTCGCGCCCCGGCATGGTGCGGAAGTCGCGGTCGATGATGGGCTTGAGCGTGTCGACGATGAACTCCAGGTACGCCTCGCCCTTGCCGCCCTGGTCGTGCCTGCGGTCGTGCCAGGGGCTGTACTCGTTCAGCCGCTCCTTGCCCAGGTTGGGGATGCCGACGACGATGGCCTCCAGCCCCTCGCCCGCGGCCTGCTCCAGCGTCTGGTCCACCTCCCACTCTTCGCCAAAGCTGGTGGCGCGGTCGAACAGGTTCTGCCCGTCGTGCATGTAGATGACGGGGTAGCGGCGCTGCGACCGATCGTACGAGGGCGGCAGGTAGACCAGGATGTCGCGCCGGTTGCCCAGCTGCGGGCTTTCCAGCTGCGCCAGCACCTTCATGGTGCCCACGACGGTGTGCTCCGGCCCGTCGGCCTCGCCCGGATAGTCCTTCCATGCGCCGGTCCAGCTTCCGTGCGCGCCGCCATCCCCCGCCCGCGGCTGCGGGGGATGCTCCGATTCGGCCCGCGGCTCCGCGCCCATCCCGTGTGTCGTCTCGTCCGTCATCGTCCGCCGTGTTGTCTGCGATTGGCGGAGGTCCGCCTCCGCACGTCCCCGCCCGCCCATTCACGATCCGTTCCCCGCATGGGCGAACCAACGCGAGCGGCGCGGCCCCGGAGAGCCGCGCCGCCTGCGTGTGCAGCAAAGTAACGCGGCGCGCCAGACGTTACCACACCCGCCGCGCCGGACGACCCGAATCCAGGGGCGCTCGGCGCACCTGCTGGATGAACCAGGAACTGTCATTCCGAGGCCCGGCCACGCTGATGCCGGACGGATGCGGTGCGGGTCGCAGGGCCGAGGAATCTGCTGTCGGTCCACGCGAGGCCGGACGCGGCAGCCCGCGCCATACGTGCGGCGGCGAAACCGCCGGACAGGGCCAGTCCGGGGCGTCGCGGCGGGCCACGAGGAACGGAAAGCAGATTCCTCAGTCGTGCGCCGGGCCTTGTGGTCGGGCAAGGTGCGGGCGGGCGCTCCCTCGGAATGACAGTTCGGCGTGTGCGGCCCATACCCAGTGCGTTCGGTCGAGCGAAGCGCGGGACATGCCGTACGACGGGGTTTGGCGCCGATCGCATGATCTCCTCGGCAGAACCCGTGGGCTGGATCTCTATTGACCAGCCGCCCCTCGCGAGCGGAGAGCAGGTCCTTCGGTCGCGCGCAATCGGTTGTGTGACTTCTGGTTACACGTGGTGCGCTTCCTCAGGAAGTCAGGCTCCTGTGTTTTTCTGTGGGTTTCGTGACCCTTCTAGCCCAACCGTATCCTGGAGCGATAAGCAACCGCATCACCGTCGATCCGGCGATCTGCCACGGAAAACCCGTCGTGCGCGGACTGCGCTATCCCGTAGAGATGATCCTTGATCTGCTGAGCTCCGGAATGAGCCACGAGGAGATTCTCAGCGACTACCCGGACCTGGAGCGGGACGACATCCTCGCGGTGCTGCAGTACGCTCGGCACCGGAGCCGCAACGGGTAAAGCCGTTCTCCGCCTGATCCGGGCGCCGCACGGCTACCCCGGCACGCTCTCGCCCTCCGGCTGCGTGTCCTGCTTCGCGGCGCAGAGGGCGGCGACGGAGACTTCTTCGGCACGGTGAAGGAAGCGGCAGAGGACGTCCCACGCCGCGGGCGCCAGACCGCGCCGCTCCAGCGCGGCGCGGATCAGCTCGCCCAGCACCCTGAATTCGCGGCGCAGGCCCTCGTCGTCCCATCCCAGCCGCGCACGCTGCTCGCCGTGGCGAAACGCCAGCAGCCGCTGCACCTCGGTGCCGTCCTGCAGCAGTGACACCTCCCCCGGCGCGTCGGCCAGGGCCACCAGGCACTGCGCGATGTCGGTCAGCAGCGTTATCTGGTGGTCCTCCACCTCGGCGTCGTTCAGGCCACGGGCGGGGAGCCCCGCGTCGGCGCGCAGCCGCGCCGCGTACGCCGCGATGACTCCGCGCATCTCCAGCTGCAGCGCCTCGCCGGCCCGGCGCAGCCCGTCGGCGTCGGCGGGCGGGGCGGGCGGTGCGTCGTCCGTGGACGCCTCCGCCTCTTCGGCGGCGCCGGCGGCGGGAAGCCAGAGGGTAAAGCAGGCGCCGCGGCCCAGCTCCGTCTGCAGCGTAAGCTCGCCGCCCATCAGCCGCGCCAGCCGCCGGCTGATGCTGAGCCCCAGCCCCGTGCCCCCCGCCGTGCGCGTGTGCGGCGCCTCGGCCTGCACGAAGGGCTCGAACACCGCCTCCGTTTCTTCCGGCGCAATCCCCGGCCCCGTGTCTTCCACCCGGATGCACACCCACGGCCCGCTGCCCTCCAGCCGCACGCCGGGGTCCGGCCGGCCGGTGCCGCAGCGGACGACCACGTGGCCGCCGCGACCCGTGAACTTGACCGCGTTGGAAAGCAGGTTCAGCAGGATCTGCAGGACGCGCTCGTCGTCGCCCAGGTACTCGGGGCCGGGCTCGGGGCACGCGTTCTCCAGCCGCACGCCCCGGTCGGCCGCCTGCGTGGCGACGAAGGAGAGCGCGGCCGCGACGGCCTGGCCGCTGCGCCCGGCCTCGCGGGTAACGCCCATGCGCCCCGCCTCGATCTTGGACAGGTCCAGCACGTCGTTGATGAGCCCCAGCAGGTGCGCCGTGCTTACCCGCACCCGCTCAAGGTAGCCGCGCTGCTCCGCCGTCACCGGCCCCGCGATCCCCATCTGCAGCAGGTCGGTGTAGCCCAGCACGGCGTTGATGGGCGTGCGCAGCTCGTGGCTCATCACCGCAAGGAAGTCGCTCTTGGCGCGGTTGGCGCGCTCGGCTTCTTCCGTACGGGCGGCGAGCTGTGCGTTGACGCGGCGCATCGTCTCGTTGGATGCGTTGGCCTGCGCCAGCGCCCGGTCGCGCTCCTCCTCGGCCTGGATGCGCCGGAACGACTGCCCCACGTCGCTGCCGATGGCCCGCGCCATGTCCAGCAGCGCCTGGTCCGGCTTTTCGGCCCGGGTGCTCAGGAACTCGATCACCCCCAGGATCTCGGGCCCCGCCTGCACCGGAAAGGCGAACGCGCCGCGGAGGCCGGCGCGCAGCGCGTACGGTGCGCGGACGAAGCCCGTGTCCTCGGCCGCATCCGTCACCCACACCGGCTCTCCCCGTGCCCACACGCGCCCGGGAAGCCCCTCGCCGGGCGCAAAGGCACAGGCGCGGCTGGCGGCTTGGAACTCCGCCGCGTCCACGCCCTCCGCCCCCCAGAGCGCCGCCACGCGCAGGCGGCCGTCGCGCACCGTCCACAGCAACCCCAGCTGCCACCCCAGCGCCTCGCCCATGGCGCGCAGCACGGGCTCCGCGGCCGCCTCGACCGTGGCGGCTTCGGCAAGGGCGCGGGTCACGCCGTGCTCCGCCGCCAGCCGGGCCTCGGCGCGCCGCCAGTCGCTGATGTCGCGGATGAAGGCGCTGAAGACCACTTCGCCGGCCGAGCGCCCCGTCGCCACCGTGAGCTCGACCGGGAACTCGCGCCCGTCGCGCCGCAGCGCGGTGATCTCGATGCGCTGGTTGAGGATGTGCGGCTCGCCCGTCCTCAGGTAGCGCTGTACGCCGGCCCGGTGCGGCTCGCGGTATTGCGCGGGGATGATGGTCTCGCTGAGCGTGCGCCCCAGCGCCTCTTCGCGGCTCCAGCCGAACATGGTCTCGGCGTGCGCGCTCCACCCGGTGATCACGCTGTTCGCGTCCGTGGTGACCACGGCGTCCAGCGCCGAGTCGATGACGGCGCGCAGCCAGGCCTCGGAGGGCGTGGACAGGGGGTCCGTCACGCGTGCTCCGGCGCGGCAAGGACGTGCGTGCGCCCGCGCGGACGGAACGCCGGCGCGGCCAGGGGTGCGGGTTCGGGCGGGTGGATGCTACGGGAGGCGATGGTCAACGGCTGCCGGTGCGAACGGGCGATGTCCCGGGGCGCGGCGCGTCCTCCAGGGACCACGCGGGATCGTCACTGGAACTGCCGTGCCATGCATTGCGGGAGGTGGATGCCTGAGGCCTGAAAAGAATGGCCTCACACGGAGTCAACGGAGTCAGCGGAGTTGTCTCCTGCCGGTCCGCCGGTCTCACGGTGCGACCGCGGCGGCCCTGTCACAGCTGTCGTGCGCGGGCGGATTCGTCGGTCCAGCGCGCGGTGCGGAACGTTACGACGCGCGCGCCCGCTTCCGCCAGCAGCGCCAGCGCCTCGTCGGTAAACACCGTGCCCACCGCCACGATGCCGTCCGCCGCTGCCTCTTTCAGCCGCCGCAGCGCCTTGCGTACCGGCGGCGACGGGACCACGTCGCGCTCCGCGTGGTCGAACAGCAGCACGGAGTACACGCCGTCCGGCCGCGCATCCTTCGCAACCGCGTCGCGGTACGCCGGAGGCACCACGTCCCTCAGGCGGGCGCCAGGGACCAGGTCGTAGATGGTGGCTTTCATGGCGGGCCCCGCGTTGCAATTTCAGGGCACGCCAGGGTCGCACCGGTGCTCGCTGGACGCCACGGGTGCGGAGATCGTGCATGGGTGAGCATCCCAACGCAGCGCTGCGGCCGCCGATGCTTGGACAACCCGCGGCGCATTCCGTTATCATCCCCCCACACATTTCAGGGGAGATGAACGGATGGATGCAGAGAGGGCGGGGATGGTGGATGGCGTGATCCGCGAGCGGCGGACGACCAAGGTGCTGGCGGATGCGCCGCTGCCGGTCGTGGATGCGCGGGGGACGGTGGAGGAGCTGGTCGCCACCGCGGGGTGGGCGCCGTTTCACCGCGTGGCGTCGCGGATGCACACGGAGTCGGGGGCGCTCACCTCGATCGTACCGTGGCGCTTTCACCTGCTCGACGCACCCGCGTGCCGCGCGCTGCGCCAGGTGCTGCTGGAGCGCGGGGACCGGAGCAAGATCCCGCGGATGCTGGCCGCCGCCACCGCGATGGTGCAGGCCACGTGGCTCCCCAACCCGCCCAGGGGGCCGGTCACGGGGCTGTTCGAGGCCACGGAAGAGAACATGGAGCACCTGGCCGCCGCCGGCGCCGCCGTGCAGAACCTGCTGCTGGCCGCCACGGCGCGCGGCGTTCCCAACTACTGGTCGTCGGGCGGCGTGCTGCGCGAGCCGGAGGCGTTCGGGTGGATGGGCATTCCCGCGGGCCAGATCCTGCTGGGCGCCGTCTTCCTGTTCCCCGCCGACACGGGTGACGCCGAGGTGAACCCCGGCAGCCACCGCGACCGCCGCGGCGCCCCGTCCGACTGGTCGCGCTGGGTGGAACTGGACTTCACCCGCTGATGCACGAGCGGCGCGGTTCCCGGGAGCCGCGCCGCTTGTTTTGATGCGGAGGTGCCTACCTGGCCGCGAACGGCTCCATCTGCCGTTCCGCGTGTGGATGGGCGGCTGGCTTTTCGGCCTGCAGCAGGCGCGCGGGCTCCACGCCGAACACGGCGGCAACGCGGTCAAGCGTGTCGATCTGAAGGTTTGCGCCGGCGCTTTCGATCTGGGCGATGCGCGGCTGCTTTACGCCCAGCGACTGCGCCAGCTGCTGCTGCGTAAGTACCAGATCCTGAAAAGAAGATCGTACAGAGGAACAGAGTCAGACAGAGAACGCGAGTTGAAATATCATCTTGGGTCCTCTGTCTGACTCTGTTCCTCTGTACCCATCAAGGTGTTGTTTCCCGGATTCGGTATAAGCAGAACCGTCTACAACACCCAGAGGCCCCATAGGTGCTTGATCCTCTGGGGCCTCTGGGGCCTCTGCGTGAGATCAATCTGTTGGAGTGCGCCGTTCAGGCGGAGGCCAGCAGCCACGCACCCAGCTCGGGAACGTCCATCGGGCGCGCGAACAGAAAGCCCTGCGCGTCGCGGCAGCCCAGGCGCTGCAGCACCGTGCGCTGGGCCACCGTCTCCACCCCCTCGGCGGTAAGCGTAAGGTTCAGCGCCTCGGCCAGCGCCACGATGCTGCGGACGATGGCCTCGTCGGCCGCGTTCTCGCCGATGCGCTGCACGAACGAGCGGTCGATCTTCAGCCGGTCGAAGCCGAACTGCCGCAGGTAGCCCAGCGACGAGTATCCCGTCCCGAAGTCGTCCAGGCAGATGCCCACACCGTGGTCGCGCAGCGCCGCCAGCACCGACGCCGCCGTCTGGAAGTCTTCCACGAACGACGTCTCGGTCACCTCGATGATCAGCCGCCGCGGATCCACGCCGTACTCGCGCAGCGTGCGCTCCACGTCCTGCACCACGCGCGGGTGCACCACGTGCCGCCCGGAAAAGTTTACGCTCACGGGAACGCTGCGCAGCACCGGGTGGTCGCCCCAGGCCTTCAGCTGCCGCGCGGCCGCGCAGAGCACCCAGCGGTCCACCTCGACGATGGTCCCCATCTCTTCCGCCACCGGCAAAAACGCCTGCGGCCCCAGCAGCCCGCGCTCCGGGTGGTTCCACCGCACCAGCGCCTCCAATCCCTCCAGCCGCCCGTCCTTCAGGCAGACGATGGGCTGAAAGCGCAGCGTCAGCTCGTCGTTCCTGATGGCGCGCCGCAGGTCCTGCTCTACCTGCAGCAGCGCCTCTTCGTGGTCCCGCACGCCCGGCTCCGAAAAGCCGTGGTGCCCCGCGCCCAGCGACTTGGCGCGGTACATCGCCCGGTCGGCCACGGCCAGGATCCCCTCGGGCGTGTCGGCGCTGCCGCACAGCGCCACGCCGATGCTGGCCGACGCCGTCATCTCGGCGTCGCCGATGGTGACGGGGGCGCCCAGCAGCCGCTGGATGCGCTGCACCACCGCCAGCGCGTCCGCCTCGCGCTCCACCCCGTGCAGCAGCGCCGCGAACTCGTCGCCGCCGATGCGGGCCACCAGGTCCGTGGGGCGCACGGAGGCCGCCAGCCGCTCGGCCGCCACCGCCAGAAAGGCGTCGCCGGCGGCGTGGCCCAGCCGGTCGTTGACGGCCTTGAAGCGGTCCAGGTCCACGAACAGCACCACGAAGTTCTGTCCGCGCTGCTCCCGCTTTGCATCGCACGCCTGCCCCAGCGCGCGCAGAAAGGCCGCGCGGTTGGGCAGCCCCGTCATGGGGTCGCGGTCGGCGTCGGCGGCGGGCTGCACCGGCTCCCCGCGGGCGCTCAGGTCCTCGGTCCACGTCACCAGCCCCAGCGGGCGGTCGTCGTCCGCGGCCACCACGTCGGACCACAGGCGCACGGGAAAGCGGGTGCCGTCGCGGCGCACGTTGACCCGCTCGCGCATCCACCGGCGCACCGGCCGCGCGGGCACCGCGGCGCCGGGGTTCCACAGCTCCGGCGGGGCCAGCGACCGGGCTTCCCGGCCGTACAGCTCCTCCACCTGGTAGCCGTGCATCCGCGCCTCGGCGGGGTTGGTAAAGACGATGGTGCCCTGCTCGTCGGTGATGGTGACGCCCAGGTCCACCGTCTCCAGCGCCCGCTCCAGCAGGGTCAGCTTGTCTTCGGAGTGCCGCCGCGCCTCGCGCTCGCGCCGCCAGCGCAGCTCCGCCACCGCGGCGCGGGCCAGGCTCTCCAGCGCAAAGGTCTCCACCGCCGACCAGTCGCCCGGGTGCAACGCCAGCAGGGTGCCCAGCGGCTCGCCATCGGGCAGGGCCAGGGGCACCAGGGCCAGCGTGGCCTGCGGGTACGACGGCTGCTGCACGAAGGTAAGCCGGCTCAGGACGCGCACCGACCCCGCCGGCGCCTGCCGGATGGCCGCGCGGTGGTGCAGGATCACGCGCAGAAGGACCTGCTGGAACTCGGGCGCGCCGGCGGAGTGCAGGGGCGCGTCGGCGGCGTCCAGGAGCACCGCGGACGCGCCCAGCTGCAGCCGCGTGACGGCCGCCGCGGCCAGGCGGGCCAGGATCTCCCCGTCGCCGCTGTGCGCGGCGGACGAGGATTCGGGGGTGGAGAGCGTTGTGCGCATGAGCAGCACCTGTTCGGTAACCCGACCGGCATGGCCGCATGGGTGCGGCGTTAGCCTCGTTGGCTTTGCGTCCCCGCCTTTCGACGGGTTTGCCGTTGTCGTAGGTACCCGGCGCGGGCAAGGCGGCCAGGCGGGTCTCGATCTATGCCACGGAGCATTTTCGCCCCGCTCGCCTCGCGCCGCAAGTAGCATTCCCCGCAGTCGATCCGAACACTGCTCGGCGACGGGGTTGACGGTCCAATCACCAGCCCCGGCAAAAGATAGGTCGCACGCAGAGGCCACAGAGGCCGCAGAGGGATCTCCTCTGCGGCCTCTGTGGCCTCTGCGTGAGAAACGTCTTCTTTGGGATGCGGTCAGTCGCTTTCCGCCGGCGTGCGTGCCCGCAGCTCGCGCACGCGGCGGTCGAACTCCGCGTGCCGCTCCGGAGGCAGCACCGCGCGCATCTCGCCGTACGACTGGTCCACGATGCGCTGGATGTCCGGCACCCGGCTTTCCCAGTAGGCCTCCAGCCGGTCCTCGCGCCGGTCGCGGATCCCCTCGATCCGCGCCCGCTGGGCATCCGTCAGCTCCATCCCCGCGAACAGGCGGTCCTCCGAGGGGCTGGCGTCCTCGTCCAGAAAGTCGAACCAGTCCAGCCCCAGCGCCTCTTCCACGGCCATGCCGCCCAGCGCGCCCACCGAAAAGGTGGCGGCCAGCAGCAGCAGGCCCACGGCGCGCGCCCGGTTCTTCACCGTGCGCCTCCCGTGCGGACGGCGTGCAGCAGCTCCGCGCCGGTGGGGGCGCGCCCCTCCTGCGCCCACGCCGTGGAAACGTCCACCAGCCCGCGCAGGGCCTGGCGGTCCGCCTCGCGGCGCTCCAGCGCCACCTCCACCGGCACCAGCAGCAGCACCGTGGCGGCCGCCATGGCCAGCAGCGGCCGCCGCCACCCGGCGATCAGCGCCAGCGGGTCGGGCCGGGCGCGGTGCAGCAGCACGCCGTCCACGCGCGCCATCGTCGCCTGCATCACCCCCTGCCACCGGGCGGGGTCGCGGGCGGGGTCCAGCGCGGACAGGTTCACACGCGTTTCGTCCATCATTCCTCGCCTTCCTCCAGTTCCGGCAGCAGGGTCCGCATCTTTCGCCGTGCGTGGTGCAGATGAGACCGAACGGTCCCGGGCGGCAGCCCCATCCGCTCCGCGATCTCGCGGTGCGTCCATCCCTCCAGGTCGTGCAGCAGCAGCACCTCGCGCCGTTCCTGCGGCAGCTCGCCCAGCGCCGCCAGCAGCCGCGTCCGCTCGTCGCCGCGCTCCGCCAGCCGCTGCGGCGACGCCTCGCCCGACTCGATCTCCATTCCCTCCAGCGAGAGCACCGGCCGCGCGCGGGCCCGCAGGTGGTCGTGTCCCCGGTTGCGGGCAATCTGCAGCAGCCAGGCGCCAAAGCGCTCGGGGTTGCGGCAGTCGTCGATGCGCTGGATGGCGCTCACGAAGGCGTCCTGGCACACGTCGTCGGCGTCGGCCTCGTCGCGGGTGACGGCCAGGGCCACGGCACGGCACGCGCGCAGCCACCGCTGGGCCAGCGCCTCCGCCGCCGCGCGCTCCCCGCGCCGCACCCTCGCCACCAGCTGGGCATCGGTCTCGCCGGTCATTCTCCTTCCAGACGCAGCCGGGGGCGAAAGTGTTGAGGAGTGCGGGAGTGCGGGAGTGCGGGAGTGGTTCCGCTCCGGATGATGAGGTGCGAGGGGCGCGCCCCCTCCGGGCTCGCATTACTCGCCCACCTCCCCCAAAACTGCTGGGGGAGGTTGGGGATGCGGACGGACCGCGGCTCGACGACTTGCACGTGATCGCGCCGGCGGGGTGCCCCTCCCTGCTCGTTCCTCGCGGAGAGGGGAGAATTCGGGCGCGCTCCGACAGGCCGCCACCTGGCCGCTTCCGCCTAACCCACCACGTGGCAGCACTCACCTTACCGGGAAGCGGCCTGTCCGCGAAGGCGGACGTCGTGTAGTTGTTGCAGCGAATTCATTCGCCCTTGCAGGCGGCCCAGCACCCTCCGACCCCGCCCCTTTCTGCCCCTCCACGTCCACCCTAAACGACCGTTCCGCGGAGGTGGGTGTACACGGTAGCTTCAACCATCCACAAACACCATCCGCCCGGCCCTGACGCGCGCATGCTGAACGCGGTTCCCGTCGACGCACCCCCGATCGACCTTACGCAGCTGGACCGCCTGATCGGCCAGGTGGAAACCGTGTTCCGCGGCAAGCGCGAGACCGTGCGCCTGTCGCTGGCGGCGCTGCTGGCGCGGGGCCACCTGCTGTTCGAGGACATTCCCGGCGTGGGCAAGACCACGCTGGCCCGCGCGCTCACCGCCGCGCTGGGGCTGGGGTTTCGCCGCATCCAGTTCACCAGCGACCTGCTGCCCTCCGACGTGCTGGGCGTGAGCGTCTACAACCCGCGCACGCACGAGTTCGAAACGCGCCCCGGGCCCATCTTTACCCACGTGGTGCTGGCCGACGAGATCAACCGCGCCCCGCCCCGCACGCAGAGCGGCCTGCTCGAGGCCATGCAGGAGGGCCGCGTGACCATCGACGAGCGCAGCTACGACCTGCCCAGCCCGTTCCTGGTGATGGCCACGCAGAACCCGCTGGAGCAGCACGGCACCTATCCGCTCCCCGAAAGCCAGCTCGACCGCTTCATGATGCGCCTCTCCATTGGCTATCCCGACGCGGACGAGGAGCGCAGCGTGGTCCTGCAGTCGGCGGGAGGAACGGATTCCATCGATCGCATTCGCCCCGTGCTGGACGCCGCGTCGGTGCTGGCCCTGCAGGAGCGGGTGGATACGGTGCACGCCGACGCGTCCATCGTGGACTACCTGATGGCCGTCGTGCAGGCCACGCGCACGGAGCCGCGCTTTCGCGCCGGCGCCAGCACCCGCGGCGCCATCGCGCTGCTGCGCGCGGCGCGCGGATACGCGCTGGTGGACGGCCGCGAGTTCCTGGTTCCCGACGACGTGCGGCGCCTGGCGATCCCCGTGCTTGCCCACCGCCTGCTCCCCGCCGGCGCCTCCGCCGCCACGGGCGAGGCGTACGGCGAGGCCGTGTCGGTGCTGGAAGAACTCCTGGGCCGGATCCCGGTGCCGGTGTAGGGCCCAGACCCTCCCCCGGCGGCGCCCGAGAGCGCGCCACCCCTCCCGCAAACAGCGCGGGAGGGGGATAAACGTCGCAAACGCCTCCGGAGCGCTTCGGCGGGGGGTGGCGCGAGGGGCGGGCGCCCCCTCCGGGCTCGCATTACTCGCCCACCTCCCCCAAAACTGCTGGGGGAGGTTGGAGTGAGACGCAGGCTGCCGAAGCGCGATCGAATTCTCCCCTCTCCGTGAGGAACGAACGGGGAGGGGCCGGGGGAGGGGCACCCCGTCGGGCGCCAGCGCGATGCCGTTCGCCATCACTCCGCGTTGTCGGCGTACCTCCCCCCGCAGTTTGGGGGGAGGCCGCGAGGAACGAGCGGGTGGGGGCGCGCCCCTCGCACGCCATCGCCCGGAGCGGATACACTTTCGCACTCTCGCACTTCTTTCATCCGTTGACCTCCCGCACTCACGCACTTCCGCACTCCCGCACTTCCCCCCTCCGCCGACGCCTCCGCCGCTGGATGCGTCCGCCGCGGCGGCTGCGGTTTTCGCGCGCCGGTTGGTTCTTCAGCGGGGGATCGGTGCTGCTGGGCGTGGCCGCCATCGGCACGGGGAACAACCTGCTCTTTCTGATGCTGGGAGGGATGCTGGGCTTCATCACCCTCAGCGGCTGGCTCAGCGAGCAGATGCTGCGGCGGCTGGAAGTGCGTCGCCGCGTCGCGCGCGCCACGGCGGGAGCGCCGTCGCGCATCACCTACGAGGTGCGCAACGGCAACCGGCGCCTTCCCGCGTTCTCCGTGGAGGCGGGCGAGGCGCGGTCCGAGGCGCGCGGGTGGATTCCCGTCATCGACCCCGCCGAAAGCGGGACGGCGCGCGCGGAGACGGTGTGGGAGACGCGCGGCGTGTATCCGCTGAAGACGGTGACCCTTTCGACCTCATTCCCGTTCGGATTGTTCGTGAAGGAGCGCGACTTCGACGTGCCGGGCGAGGTGATCGTCTGGCCAAAGACGGATCGTCCCGTGCGCGAGCCGCGCCTGGCGGGCGAGCGCGTGCGCAACGCGGGCGAGGCGTTCGCCGGCAGCGCGGGCGCGCGCGGCGAGTACCGCGGCCTGCGCCCCTACCGCCCCGGCGACGACCCGCGCGACGTGCACTGGAAGACGACCGCGCGCGTGGGGCACCCCGTGATGCGCGAGTACGAGCGCGACCGGTCTCGCGCCCTCTGGCTGTGCCTGGACCTGCGTGCGGAGGAGGGGGAGATGGCCGAGGTGGCGGTGGAGATCGCCGCCGGGCTGGCCGCCGCCGCCGTCCGCCGCGGCGACGCCTTTGGCCTGGCCACGCAGGACGGGCGCGTGCGCCCCGGCGCGGGCGGCGCGCAGCTGGAGCGCGTGCTGGACGCACTGGCCCGCGCCCGCTTTCGCGCGGACGCGCCGCGCCTGGAGCCGCCCGTCCCCCCGGCCGAGTGCGTGCTGGTGGCCGCGGGCGCGCCCGGCGCCGGCTGGGGCGACGTGCTCACCGCCGCCGCGGGGGGACGATGAGCACGGGAATGATCGGCATCGCCCTGCTGCACCGCCGGCTTACGGCCGCCATGTCGCTGGCCGCGTTGCTGGCCTTCATGGCCGGCGCGGGCGCGTCCCCGGAGGCGCTGGTTGCGGCGGGCGCGCTGGCGGTGGCGTGCTTTCGCCTGCCGCCGCCGGAGTGGAGCGTCTGGATCGAGCGCATCGCCAAGGCGGTCATCCTGGGGCTGTGCGGGTGGATGCTGTACGTGGCGTTCGTGCTGGGCCAGGACTTCATGCCGGCGGTGATGGCCATGCTCCTCTTCCTCCTGGGCGCGGAAAGCCTGCGCTCGGTGGACGCGAAGAACGATTCGCGGCTGTACCTGCTGGCCTTCGCCCTCCTTCTGGCGGCGACGGCGTACTACCCGGGACTGGGGTTCGCGGCGGCGTTCATCGCCTTCATCGTCCTCTCGACCCTGGCGCTGATGGTGGGCTACCTGCGCCGCCAGTCGGAGCGCTTCGGCATGCCGGGGGTGCGGCTGGGGCGGCGGATGATGACGACCATCGCGGCGCTTTCGGCCGTCACGCTGCTGGCCAGCGCCACGCTGTTCGTCGTCTTTCCCCGCCTGCCGCGGCAGTGGAATGTGCAGGGGCGCGCCGGCGCCGGCGACATGATGGTGGGCTTCAGCAACGAGGTCCGGCTGGGGCAGCACGGCGGGCGCATCGTGGGCAACCCCGAGGTGGCGTTCCGGGTGGAGTTCCCGGATTCGGTTCCGCAGCGGACGGGATCGCTGTACTGGCGCGGCCGCTCGTTCGACCACTTCGACGGCGAGCGGTGGACGCGGACGCGCGGGCTGATCGCGCCCCGGTCGTCCCCCGACTTCTACGGCCGGCGCTGGGGCGGGCAGACGCGCACGGTGCGCATCTTTGGCGGCCCGCCGCAGGCCAGCGTGCTCTTCGGCAACCATCCCATCCTGGCGGTGCAGCCGCGCTCGGCCATCCGCGTGTTCCAGGACTACACCGGCGACGTGCGCTACGGCGGCAGCGACGCGCCCGTCTACAACGTCACCTCCGGCGTCCCGCGCCCCTCCGAGCGCGCGCTTCGGGCCAGCGACGGGCCGGATCCGGTCACCGTCGCCGCGTACCTGCAGCTGCCCCGGGGGCTGGACCCGCGCGTGGGCCGGCTGGCGGACTCCATCACCGCGGGATTGACGGCGCGCATCGACTGGGTGCGCGCCATCGAATACTGGCTCAGCACGGAGCTGTCGTACACGCTGGACCTTCCCGAGACGCGCGCGGACGCCACGGTGGAGGGCTTTCTGTTCCGCCGCCGCGCCGGCCACTGCGAGTACTTCAGCACGGCGATGGTGATGATGCTGCGTGCCGCCGGCATTCCCGCGCGCAATGTGACCGGCTTTCTGGGCGGGGAGTGGAACGCGTTCGGCGACTACCTGGCGGTCACGGGGAACGATGCGCACGCCTGGGTGGAGGCGTGGTTCCCCGGGCTGGGATGGGTGCCGTTCGATCCCACCCCCGCCGCCCGCAACGCCGCCGTGGCGCTGGGGACGGACGATGGATGGCTGGGCTCCGCCGGGCTGTGGTTCGACGGGATGGAGCACCGCTGGTACAAGTGGGTGCTGGACTACAACCTCGAAAAGCAGATCGGCCTGTTCAGCCGCGTGGGCGACCTGTTCTCGCGCGATGATTCGCGGGGGATGGACGGCGGCGGCACCCGCGGCGCCCCGCGCGGCGTGGCGGTGGTGATCGCGCTGGGCGTGCTGGCCGGCCTGCTCTGGTCCGCCCGCCGCTGGCGCCGCGCCCCGCTGACGGAGGCGACGCGCGCCTACCTGGCCCTGCGCCGCGCGTACGCAAAGGCGGGGATCGGCGGCGGCGGCGGGCCGCTGGACTTCGCCGAGCGGCTGGCGCGCGACGGCTCGCCCGGCGCCGCGCCGGCGGCGGAGGTGGTGCGGCTGTACGTCCGCGCCCGCTTCGGCGCGCAGGACGTGGGCGAGATCGGGCGGATGCGGATGCGGCAGGCCCTGGACGACGCCCGCGCCGGGCTGCGCGCCTCCCGGCGAAAGCCCGCGCGCCTGGCCTAGCGGTCGATCCAGATTCCGAGCCCCCAAAAGAGGGCCTCAGAGGGTGTTGCTAAACCTCGAATCCATAATGAAGCGGTGACTTCCTGAGGGAGCGCACCACGTGTAACTAGAAGTCACACAACAGGTTGTGCGCGACCGAAGGACCTCGTCTCGGTGGCGCAGGGGCCAGATCAGGGCACGGAACCAGCCTCGTCGTCCTGCTGGCGAGGTCCTTCGGTCGGCGCCAAGGTGCAGTGTACAAGCGAGTTACAGGGCGGCGCCTCCCTCAGGAAGTCAATCACGCTGGGAGGTTTGGCAACACCCTCTCGCGCAGTGACGCGGAGGCGCGGAGAGGGGGCGGCCGACGCGTATCTCCGCGTCTCTGCGTCTCTGTGTGAGGCTTGTCGCCGGGAGGGCGGATGAGCGGAACCTTGCGCGCTCCCGCGCGTACGAAGCAGTGCCCGTCTTGCGGGAAGCATTCTGAAGGTGCGCAACGAGACCGTTGACGCCCGTGAAACCGCGACGTACCTTGTGCGCCCCGATGCCGCCCCGCGGCCGGTCACAGATCACTTTACTGGCTCGTTTTACCCACGATGACGTTCGCCCCGCGCCAAGGATGCAAAGAGCTGCCCGGAATCATCCGGGCACGGCTTTGCGTACGCATGGGGGCGGCAGGCGCCGGAAGAGGCGGTTCGGAGAGCGCGTAGCACGCAGGTGCACGCGCGCCAGCCGCCGCCCGACGCCCCAGAGCGCCGGGCGGCTTTGTTTCCCCCCGGCAGACCTTTTGCAGAATTGATCCGGTTCGCGCTTCCTCACGGGGGCGCCCCGAAAGCGGCTGATGAGCACGAAAGACAAGGACATGGCAACGACCACGCGAAAGCCGGCGCGGAAGCGGAAGCGGGCGGCGCCCAGCCTGGAGTCGGGCTTTGCCGTGGCGGCCGAAGACCAGTCCAGCCTGGACCAGTACCTCAAGGAGGTCAGCACGCACTCGCTGCTGACCGGCCCGCAGGAGATCGAGCTGGGCAAGCGCGCGCAGGCCGGCGACGAGATCGCCGTGGCCGAGCTGGTGCGCGCCAACCTTCGCTTCGTGATCTCGGTCGCCAAGAAGTACCAGAACCGCGGCGTCTCGCTGGCCGACCTCATCCAGGAAGGCAACGTGGGCCTGGTGACGGCCGCGCGTAAGTTCGATCCGGACCAGGGGGTAAAGTTCATCTCCTACGCCGTCTGGTGGATCCGGCAGGCCATCCTGAGCGCCCTGGCCAACCAGGGGCGCAGCGTGCGCGTGCCGCTGAACCGCGCCAGCGACCTAGCCAAGATCTTTCGCGAGCGCGAGCGGCTCAAGCAGGAGCTTCGCCGCGACCCCAGCCCGCAGGAGCTCAGCGAGGCCACCGGCCTGTCGGTCGACATCGTCGAGAGCCTGCAGACGCTGAACGCCGCCGAGATTCGCCTGGACGCGCCCATCGGCGACAGCGACGACAGCCAGCTGATGGACCGCTTCGTGGCCGACAGCGCCATCGAGACGGAGGACGAGGTCGAGGAGCGGCTGCTCTCCGAGCGCATCGACAAGGCGCTGGGCACGCTGCAGCCGCGCGACGCCAAGGTGCTCAAGCTGTACTTTGGGCTCGAGGGCGGGCGTGAGCACACGCTCGAGGAGATCGGCGACATCCTCGGCGTGACCCGCGAGCGCATTCGCCAGCTTCGCGACCGCGCGCTCAAGCGGCTGCGCGAGGGCGAGATGGGCGAGGCGCTGGCCAGCTTCGCCTGATGTCCGGCTCCGTCCGTTCGTACTGCATCGACGGCACCTCTCCCTCGGGAGGGGTGCCGTCCTGCTTTCCGGCCGGGCCGGCCTTCCGATCAACGCACAATCCTTTGTTCCAGACGATGGATCCATGCTGAGCGGGACGGTGCTGCAGGGGCTGGGCGGCGTGTACGAGGTGCAGACGCCCGAAGGCGTGGTCGAGGCCGTGCTGCGCGGCCGCATCAAGCGCGACGAGCGCACGGGCGCCAAGGTGGTGGTGGGCGACCGCGTGGACGTGGACGAGGAGCGCGCCGGCGAGGACACGGTGTGGGCCATCGTAAAGGTGCACGACCGCACGACGGTGCTGGCCCGCCGCGCGCCGGGGAAGGCGCCGCGCCCCAAGGCCATCGTGGCCAACGTGGACCAGGTGCTCATCGTCTTCGCGGCGGCGCACCCCGATCCCCACCTGCGGATGCTGGACCGCTTCCTGGTGATCGCGGCCGACAGCGACATCGCGCCGCTCATCATCGTCAACAAGACCGACCGGGCGGGGATGGACACCGCCCGCGCCATCTTTGCCCCGTACGAGCGGGCCGGGTACCCGGTGGTCTACACCTCCGCCAAGCAGAACCTGGGGGTGGACGCGCTGCGCGACGCGCTCTGCGGGCGGCTCTCGGCGCTGATGGGGCCGTCGGGCGTGGGGAAGAGCAGCCTGCTGAACGCGGTGCAGCCGGGGCTGGGGCTTCGCGTGTCGGCCATCAGCGAGGCGGTGAACAAGGGACGCCACACCACGGTCACGGCGCAGCTGATTCCCCTGGAGTGCGGGGGATGGGTGGCGGATACGCCCGGGTTGCGCGAGCTGGGGCTGTGGCAGGTGGAGCGCGACCAGCTGCAGTTCTACTTTCCCGAGTTCGAGCCGCTGCTGGGCGGCTGCCGCTATCCCACCTGCACGCACACGCACGAGCCCGGCTGCGCGGTCCACGCCGCGGCCGAGTCGGGCGAGATCCACTTTGGCCGCTACGACAGCTACCGCCGCATGTTCCTGGGCGAGGACGAGGAGTAGCCCCGCCCCAAAAGCCCGGCAACGACATTGGGGTACAGAGGAACAGAGTCAGACAGAGGAAAGCCTGTCCTCTGTCTGACTCTGTTTCTCTGTACCCCAACCTTCTTTTTCATGGCCTGAATCCGCAACGAAAGCCCGCGCATCATCTTGCAAAGCCTTGTAGATGATGATCGTGCACTGTACGCACTTGCGGTGCGCTCCTTGCGAGAGTTGCCGCGCGAAAAGCGCAGTCCTCCCGCCCACCTGGTTCGCACCGCATGAAGCTGGTCATCTTCGGGCTGACGGTCAGCTCGTCGTGGGGAAACGGCCACGCCACGCTCTGGCGCGGGCTGCTGAAGGCGCTTGCCGCGCGGGGACACGACGTGGTGTTCTTCGAGCGCGACGTGCCCTACTACGCCATGAACCGCGACCTGCACGCGCTGGCGGACGGCACGTTGGTCCTTTATCCCGACTGGACGGAGAACCTGCCGCTGGCCCGTGCCCACCTGGCCGACGCGGACGCGGCCATGGTCACCTCGTACCAGGCGGACGCGGTCGCGGCCACGGAGCTGGTGCTGCAGTCCAGCGCGGCGGTGCGCGTGTTCTACGACCTGGACACGCCGGTCACGCTCGACGCGCTGCAGAGCGGAAAGGACGTGGCGTACGTGGGCCCGCGCGGGCTGGCGGACTTCGACCTCGTCCTGTCGTACACGGGCGGGGATGCGCTGCGGCAGCTGCGGACCCGGCTGGGCGCGCGGCGGGTGGCGCCGCTGTACGGCCACGTGGACCCCGACGTCCATCGCCCCGTGCAGGCGGTGGAGGACTTTCGCGCGGACCTGTCGTACCTGGGCACGTACGCCGAGGACCGGCAGGCGGCGCTGGAGCGGCTGTTCATCCAGGCCGCGCGCCGGCTTCCGGAGCAGCGCTTTCTGATCGGCGGGGCGCAGTATCCGCAGGAGTTTCCCTGGGCAAACAACATCTGGTTCGCCAAGCACCTGCCGCCGGAGCGGCACCCCGCCTTCTTCAGCGCGTCGCGGTTCACGCTGAACGTGACCCGCGCGGCGATGGCGCGGATGGGGTGGTGCCCCAGCGGCCGTCTGTTCGAGGCGGCGGCGTGCGGGTGCCCGGTGATCAGCGACGCGTGGGAGGGATTGGACGCCTTCTTTCGCCCCGGCGAGGAGATCGTCATCGCCCGCGACACGGACGACGTGGTGCAGGCCATGCGGATGCCCGACGCCGAGCGCGGCGCGCTGGCCCGGCGGGCGCGCGAGCGGACGCTGGACGAGCACACCTCGGCCCGCCGCGCGGCGGAGCTGGAGGGGCTGCTGGACGCGGCGTTCGGCGCGGCGGAGCTGGCCGACGAGGCGGTGGAGTGGGGGCAGGCAACCGTGGCGGAGGGCTGAGCGGATGTGGGGAATCGTCCCGGCGGCGGGCGCGGGAAGCCGCATTCAGCCGCTGGCGTTCAGCAAGGAGCTGCTCCCCGTGGGCAGCCGCATGGACGACGACGGCGTGGAGCGTCCCAAGGCCGTCAGCGAGTACCTGGTGGAGCGGATGATCCGTGCCGGCGCGGACAAGATCTGCTTCGTCATCTCCCCCGGAAAGCACGACATCGTGCAGTACTACGGCGGGGGATTCGGCGCGGCGCACGTCTGCTACGCCGTCCAGCCCAAGCCGGCGGGGCTGTGCGATTCCATCTTCCGTGTCCTGCCCCTCATCCCCCCGGCGGAAGACGTGCTGGTGGGGCTGCCCGACACGGTGTGGTTTCCGGACGACGGGCTGTGCGCGCTGCCGGACGGCATCCTCAGCTTCCTCCTCTTTCCCGTGGACCGCCCCGAGTTCTTCGACGCGGTGGTGACGGACGACGAGGGGTGCGTGCGCGAGATCCAGGTAAAGCAGCCGGGCGCGGCCACGCACTGGGTGTGGGGCGCCTTCAAGCTTCCCGGGTGGACGCTGGGCGAGCTGCACGAGTTGTGGCTGGAGCGCGGCAAGCAGGACGAGTACATCGGCACGCTGGTGAACGCGTGGCTGGCGCGCGGCGGCCAGGCGCGCGGCGTGCGCGCGGGCGAGGCGTACGTGGACGTGGGCACGCTGCACGGCTACCGCGAGGCGATTTCGGTGCTGGCGGACAGGGAGAGCCCGGTAGCGAGTACCTAGTACCTAGTACCGAGTGATGAAGTATCGGGGTGCTTCCAACTAGGCACTAGGCACTAGGCACTAGGCACTTGATACTCGGCACCCCCGGCACTGTCCGCTCGACACACAACTTTCCATCGGAGACATGACGTTGATCTCGCCCCTTTCCGCCCCGGCGGACATCGAACGCAGGGTGCGCGAGCTGGGCCCCTGGTTCCACAACCTGGACCTGGGCGGCGTGCGCACGGCGCCCGACCACTTTCTGGGCGACTATCCGTCCATCAAGTGGGTGAACTTTGCCCACGCGGTGCCCGAGGACCTGACGGGCAAGTCCGTGCTGGACATCGGCTGCAACGCCGGCTTCTACAGCATGGAGATGAAGCGGCGCGGCGCGGAGCGGGTGGTGGGCATCGACAGCGAAGACCTGTACCTGAACCAGGCCCGCTTCGCCGCCGAGGTGAACGGCATGGACATCGAGTTCCGCAAGATGTCCGTCTACGACGTGGCGGACCTGGGCGAGAAGTTCGACTTCGTCATCTTCATGGGCGTGCTGTACCACCTGCGGCACCCGCTGCTCGCGCTGGACCTGCTGCACGAGCACGTGGTGGGCGACCTGATGCTCTTTCAGTCCATGCAGCGGGGCTCCACGCAGGTGGACCCGGTGCAGGCGGACTACGATTTCTGGCAGCAGGACCACTTCGACAGCCCCGGCTATCCGAAGATGGCCTTCATCGAGCACCGCTACTGCAACGATCCCACGAACTGGTGGGTGCCCAACGCGGCGGGGACCGAGGCCATGCTGCGCAGCGCGGGGTTCGAGATCGTGAAGCACGCCGAGCAGGAGGTCTACCTCTGCCGCCGCGGGCGCATCACGGACGGTGAGCCGCGCGCGGTGTACCCCTCCCGGGGAGGCGGCGGCCGGTGATCGAAGCGGTGATGGTCTGGAACGAGCCCAACAACACGTCGCACTGGGACTTCGGCATCGATCAGGGCTGGCACACCTTTGCGGCGATGGCCCGCGCCACGGGCGAGGCGGTGCGGGCCGAGAACGCGTCGGTCAAGCGCGTGCTGGGCGGCGTGTCGCCCATCGACCCGCGCTTTCTGGCGCACATGGCGGGGCTGGGGGTGCTGGAGCAGATGGACGTGGTGGCGGTCCACGGCTTTCCGCTGGACTGGAACCTGTGGAGCATCGAGGACTGGCCCGACAAGCTGGCCAGCGTGCGGGCGGTGACCGACCGGCCGGTGTGGGTGACGGAGGTGGGGATCAGCACCTTTGCCGGCGACGCGGTGCAGGCCGAGGGGCTGCGGCGCACGGCCGACGTGCTGCGCGGGAAGGCGGAGCGCATTCACTGGTACAGCCTGTTCGACCTGCCGCAGCAGTGGGAGGCCACCACGCGCCACAAGCAGCGCGAGGGCTCGTCGTACTTTCGCCACTTTCACATGGGCCTGGTGCGCGAAGACGGCACGCCCAAGCCGGCCATGCGCGACTTTGCGGCCATGGGCGGCGAGCTGGGCATCTGCCAGTGGTTCCATTACGAGGACCACCGGCTGGACGACGCCGTGCGCTGGCTGCGGGAGCTGGGGGTAAAGAAGCTGCGGACGGGGCTCAGCTGGAGCGACGACCACCGCGACGGGTCGCTGGCCTGGTTCGACCGGCAGATGGCGGCGCTGGAGGAGTTCGAGGTGACGGTGACGTTCTGCTTTACCCCCGAGCACAAGGGCGTGGTGCCGCACTACACCAGCCCCCCCCGCGACCCCGCCGAGTTCGTGGACTTCTGCGCACGGATGGTTCGCCGCTACGGCTGACGATTGTTCCTCACACAGAGTCAGCAGAGTTAGCAGAGGACTGGCACTCTGCTAACTCTGTTGACTCTGTGTGAGGCCTTCTTCTTGTGATTTCGCTCATCCGAGATGGAAGCGTTCGAGCGTGCCGCGGACGGGCTGGCCGCTTCACTTCCGCAGACCCGCTGACGTATGCGGGGGATCGTACGCGGACTTGGCGTGCTCCTCCTCGCATTCGCCGCCGGGTGCGGGACGGAGAGCGGGAACACCGGAGCAGAAAAACGTCCTGAACTCAGCCGCAAGCTGGTGGAGGTGACGTGGCGAGAGCGGTGGATCGCCGGCGGGGAGGAAGGCGACACGACGGTGCTGATTCCCGTTGCGGCGGTGGGCGACGCCGAGCGGGTGTACGTCCTGGAGCCACAGATGCACCGGGTGGTGGCGCTGCGAGCGAGTGATGGCGCCGTGCTCTGGAAGGCGGGTGGCGAAGGCGGCGGCCCGCGGGAACTGCGTAGCCCCACCGCGCTCTCCATGGACAAGGACGGGAACGTGCGGGTGATGGACCAGGGGAACGGGCGGGTGGCCGTGCTGACGCCCGCCGGCACCTTTATCCGCCACGTCCCCCTTCAGATGGTGGGATACCCGAACGGCCTGTGCGCACTGGACGGCGGCAGCGTGCTGGTCGCCCCGCTGGTCACGGAACATCCGCTGGTGCGCGTCTCTCCAGACGGAAAGGTTCTCCAGCGGTACGAGCTTCCATGGCCGGACCTTGCTGATGCCGGCTCGCTCTCTACGCAGGGCGACCTGGAGCGGGACGGCGACGGCGGGTGCGTCTACGCCATGAGCAAGGGCCGGGGCTTCGCCACTTTTCGTGAGGGCAAGCTTGCGGCGCACGACTACGTGGAGTGGTTCGACGTGCCGTCCACCGAACGCACGGGCGATCCGCGCGCCGGCCGCCGGCAGGAGACGGTGCCGGAGGGGTCGCACGCATCCCAGGGAGTCGGCGTGGGCGAGGAGGGGATCGCCGTGGGCTTCTCGGGAAGGACGAGCGACGCCGGGCGGCTGATCGACATCTATGACCGCGAGACCGGCGCATACACGCACACGTACCGGGCGCCGCGCTGGTTCAGCTGGATGGGGCGGGCGGGCCCGCTGTACGTGTTCATCACCCGCGTGAACGGATATCCCGCGGTGGTCGCGGCGGAGCCGATTGTCCAGTCCGGCAAGGGCGAATGAATTCGCTGCAACAAGCACACGAAGTCCCCCCTGCGGGGACTGGAAAGTCCGGGGTAAGATCCGAGCCCCGTGCACGTGGCGGGGCTCGCTGGCCAAGCCCGAGTCGTGCACTACCGCCGTCGGCACCCCGAACCCTGCAGTCCGCGAAGGCGGCCTTCGTGTAGTCGTTGCAGCGAATTCATTCGCCCTTGCGGCCAGGCTCACGGGGCAGCCAGGGGCTCACCCATGTCTCGTGCCGACCGCCACGAAAACACCCTCCCCCGCGCATCCGCGGGAGAGGGTGTGACGTTCAAGCTCCGGTGCGCAGGTTACCGCGCAAAGTCCATCGTCGGGGCGTTGCGGCGCTTTTCCAGGCGGGCGTCGATGCTGTAGGGGCCGGCGCCGCGGGCGGAAAAGAACAGGAAGACGAAGCAGTACAGCGCCGCCAGCTCGCCGCCGTTCAGGATGGGCCAGAAGCTCTCCGGCGCGTGCGCCTGGAAGTACGCCACCGCCATCATCCCCGACAGCAGGAACGCCACCGGCCGCGTGAACAGCCCCAGGACGATCAGCAGGCCGCCGAACACCTCGAGCACCCCCGCCAGCCCCGCCTGCGACATCAGCGGTGCCGTGTTCCCCGGCTCGCCGCGCCAGCCGCCCAGCTGGCCGAACAGCTTCTGCGCGCCGTGCTGCATGAACATCAGCCCGGCCATCACGCGCAGCAGCAACAGGGTCACGCCCTCGAAGCGAGCCATGAAGAACGTGCGCTCCATCCCATCCCCTCCCGTTCGCGGTGGCTGATCCCGCCGGCGCCCCTCAGCGGCCGGCGCTGTCGCGCGCGGCCCGCTCGCGCCGCTTCTTTTCCTCGTGCTTCTGCCGCAGCTGGTCGTACTCCACCGCCTGCGCCGGGGTCAGCACCGCGCGGATCTCGGCGCGCGTGCTGTCGACCGCGGCGCGGATGCGGGCGCCGTCGCGCTGCCACAGCGAGTCGGTGAGGATGCGCCGCCGCGCCATGATGCCGTCGATGCGCGTGCGCTGGTCGGGCGACAGGTCCAGCTCGTCGAAGATGTGGTGCGGCCCGCGTTCCGTGCGGCACTCGGCCGACGCGGGAGAGCCGGGCGCCGGCTCGTCGGCCTTGAGCACGCGGCCAAAGGCGGTGCCCGCCAGCATGCCCACCACGAAGGTCACGGCCAGCATGGCCATACCGGCCAGGCGCATGCGGCGGGGGTTCAGTGCGTTCATGGACGGCCTCCGCGGCCGGTGTGGATGTGGATCATCACCAGCTCCATCAGGGGTCCCACGATTCCAGCAGGTCCGCCTCGGTGGGCGAACGGTCTTCGGCAATCCAGTCGGCGGCGGGCTCGGGGAGCCGCAGCCCGTCGGCGATGGTCAGCGGCGCCGAGGGCGCGGGCGCGTCGGGCCACGCCAGCGTGCCCAGCGAGATCGCGGTGACCACGGCCGCGGCGGCCAGCGTGGGGCGCGCCCAGCCCGCCAGCACGCCCAGCGGGGTGCGCACGGCGCCGGCCTGCGCGCGCGCCAGCACGGCGCGCACCATGCGCTCGCGGCGCAGGTCGTTGAGCCCCAGAGGGCGCAGGTCGATCGGATCGGGTTCCATCATTTCAGTCCTCCTCGCCCACCAGCGCCCGCAGGCGGCCGCGCACCGCGCGACGGGCGTTGAACAGGTGATAGCGTACGGTTCCTTCGGGCATTCCCAGGCTTTCGCCGATCTCGCGGTGCTTCCACCCTTCCAGGTCGTGCAGCAGCAGCACCTCGCGCTGGGTCTGCGGCAGCTCGCCCACGGCGTCGTTCAGGTGGTCGCGCAGCTCGGCGCGCTCGGTGTCGTCCAGGGGGCTGGCGCCGGAGGGCGCGGCGTCGACGTTCTCCAGCGGCTCGGCGGCGCGGATGCCCAGGTAGCGGCGGTGGTTGAAGGCGCGGTTGCGGACGATGCGCACCAGCCACGCGCCGAACTTGCGGGGCTCGCGGCACTCGGCCAGGCGCTCCAGCGCCAGCACCAGCGCGTCCTGCGCCACGTCCTCGGCTTCGTGGGGATTGCGGGTCACGGCCAGTGCCACGGCGTACGCGGCGCCCATGTGCAGCCGCACCAGCCGGTCGGCGGCCCCGGGGTCGCCCGCCAGCGTGCGTTCCACGAGCAGGGCCACGTCTTCGGTCATTCCATCCTACCAGACACGCGAAGGCGGAAAAGCGCTGGGCACGCCGCTCAGGGCAGCCCCCACGCACCCCGCAGGCCGGCGTACGCCGCCGCCGGAAGCTGCACCAGCACGGGCCGGGCGCGCGGGTCGAGCCACGCCAGCACCTCGCGCAAATTGCTCTCCGCCATGGAAGTGCAGCCGCTGGTGGCCACGCCGGGGCCGGCCCACACGTGAAGAAAGATGCACGAGCCGCCCATGGGCCGCGGCGGGTCGCTGTTGTGGTCCACCCACACGCCCCAGCGGTACAACTCGTCGGTGCGGCGCATCTCTTCGTGGCTGGTCCAGTCGGGCTGCGGGATGGTGTCGCGGTCCACGCGCCGGTTGTAGAAGCGCGACCGCGAATCGTCCACGCACTCGATCGCCGCGTCCGACTGCATGTACGGCATGCGGATCCACCCCGCCTCGGCCGCCGGCGCGTAGCCGAACGCGGAGCTCAGCCGGTAGACGCCGGCCGGCGCCTTGCCATCCCCCTCGCGCTTCGTGGGCCCCTCGATGGCGGGACCGGGATGGATGCCGGTGCCCCACGCCAATCCCGTGCGCCCCACCGCCGCCGGGATCGGCGCGCCCACCGCCGTCCAGGGCTGGCCGGGCGCGGCGCGCTCGTAGCGCTGCAGCGTGGCGTCCACCGCGTCCCACTCCGCAGTGGTCGAGACGATCATCTGCCGCGCGCCGTCCATCCGGTCTTCCATGGGCGCGGGCATGCCGGGCTGGCAGGCCGCCGGCGCGGCGAGCAGCGCGGCCAGGACGAGTGTGCGAATGTACATGACGACAACAAAACAACCGCGAGCGCGATCCGCGCAAGTAGCCGGCCGCGCGGGCGACGTGCCAAACCTCTGCGAGTCCCTGCGCTCGCGCCGGTCTGTCATTTCGAAGGAGGCGCCACACCGCACCATCGGCTGGCACGAAATCCTGTGCGCCGACTGAGAAATCTACTGTCTGCTGCTGGTGCCCTGCCGCACCGCTCCGGCACCGGCCCTGTCCGCCCCTGTCATAGCCGCAAAGCAGGCACGGGCTACCGCGTCTGCCCTCCAGCAATCCGACAGCAGATTCCTCGGCCCTGCAACCCCTGGTGTGAAAGCAGGCTACGGCGTGGCCGGGCCTCGGAATGACAGCGCTGGTAGATCTGCCTGGATGCGCAGCGTCGGATTCTAAACACACTCTGGAACTCACACCGAGCGTGGCATCCTGAGGGAGCGGACCACGTGTAGCCAGAGGCCACTCAACAGATCGCGCGCGACCAAAGGACCTCCTCTCCGGCAAGGCGGGGCCGGCTCCATGCCGCGGGACCAGCCCCCCGGTTGCGCCGGCGAGGTCCTTCGGTCGGCGCCATGGCTTTTTCGTACCAGCAGATAGCGGAGCGGCGCCTCCCTCAGGAAGTCAATCGCGGTGAGCGGATTGGCGTCCGGCCTCCCTTCCCCCGCGTCCTCCGCGTGATGCGTTTGGATGTACGCGAAAGCGCCTCCGCACCGGATGAACGGTACGGAGGCGCTTCCAATCACATAGCGGGGGCGGGATTCGAACCCGCGACCTTCGGGTTATGAGCCCGACGAGCTACCAGGCTGCTCCACCCCGCGACCAGGACACAACAGAGAGCTGTGTTCGAAGCCAGATACGTGGGTATCGGTGGGTGACATCCCCACGGCTTCCGCGGTGTCAGTCAAGACTCCACGTCCCCCGCAGGATCAGTCCCCGGCTTCAAAACTATCGGCTCAAACAGAAATCTCTCTGTCATGTCGAGATGCAGTCAATCTACCCCCATCATAAGTGATTGTCAACCCCATACTTAGAAAGGGGGATACGGCGCACCCCTGTTCCATGCGCGGCATGGGGCGTGCGCGATCCCCCAGCATACGGCTCGCTCGACCATTCAAGAGGGGTGCGGTCACCATGAACAGCAACGATCCGCGAATCCACGCCGCGCCCCGCGCCGATGGCGCCGCCGGGTCCGGAGAGCGCCGTTTCGCGCGGCGCATCGACTGCGCGCCCCGCGAGCGGCCGGCCCTCCAGGCCGCGCCCGCTCCCCGCGACGACGCGCCCGCGCCCCCGCACGGCGACGCGCATCGCTGACCCGCCAGACCCCGATCATCCGCGACCGATCCACCCTCCTCGCACCGGATGAGGGTGGACGAGTGGTCCCTGTCGATGGGGTCGCCCGGAAGTTGCTCCTGCGGGCAAGCTCGAAAACCGCCGGCCAGGCTTGATCCCCGCCTCCCACAGATCCATGGCTGAATCCACCGTGTCGTCCACTGATTCTCCCGCGCAGCTCGCCGCCGACCTGCGCGTCCGCGCCGCGCGTGCCCTGCGGGGCCGCAGCCTGTGGAGTGCCGAGCCCGTCATCGCCGCGGACGTGGAGGTGGGGCGGCTGGCCGGCCATACGCCCGCGGACGCCGAGGGGTTCGCCGGCCGCCTGGCCTCAGCGCTCCCCGGCGAGCCGTTCGAAGGCGCGACGTGGGCGGATGCCATCCTGCACGCGGCGGTGGCGCTGCAGCGGATGGCGGGCTCGCCGGTCTCCTCCGGCCGCGTGGTGCAGACGGGCAACGAGCCGCCGCTGCTGCTGATGCGCTACGACGAGGAGGCGCTGGGGGTCGAGGCCGTGTACGAGGCCGAGGCGCTGGTCCGCGCCTGCCTGCGCGGCGACGATCCGCGCACGGAGCGGGCGGTGGACGCGCTGCGAAAGATTTACGTGGAGGCGCGACCCGGGCCCACGACCATGGTGCTGATCGAGGCGGCGCGGCGGCGCGGCATCCCGGTGCGGCGCATCCCCGGCGACCACGTGGTGCAGCTGGGGCTGGGCCGCAACCTGCGCCGGCTGGACAGCACGATGACGGACTTTACCAGCGTCATCTCCACCGACATCACCTCCGACAAGGCGCGCACCAAGCGGCTGCTGGACCGCGTGGGGCTCGCGGTTCCGAAGGGCGGTGTGGCGGAAACGCTGGAGGATGCGCTGGACGAGGCGGACCGGCTGGGGTTTCCCGTGCTGATCAAGCCGCTGGACGCCAACGACGGGCGCGGCATCTCGGGCCCGCTGAACAGCATGGACGAGGTGCGCGCCGCCTGGCCCGCCGCCGTGGCCGAGCATCCCACCGTGATCGTGGAGCGCTTCGTGGCCGGGCGCGACCACCGGGTAACGGTGGTCAACGGCCGCGTGGTGGCGGTGTCGGAGCGGGTGCCCGCGCACGTGGTGGGGGATGGAACGCGCACCATCCGCCAGCTTGCCGAGGAGATCAACCGCGACCCCAAGCGGGACGTCACCCATCCGGCCCACACGCTGGTCCCCGTGCCCCTGGACGACGCCAGCGAGCAGTTCCTGGCCCGCACCGGCCTCACGCTCGACTCCGTTCCCGCCGCGGGGGAGACGGTCTACCTGCGCGTGACCGCCAACATCTCCACGGGCGGCACCTCCATCGACCGCACGGACGAGATCCACCCCCGCAACGTGGCGCTCTGCGAGTTCGCCGTGGCCTCCGTGGGGCTCGACATCGCCGGGGTGGACGTGCTGACGACGGACATCGGGGTCCCCTTCGACGAGAACGGCGCCGCGATCATCGAGGTGAACGCATCCCCCGGCATCCGCATGCACACGGATCCCGACGTCGGCACCCCGCGCGACGTGGCCGGCGCGGTGATCGACATGCTGTATCCACCGGAGAGCGAGTGGGAGATCCCCATCATCGCCATCACCGGGACCAACGGAAAGACGACGACGACGCGGCTGATCGCCCACCTCTTTCGCCACGCGGGAGACGTGGTGGGGTTCACCACCACCGACGGTGTCTACTTCCAGGAGCACCTGCTGATGGAGGGCGACCTGACCGGCCCCTTCGCCGCGTCCATGGTGCTGAGCGACCCGCGGGTGGAGGTCGCGGTGCTGGAGACGGCGCGCGGCGGGATCCTGAAGTCGGGGCTGGGCTACGACGCCTGCGACGTGGGCGTGGTGATGAACGTGAGCCCCGACCACCTGGGAATGCGCGGCATCGACACCGTGGAGCAGCTGGCGGAGGTCAAGGGGCTCATCCCCGCCACGGTAAAGCCCGGCGGCCACGCCGTCCTCAACGCCGACGACCTGCTGGTCCTGGCCATGCGCGACCGCACGGCGGGCGAGATCGTCCTCTTTTCCCTCCTGGGCGAGGCGGGAAATCCGCATGTGGCGGAGCACCTGGCCGCCGGCGGCACGGCGGTGACGGTGGAGGAGGACGAGGGCGGCCGCGAGACCATCGTCATCCGCGTCGGCGCGGAGCGGGTGAACGTGGCGTGGTCCGACGACGTGCCGCTGACGCTGGGGGGCGCCGCGCGCTTCCAGGTGCAGAACGTGATGGCGGCCGTGGCGGCGGCGCACGCGCAGGGGCTGGGGATCGACGAGATCCGCGACGGGCTGGCGACGTTCCTCCCTTCCGGCGCCACCACGCCCGGGCGGATGAACGTGCTGCGGACGGCGCGCGGACGCATCATCGTGGACTACGCGCACAACCCGGCGGCTGTGCAGGCGCTGGCGGAGCTGGCGCGGGGGATGAAGGCGCGCCGCAGCATCGGCGTGGTGACCATGCCCGGCGACCGGCGCGACGAGGACCTGCGCGAGCTGGGGCGCGCGGCGGCGGGGTTCGACTACGTGATCGCCAAGGAGCACCCCGACTACCTGCGCGGCCGCGAGCCCGGCGGCGTGGCGCGCCTGATCGGGGAGGGGGTGGAGGCGGGCGGCCGCACGCCGGACGAGTGGGAGACCGTGCTGTCGGAGCCGGAGGCGGTGGACCGCGCGCTGGAGCTGATGCAGGACGGCGACCTGGTCCTCATCGTCGCCGACGACACCGCCGGCGTGCTGGCCCAGCTGCAGCCGCACGTGGTCGCGGGGTGAGGCGGAGGCCGCCCTGCGGAGAGCGAGTGAACTCGCCGCAACGACAGCGGAAAGCCCCGCAAACTGCGCGGGGCTTCAACAGCGGAGGAAGCAGCAAGCGCGTGTCTTCCTGAGTCCAGCGCGCTGCGCGCACCCTGCTGGATAACAACAGGGATGTCATTCCGAGGCCCGGCCACGCCGCAAACGGACGATCACTCCGCAGGTTGCAGGGCCGAGGAATCTACTGTCGGCACGCGCGATGCCGGACGCGACAGCCCGCGCCATTGCCGCGGTGGCGAAACAGCCGGACAGGGCCAGTGTGGGGGCATCGCGGCAGGCCACGAGGAGGCGGAAAGTAGATTCCTCGGTCGCGCACGGGCTTCTGTGATCGGGCAAGGTGCCGGGTGTGCGCTCCCTCGGAATGACAGATTCGGGGTGGCAACGGGTTTGTCTGTCCACGGAGCGCCGCGCGTAACCCGGCGAACCCCACACCCGGCGCGCGATCGAAGGATCTCGCTTCGGCATCGTCGGGACCGGCAGCATGTTTGACGATGCCGCGGCACCGTCCGCGCAGGCGGACATCGCGTTTTCCCAGCCGCGAATTCATTCGCCCCCGGCCGGGAACCGGTGAATCGATGCGCAGGCGGACTTCGCGCTGTACCAGCGGCATACTCCCTCGCTCTACCTGCGGAGCCGGATAACCGATGCGCAGGCGGACGATTACGGTCTTCGGCGCGGCGCTGCTCTTCATCTGCGCGCCGCTGGCGTACCTGGTGCAGCCCTGGCCTGGAGACGATCCGTTGAAGGCACAACCACCCGCGGTCTCGCCCGAGCGGCTGGAGGCGCACGTCCGCATGCTCGCGGACGACTTCGTGCCGCGCGACTTCGCCAACCCCGCCAACCTGGACCGCACCGCCGCGTACATCCGCCAGGAGCTCGCCCAGGCGGGCGGCACGGTGGCGGAGCAGCCGTTCGAGGCGGGGCGCAGTACGTACCGCAACGTGATCGCGGCGTTCGGGCCGGAGACGCGCGAGCGCATCGTCATCGGCGCGCACTACGACGCGGCGGGGCCGTACCCGGCGGCCGACGACAACGCCAGCGGCGTGGCGGGGCTGCTGGAGCTGGCACGCCTGCTGGGCGCCGATCCGCCGGCCATCCGCGTGGAACTGGTCGCGTATCCGCTGGAGGAGCCGCCGTTCTACCGCACGCCGCTGATGGGCAGCGCCGTGCACGCCGCCTCGCTCAAGCGGCAGGGCGTGCGCGTGCGGGTGATGATGTCGCTGGAGATGATCGGCTACTTTACCGACGCGCCCAACAGCCAGCAGCTTCCGCTGGCCGCGCTGCGCCCGTTCTACCCGTCGCGCGGCAACTTCATCGCGGTGGTCGGAAAGATGGGGCAGGCGCTGATGGTGCGGCGCATCAAGCGGGCGATGAAGGGCGCCTCGCCGCTGGGGGTGCACTCCATCAACGCCCCGCGCTGGGTGCCCGGCGTCGACTTCTCGGACCACATGAACTACTGGGATGCCGGCTACCCCGCCGTGATGATCACCGACACCGCGTTCTACCGCAATCCGCACTACCACACCGCCCGCGACACCGCCGACACGCTGGATTACGACCGCATGGCGCAGGTGGTCCAGGGCGTCCACGCCGCCATCCTCGCGTTGGCGTGATGGTCGTCGTGGGGATGATGGAGGCGAGATGACGATGCGAGGCGACGGTCCGGCGCACGCCCCCAGCCCGGCGAATGAATTCGCGGCTGGGAAAACGCGATGTCCGCCTGCGCGGACGGGTTCCGGTGAGGGGCGGGCACATCGTGTCCAGATAGTAACGAATTCTCCCTTTCTCCGGCGCGGAGGGGGAGAGGGGGGCCCGTCAGGCGCCAGTTGGATGCCCGTCGCCGAACCCCTGACCCGGCCGGCTCCGCAATGGCGAATGAATTCGCTGCAACAGCCACACGAAGTCCGCCTTTGCGGGCTGGCGGCTCTGTCGTGTGGGCACGTGCCTGCGGCGTAGCGGGTTTGTGGGTAGCGGCCAGCATGATACTGATTGGACCGGGATCGAATTCTCCCCTCTCCGCGAGGAACGAGCGGGGAGGGGCCGGGGGAGGGGCACCCCGTCGGCGCCAGCTGGATGTTCTTCGTCGATCCGCGATCCCGGCCCCACCCCCAACCTCCCCCAGCAGTTTTGGGGGAGGTGGGCGAGTAATGCGAGCCCGGAGGGGGCGCCTGCGGGGTCGCATTGAAACCCATCGCCCGCCGTCCGGGTAATCCGCGGCAGCCCGACCGTCCCGCGCATTCATCACCGAATCCAATGATCCGTCGCCTTCTCCTGACCGCGGCGCTGGCCGCCCTCGCGCTCGTTTCGCCGCTGCACGCGCAGTCCACCCGGCCGTGGCTGGAGTGGCGCAGCATCCGCACCGAGCACTTCGACGTCCACTATCCCACCGAGCTGGAGGCGTGGACGCGCGACGTGGTGTCGCGGCTGGAGGGAATCCAGCCCGTGGTCGCCGCCAGCGTGGGGAGCGCGCCGGAGCGGCGGGTCACCGTGGTGGTCGACAACCCCGCCGGCGAGGCGAACGGCAGCGCGTACTCGTTTCTGCGCACGCCCTACATCCTGCTCTACCCCACCCCGCCCGAGGCCCGCTCGGTGCTGGGACACACGCGCTCGTTCGTGGAGCAGCTGCTGGTGCACGAGTTCGCCCACATCGCCCACCTCAGCCGCCCCAGCCGCAACCCGTTCACGCGCTTCATGTCCATCATCGACCCGCGAGGCGTGGGACCGCTGACGGGTGCGCCGCGGTGGGTAAAGGAGGGATACGCCACGTACGTCGAGGGCCGGCTTACCGGCAGCGGCCGCCCGCACGGCGTGGCGCGCGCGGCGGTGCTGCGGCAGTGGGCCATCGAAGGCCGCCTTCCCTCGTACGCCCAGATGAGCGCCGAGTCCGGATCGTACCAGGCCGGCGGGATGGCGTACCTGGCGGGCTCCGCGTTCCTGGAGTGGCTGGCCGAGCGCCGCGGCGACGAGAGCCTGACGCAGCTGTGGCGGCGGATGAGCGCGCGGCAGGGGCGCTCGTTCGACCAGGCGTTCGCCGGCGTCTACGGCGGCACCCCGCAGGAGATGTACGGCTTTTTCACCGTGGACGTGACCGCACACGCGCTGGAGGCCCGCCGCCGGCTGGCGGAGGCGGGGCTGGTGGTGGGCGACACGGTGCAGCGGCTGACGTGGGGCACCGGCGACCCCGCCGTCTCGCCGGACGGGCAGCACCTGGCGGTGACGCTGCGCGGCCCGAGCGCCGCCTTCAGCCGCATCGTCGTCTGGCGCACGGAAGCGCCTGCGGCGGACAGCGCGGAGGAGGCCGAGCGCCGCCGGCTGCTGGAGCGCGACCCGGAAGACGTTCCGCCCGTCCCCGTGCGTCCCCGCCCCCGCGCCGCGCTCGCCACCCTGCGCCCGGCGGACGGGCTGCCGTACGAGGGCGCGCGCTTTCTCCCCGGCGGCGACGAGCTGCTGGTGGTGCGCTCGGCGCCCATCGGCGGCGGGGCTACGCGGCCGGACCTGTTCGTGTGGAACTGGCGCCGCAACACCATCCGCCGGGTCACGCGCGGCGCCTCCATCCGCGCCGCCGACCCCGCACCCGACGGCCGCCGCGCCGTGGCCGTGCAGTGCCGCGACGGCTTTTGCGGGCTGGTGATGGTGAGCCTGCGCGACGGCGCCCTCACCCCGCTGGCGCCCGGCGGCGTGGACGTGGTCTACGACCGCCCCCGCTTTTCGCCCGACGGAAGCACCGTCGCGGCGGCCATGCAGGAGGGCGGACGGTGGAAGCTGGTGGTGGTGGATACGGCCGGCGGCCCGCCGCGCGTGGTGCACGACGACGCGCGGGGAAGCGCCTTCGACCCCGTGTTCACGGCGGATGGGCAGGGGCTGGTCGCCGTTTCCGAGGCGGGCGGAATCGCCAACCTGGCGCGCGTGGACGTGCGGACGGGCGAAGCCACTCCCCTCACCCGCGTCACCGGCGCCGCCACGGCGCCGGAGGTGGACCGGCGGACGGGGGAGGTCTACTTCCTTTCCCTGCACGCCGGCGGGCAGAGCCTGCACCGCATTCACCCCGACAGCGCCCGCCCCGGCCCCTTTGCCGCGCTGCCGGCCGCGCTGGCGCCCGCCGCGCCGCGCGTGGCCGCCGCCGCGCCCGACACCTTTCCCCGCGGTCCCGTCCCCGCGTCGCGCGCCTACGGCCTGGGCCCGCGCTGGACGCGCGTGCTGCCGCTGGGCGCCGCCTACGCGGACGGCGGCTCGGCCGGCTTCATCGTCTACAACGCCGATCCGGTCGGCCGATTGGCGGTGGCGGCGCAGGGCGCGTGGGGCGACCCGGGGCTGGAGCGGGGCGGATCGCTGGCCGCCGTGTGGCGCGGCATGCGCCCGGCCCTCGCGGCCGAGGCGTTCTATCTTGCGCATGAGCCTTCGCGCCTGGCCGCGTACGACCTGACGGGGCGGGACGCGCGCTACGCCGGCGCCGCGCTGACGGCGCGCAACCAGTGGAGCGCGGGGCGGCGGGTGCAGGAGTGGCGGCTGGGCGCGTCCGCCGGCCGGCTGGACATGGGGGAGGGGGAAGACGGAAGCCGCGTATTCGGCTTCGGGCGGTACTACGCCACGGACGGGCGGCGGGTGGGCGCCGCGTACTCCGCCGGCGTGCTCACCCTCTCCGGCGCCGCGGGGGAGACGGTGGGCGAGCGCTGGGGGCGGGGGATGGTGACCACCGCGTTCGGCGCCGGGTGGGGCGGCCTGGGCCTGCGCGCCGAGGCCACGCTGGGGCGCGTGAGCACCGCCGCGCCGGTGTGGGAGCAGTGGACCGTCGGCGGGCCGGCGCCGCTGCTGGTGGACGAGGGCGTGCTGGGCCAGCGGGTGGCGATGCCGGCGCTGCGCTGGGGCGCGCTGGAGGGCCCCGACCTGCTGACGTACCGCGTGAGCACCAGCGTGGGATTCCTGACGCCCTATTTCTGGGGCGGCACCACGGACCCGTCGTACGACCGCTGGCTGCGCGTGGCCGGCGTGGAGCTGCTGACCACCGTCCCCGCCTTTCGCGCCGCCGGCAGCCCCGCCATCCGCATGCTGGCCGGCCTGGCCTACGGTCTGGACGCCGGCTACGAGAACGACGTGACCGCGTACCTGTCGGTCAGCTACGTGCCCTGAGAGTGTGTTGCCAAACCTCCCAGCGTGATTGACTTCCTGAGGGAGGCGCCGCCCCGTAACTCGCTTGTACACTGCACCTTGGCGCCGACCGAAGGACCTCGCCAGCAGAACGACCGGGCTGGTCCCGTGCCCTGATCTGGCCCCTGCGCCACCGAGACGAGGTCCTTCGGTCGCGCGCAACCTGTAGTGTGACTTCTGGTTACACGTTATGCGCTCCCTCAGGAAGTCACCGCTTCGTTATGGATTTGAGGTTTAGCAACACCCTCTGCGGTGCGGTGGGGATGGGGGACTATGCGAGGCGGGTCGATGGGGATCGAGCTGCGTCCGCCGGCGCCCCCCTCCCCGCCCTCCCCCACAAACTGCGTGGGGGAGGGAGAACGACACCGCGTGACCGAGCTGATCCCCCGCTCACCCGTTCACCGTCCCACCCTCCCCCTCCGCCCCCACGAAACAAACCCAGCGGCCCGCGCCCTGCATCCCGCCCCCGCTCCGGAAACATCCATCTCCAGAAGGACCAGTCGGGCAGATGCCTCCACAGCGGCGCGCGTCGGACCAGCGGTGGGTAAAGATGGTGGGGTGGGCGGCGTGCTTCGCGCTGGCCGGATCGCTCACCTACACCTTCGTGCGGGCGCTGATCGACGGGCCGGGAGGCGTGGACCCGCTGTTCTTCGGGCTGCAGTCCGTGGCCAGCACCCTGTTCCTGGTGTACAGCGTGCGCCTGCGCAACCGCATCTTCATCGCGGCCAACACGGTGGCGGTGGCGAACGCGCTGGGCACGCTGGCCGTGGCCCTGCTGGGGCGGGGCGGCGGCTGAGCCGGGCTCAGTGCTTTTTGCTTTGCGGCGCAAGGGTTTTCAGCTTGACGGTGCACGCCGCGCACTGTATCCTCCCCGTTCGCGGGAGCGTACCACGCCCGCTTGCGTTCCGAAATCACGCCGGTTCCGCCACCATACACCATCCGCCGGGCCCATGCCCGGAAGCACACCTCCAAAGGAGACTCGCATGAGACGAAGTCTGGCAATCGCCGGCGCCGCCGCCGTTGCGTGCGCCGCCGCGGGCACGCCGCTGCACGCGCAGGGATCCAGCGTGGACCAGCAGAGCGCGTGCATGGCGGGCCGGGTGGGCGCCGGCGTGGCGATGCCGTGCGACGACGGCTCGGCCGTGTACTTCAGCCCCGCCGGGCTGGCCAACAGCCCCAGCGTGGTGAGCGCGGGCGTGGCGCTGGTGCGCGCCGGCAGCACCTTTCGCTACGACGCGGGGATGGAGCCGGTGGACGGCATCTCGGTCATCGACCGCGAGGCCGAGACCATCCCGGTTCCGCAGGGCTACGTCAACTTCCGCGTGAACCCGCGGCTGGCCGTGGGCATCGGCGCGCTGGCGCCGTACGGGCTGGGGCTGGAGTGGCCGGTGTGCGCGGCCGACAACCCCGACTGCGGCGAGCAGAACTTCGAGGGCCGCTTCACGGGCTACGACAACCAGCTGCGCGGCCTGTACATCCAGCCCACCGTGGCGTACCAGCTCATCCCCAACCGGCTGTCGCTGGGCGTGGGCGTGGACTACGTGATGGGCAGCATCGAGGTGCACCGCCGCCAGTTCGGCCCGGCCGCGCTGGGCCTGGGCAACGCCGAGGTGGCCGACGTGACGCTGAAGGGCGACGGCACGGGCCTCACCTACCACGTGGGCGGCATCCTGCAGCTGGACCCGCGCACCTCGCTGGGCGTGCGCTACCTGGGCAGCGCCGAGGTCGACATCGACGGCGACGCGGCGTTCGTGCAGGTGAACACCGGCAACACGGGGATCGACGCGCTGATCGGCGCGGGGCTCCCCGAAGACCAGGGCGTCTCGACCACCATCGAGTTTCCCGCCCAGCTGGTGGTGGGGCTGGGCTACCGCGCCACCGACCGGCTGGCGCTGCTGCTGGACTACCAGCGCACCTACTGGTCCAGCTTCGACGCCTTTCCGGTGGAGTTCGAGAACGAGGACCCCGAGACGCTGGAGCTGGGCTACAGCAGCACCAACACCTTCCGGTTCGCCGCCGACTTCTCGGCCACCGAGGCGCTGGCCCTGCGCGCCGGCTTCCGCTACAACGAGGCCGCCTCGCCCCGCGCCACGCCGTTCCTCCCCGAGGGCGAGCGCAACTACTACACGCTGGGGCTGGGCTACCGCCTGAGCCACGCGCTGTCGACGGACTTCGGGTTCCAGTACATCAACCAGCCGGACCGCGCCGGCGCGGTGGTCCCCGGCGGGCCGCGCGCGGGCATCTACGAAGCCACCGGCATGGTGTTCAACTTCACGCTGGCGTACCGCTTCGGCGGCATGCGGCAGTAACTCTTCCCGACGGCTCTGAACGGAAATGCACAAGGAGAACCAACGCATGAAGAAGAGATCGCTGGGAAGCGTGCTGCGGGCCGCCGCGCTGGCGTCCGTGGTGCTGCTCGGCGCCTGCGTGGGCGACGGCGACGAGGTCATCGGGCCCACCACGACCCCCAACGGCGGAGACCTGTTCAACCGCTACGTCTCGCTGGGCAACTCCATCACCGCCGGCTTCCAGTCGGCGGGGATCAACGACAGCCTGCAGCAGCGCGCCTACCCGGTGCTGCTGGCGCAGCGCGCGGGCGGGCAGTTCAACTACCCGCGCATCTCCATGCCGGGGTGCCCGCGCCCGTTCCTGGCGCCGCTGGGCACCACGGGGCGCGTGGGCACGGCGGACAGCTGCGTGCGCACCAACAACCCGCGCATCGTCAACAACCTGGCGGTTCCGGGCGCCCGCATCCGCGACCTGCTGCAGTTCCCCACGGGAAGCCTGGGCTCGCTGCACACGCTGCTGGTGGGCAACCGCACGCAGGTGCGCGCCATGATCGAGGCGCGCCCCACCTTCGTCTCGGTGTGGATCGGCAACAACGACGCGCTCGAGGCCACGGTGGGCGGCATTCTGGGCCCGCGCGCCGCCGGCGCCGACAGCTCGCTGACGCCGCTGTCCGCCTTCCAGGCGCGGCTCAGCGCGGTGGTCGACTCCATCAAGGTGGCGGCCCCGCAGGGCGCGATGCTGGTGGGCGTGGTGAACGCCATCCAGGGCGCTCCCATCATCCAGCCCGGCGCGTACTTCTTCCTGGCGCGCGACGCGGCCACGGGGCGCTTCCAGGGCAAGCCGGTAAACGCCAACTGCTCGCCCGTCACGGCGCTGGGCCAGCCCAACCCGCTGGCGGCCAACTTCGTCTCGTTCCAGATCCTGGGCGACGCGAACTTCCCCGAGATCAACTGCGACCCCAACGCGTACCCGGCGGCCGACCCGCGCCGCGGCGCCTACCTGCTGGACACGCAGGAGCAGGTGATCGTGTCGCAGCGGGTGGCGCAGTTCAACAACGCCATCGAGGCGGCGGCCAACGCCAACGGCTGGCTGTACGTGGATCCCAACCTCATCCTGCTTCCGTTCCTGCAGGAGGAGACGACGGTCACGATCGGCGGCACGGCCTTCAGGCTGCACCAGCGGCTGCGCAAGTGCCAGGACCTGCCCGGGGCCACCACGCCGGCGGCGGTCCAGGCGGCGATCGTTACGTCGTGCCCCGTCACGGGCCCCACGGCGGCGCCCAACTTCTTCGGCTCGCTGATGTCGTTCGACGGCGTGCATCCGTCCACCGAGGCGCACCGCGTGCTGGCCGGGCGCTTCGCCCTGCGGATCAACGAGAAGTACGGCACCAACCTCTCCACCGCGACCAACTGACGCGGGGCGGATCCTGACGGACGTGAAAGCGGGGGCGGCCTGGTCTGGCCGCCCCCGCTTTGCGTTCGAGAAAGATGGGTTCATCGCAGATCGATCGCAGGCAACCGTTGCGGGTCCGTCGTGCGGCAGGGCCTGCCGTCGTGCCGTCGCAAGCTCCCGCAACGGTGAGTATCGCGGACTCGTCCACAGACACCTTTCCCGCCGCCTACGCGCCGCGGCCGGCGGACGCCTCCACCTGCCGCGCGTCTTTTCCCTGAGAGGGTGTTGCTAAACCCCTGAAATCATAAAGAAGCGCTGACTTCCTGAGAGGGTGTTGCTAAACCTCACATCCACAACGAAGGGGTGACTTCCTGAGGGAGCGCATCACGTCTAACCAGAAATCACACTACAGATTGCGCGCGACCGAAGGACCTCGTCTCGGTGGCGCAGGGGCCAGATCAGGGCACGGGACCAGCCCCGCCGTTCTGCCGCCGAGGTCCTTCGGTCGGCGTCAAGTTGCAGCGTACAAGCGAGTTACGGGGCGACGCCTCCCTCAGGAAGTCAATCACGGCGAGAGGTTTGGCAACACCCTCTGAGCCCTGCCTCCGCCGTCGAGCCGGAAGGGAGCGCCGGTGCGTCCGCGGGACCGGGACGCCGCTCCACCTTTCGTGCGCGTCCGAAAGTCCACGAGACCGCGCGGCGGATATCGGTGACGGCTGGCTCCCGGGGCGCTCCGGCGGCATGGGTGCCTCCCGCGAAAAACGCGGATGGCCCCCTGCCGCATCCCACCCCTCCGCCGACCCTCCGCTTCGCCTGACCGGTCACCGTGCCGCGGCGATGGATCGGGTGCTCATCCCCCGCCGACTCATGATCTGCCGCCCCTGCAACGACATCGACGAGGAACCCAAGGATTGTCTCACGCACAGGAAGGAGAGAAAGCAGAGAAGATCGGCTCCCTCTGCTCCCCCTGCGTGAGAAGCATCTTTCCCTGCTCGCACCAGAACGCTGGAACGGGACAGCACATGCTGGCCCGCGCCGGGCGGATGCGCTACCTTTCCGCGCACGAATGGCAGGCAGTGAACGGACCGGCGGCCGATCTTCAAGAGGCACATGGCACTATCCCGCAGCTCCTCGTGGAAGGAGCACCGGCTGGCGAACCGGCTGGAGTGCGACGGCACGGAATACAGCGTGGACCTGGTGGCGCGAAAGGCCACCGGCGTGGAGGGATGGAAGGTGACGGTGGTGTACCTTCCCCGCGGCGAAGGCGCGGAGATCAAGGTGGACCTGCCCAACGCGGCCTCCACCGCCGAGGTGCGCCGGCTGGTCACCGAGCTGGAGGGCGCGGACGAGCGCCTTCGCGAGCTGTGCCGGCAGGGCGCGGGCGGCTGACCCCGCCGCGCGTCCACGGACCTGAACCTACGGGCCGCCCCGGGAGCTTCCCCGCGGCGGCCCTTCGTCGCACGGCGGCGTGCGGCACCAGGAGGAGAGATGACGATGACGGACACGACGACGGCCGCCCCGGCGCACTCCGCGCCGCGGCCACTTCTGGAACAGGCCGGCGCGGCCTTTGGCGACGTGGCGGGGCACCCGGTGGCGCGCCACTTTGGCGACGGAGCGGCGGAGTACCGCGCGGTCCGCGCGTCGGCCGGCGTCGCGGTGCGCGACGACCGCGCGCGGTTCCGGCTGTGGGGCAAGGACCCCGCGCGGATGATGCACGGGCTGATCAGCAACGACCTGCTGAAAGCGGAGGCGGGGCGCGGCGTCTACGCGGCCATGCTCACCGCCAAGGGCCGGATGATCGCCGACGTGCGCGTGTTTCGCCGCGCGGACGGCGAGGTGCTGGTGAGCATTGCCCGAGAGGCGCGCGAGGGCACGCGCGAGCACCTGAAGAAGATGGTGCCGCCGATGTTCGCCCGCTGGGCCGACGCCACGGACGTGGTGGCGGAGCTGGGCGTCTACGGGCCCGGTGCGCGGGCGCTGCTTGCGCGGGTGCTGGACGCGGAGATCCCCGCGCTGGCGGAGGACGCGTTCGTGGAGCCGGAGTACGCCGGCGCGCGGCTGCTGGTGGCGGCCACGCGCGAGGCCGGCGGCGAGGAGGGGTTCGACGTCTTCGTCCCCGCGGACCGCGCGGCGGCGCTGTGGACGGCGCTGCGCGCGGCGGACGCGCGGCCGGTGGGCTTCGGCGCGCTGGAGACGCTGCGCATCGAGGCGGGGCGCCCCCGCTACGGGCTGGAGCTGACCGAGGAGACCATCCCCACCGAGGCGTACGAGTCGTCCGGGCTGATGGAGCGGGCCATCTCGTTTCACAAGGGGTGCTACACGGGACAGGAGGTCATCATCCGCATTGCCCACCGCGGCCACGTGAACCGGCACCTGCGCGGCCTGCTGCTGGGCGACGCGCCCGCGCCCGCCGTCCGCGCCCCGCTGGTGAACCCCGAGACGGGCAAGGAGGTGGGCTGGACGACCAGCGCGGCGTTCTCGCCCCGGCTGGGGCAGACGGTGGCGATGGGCTACGTACGGCGCGAGATGCAGCCGGGCGCGGAGGTGCGGGTGGGCGCGGCGGACGGGCCCGCGGCGCGCGTGGTGGGCCTGCCGTTCGAAGGAGCGGCATGAGGGAAGGCAGCCCGGTGGCCCTCAAGGAGTGGGCGGTCACCGAAGAGGCGCTGGCCGCGGGGCAGATCGCGCTGCTCATCCGCAAGGGCGGCATCCACGAGCGGCGGGGCGGCTTTGGCGTAGAGCACCGCGAGTTCTGGATCTTTCCCACCGGATGGCACCAGAACGCGGCGGACCTGGCGGAGCCGCTGCATCCGCTGATGGACCGGCTCACCCCGCCGCCGGCCGGCACCGTCCCCTTTCGCGTCTACGCGGTGGTCGACGACCTCTTCCGCATCACGAACACCGACGTGCTGGACGCGCTGGAGGGGATGCACCCGCTGGCGCCCCCCGCCGCGCACTACCGCTTCAACTACGCGGGCAAGCCCTTCGTGCACGCGCTCATCGTGCGCGCCTACCGCCTGCCGGAGCCGGTGGCGCGTCCGGACACGCTGCGCTACGAGGGATGCGTCTCGTGGGTAGAGCTGGACGAGCCCCTGTCGACCGCCGGCCTGCAGCCCGTGCTTTCCGACGGCGACTTCGCGGCGCTCAAGGGCGAGATCCTGCGCCGGATGGGGACGGCGGGCGTGGAGCGGGTGTAATCCCGTTCCGCCAGAAGAACGGTCCCACCCAGAGGCCGCAGAGGTGGTTTGCTCCGCTTCCTCTGCGGCCTCTGCGTGAGACAAATCTTTTCAAGCCGTCTCAGGAGTCGCATCGCCCGCGTCGTGCGCGCCGCAGATACGCAGCACCTCGGTGAAGCGCCGGTCCAGGTCGGCGCGGTCGCGGGGCTCGGGGGTGGCTTCGAGCGCGGCGCGGTGCACCATCCGCGCGTGCTGCAGCAGGGTCTGGATCTCGTCGCGGTCGCCGCCGGTGCAGCGTACCACGGCTTCGAGGGTTTCCAGCATCCGCAGCATCACCGCCGGGCTGCGCGCGCCGAACTGGCGAATCTGGTTGAACGCGGCGTCGATGAGCCCCGCGAATGTGTAGCCGTTGCGGTAGATCACCCGCACCGTACCGCCCTCGTCCGCCAGCTGTGTGCGCGCCGTGCGCCCCCGCGCAGCCCGGCACAGCCCCGCGCCCAGCCAGTCCAGGCACGCGATGGCGGTGAACGGATCGTTGATGGCGGGCGACAGCGCCCGCACCGCCACCTCGGCCAGCTGGTCCACGGCGAACTCCACGTCCTGCTCCGCCGTGCGCTGCGTTCCCACCACGAAGCGCCGGCGGATGTCGCGGGCCAGGTCGGGGCTCATGGCCTCGGGCGGCCAGGCACGTACCAGCGCCGCGCCCTCGGCCGCGAACTGCCCCGGCCTCAGCTCCACCACCAGGGTGGTCCCCGTCCGCGCCGCGATCTTCACCAGCGCGTCCTCGTCCAGCACCTGCACGTAGCCGTCCTTCGCGCTGCCCACCAGCGCCGCCCGCGCGTCGAAGTCGGGCGGCAGCGTGGCGGCCGGCGGTGAAGCCTCCACGCGCTCCGGCGTCGGAAAGGCGCGCTCCACCTGCCGCGCCAGCTCGCGTCCCACGCCGGCGACCACGTTGGGCGCCTGGATGGAGACGGCGACGTGATGGATGAAGAAGATCAGCACGCCCAGGCTGGCCAGCCCCAGCCCCACCCCCGCCGTCACCGACAGCGCGGGGACGAAGCGGCCGCCGTCGTCTTCGCCCTGGATGGTGCGCAGGACCAGCAGACAGAACACGAAGGTGGCGATGAAGGTACCCAGCACCACCTGGTTGGCCACGTCGCGCATGAAGGTGTGCAGCAGCCGCGGCCCCAGCTGCGTGGACGCCAGCGACAGCGCGGCGATGGTGATGGAGAAGGTGACGCCCGCCGTGCTCATCACCGATCCCGCCACCACGCCCAGCACCGCCCGCGCCCCCTCCGCGCCGCCGGAGTAGACCCACGACAGCTCGTCCACGTACCGGTGCGCCAGGTAGCGGTCCACCTGCACCGAAACCAGTCCCAGGATCCCCGCCGCCCCCGCCATCAGCGCGGGGATGAACCAGTAGGTGGAGCGCAGGGAGGCCAGCGCGTGCCGCAGCTTGATCTTCATGGGCCGGCGGGGTGGCAAGGCCGGTGCCGGGTGCTGAAGGTCTCAGGCTCATGCCAGATTCTCAGCCCGATTGTGCATTCCCCACAGGCCGTCTCATTCTCAGACCAGATCCTGAAAAAGAATAAATCGTACAGAGGATACAGAGTCAGACAGAGAAAGCGAGCCAGATATTATCTTGGTTCCTCTGTCTGACTCTGTTCCTCTGTACGCATGAAGGTGTTGTTTTCCCGGATCGGCGTCACACCGGGGACACGGAGAAGACAAGAGGACAGGTTTCTTCGTAGCAGCCGGTCAGGCGCGGCGCCTCCCTCACGGAAGTCAACGCGGCCAGGCTGATTCTCAAGCCCACTCTCATCCGATCCGCAACAGACGTGATCTCATGCAGCGGAAGCAAGAGCCTGCCTGATCATTCGTTTTGCCGGAACTGGTATCACCTCATCGAAAAACGAGCGCCCGGAAGCCGTGTGGCTTCCGGGCGCTCGATCGATCCCACGAGGCTGCAGCCGATCCTCAGACCCGCGCCGGCACCGGGGTGGCGGGGTTCGCCACCAGGCGCTGCGCGTCGCTGGGGGTGTAGCAGTCCGTCATGATGGCCGGGCAGCGCATGCACGCCGCCTTGCCCTCCTGCTTCCACCAGCGGCAGTCCGGGCGAAGATGGCATGCCGGCAGGTTCTTGCTGACCGCCGGCATCAGCTGCACCAGCTTGGTGGCCAGCTTGCAGTCTGCGCCGTCGAAGTGCGTGCAGGCCCCGCCCGCGCAGGGTGCCCCGAACCGGAACACCTGCGTGGGCATGACGGGACCGGCCATCGCCAGGAGCTCGTCCGTAACCGGAACGCGCCCCTCCAGGTAGCCCACGCGGCGTTCTTCCAGCGTACCGCCCACCACGCCGAAGGCAAACGCCCCGTCCTGCGTGGGCCGTGCGCTCGGGCAGAACGGCACGGCGTCGCCGCGGGACGGCGTACCCTGTCCGTTCGCCACCGCCGAGCTCACGGCTCGACGGGGAACATGCCCATGGTGGGACCGATGTCGGCGTAGGCCTGCGTCTGGTCCTGGAGCGCCAGGTTCACGCCCGCGGCGGCGGCGGCGGCGAGCACGTCCAGCGGTACGGTGGTGGGCGAATACGGGTTTTCCATGCATCCTCCAGAAGGTGGGGGGACCGAGCACGATGGACGGGCCGGAGACACCGGCCCACGCTCGTGCCATGGAGAGTAAATCCCACGTTTCCAGACGTCAAGTGTTATAGCATCGGCATCTGATCGCGACACACCGGGTGCGCTCGTGATGCGCCAACCCCGGTCGAAACCACCACTTCCCGCACCGGATCCGCATCGTCCGCGGTCCCCGCGGGGTTACCGGACGTGACGATAACTCTCCGGTGACGTCCTGCATCGGGATGGCGGCGGGTGGCGTGGCACAACACGCGCGCGGCGGCGTAAACGCGTCCGGCGCAAAGCACGGTCCTTGCGACGGGCATCCGCACGGACGGAAGCTCTTCCCGTGTTCCAGACGTTTCCCGGGAAGGCCGGGCCCCGCCCCCACGCGCGCCCCAAGCTGCAAAATGCTCCCATGAGCCGGCCGGCCGTCCTGATCGTCTCCGCCGCCAACGGCACCGGGCACATCCGGGCCGCCGAGGCCGTGCGCGAGGCGTTCGCGGCGCAGGATCCCGGGCTGCACGTGGAGCACGTGGAGCTGCTCTCCATTGCCCCGCGGTGGGTGCGCGCCTTCTACGGCTCGCTGTTCGAGACCATGGTGGCCCGCGCGCCGCGGCTGTGGAAGGAGATCTACCGCGTGACCGACGGCGACGCGCAGAACCGGGCGCGGTGGGGCCCGGTGGCGCACCGCACGCTCTTCCGCGAGTTTCGCCGCCTGCTGCAGTCCGGGCCGTGGCGCGTGTGCCTGTGCACGCACTTTCTTCCCGCGCAGCTCGCCGCCGGCCGCTTTGGCCTTCCTCCGCTGGCGCTGGCCATCACCGACTTCGGGCTGCACCGCTTCTGGGTGCAGCGCGGCGTGGCGCAGTACTTCGTGGCCACCGACACCATGGCCAACGACCTGCGCCGCCGGCGGGTGCGCCGCACGCGCATCGCGGTCACGGGCATTCCCATCGGCCCGGCGTTCTCGGTGCCGCCCTCGCGCGAGCAGGCGTGCGCGGAGCTGGGGCTGGCGCCGGACCGCCCGGTGGCGCTGGTGACGGGCGGCGGGCTGGGGCTGGGCGTGGACGAGGGGACGGAGGCCGCGCTGCAGGCCACGCACCCCGCCGTGCAGATCGTGGCCGTCTGCGCGCGCAACGAGGCGGCGCGCGCGCGGCTTTCGTCGCTGGGGGTGCCGCCGGAGCGGCTGCACGTGTACGGCACCGTCCGGGGGATGGAGCGGTTCCTGGCCGCGGCCGACGTGGTGGCCGGAAAGCCCGGCGGGCTGACGGTGAGCGAGTCGCTGGCGGTGGGGCGCCCGCTGCTGCTCACGCGCCCCATTCCCGGCGCGGAGGAGGTGAACACGCGCGCCGTGGTGCAGGAGGGCGCCGGCCTGTGCGCCGCCACCCCGGCGGAGATGCGCGACGCCTTTCACCGCGTGTTCGCCGAGCCGGGGCTGCTGGAGCGCCTGTCGTGCGAGGCGCGCCGCATCGGCCGCCCCCACGCCGCCCCCGACATCGCCGCCGCCATCCGGCGCGACTACCTGCCGCCCGCCGAGGGATGATGGCCATCGAGGCAGATGGAAGTTCGATGAAAGCGCATCGAAGTGGAATGGAAGTGATCTCTGCTGGATGGCCCCTTCAATTTACTTCAACTGACTTTCATGGGACTTCATTCACTTCTATCCGACTTCAATTCACTTCCATTCCACTTCAATTCACTTCCATTCCACTTCTATTCGCTTCATTCCAGCTTCCAGCGCGCGCCCCGGCCTCGGCCCGCCACCTGCACCAGGTCCAGCCGCCGGAGCGCCTGCAGGTTGTCTCGCACGCTCAGGATGGCCGCCTCCTCCCCGATCGTGGCGGACACCTGGGCCAGCGTAGCCGGCCCCATCACCGACAGCGCCTCCAGGATCTGCTGCTGCAGCGGGCTCACCGTGCGAATTACCCGCGTGGGCGCCACGTAGCGCACGGGCCAGAAGCGCACGACCACCTCGCCTCCGCGCTGCTCGAACTCCGGCGCAGCCAGCCCGGCCCGCGCCGTAAGCTCCACCATCTTCAGCGTCCCGCGCCCCCACTGCTCGATGACGCCGCGACGGAAGAAGACGTTCGCGATCAGCGGGTTCCATGGTTGGGACGTGTGCGGCTTGAGCAGGGTCTCGGGCGTAAGGCCGAACGGCAGCGCACCGGTGCTCGTGATCTCCAGGCGGTCATCATACAGGGCGATCCCCACCGAACCGCCCGGCATGCTGTAGTCGCGGTGGCAGATGGCGTTCGCCAGCGCCTCGCGCAGCGCCGCGGGTGGGTAGAGCGGATCGTCGACCCGTTCGAACAACGATGGAACGATCCGGCCCGCGACGGGCAGATGGTCGCGGAGAAAGCGCTGGGCGCGCATCATCAGGTCGAACGCGTTGCCCACCTCCTGCCGGTTGTCGATGAACTCGCTCTTGTCCGTTCCGCGAAAGCGGGCCAGGCGCAGCAGGCACTGCGGATAAAGTTGGGCCAGGCGCTCCCGCCGGCAGAACAGCACGACCGCCGCGTTGACCAGCTGGCCGTTGCGGATGAGCTGCATTGCGCGCAGAAGCTGCTCGGGGTCGCCGGTCCCCGGATCGTCCAGGCGAAGGCGGCGCACGGCCTCGCCCACCGTCCGGTCGATCTCCGCGTGATCGAGGTCGTCCAGCGTGACGCCGGACGCGGGAAGGATCTCCCACCGGTGCGCGGGATGCGCTCCTTCCAGCAGCAGGCGCCGGTACTGCTCCTGCGGCATGGCCGCCGTCACCGGCCCCTGACGCACGTACGGCCTGCCGTCGTAGGTAAAGGCGCCGCCCGTCCGGCCGGGCACCGAGACCACCAGGACCTCGCGGCCGTTCTCCAGCGGCACGCGCTCCGGTGTAAGCGCCGGCTGCGGATCGATGCGCCGCAGCTCGTGAACCAGGTCGGCGATCGTCTTTGCGGTCACCTCCTGCCCCACGATCCGTCCGTCGTCCTCCACGCCGAAGAAGACGAAGCCGCCGATTCCGTTCAGCATCCCGCAGACCGCCCGCGACGCTTCGGAGCGCTGGCCCGTCGTACGCTTGAACTCGATCGTTTCCGACTCGCCCGCAAGGACGAGCTCGTCGATTTCGGCGATGGTCATGGGGTGGTGGGGCTGGGAAGGAAACGCGAGTACGGCTGGACGGAGTCGATGAGTAGCGGCTGGCCCAGAGACGCGCAAGTGCTGGAATTGCATTCGTTTGAACAGGCGCCAACGCTGGCGCGTCCGGTGCGGCCGCATTGCGGCCACTCACGGCATCCGTCCGGGAGACGGATGCCGTCTACCCCTCCCGATCCCCGGCGACCTCTACCTCAAGGCCGAAGGTGTCGGCGAACAGGCCGGCCTTGCGGCGCAGGGCCCAGCGCTCCAGCAGAAGGTCGCCGGTGCCGTCCAGCTCCAGCGTGAGCCTGCCCTTGCCCACGCTGGCCTTGAGCCCGCGCACGGCCTGCAGGTGCTCGCGGTCCAGCGCGTCGGCGATGCGAAGGATGGAGGCCAGCTTCACCACCCGGTCGCGGTCTTCCGAGTCCAGGCCGGTGTACTGCTCGTGGTGCACCGCGGGCACGCCCTTGCGGTGGTAGCGCGCCACGTTGGCGATCACCGCGATCTCGCGCGGGGTGAACTCGGGGATCTCGGACTGCGAGATGATGTACAGCGAGTGCTTGTGGTGCTTCTTGTGGCCGATGAAGATGCCCACGTCGTGCAGCACCGCCGCCGCCAGCAGGATGCGCCGGTCTCCCGCGTCGAGCTTGTGCACCTTGAGCAGCTGGTCGAACAGCGAGCCGGCCAGGTGCGCCACGTGGGCGGCGTGCGCCTCCTCGAACAGGTAGCGCCTGCCCAGCGCCACCGCGCCCGCGATCGCCTGCTTTTCCTTGCGTACCTCGTGCGCCTCGTGCGTGGTCAGGTCGTCCACCAGGTCCAGCAGCACGCCGTCCTTGAGCCCCACGGCCGGCACCAGCACCGCTTCGGCGCCCGCCAGCGAGGCCACGCGCTCGTACACCATGGCGGCGGGGAGGATGACGTCGGCCCGGTCTTCGCGCAGCCCCAGCTGCTCCACGCGCTGCCGGTACGAAAGGCGCGACAGCACCGCGATCACCCGGCGCAGCTCCACCAGGGGGATGGACGCCGCCTTGCCGCGCCCCGGCTCGGCCCCCATCAGCCGCGCCAGCGCCTCGATGTTGCCGCCGGTGGCGATGAGCCCCGCCGGGTTCCACTGCTGGGTGATGACGGGAATGCGCAGCGTGGCGGCGTACTCCTCCAGCAGCCGCTGGAAACGGCCCGGCTCCTCGCCCGAGACGGCCAGCTCCTCCAGCAGCCGCACGGAGCCCATGGTGTGCGACTCGCTCCACAGGATGGCGCTGTTGTCCACCAGCGACACCTCGACGCTGCCGCCGCCCAGGTCCACCAGCAGCCACTTCTTCTTGCCGAACGGCACCTGCGCCTTGACGGCCTCGTACACCAGGCGCGCCTCTTCGCTGCCGGTGATCACCTCCAGCTCGATCCCCGTCTCGCGGCGCACCCGGTCCACGAACTCTTCGCCGTTGCGGCTTTCGCGGGTGGCGCTGGTGGCCACGGCGCGGTAGTGGGCAATCCCCAGCGCCTCCATCTGCACCCGGAAGCCACCGATGGCCTCCACGGCCGCCTCCATGGCGCCGCGGGCCAGCTTGCCCGACAGGAACACCTCGTGCCCCAGGCGCACCGGCTCGCGCCGCTCGGCCAGCACGCGGTACTCCGTGGGCGCGGTGAACTCGGCGGCCAGAAAGCGGATGGCGTTGGAGCCCACGTCGATGCCGCCCACGCGTAGCGGAAACGACGGGGGCGCCGCCGTGGCGGACTGGGCTTCGGTGCGGTTCAGCAGCTGGATCATCGGCGCGAGCGGGAGTGCGGTCAGGGGTGCGCGGGTGATGGCGCAAGGCGCGGACCGCGGGGGTGGGCAGGGGAGGGTGAAGGGGTGAAGGGGTGAAGGGGTGAGCGGGTGTTGGGCCGATTCCGCAGAGCGGTCCAGATCAATCCGGCCAACGGTGTCATTCTGAGGGAGGCGCACCCCGGTCCTTTCCAGATGCACGCCAGCCGGTGCGCCGACCGAAGAATCTCTTTCGGAAACGGGGGCTTCTCGCGCCAGACTCGGTCGGCGACGGAGGTACTGCGCCCTCCGGATGCCTCGGGGTGGGCGGCATTCCCTCGGAGTGACGGCGATTGCCCGTACTCGGCAGGAATCGCCACGAAAACAAGGAAGCCCGCCTCCGGAGGGAGACGGGCTTCGTCGTCACGATGATGGGGCGGCGGCTACTTGCGGCTGCGCTTGCGGGCGGGGCCCCACTGCGGCTCGGCGGCGTACTCCTCGCGCAGGCGGCGCAGCAGCCACTGCTCCAAGTCGTCCGCCAGCGGCGAGGCCTTGCGGGTGCCGCGGATGGCGTCGAACACGGCCCGCACCTCGGCGCCGGCTTCGTCCAGCCCGCGCGGCAGCAGCAGCTTCAGCTGGCCGGCCGTGGGGATGGTGCCGCGCTCGCGGGCCTGCAGCGCCTGCCGCTCGTTGTACAGCAACCCCATCGCCCGCAGACTGCGCTGGTGCGGACGCTCGGTGGTGCCGTTGACGAACTTGCGCATCGCTTCGTGCCCAAGACCCACCCGTGCCGCCACGTCGCGTAAGGACGTGTCAAGTACGAGCTGGCCCATGAAGGCACGCAGCGTCTCGATGGGCACATGGCGCCAAGCCTCGTCCGGCGAGGCGGCCCGGCCACTTTGTCTAGGTTCGGTGGGTGGACACTCGGGATTGTACGCACCTGCGGGCCCGTACGCAAGCGGTCAGGCCAAGTGATCAAAGCACGCGTCTTTCCAGGGGCTCCCCCGAACGCGAAAAACCCCGCCTGCGGGCGGGGTTTTTCGCGGCCGGCCGTCCATGCGGAGGGCATCTTCGCCCAGGCGAAAAAGCACGGCGCGGCCCGCCCGCGGCGCGGACGCGCGTTCCGCCCACCCGCCCGGCGCCGGGTGCGGCCGCCGGGACGGGAGTGGTCAATCGTCGTCGTCGTCGTCGTCGCCTTCGGGATCGAAGCCGGCGGACTCTTCCTCGATCTGGTCGATGAGCGACGAGCCCCAGGCGCTCTCCAGCAGCCGGCGCACCTTGGGAAAGCGGTGCATCACCTCGCCCATCTCGGGCGTAACGAAGATCTCCAGCACGTCGGCGCGGCTGTACGCAGAGCTTTCCTCGTCGTCCATGAACGCCTTCAGCTCCTCCACCAGGTCACGAAGGTCGCTCAGCAGCTCGCTGGGAAAGTGCCCCTCGTCCAGCGCCACCGCCGATTCCACCCAGTCGTGCACCTGCGACACCAGCTCGTCGAAGCGCTGGTCCACCCGTGAATCGCTCATCCCGTTTTCGTCTCTCTCTATCGTTCAGTCGCGGCCGCGAACCCGCACGGCGGAGCACAGCGTAAAGCCCCGGCAAATGGCGGTCAAGTCTCCCCGTTCGACAAGGCGGAAGTCCGGAGGTCCAACCAGACCCGCGAACGGCCTCCCGCAGCCCCAGCCGGCACGCGTGGAGCTCCACGAAACAGCCCCCGCGGAGGCGTGTGCGGGAGGCCCCATCCACCTCCGGGACATCCAGGAAAGCACGTCCCGCGCAGGTGGCTCTTCTTCCATGGTTCCGCCATCACGGAGGAATGCCTGTACGCAGGCATGCCTGTATACAGGCGCGATCCACCGCGCGTGTCCAGTCACCCGCGACCGCCGAAAGCGCACTCGGGCCTGGCCACCTCAGAGGGTGTTGCCCAACCTCCCACGCGATTGACTTCCTGAGGGAGGCGCCACCCCATAACTTCCTTGTACACTGCATCTTGGCGCCGACCGAAGGACCTCGCCAGCAGAACGACGGGGCTGGTCCCGTGCCCTGATC